>NZ_CP045644.1:3498271-4129907 GCF_009498455.1 Variovorax paradoxus | reverse complement strand
AGGTCGCGATCGAGCGAGCGGCGCATCAGCCGGCGCAGGTTGCCCAGTGCCACGGTCGGGCCCTTCGCCAGCCGCTGCGCGAGGGCCATGGCCTCGGCTTCGAGTTCGGCCGCGGGCACCGCGCGGTTGATGAGGCCCATGCGTTCGGCCGCGGCGGTGTCGTAGGTGTCGCCGAACATCGCGATCTCCATCGCGCGGCGCATGCCGACGAGGCGCGGCAGCGCCCACGAGGCGCCGACGTCGCAGCTGGTGCCGATGTTCACGTAGGCCAGGTTGAAGCGCGTGCCTTCGGCCGCGAGCACGAAGTCGGCCTGCAGCATCAGGCTCAGGCCCGCGCCGGCCGCCACGCCGTGCACCTGCGCGACGAGCGGCGCGTCCATGGCGTCGAGCACGGTCAGCGCCTCGTGCAGCGGGCCGATGAGGTCGGCCGCGCCCTGCTTCGGGTCGGCACTCAGCACGCCGAGGTCGCCGCCGGCCATGAAGCCCTTGCCCGCGCCGCTCAGCAGCACGGCGCGAACGCTTCTGTCGGCCGCCAGCTCGCGCGCGGCGGCGAGGAAGGCGTTGGCCATCGGCACGTCGATGGCGTTGAGCGCGGCTGGACGGTTGAAGCGCAGCGTGGCCACCGCGCCGTCGCGCTCGAGCTGAAGCGGGATATTAGTGGTCACATAGGCCTTTCGAGTTTTACTAAGCGTGGCGCGTGTCGTAGGCTATCGAACTCGGATGCAATGGGTAAAGGCGGGGCGAAAATTTCTCGAGTCGCCCTCTCACATCCGTTCATGCCGCATATGCAGGTCAGGTCCGCTCGATGCCCTTGAATGTGCGCAAGACCTCGGCTGCATGCGCGGAGGGATCGTATGGTGGGTTGCCAACGCCGTGCGCGGTTGGCTCCGTAGTCACGGCGCTCCAAAGCCGGTCATGGTTGCCCGCAGCGAAGTCTAGGAGCGCGTCGCGAACAAAGGTGTCCCGGATGGCTTGCTCGCTGCTTTGTCGTGGGCGTTGCTGGCCGACGATGCCGTACATCTCCGTACCGTGTACCGCGTGCGCTCCTTCGACAGGACCTACGGTCAGCAGGTGGGCGTTGCCGCCTGCTGCGGCGTGGGCGAGTGCCGCGCGTGCGGCTGGTAAGGTGAAAAAGTAGTCGGTGAAGAGCGCCCCGCGCACCTCGACCGGAGTGCGTCCGTTGACGTCGTACGCCGCGACGATGCGCCGGGCACGGCTGCGGGGGATGCGCGACTTCTTGACGAGCTCGTCGACGAGGTTGTCGATGCTGCCCGGGTCGAATTTCTCGGTCGCGTTGATAACCCACCAGTCCGCCTCGTTTGTCGCGGTGCTGAAGAGGATGTCGACGTCGCGGAGACGTCCGGCTTCGAGGACGCGCAGCGGGGTGTCGGCGAGAACGGCCCCGGTTTGAGCATGGTCGTTCACGATGCCGATCGTCGTGTTGTCGATGCCATGTCTATCGCCGATATCGCGCGGGCTGACCTTGATGAGTGTCTCGGCAAGGAGCTTCGCATCCAGAGCGAACAGTTGTTGTGGATCGTCCGCGATGCCGAGTTCGGTCAGAAACGTGATCGCGAGTTCTTCGGCCCACCAGGCCGGAACGATCCGGGATGCGCCGCCGGAGAATGCAGCGAGGCGCCGGTAGAGGCCGTCGGCGGCCGGGGCAGCAAGGAGCCCGATCGTGGAGTACGCGCCGGCGCTGTGGCCGGTGACGGTGACGTTCTGAGGATCGCCACCGAAGCGGGCAATGTTCTCCTGCACCCATCTGAGCGCGGCGATGATGTCTTGCAAGCCGAGGTTGGTGGCGTCCGCGAACACGCCCCCGTATTGGGAGAGCGAGAGCCACCCGAACGGACCCAGCCGATAGTTCAGGGATACCCCGATGGCACGGCCGGTCGCGGCGAGACCCGAGGCATTCGAGGTGGTCTGGGTGTTCGCGCCAAGTTCGAAGCCGCCGCCGAAGATGTAGACGATCACGGGGAGCGGTTCCTCCCCCGCGTCTTCGGGTGCCCAGACGTTGAGGTTCAGGCAGTCCTCGCTGAATCCGTTGTCGGCTTCCAGCCAGCTGGTGTCGCCGGCCTGCAGCGGGGCCGGCCCCTTCTGGTCGTAGGGCAGGGCCGGATTGAATGGCAGCAAAGTGGGCCGGCGAAAGCGATCTGCAGTGGCGTAGGGGATGCCCAGCCAAGAACGGATCGCTTGGGCAGCGGTATCAGTGTCGGTCATGTGTTCTGTCCTTCAGTTGATGGTGTACTGTCGGGCGAGGAGGCGTGGTCTTCCTCGCAGGGGTTGTTGCGCAGCCTCGACCAGTGGTGCATGCGCACAGGCGAAGCGCGAGCTCAAGATCTTGATCTGGCGCGAAGGTGCCATGACTCAGACTGGCGGTGCGTCGCCGAGCCGGAACTCTCGCGTGATCGCGTCCAGCTCCTGCAATACAGGTGCGTTCAGTTTCGTTTCTCCGGCCTGCAGCACTTCCCGCAACTGGGATGCACGGCTCGCCCCGATCACCGTGCAAGTGACGCCAGGTTGTGCCAATACCCATGCCACTGCGAGCCGTTCAGGCGCCAGGCCGGCAAGTTGAGCCAGCTCCATGATGCGGCTCACTGCTTGGAACTCCCTCTCGTGCCAGTACCGCTGTCTGTATGCGGCTGCGGTGTTTCCTGCGCCGAAGCGCGTTTCCGCACCGGGCTCTGTCTCGCCGCGATACTTGCCCGTGAGCAAGCCACCGGCCAGCGGGTTGTAGCAGAGCGTCGCGAGGTTCTCCGCCTCGCACATGGGGAACAGGTCTCGCTCGAACTGCCGGAACAGCAAGTTGTAGCGAGGCTGAACCGTCACGGGCTTCACCAGCCGGAGAGTTTCGGAGCGCCCAAGTGCGCGAGCGATGCGCCAGGCGCCCCAATTGGATACGCCGACGTATCGGGCGCGGCCACTTCGCACGATGGTTTCGAGCGCCTCGAGCGTCTCATCGAGCGGCGTGGAGGGATCGTCTCGGTGCAACTGGAACAGGTCCACGTAATCGGTACCGAGCCGAGCAAGCGACGCGTCGATGGCGCTCAGGAGATGTTTGCGCGACGTCCCGGCATCCCCTGGCAGTGGGCCCATCGGGCCCCCGGCCTTTGTCGTGACGATGAAGCGTTCGCGGCGGCCCCTCAGCCATTTGCCGATGATTTTCTCTGTGTACCCTTTGCGCTCGTCAGACGCGTCACTCGGGTATCGATTCGCGGTGTCGATGAAATTGACGCCCGCATCAGTGGCTGCATCGAGGATCGACATCGACTCTGTTTCGTCGGCATTGGATCCAAACGTCATTGTGCCAAGGCACAGGCGCGAGACTCGCAGCCCGGTGTTGCCGAGACGGACCAGATTGCGACTGCTCATGGGTTGCGATCGTCAAAGCCAACAAAGATGGTGGCCTCGGCCACGCTCCTGCGCTCGGAGATCACCGCGTTGGCGGGGAAGGTGTCGTCAGGCCAACCGAGCGCAATGCTCTTCATGATCACCTGGTCGTCGGCAATGCCGGCATGCTCGCGCACCACCGGCGATTGCATGATGCCCTGGCTGTTGATCACGCAACCCAAGCCCCGCGACCAGGCGGCGTTGACGAGCGCAGTGGCCACCGCCCCGCAGTCGAAGAAGGTATCGTCGCTACCGTCGCGCACGCGGTCGTAGGTGACGATGACGCAGACCGGCGCGTCAAACTGGCGGAAGCCGCGCATGACCCAATCGTGGCGCCTCTCCGTGTCGTCTCGCGCGATGCCCATCGCGGAGAACAGCTGCTTGGCGACCCCAATCTTCCGCTCGCGGTGGGAACCTGCGAAATCCGGGCCGGTTCGAAACTCCCGGGATTGCGGCACACCGGCCAGCATCCTCTCCGTATTGCCGGCGCGGATGCGGGCCAGCGGCTCGCCGGTGACGACATAGAAATTCCACGGCTGGGTGTTGTTGGACGATGGAGCCCGCATGGCCAATGCAATGATCTCCCCGATCAATGCTCTGGGGACCGGATCAGATTTGTAGCCTCGGATACTCCGGCGGCCGAGGATGACGTCGTCAAATTGCATCTTGCCCTCCAGTCCTCGGTTGATCGTCACTCTGCCCGGCGCCCGCACGCAGCCTGATATTCGCGAACGAGCCGCGCGACCAGAGTGGCCACGTCGGGGAGGTCCTCGATGAGATCGATGCCTTGCCCGCCGCTCCAGATGTCCCGCCACGGCCGGATGTCGGTCGGCAGATGGTCGAAGCGCCCGGCGCCGGGCATCGCGAGCGTCTCGATGTCGATTCCGCACCGCTGCAGCGACGGCTTCAACCAGTTCGCCGACACGCCAGTGACATTGGGCGTGTAGACCAGGTCTTCCGATGTCGATTCGACGAGCATCCGCTTGTAATCGGCAGGCGCATCGGATTCCTTCGTGGCGATGAAGCGCGTTCCCATGTACGCATAGTCGGCACCCAGAACCTCTGCGACCCGCACGCCGGCACCCGTCGAGACGCCCCCCGCCATGACCAGGGGCCCCTTGAAGATCGTGCGTATTTTTTCGATCAAGGTCAGATGGGACAGAAGCCCGGAATGGCCGCCTCCGCCCAGACCAATGGCGATCAGGCCGTCCACGCCCTGCCCGATCGCCTTCTTCGCGAACTCCACACTGATGACATCGTGCAGCACGCCCATGCTCTTCGAGTGCGCGACGCGCACGACCTCGCGCGGCCCGCCGCCCACGCTGATGACAGTCTCCACGCCGTAGCGGCCTGCGAGCGTCAAAGTCTCCTCGAGCTCAGCCGTGGGCAGCTTTGCGGAAACGTTGACCACGAGCGGGCCCACCTTGGTGGAATGGGCCAGCGCTTCCTTCCGCGCGCTCTGGATCGCTTCCATCCATTCTTCGAATTGCTCGAGGGTTCTCGCGTTGTGGCGCGGCAAAACACCCACCAGTCCCGCGATGCAAGCCTCTCGCACCAGGTTAGGCCCTGTCACAAGAAACATGGGCGCGCAGATGACAGGAACCGAAAGGCTTGAGCGGTTGAACATGGCTGATGTGGCTTTCTTGCCGGGTAAGAGAGTGCATGGGGGGTTTGGCTACTTCGGCTGCGTCGGCTTGCGCCAGTTCCGCTCGCTGAAACCCGTGAACAACAGGGGAGACTTCCCGACGAAACGCTGAACAGCATCAGCGTGGTAATCGGTGCCGATGGCGACGGCCTGAGCGAGTGCCTCGGCCTGCGCCATCGCCGACTGGCTCGACTCGAAGGTCTGATTGAGCAGCTGCTTGGTGAGCCCCACAGCGGCAACGGACGCCAGCTTCATCTTGCGTGCGAGCTCGGTGGCCGCCTCGATGGCTTCGCCTTCGGGCACCAGGTCGTAGACGATCCCCATCGCCTTGGCCTCATCGGCACCCAACACCCGCGCCGAGAAGATCAACTCCTTGGCGCGCTGCAATCCCACGATGCGAGGCAGCATGAAGAGGATGGACGTGTCCGGCACAAGACCCATCCGGCCGAACGCTGCACAAAAGCTTGACTTGGGCGTGGCGATGATGAAGTCGGCCGCCAGCGCGATGCTGAATCCGGCCCCGAAAGCAGGCCCGTCAACCGCCGCAATGACAGGCATCTCGAGCTTGAGGAGGTCGCGAAACCAATCCTGGATGTCCGTCATGCGGCTATGGATCATCTGGGTGGTCTTTTTCGTGGCCATGCCCTTGACGTCGCCGCCGCCGCAGAAGGCGCCCCCGCGCCCGCCGATCACCAGTGCCCTGACATCGAGCTCCTTGTGGTCGATCCCCTTGCGCAAGCGCCGGATGACGTTAGCGATCTCCACGCGCATGACATCGTCGAGTGCGTTCCTGGCCTCCGGACGGTTCAAGTGAAGAAAGGCAATGCCGTCTTCGATGTTGAACTCGATTGCTTCATAAGTCATGCACGTACCTCTGAGTTTGGTCGTTGGCTTGGTCAGGTCGACGTCCCTGGCTTCTCGCGCTGCAGGTGTGGCAACAGGCGAACCACGACCTCGCGTTCTGCCGCGAACGCGTAGCAGCTGTCCACACGAAATCGGCGCTGCGCGTCGATTTCAGGATCGCCAGCCGAGACGACTCGTAGCGGCGCGATGCCTTGCAGAACGGTAGTGGCCATAGGGCCCAAGAGTTCCACAATGTGCGTGCAGGACGCCACGCCCCCAAGCAGTTCGCGTATGCGCTTGTTCCAGCCCGCCCCGATGCTGAGACCCACAAGCGCCTGCAGCGCGGCTGCTGCTCCCGGGCAGATGTTGAAAGGCGTCGCCGACATCCTGGCATCCGCAGCGTGAACCTGGAGGTCGGCGTCAATCACAAGCCGAACTGTGATGTCGTGCAGGTGACGCCCTGGAGGGGCGTCCTCCTCAGCCAGCAAGCGCCGAAACGGGTGTGTCTTGGTGTCAACCAAGCGGCCTTCGACTTCGAGCAGGCCGTCATTGCGACGGTAAAAGCGCATGTCTACTTCGCGGTGGTGCAACTCTTCACGGGTCACTGCATCTGTGCTCATGAAAGTCTCCGGCCTTGTGAGTGATTCATCCCACCGCAGCACGGAAGATGCGCATGTAATTGCCGCCTGAGATCTTCCCAGCCTCTTCGGAAGTGAACCCGCCGCGCAGCATCGCCGCGATCAGATTGACCCACTGCGCATAGTCTTGCAGCGCACCAGGGGCGACCTGTTGATCGGTCCCCACACAGATGTGGTCCACGCCGATGACGTCGGCCATTTCCTTCAGTCCTTCGACGTATTTGTCGAGGTCAGCAAAGATGGCCCAGATCCCGACGGCACCGCCGGTTTCTGCAATCGCTCGCGCATGATCCGGGCTGACGCAGCGGGCGGCCAATCGGCTGGATGCCATCGCCTTCGAGCCGGCAAGTGCTGTATGCGACAGCAGCAGCGGTCTGGTGGAGACTTTTGCCGCAGCCTTGGCCGTTCGTTCGGTGGCGTGCGCCACATCGACGATCATTCCCAACCGATGGCAGTCACGGATCACCTCGGCGCCAAATTCGGTCAACCCTTCGTGCGTCACCACGCCCATCTGGAAGTCACCGATATCGTTCGGGGTGAAGTGAACAAGCTGAGCGGAGCGGATGCCGCGCTGGTGGGCTTCTTCCAACCGCTCAAGCTTTCCTTCCATGAAGTCCAGGCCCTCGACGCCTCCGATCATCGACGGATGACCTGCAGCGTGGGCCGATTCAAGATCAGCTGCCGTTAGCGCGCGCTGCAAACCATGGTGCGCCACCATCTCGTCGGCCCAGGCGAGGCGTTCAAGATGGTGCTTATAGAGCTCACCTAGCCTCGGCAAGCGGGTAAGGCAGGCGACCCCGGCTGCATTCCTGCCAAGAAGTGGTTCATCCGGGATTTCCGACAGGCACACCGCGGCGAGGGAGCCGGCCCGCATTCCGGCGGCAAGCATGCCGTTGGGGGGTGCCGGAGAGTAGATGCCCTCCGGTCCGCCGTGCGTATGGACATCCACCGAGATGGATTTGTGCAGCACATCCAGCGCTTTGGCGCCAAGCTCGGCGCCCTGGGCCGCTTCGGTCGAGCCGTTGGGCCCGACACCGCCGCTGAGGATCGCCTGAACCGACGCCATCGGCGTGCTCCAGATCGAATGACGGCAAGAGGTGCCAAACGTATGGAAATGACCGCAACACATAGCTCTTCAGACAGTGACGGTCGCACTTAGCCCGGCTTCGCGCCAGAGATGTCAACCATCCGCTTCCATTTGGCAAATTCGCTCGGCATATTGCTGCGCATCTTGGCCGCGTCTTGCAAATCCATCACGTAACCCAGCCTGTCGGCCACTTCCTTGAACTCAGGCGTATTGGCGGCCTCAAGCATGATCCGCGAGATTTCCGAGACTGTGGCCGCTGGCGTACCAGCCCGCGTGAGTGCGAATATGGGCGAGGTCACATCGTAGCCACGCAGGCCCGACTCATCCAACGTCGGCACATTGGCGAGTGCCGGGACGCGTTTCGCACTGGTGACGGCCAAGGCACGTAGCTTTCCAGCTTGGATCATCGACATTGCTGTCGAGGTGCCCGTGAGTCCCATTTGAAGTTGCCCGCCGATCACATCTGTCATAACCTGCGAGGCGTCTTTATAGGGAATGTGAACGATATTGATACCCGCCGTGTGCCCAAACTGAGCGCCCGCCATGTGGGTGGGCGAGCCGACACCCGCCGACGCATAGCTGATCGTTCCCGGCTGACGCTTAGCTTCGCTGATGAGATCCTGAACAGTCTTGAACGGTGAGTTTGTCGCCACCACAACGGCAAAGCCGCCCTGGACGAACTGGGCCACCGGAACCAAGTCGATCACGGGATCAAACGGCAATTTCGCATGGAGGTAAGGGTAGGTGAAATGCGCACTCGTCGTGATCAGGATCACGGTGCCGTCCGGCGGAGCCTTGGCGGCGAAGTCCGTCGCGATCTGGCCACCCGAGCCTGCCTTGTTTTCAACTAATACTGTTGAGTTCCAATGCTTCGCCATGTAGGACGCGAAAAAGCGTCCCAACACGTCAGTGCCAGGGCCAGGCGAATTCGGAACGATCACCTTGATCGTTTGTGACGTGAAGGGCGCCGCCGTGGCAAAGGGGGGCAATGCGAGCGCGGCCAGGCCAAACTTGGCAAGTTGACGACGAGAAATCATGTTGTCTCCACTTATAAAAATTTGAATAGTCAATGTAGAAAATCCAAGAGACCTTCACCAGCCGCATATCCACAATGTGGTCGGAAGCGCGCCGATCAGACCCAGCGCGTGAAGCTCTCCACTTCTTCTCGCGGCGTCCTGTACGCATTCACTGGCGCGAACTCGTCTGCATAGCCAATCGCCATGCCACAAACAAGCATTTCATTGGCGTCCGCATCGATGAACGGCATGACGATCTTTGCGTAGTTGTTCCACGCCGCCTGGGGACACGTGTGCAGGCCGAGCGCACGCGCAGCGAGCATCAAGGTCTGCAGGAACATGCCGTAATCGATCAGCGAGCCGCGGCCCATGACGCGGTCCATGGTGAACATGAGACCCACCGGCGCATCGAAGAAGCGGTAGTTCCGCTGTGCCTGCGCGTGCATCTTGTCTTTCTCGCCTTTTGCGATTCCGAGAGCACCGTACAGGCCCCAGCCGTTGTGACGTCGCCGGTCGATGTAAGGCGAAACCCACTCCGCGGGGTAATAGCCAGCCACCTCCCCGTATTCGGCGGCCAGTGACGGATCGGCCTGCGTCGCATCGTGCGCAGCGCACACCTTTGCTACGAGTGCATCGCGGCGATCACCTTGCAGCACATGCACCTTCCACGGCTGGGTGTTCGTGCTGGACGCCGCGCACCTCGCGATCTGCAGAATCTCTTCGATTTGCTGGCGCTCGACAGGCTTGTCGCGCAAGAACGCACGGCACGAAAATCGGCTCTCGATCGCCGACACCACACTCGCAGGATCCCGCACGACTGTCTTGACTTGGGATAGGGTCATCGCAGTGCCTTCATGATGTTCAGCCTCTCAGACCGTGCCCGCCTGGCGCAGCTCGGCGATCTGCCCGATCGAAAGCCCCAAGAGTTCGCGCAGGATCTCGTCGGTATGCGCGCCTAGAGCGGGCGCTGGCTTGATCTTCGGCGACGGCGTTCCACTGAAGCGGGGCTGCACAGCGGGCATCTTCAACTCGCCAATCTGCGGATGCTCGATGGTGGCGATGGAGCCCCGAGCTTCGTAGTGCGGGTCTGCGACGATGTCCTTGATCGAGTAGATCAAGGAGTAAGCGAGGCCCTTTTCTTCCAGGACCCGGCACACCTCCAGAACCGGCAGCGACTTGATCCAGTCGGCGACGATCTGGTTGACCACCTCGACGCATGCAGTGCGCTTTGCGTGGCTGGAAAAGCGCTCGTCGCCGACCAGGGCTGGAATGGCCTCGCACAGGCGGCCGTACATTCGGTCATTGGACACTGTCAGGACAATGTAGCGTCCATCGCAAGTTTCGAAATGGTCACCCGGTGCTGCGGCGAAGTGAAGGTTGCCCGTCCGCTCGCGCGGCAGTCCCATCTTCTCGTACGCCGTAACCATCACGTCGGTGAAGCGGAACACCGTTTCGTACAACGACAGATCGATTTGCTGACCTTCGCCACCGCTCATATCACGGTGGTAGAGCGCCACCATGGTTCCGAACGCGCCGAGCACCGCCGTCGAGTAGTCGGCCATCGCCGTGCCCAGCTTCACCGGCGCGCGGTCTGGGTAGCCCGTGGCGTTCAACGTGCCGCCCATCGCAAGGGCAATGCGGTCGTAGCCTGCGCGGTTCGCATACGGACCGGTCTGGCCATAGCCGGACACACTCAGCATCACAAGCCTCGGGTTCACCTGCTTCAGGTGCTCCCACGAGAGGTTCCATTTGCCCAGGATGCCAGGGCGGAAGTTCTCCACGAGCACATCGGCGTGCTTCAGCATTTCCTTCAGAATCCGCTGGCCTTCGGGATGGTGCAGGTCGAGCGTCACGGACTTCTTGTTCCGCCCTTCGACGTTCCACCAAAGGCTTTCACCTTCCACCATCGGCCCGATGTGGCGCAGTGCGTCTCCACCACCCGGTTGCTCGATCTTGATCACGTCCGCGCCCAAATCGGCAAACAGTGTTGCGGCGACCGGGCCAGCAACCATCGTGCCGATATCAATCACACGCACGCCGGCCAAGGGCCCTTTGTCTTTCGTTTCCATACTTTTGATCCTTCAATCGTCCGTATCAGCTGCGTCACCGGAATCGGCGCGATCAGCAAACCATGGCCTCAGTTTTTTCTCAGACTCTTTTTTGTACGGACTATTTGCCGGTGAACTGCGGAGGGCGCTTTTCCTTGAAGGCCGCAAGCCCTTCGACACGGTCGGCCGAGAAGTGGTGCAGATTGCTCAGGGCGCGCTCGTAGCGCAGCCCGATGGACACCGGCTGGTCCAGCGCATCGTTGAGCGCCTGCTTCATCCGAGCCAGCACCAGCGGACTCTTGGCCGCGAGTTTTGCGGCAAACGCCGAAACGTCGTCGATGAAGCTGTCATCGGCAAACACCTGGCTCACCAGTCCGAGCGCTTTCCAGTCGGAAGCGGGCTGTATGTCACCAGTGAACATGACGAGCTTCGCGTTGTTGAGGCCGATCTTCCTCGGCAGGCGCGCCGTGGCTCCGCCGCCTGGGAACAGTGCGTAGTTCGAGTGCGCATCGCCGAGACGGGCAGACTCCGCAGCGAAGACCAGATCGCACGCGAGCACGATCTCCATTCCGCCGGCAACGGCAATTCCGTTGATAGCGGCGATGACCGGCTTACCGGATGCCTCGATCAATTCCGTCAAGGCCCCGATCGCTTGGACAAACTCAGCGCCGCTTTCGGGACGGCTTCTGGCGGGATCCTTCAGATCAGCGCCGGCGCAGAAGGCCCTGCCCTCGCCTGTCAAGACGATGACGCGGACATCAGGGTCGCGCTGGGCATCCTTGATGGATGTCGTCAGCGCGTCGACGAGCGACAGGGTCAGCGAGTTCAACGCCTGCGGTCGATTCAGCTTGAGCCACAGTACGCTGTTGGTCTGCCGGCGGTGAAGTTCTTGCGTGTTCGATGTCGTTTCCATTTGTGGCTGCCTTTCCGAGTTCATTTGAGGGTTGACTAAGTTCCTACCGCAGTCCGAGGGACTTGGCGACGATGCCGCGCAGCACTTCCTTGGTGCCGCCGCGGATCGTGCAGGACGGTGCGTGCAGGATGACGTTGGCCAGCGCCGCGCTGTACCCGTCAGAGGCGCCCGGCTCGGGCTCGGTCGGCAGAACCAATCGAAGCGTCTCGGGAATCTCCTGTTCGAAGCAGGTGCCGAGGTCCTTGAGCAGGGCCGCATGCAACGCGGCATCCTGCTCGGCGGTGAGCATGGCTGCGATCGAACGCGACATCCGCCTCAACGTCGAGAGGTGAGCGACCAGGCGCCCCACTGTGCGGGCGCCCTCCGCGGATGGCTGCTGCTTGAGCGCGGTGACGAATTCCTCGACCGCACCCATGTGGGACATGAACCGGTCAGGCCCGCTTCGCTCGAATGTCAGCTCGCTCGTGACCTGCTGCCAGCCTTGGCCTTCGACGCCAATGAGGGCATCGTCAGAGAGGAACACGTCCTGGAAGTGGACTTCGTTGAAGTCGTCGTCTCCGGCGATGTTGACGATGGACCGGCATGTGACGCCGGGTGTCTTCATGTCAACCAGGAACTGGCTCAAGCCGGCCTGTCGCACTTCGCTTGCGGGCGCCGTACGGCACAGCAGGACCATGTAATGCGTGCGGTGCGCGCTCGACGTCCAGATCTTGGCCCCATTCACACGCCAGCCACCGTCTACCTTGATGGCACGCGTGCGCACCGATGCGAGATCCGAACCCGAGTCCGGCTCGCTCAGACCGATGCAGAAATAACACTTCCCGGCGGCAATTCGGGGAACGATTTCCTCGCGCTGCCGCTCGCTGCCGAAGCGCAGCAGCAGCGGCCCGCTCTGGCGCTCAGCCACCGCATGCGCAAAGATCGGTGCGCGAACGGCGAGCAGTTCTTCCAGAACAACGAGCCGCTCCGCCAGTCCGTACCCGCCGCCGCCATAGCGCTTTGGAAAGCCCATGCCGATCCAGCCGCGCTTGCCAAGTGCTTCGCTGAACTCGGGATCAAAACCGCTGAAAGCAGCGGCACCGTGCCGGTTGCCGTGCCAGCCGTCGATGAACTCG
Organism: Variovorax paradoxus; assembly: GCF_009498455.1. Lineage (NCBI taxonomy): Bacteria > Pseudomonadati > Pseudomonadota > Betaproteobacteria > Burkholderiales > Comamonadaceae > Variovorax > Variovorax paradoxus. The sequence continues at coordinate 4,117,209 of NZ_CP045644.1, read as the reverse complement.
CGCACTTCGGAGCGCAGCCGCTCGCCGATTTCGGACTGCCTCGGGCGCGGAAAGGAAAGCTTGTTCATCGTGCTGCTCCTGCTGCTGCACCACTGATGGCCTTCGCCATCGGCACCACTGCGCGCCAGAGGGACTGTCCGGGGTCTCCTGCGAGGATGCGTTCGCCGAGCTCGCGAGACCAGAAGGCCTCATTGCCGCACTCGTCTCGCCATGACCAAAGACGCTTGGTGAATCGGTGCAGTTCGTGTTCCTCTGTGAAGCCGATAGCTCCGAACACTTGGTGCGCGATCGCACAGGCTTGCCCCGCCGCTTCACCCGTTCGAATCTTCGCGCTGGCGGCGGCAATGTTTCGCGAGAGGGGCTCGCCTACCCCATCCAGCCATTCATCGATCGCTTCGCTGCCAGCTTCTGCTGCCGCACGCGCGGCGGCCGCCTGCGTAGCGAGAAAGGCAATGTTCTGCTGCACCGCCTGGAATTTTCCGATTGGTCGCCCGAACTGGACGCGAAGATTGGCGTACTCAACGGCAAGCGCAAGCGACCGTTCGATCGCTCCGGCCATGAGCGCACTGCGCAGGATGGCTGACAGGGAGAGCAGCTCACGCGCGTCGAGAGGGGCCGCGACCACCGCCGCCGGAACAACGTTTTCGAGCACCAGCGTATCGCGCGGTTCTCCCGCGAGATTGCGGCCTGAAGTGACGGAAATGCCGGCTGCATCCCGGGACAGGACAATCAGTTGAGCGGCTGTGCCAGACCCGACTACGAACGCGACGTGCGTGCATGCGCCGCCCCATGGCACACGGGGGAGCTTGCCATCGACGCGCCAGCCATCGCGCGTGCGACCCAGCCGAATCTGCTCGGAGTGCGCCGACGACGCAACCGTCGGCAAGGTTGCGCCGTCGACGCCGGCATGGTCTACAAGCCAGTGCCCGACCATTGCGTCCGCCAGCAGAGCGTCCGCGGCATGCTCACCGGCGAGGATCAGAAGTCTAGATGCATCCGCCCAGCTCACGCCCGCGCCGCCCTTGCTCTCTGGCAGCAAGGTCTTGTCGAATCCGGACTCTTGCAGAACCGCCCACAGATTTTTGGGCTTGTCCGCAAATATCCGCAGGGCCGCCTCATGCAGCATGTCACGCGTCTCTTCACTCATCGCTTGCTCCTGGTGGTTGTCTCTGTCCCGTCAGACGGGATCCCAAGTGAAGATGTCGCGCGACTTGTCCAACGGGAAGAACGAGGGTTTCATCATGGGCAGCGCCACTTCAAGACAGGTATCGACGGTCCAGCCCTCGCTGCGGTGTGCGGTACGGATCGGCCGCGGCTGCGAGAACAGGAAGATCTCGTTGCTGCGAACGCCGAAGATCTGGCCGGTCACGTCACGGGCTTCGTCAGTGAGCAGCGCGCAGGTGAACGGCGCAATCTTGGCAACCTCCATGCGCTGGTTGACCAGCGTGCGGGCCATCCCTTCCGGCGTGTCGGTCGGGATCGAGCTCACCATGCGGGTGAATGCGAAGGGTGCGATGCAGTTGGACCGCACGTGAAACCGCTCCATGTCGAGCGCAATCGATTTCGACAGGCCGACAATGCCCATCTTCGCGGCGGAGTAGTTGGCCTGCGCGCCGTTGCCGATCAGCCCGGACGTTGAAGTCATGTGCACGATGGCGCCGGACTCCTGGCTCCTGAAGTGCGGCGCGACGGCACGGGCCATGTTGAAGCAGCCCTTCAGGTGCACCTTCACCACCGCGTCGAAGTCCTCTTCGGACATCTTGTGGAAGATGCCATCGCGCAGGTTGCCCGCGTTGTTGACCAGCCCGTCAACACGGCCGTACACGTCAATCGCATGCTGAACGATGCGATGGGCGGAGCTCCACTCCGCCACGCTGTCGGTGTTGGCGCTGGCCTCGCCGCCGGCTGCGCGGATCTGGTCGACGGTCTCCTGTGCGGGCCCGGCACTGCCGCCGCCGCCATCCATGCTCACGCCCAGGTCGTTCACGATCACACGTGCACCCTGGCGCGCCGCTTCCAGCGCGATCTCCTTGCCCACGCCGGCGCCCGCGCCGGTCACCACAATCACTTTGCCCAGCAGTCGCTGTGTCATGTCAGTCTCCAGATGTATCGATCAATCGTGTCGCGAAGTCAGTTGGTGCGGTTCATGCGGTGAGGATGGTCACCACAGCCGCGGCCGAGTCACCGCCGACCTGGCCGCCGGAGTTCTGTGCCAATCCAACCTTGGCAGCCGGGCGCTGCCGTTCACCGGCCTCACCGCGCAGTTGTTGCGCCAGCTCGAAAATCTGAGCCGTGCCTGTGGCCCCGATGGGGTGGCCCCGGCTGATCAATCCGCCGCTTGGATTGATGGAGACCTTTCCGCCAAGGTCTGTCGCACCGCTTCGAAGCATGTGGACGGCTTCTCCCGGCGCGCAAAGCTGCAGGATCTCGGCATTGATCAGCTCGCTGGGCGCGGCCCCATCGTGCACCTCGACGACGTGGACGTCGCGCGGATCGATGGACGCCTCTTCATAGGCAGTCTTGGATGCCCGTGCCGAAGCGTTGGGGCCTGTCGTATCTCCCGAGCCGGAAACCAATGTAGACGTGGCCACCCATACCGGCCTGGCGCCTGTCAGTTGCGCAGCGACGCGGCTCGAGACGAGGACGATCGCGGCGGCGCCGTCCCCGATCGAAGAGCACATCGGGAGCGTCAGCGGGTTGCTGATCATGCGGGCCGCCAGCACTTCTTCAACCGTCGTCGGCTTGCGGAACTGGGCAAAGGGATTGAGGGACGCTGCATGCCGGCTCTTGACCACGATCTGGGCAATGTCAGCCGCCGTCACACCCGTCGCTTCCATGTAGCGGCGCGTTCTTTCGGCGTAGATGTCCATGAAGATGGAGCCGCTGCCCGATCCAATGTGGTCGGGCAGCTTCTCTTCCATGTCCACCGCGGCCCCGAATGCACCGAAGGACACCGCCTTGTCGGCATGGGTCAGCTTTTCAGCGCCGACTACCAGGACGATGTCGGCCTGCCCGGCTTGCACGCACTGCCAAGCCAGATGGAACGCGGTGCTGCCCGTGGCGCATGCGTTCTCGGTGTTGATCATCGGCTTGCCCAGCAGACCGGTGAATCTCAACGCAGCTTGGGCGCGGACCATTTCCTGCCCGGTGACGAGACCGGCAGCCGCATTACCGAAGTAAACCCGGTCAACACGATCGGCCGTGATGCCGGCGTCTTCGAATGCGATCCGTACAGCCTCTTCGGAAAGACTTCTGACCGAGCGGTCGAGAAATTTTCCAAATGAGGTCATTCCAATTCCAGCGATTGCGACGCGAGCGGTCATCAGTCTCTCCAATTCGTGAGCATTTAAGAAAGGACGCCGCAGCCAGATCGCGGCGGCTTTGAATCGATTGATCCGTCAGATGGCAGGGTTATCGTTGGTGCGGCGGGCGGGGCCGTCGTACTCGACCTGGTCCAGCGTGATCTGGCGCCAGCCGGGCTCGCGCACCGACTCTTCGAATGCGTGGGCGAACAAACCCGCCGTGCGCGGAATGACGATGAACGCGCGAGACAGCCTCCAGTCGATTCCCAGATCCGAGATGATTGCGCCGACCGCAGCATCGATGTTTGCCAGGAGGGGGCGGTTTTTCTTCTTGATCAGCGCCTTTTCCAACTCGCGCGTCATCCGGATGTGGTCGCCTGCAAGCCCATACTCCTCGGCAAGCGCGAACAGCCTCTTCCCGCGCGGATCGCCTTCGGGATGCTGCGGATGCCCGAAGCCATCCAGCCGCTTGTGCTTGCCGACGTACTCTGTCGCCACGTCCTCATAGCTGCGCCCGCTCGAGGCTGCCTCGGACACCAGCTCCTGGATGTAGCGTGCGAACTCTTCGCCGGCACCCCCATGTACGTCGCCAAACATCATGGCGCCGGCAGCGACCGAACACTGGATCGGTACACCGGCTGCCTGCACAAAACGGGTGACTGTCGAGGACGGAGAAATGCCATGGTCGGCGACCGAGATGAACATCGCATTGATGATCTTCGCCTCGTTCCCCTTGGGAAGCTCTCCCTTGTAGAGCAGGTACACCATGGCGCCGAAGTCGATCTTGCCGACGAGATCAGTGAGGACGTCGTAGCCCCTCACCAGAGTACCTTCATGTGGAGTGGGGTCAGCGATAGCGGTTCGCCAATACTTTCGATCAGGGGTCGTTGTCATTCAGTGCTCCAGTCTGGACGAGGGGGGTGAAAGCATTCGCGGTCGGTGGCGAATCAGTGGGACGAATCGTAGTTTTCGAACCAGAAATCTCAGTAGAGGCATGTCCACAATGTGGATGTCGTAACCTAGCGAAACGCGAATCCATAGGGTTTATACGGATCTTGATTGTGAGTTTGTGTCCACAATATGATCAAAATGATGAACTCAACGGAATCACGCGGTACGCAAAGCATCGATCGCACAGTCGGTGTGTTGAAGCACGTGGTTGCCAACGGTTCGCACGGGCTGACGGTGGCCGACCTTGTGGCGCTTAGCGGGCTTGAACGCCCTACCATGCATCGCATAGTCCAGGCTCTGGAGAGACAGGGGTTGTTGAAGCGACCCGCCGGCTCGAAGCGCTATGTGCTGGGTGATTACTGCCGCCAGATGGCGGCCGCTTTCGCGGACCGTGCGGACCTGAGAACGGTGTGCGAACCGGCGCTGAGAGGTGTTTCGGACGAGACCGGAAACAGCGCCTTCCTCATTGGCCGAATAGGGTTCGAGTCAATCTGTCTTGCCCGTGTGATTGGCTCCTACCCCGTTCAGGTGCTCACCGTCAACGTCGGTAGCAGGCAGCCACTGGGAACGGGCGCAGGAGGCCTGTCCATCCTGTCGACGCTGTCGGAAGCGGAGCGAAACGAATGCATCCGGGCGAACGCGAAACGCCTGGGCAGCTATGGTTCACTGACGGAGTCGACGCTGCGCGCGCTCGTTCGTGCAACCCAAGGCCGCGGACACGCCATCATCGGACACTACAGCGTGCCAGGTGTCATCGGGATCGGAATGGCGATGCGCAATGCGACCGGCACTGTCATGGGCGCGATCACTACGGCTTCGATCGACAGTCGGATGTCCAGGCATGACCAACAGATTGCCGCCGCATCCATAGCGAAGCACATTGCACGCATCCAGTCTTCGCTAGACATTCTCTGAGCCATGACGGAGCAGATGATGCACGTCTTGGGCACGCCGCAAGTCGGTCCAAGATTTTTGCCACACCCCGTCGTGTCAGATTCGGCCGGATGGTTAGCCGATCAGCCGGCGCAGCGCACCGCCGTCGTGCAGGATCACGCGAGCTTCGCTTTCCGTACGGATCAACTCGCCACGAAAATCGTCCAGAGTTGATCGAAGGAACCTGAGGCTGCGTCGCGGGGCGTGCTCGAGGTTGTTCGAACTGACGGCACGCTCGGCAAAGCATGCCTGCTGTTCCAAAGGGAAGACGACGTGAAAACCAGCCGAGCGCTTCGTCGTCGAGCTCCCGCATGGCCCGGTCGGAGAAGCGTTCCATCTGTCGGGCTGATATGCGTGCGTCAGGGGCTTCAATTTGCGAGCGATGGAGGTTCGCATGCTGCAACGCAGGTTCCGGGTTTCGCCATGACGCGCGTAAGCCCGGAGCATGGCCCGTATGAATGCTGTGGGTGTCTCCGCCGGGGAACTCTTCATTCAGGGAGTATCTGGCCAGGTTGGCAGATTTTGCAACTGAGTTGGCGAGATCCGATCCCCATTTTCGGTAGCCTCGGTACATGCTCACTCTTTACCACTGCATCAGTGCGCGTTCGTTCCGGCCGCTATGGACCCTTGAGGAACTTGGGCTGCCTTACGAACTGAAGATGCTCCCGTTTCCGCCCAGGGTCGTGAGTCGTACCTATCTCGACATCAATCCGCTCGGAACGGTTCCTCTGCTCGTTGACGGCGGAACTCGCATGACGGAATCGGCGGCGATCTGCCAGTACCTGTGTGCCCACGCAGCTCCGACACCGCTCGAAGTGAAAGCTTTGGAGGGTGAGTACGGCGCCTATCTCAACTTCCTTCACTTCGGAGAAGCAACGTTGACTTTCCCGCAGACCCTGGTCCTTCGCTACGGTCGGTTCGAGCCCGAGGAGCGGCGACAACCGCAGGTTGCGCGGGACTATTCGAAGTGGTTTCTTGCACGGCTTCGAACGCTGGAGCCGCGCCTTGGAGTGCACGAATACCTGTGCGCTGATCGTTTCACGGCCGCGGACATCTCGGTTGGTTATGCGATGCTCCTGGCAGAGCATCTGGGACTTGCGAACGACTTTCCTCCTGCCGTGCAGGCCTATTGGCATCGCCTGAAGCTGCGGCCAAGCTACATCCGGGCCATGGCGGTGCAACATCAGGCTGCTTTGGAGCAAGGCATTTCCACAGTGCCTGCTCCTGATACGTTGGCGGCCTCCTGAGACAGGACAGCATGCCGACCGCCGCCCCATAATTTCTGGCCTCAGGCCAACGGCTTTTCGCGCGCGGCACCTTCCGAGCGCTGGGTTGACTCAGGCCGGACAAGAGGCGTTGCTGGCTCCGGGAAGCGCCGCACTGCTTCGCTCCGGCATCGCCGCCGCCATCGGTGCGGGCCCTGGACAAGGCGATCGCAGCGTGTCACGGTCTGTTTGATTTTTTCGCCGAATACAACCACGCAATTGCCCGACATCTGAAGAACGCGATCGATTCGACATCCAGACCAGGGCTCAATCCGCCCCTTGATATCAGCGGCGCACCCCTCTATACAGTCGCCAAAAGTGCTTCCTTTTCCCGCAAGTGCTCGCGCAACCAGGTGGCATAGTCTTGCGTGACGGCTGCCTGGATGCTCGAACGCCGAGCCAAGGCGAGACGCCAATTTGCTACCCGTCTCAGCCCGTCAAATACATGATGGGTGGGCTCGAAGTCGAAGTCGAGGATGTCGAAGTAGCGAAAGATCGGGGCCATGACAGCGTCCACCATACTGAAGCTTTTTCCAGCGAAGTAAGGGCCGTCCGACATTTCGGCCTCAAACTGTTCCAGTTTCTTCCTGAAAGCAGCAGCTTTGGCTCGGGCTGTCTCGTGGTCGGTAGCGTTCAGAAGGCCCCATGCATCCGACAACGCGACGGAAGTGAATTCAATCCACGCGCGATGTTGCGCACGAAGCAGCGCATCCTGCGGATGCAATGCTGGCTTGGGTTGCAGATCCTCGAAGTATTCGCAGATTGCGACGCTTTCGAATAGAACGGACTCACATCCGTCGGCGTGTAGAACTTTGAGCAGCGGAACCTTGCCCGTTGGAGAAATGGCAAGGAACCAGTCCGGTTTGTCGTGAAGATCGACATTGACCCGCTCGAAGGCAATCCCCTTTTCGTGCAACACGATGGCAACCCGCTGAACGAAGGGGCATAGAGGATGACTGATAAGTGTCAACCGTGTTTGTGACATTGGAAGATACCCTGTAAAAATAAAGCCCCCCACGGATGGGGCACTCGTGTGGCAGGTCGTTTGGTTTTATGACTTCAAAAAATCTTGAGTCGAAACCGCATTGCCGTAGAAGGGCAAGATATCCGTCAGGAACGAGGTCTACTGCTCCTGCGTGAAAGCTGCAGACGCGTCGTAGATGACGTTGGTGTGGTAGCCAAGGTCGTACGCATTGCGTAGCGTCGATTCCACGCACTGGCGCAAGGCAAAGCCCATCAGGTAGATATCTTCGATCTTGTTGTTGCGCAAGTAGCTGTCCAGCGTCGTGGCGGCAAAGGCACTGCTGCCCCCGGTGCGCTCGGTGATCACATACTCGCCGGCCGTGGCTCGAAGCCCCGGAAGAACTCCGTCTGCTCGCCGAGGAAGGAGATGAGGATCAACGCACTTTTTGCGAGATTCGCTGGTCTGCACGAAGTGGGAAGCGTGTTCGCAGGAGTTCCTTTTGAGCGTGGATTGCGATCAACCGTTGAGCGTGCGGCCGCCATCGACGATGATTTCGGAACCGACCGTCCATCGGGACTCGTCCGAAGCCAGGTACAGCACTGCCTTGGCGACTTCTTCCGGCGTGCCGAAACGGCCAAACGGAATGGTTGCGGCGATCTCCTTGTTGACCTGCGTGCGGTAGGCATCGGGAATGCCGAGCTTGTCGTACAGCGGCGTTTCGACCGGGCCGGGGCTGACGGCGTTGACGCGAATGCCGCGTCCGAGCAGTTCGCTCGAAAGCGTCTTCGACATGTTCAGAAACGCAGCCTTGGTCGCGGCATAAACCGACGAACGCTGCGCGCCGACGTGCGCATTGATCGATGTATTGAGCACCACCGATGCGGGGCTCGCGAAGACAGGCAGCAAGGCCTGGATCAGGAAGTACGGCCCCTTGACGTTGATATCGAACGAGCGATCGAACATTTCTTCCGTCCACTCTTCGATCGGCATCCAAACGGATACGCCAGCGTTGAGGAAGGCGATGTCGAGCTGACCATAGTGAGCCTGGACGGCTTGCGCCAACTCCTTCTGCGCAGCCACGCTGGCTGAATCGGCGCGCAGCACCAGAACTTCGCGACCCAACTCCGCCTGGGCCTTGGCGAGGGAATCCGGATTCACGCCGGTGACGATGACGCGCGCGCCTTCGGCGAGGAACTGCTTGGCAGTTTCAAGGCCAATGCCGCTGGTGCCGCCGGTGATGAGAGTACGTTTGCCTTGCAAGCGGGACATGAAATTCTCCTTAGGTGATCCGTGGTCAACCAACGTTGGCTGACCTGCCGTGTGAAGAACTATGCGCTCATGTCAAAATCTTTATAAGATAGCATTTTTGTATATTATTCATGCTTCATATGCATGAATAGGAGTTCGCTTTGGATCGATTCCTGTTGATGACTTGCTTCGCTCGCGCCGTGGAGACGGGCAGCTTTTCCGCCGCGGGTCGCGACCTGGGTTTGGGACAGCCGAACGTCAGCCGGTACGTGGCGGCACTGGAAGATCATTTGCAAACTCGGCTGCTGCATCGATCAACGCGCAAGCTTGCCCTCACGCCGGAAGGGGAGCGCTACTACGCGGAAGTCCGGCGGATTCTTGACGCCGTGCACGAATCAGAGTCGTCGTTCAAGGAGAACGTTGATCCGTCCGGATTGCTGCGCGTTGCCTGTCCGACTGCGCTGAGCTATGCATTTGTGTTGCCGCATGTGCCCGCGTTCCTGGAGCGCTATCCAGGATTGACGCTGGATCTCCAGACCAATGACCGATATGTCAATCTGGTCGATGAAGGGGCCGAACTGGCGATTCGGATCGGACATTTGGCAGACAGCGCACTGCGCGCGCGCCGCATTGGTTTGTTCGAGCGCGTGTGCGTTGCCAGTAAGAAATATCTGGCTCAACGCGGGGTCCCCAGTACTCCCGAGGACCTGCGCGGGCACGATTGCGTGATCTACACCCTGTTGTCGTCCGGTGCCACCTGGCGTTTCCGGGATGCCGATGTTCCGGTAACCGGCAGACTTCGGGTCAGCGCACCTGAGGCCGCACGCGAATCTGTCAATGCGGGGCTAGGAGTCGGGTACGGGCCGGAATGGCTGTTCGAGGAAGGGCTGAAGAGCGGAAATTTGCAATTGCTGCTGACGGCATATGCCACGCCGCCCGTGCCTATACAAATCGTTTATGTGGCGAACAGACTTCTTCCGAAGCGGGCCGTCGTATTTATGGATTTCATCGCCGAAGCATTTTCAAAGGTTCCAGCACTCAACGTCCGCGAATGAGTTGCCTCAAATGTATTGGACTCCACCGATCTCTGACCCCAGATGGGATTGAACCCCATCGACTGGACCACTGGGGAAAGATGAACTGATACGCTGTTGTTAGTCGAGCACGACGACATGCTTGCCTGGTGTGTTACCGGCCTCCAGATCAGATTGCGCATCGCGCACGCCTTCCAGCCCTTGATAGACTTTGGCGACGCTAACTTTCATCCGTCCCGCAGCGATGGCTTCAAGCTGGCTGTTGAACACGTCGGCAGGAAGATCAGTCGCCTCACCGCCATAGCACGTCAGCCGGACGCCGAACGGAATGAGGGAGAACGGGTCAAACTCGGGGAGCGTCCATTGGTCGCCCAGAGCCCCGGTAAAGCAGGTGGTTCCATGAACGCGGACCGCCTTCAGTGTGTCGGCCAGAACGCCACAGCCGACAAGCTCTAGTGCCGCATCGACGCCCTCGGGAACGATCTTACGCACGGTCTCAGCGATGTTCCCGCCATCGACGACCACATGACGGACGCCGACCTTGCGTAGCATTTCGGTCCGTTCAGGATTGCGTGTCGTGGCAATCACGGTGGCGCCCATGGCCTCTGCAATGGTCGCGGCCGACAATCCCACCGTGGAGGTGCCGCCCCGGATCAGCAGCGTTTGGCCCGCCTTCAGATCAAGCCCCGTGGTCAGCGATCCATAGGCAGTCTGGAACATTTCCGGCAAGGCGCCGAGGACATCCCATGGCAGACCCGTTTCGAACGGAATGACCTGGCCGACCGGCACCACTACATACTCGGCATAGGAGCCATCAAACGAACGCCCCATACCGCCCATCATAGTGGCGACCTTTTGTCTCGGCTTCAGATCGCTGTCAGCGGGCGCTTCATCAACCTCGCCGACGCACTCGATTCCGGGAATGCGCGGCAAGGTTACATCGGGGGAGGACAGACCCTTGCGGGTGGTGACTTCGGATTCATTTACCCCGAAGGCCCGGATCCGGATCCGCACCCAGCCGGGTTTGATTTCCGGGACAGGACGCTCCTCCAGAATGAGGTTTTCGAGTGGACCGGCTTTGGACAGGACGATTGCTCGCATCGTTTTCATGATGAGCTCCTGGCTGGATGGGACGTGGACCGACGTGCCGGCCCCCAAAGGGCGACGCTGCCCGGATGGCCCTGCGTCAGCGAGCTATTTCGTGAGGTCGTAGCTCTCATCGAGAAGGGAAAAGATCTCGTCCTTCGATACCGAGCCGTCGAGAATGGCGGTGAGCCAGTGTTCTTTGTTCATGTGATAGGCTGGCCGAAAGCCGGGTTTGGTCTTGAGGTCATCGACATTCGCCGGGTGGCATTTGATGTCAAGGACATCGACCTCGCCTTCGCCTTTCAGGCCCAACTTTTCTCTAGGGACGTTCATCACCAGCCCGAACCATTTGTCATCATCCGAATGGCGGAGGACTGCATAACTGCGGTACTTTTCGAAGGGGTAATCGGGCTTGGCGTCGTACTTCTTTTTGGCGTAGTCAAAGATTTCGGAACGTTTGATCATGATCGATCTCCAGAGGTGTAAATCCGACCGTCGTGGAAAGGAGAACCAGACAGCCAAAGTCTTGCTCATCTGCTTTATCCGTATCAGCTGATCCCTTTCGGACGCGCGAGAAGCCGGCCGCACGCAGCGCCTGCAAGATCGGGCTCAGCCCCTTCAACACCAGAATCAGCAGGTCCACGAAGCCTTACCTTGCGCGCTACCCCGAACAGGATACGCATTTCGCCGGTTCGGTGACCGCGCCCACCACAAAGAGGGTACTGCTACGGGAGCAGTCTACCTACCCTGAGGCGATGGGAAATACTCTCCGAGGATCGAGGCAGTCTGGTCACACGCGCCCTGCTCCCACTGATTGATCGCCTTGTGTCCGCCTTCCCACAGAGCTTGCGTCAACTTCGCGTCAAGTTCCGAGAACACCTGGACGCCGGCTGCCATCATGTGGCTATGGTTCTGACGGATACGCCCATCCAAGTCGCACCAGAGCGAACGCTCGACCGCCTGGGCCGCTTGATCAACAAGCCGTCGCTGGTCGACTGCGAGACCGCGGTACAGCTCGGCGTTCATGACAGCATATGAGATAGGTGTTGCGTACTTGATGTCATAGAAGCATCGGAGGTACTTGCCGAGGCGACGACCTGCCGCGCCGTCACCCGACGAAAGCACGCCGTCCAACTGCCCGTCGTGCAGACGGCTGAGGGCTTCTCCGATTGGCATTTGCACTGCCTGTCCGCCCGCGCTACGTACCACGTCAGCGGACATGTCGTCGTACGTGCTGATTCGCAACCTTTTGAATTCCGCCTTTGAATGGACCGGCTCCCGCGTCCACAGTCCAGTTGGAGGCCAAGGCGAAACGTACAGCAGACGGACTCCCAGCGTGTCAAACGTTTGCTCGTAGTGCGGTCGCGCCACCGCCAGAAGCTGCATCGCGGACGCACGGGTCGACGATTGAAACGGCATTGAGCCGATCTGGAATAGTCGATCCACCGTGCTCAGCGCACCACAGTAAAGTTCGCCGATCTGAAATTCCCCACGACGCACCGCATCCAGTATCGCAGTCGCCCGCAGTGGCAGGTCGTGACGACACTCGACGGTCGCCTTGGAGCAAGAAAGCTCGCGAAGCCCCTTGGCGAATCGGGACAGCCCGATCCCTGGCAAGGTGCCTTCAGGATATGCGGAGGCCGCATTCAAATGGATTGCGCTTTGCATGGCGTTCTCCTTCGGCGATCCGTGTTGAGGCGCTAGGCGGAGAGCACCTGCTCGATGGCATGCGCGATGCTCAGCACCTGCCAATCGCGCTGGCGGTCACCCACGATCGACAGACCTACGGGGGCCGCACCGCGTTCGTGACACGGCAGCGACACTGCGCAGCCGTCCAAGACGTTCACGATGGTGGGGTTGCGCAGCATCAACAGATTGGCACGCCCATACTCGCCGTCATCTTCAAGTGCTTCCAACGTGGGCGCCACTGTGGGCACCGTCGGCATCAGGACAGAGTCGAAGGCCGCTATCTGCGCAGACCAGCGTTGAATCATCCGTTCACGTAGGCCCAGCAATGAGATGTAGTCGGCAGCGCTAATGCTCTTTCCGCGCTGGATCCGGACCGAGACACGAGGGTCGTACTCTCGCTCTTGGCTGGACAGGAGCTCACGGTGCCACTGGAAGGCTTCCGCGGCGACGAGCCCGCCGCCATGAAGGACATCCGGGATGTCGATCAGCACCGGCAACGTCAGTTCGTGCAGGATAGCGCCGGCCGCCGCAAGTTTTCTCAAAGCGGCTTCGTATGTGTACCCCACGGAATCGTCTAGCCCTTCCATGACGTAATTCCGAATGACGCCCAAACGGAGCGTGGAGCATTCGCGTTCGACGAGTGCTGCGGCGGAGGCGCTGATAACCGAGTAAACCCGTGCGCAGTCTGCCACTGTCGACGCGAGCGGCCCAATGGAATCGTAGCTGAACGAAAGGGGCAGCACTCCATCCCGCGGGACGGTGGAGGCCGTCGGTTTCATTCCGACGATGCCGTTCAATGCGGCGGGAATGCGGCACGATCCTCCGGTGTCTGTGCCGATGGCAGCCCAGGCCATTCCTTCGGCGACGGAGACAGCTGCGCCGGACGATGACCCCCCGGGGATACGGCGAGCTGGCCGGTCCCATACGCTCACCGGCGTTCCATAGTGAGGATTGATGCCCAATCCGCTGAATGCGAACTCGCTCATGTTGGTCTTGCCGATAATCGAGGCGCCGCATTGGCGCAGTCGGGCAATAACGGCCGCGTCGTGCGCTGCAGGCTGGGCATCTTTCAGCACGCGCGAACCGGCCAGCGTCTGCGCACCCTTCACATCGAACAGGTCCTTGACCGATATCGCCACCCCCGCCAGAGGATGCTGCTCGATGCCCACCTTTTTCAATGCGTCCGCGCTGGCGGCGGATGCACGCGCTTGTTCGCGGTACACCTGCGTGAACACAACGGACCCTTGCCCCGTCGGATCGTCGATCCTCGACAGCATTGCATCGACGATTTCAAGCTTGGAGAATGTTCCCATGACGTCCCTAAGGAAAAAGAGTACCAATGTGGCGCGCCAAGCAGCGATGTACTTATCCGCTCCTGTTTGACCCGCACCAGACTTACGTGGACCGACGAATGAGACCTCCGAATGGATGGGACCATTCAGCGCCCATCACAATGCCAAGCCGATAGATGTGGACGACATAGCCTTGTCGCACGGGGCATCCGACAAGCCAAGCATTTCGACGCTGCGCTTCCGTAGCAACTCTGAGTCACTCGTCATAGCGCGTTGCAAGCACTCGTCGAGGTAGGCCTTGTCGCTCTGCAGGCGCGACAGATTGACCCACCAGCCGATGCCAGCCATCAGCCATTTGAAGTCGACCAAATTTAGGAAGCGGTCGCTTCCTTCCGGGGCTTTGATGTGTGCGGTATTCATAACTACAACAACTTCCAGTGCCGGGTACCAGGATGGGGCAGAGCGATCGTGGCGAATGTTGTCAGCCGTGCCTTGTGCGAGTCTGAAGCGGCCGCGCTCACCAACCGTGCAAGTACAGGTTTTCGGGAGGCGGCTTGGTTGCGGCGTCAAGGGCGCTCAGGTGCCTGTACCTGCCACCACAAAAGATCAGCGACGGCTCGGCTTGAGGGATCACGCGAAATGCACTGACCCGACAGATGAAGATCTCATGGTCCCCTCCATCACATACGCTCCAGGGCTCGCATTCGAAATAGGCGTTCGCACCCGGGAGCATCGGCGCGCCGTTGGCAGCAAACGCAGGGTCGATGCCGATCCATTTATCGGTTCCCGCTTTTGCGAATCGGTTGGACAAATCCCGCTGCGACTCACCGAGAATGGCGATGCAATAGGATTTCGCGGCCTTCCACTGGGCAATGCCGAGAGAACCACGGATCATGCTGAACAGCACAAGCGGCGGGTCCAGCGACACGGAGTTGAACGAACTGATGGTGGCGCCCAAGCGGTTGCCGTCCACCGTCGCGGTCACGATGGCGACGCCGGTTGCGAACTGGCCCAACGCGTTGCGAAATTCTTTCTGGTCGACGGACATGGCAGAGCTCCTGCTTATGCGTTCCAGAGCGGCTTGAACTGCTCGGCAACCACGTCGGAATAGACGGGATGCTCGTGGAGAATGCCCAGAGATCGGGCAAAGGCATTCATGCCATCCACGGCTCGCGTCGAGATCGACGCGTCGTAATACGGCAAGTCCCGCTCAATTAGCGTGGCAATCAGCGACGCTTCCGTGGGAGGAAACAGCTTTTCGCCAACCTTAGCCGCGATACCCGGGTTCTCGATCAGTGCCTTCTGGGTGCTGACCAGGGCACTCACCGCGGCCGCTACCAGATCGGGAGACTTCTCGATGAATTTGTCCGAAGCGGCAATCGACGCGAACGTGTAGTCGAAGCAACCCGCAGGGCCGTCTCCCCGGCGCACATCCAGGACGACGGTACCGACGCCATTGCGGACAGCCACTTCGGTGCCCATGCCGTTGGCCCAGAAGCCGTCGATCTTCCCGTCTTCGAGCGCTTTCGCAGCTGTCACGCCAAAGTTCACGTTACCCGCCTGAACTCCAGGCACAGGCGCAATTTGAACGCCGTCAGCCTCGATATCGATGCCGCCCGCGGTCAGTAGCTGCCGCAGGCCCATTTCGACCCATGGGGCCGCGCCAATCTTGCGGCCCTTGACCACGCTGAGGTCGCCCTTTTGGTGGACCAGATCGGACCGCATGACAAGGAACCAGTACATGCCTTGCGCCTGGGCGGCCAACAGCTTCACGCCTTTCCACTGCGGGAAGGCGGCCAAGGCGGAATGTGCCGATCCCCCCACAAAATCGACTCGCCCTTCTTTCAGCGCCGCGTAGGCCTTATCAACGGGGAAGATCAACTCAAGTGAAACGTCCAGGCCCGCGGCTTTGAAGAAGCCGAGTTCCACGGCAGCTTCGACCGGAAAGTAGGAGTTCGAGATCAGGTCGGGGACGGCAATCTTCAAAGTCATGGGGCGCCTCTTACTTCTTGCTCTCGTCGTAATAGTGAATCTCGTACAGGAGACATCCAGTCTCGGACTTGAACGGACCGTGCCAAACACCCGGCGGACGGCATGCATAGGTTGGTGCGGCGAACTCTTCACCTCCCACGCCGTTCTCGTCGTTGCCCACCGTCAGGTTTCCCGACACCAGATAGACCTCTTCCCAGTGGTCATGAACGAAAGGCTTGGTGGAGAAGGCGCCCGCTTCGAACCGAAGCAGTCGCGTCCGGCTGCCGGACTTGTTCACTTCGTCGATGTCACTGGCCAGAATCTTCTCTTGCACGGCCGCGCCCGGCGGATACCCGGGAGGGCTCTGCCATCCGTTGACCATGTCCAATGGGTGAAATTCAAGGTGGGGTTTGTTCATCGGCATAGCGCTCTCCTTTTAGCCCTCGATGGGCAGTTCAGTCACACGATAGGAATGATTCAGGCGGCGCTGGAGCACAGGGTCTTCCAACTCCATTTCGAACTTCTCTGCGGGCTCCAAGTTGCCGTGCACAGCCAGCGTTCCACAGAACATGACCAGCCCGGGCGCGGGAACGTAGCCATCGCCGCCATAGAGTCTGAGAAGTTCGGAGGGATGGCGAATCTTGGCGAGCGGCCCCTCTTGGTAAAGGCGACGTTCACCGCCCTTGGTCATCCATGAACGAACGATGAGTTCGTTCCAGTGGCCGGCCACCTCCTCAAAGGCCCAGACTTTTGTTGATACGGGCTTGGCGCACATCTGCTTGGAGATGGTGATGCCCACGGTCTCCACTTCGCGATCGGTGTGGTCGGAGCCTATGCCCAACCACAAGCCGCGCTCGGTGCTGAAGATCACGGGTTCCACCTCACCGCTTGCGGTGCTTCCCACCACCTCGATAGATTCGCGCTGGGTCAGCAGCGTGGCAGCACCCCGGTAAAAGATCGGCGTCTTCTTCGGGCGTCGTACACCCAACGCCTCCAATTCCAAGATGTGGGCTTCGATGGCCGCAGCGTCGCTGCCGGTCCAGCCCGCAATCACCAGATCAGTGACAGGCACTTCGAAGGTATGTCCGCCCAGAGAGTCGGTCGTCTCGAAATGCAGCGTTGTTCGAACAGGGCTCATTTCCATCTCGTTCCTCTTGATCAACATTTCACGGGTTCGTGGACCCCGGCGCTGCATCGCGAACCCAACCAATTGCATGCGCCAGATAGATGAGTTAACATACCCATGTGGCTGAGTATGCAGCGTTTGCGATCTGACGTCAACCGTCGGATTCGGCGAAGCCGACCGAGCCAAGTCGCCGTCCGTCAAAGGCGGTATCAAGTCGTTTCAACAAGGAGCTACAGTGGTCACAGCTAACTTGCGTACAGGTGATGAGTACCTACGCGCGCTGCGCGATGGTCGACAAATTTATGTGGATGGCGAACGGGTCTCGGATGTGACGACCCATCGCGCATTCGCGAGGGGAGCGCGCTCGCTGAGCAACCTCTACGACATTGCGGCGGCGCCCGAAAATCGAGAGGTGATGACGTACACGTCACCGACGACCGGAAATCCAGTCCTTCGCGGCTTCCAGATCCCGAAGGCGCACGCAGATCTGAAGGCGAAACGCCTGGCGAGCGAGATGTGGTCGGAAGCGACCTTCGGCCTCATGGGCCGCTCGCCGGACCATGTCGCTGGATTCTTCTGCGGCTATGCAGCCGTACCGAGCGTGTTCGCTGCTGGCGGACAGCAGTTTGCGGACAACGTGGTCAAGTTCTACGAGCACTTGCGCGAGACCCACAAGTACGTGACGTACGCCATCGTGCCTCCGCAGATCGACCGCAGCAAGCCGGCGCATCAGCAAAGCGACCCCACCTTGTACGCAGGGGTCGTCAAGGAGCGAGACGATGGCATCGTCATCAAGGGCGCCCAGCAACTGGCAACGGCCGGCGTCTACTGCGACTACATCTACATCAGCACCATCCATCCGCTGCAGCCTGGCGACGAGAACTACGCATTCGGTGTGGCTGTGCCTGTGGGAGCCCCAGGCGTCAAGCTGTACCCGCGCCGCCCCTTCGGCGGCCAAGCACTGAACTCCTTCGACTACCCGCTGTCCAGCCGCTTCGACGAATCGGACTGCTTCGTGGTGCTCGAAGACGTGTTCATCCCCTGGGAGCACGTGTTCATATATCGCAACCTCCAAGTCGCCCGCGACCAATGGTGGAAAACGCCTGCACATCTCTACGGCAACTTGCAGGCGCAGGCTCGCTACGCCACCAAGCTGCGTTTCATGACCGGCTTGGCCAAACGCATGAACGAGCTGACGGGCAACGATGCCAACCCCGCGGTGCAAACCCAGATGGGTGAGCTGACCTCGCTCGTGTCCATCGTAGAAAACATGCTGCTGGCTCAGGAAGTGGCGGCCGAGACGGACAGCAATGGCGTACTGTGGCCGTCGCGCACCGCGCTCTACTCGATCATGGCGCTCCAATCGGAGTTGAACGCTCGTATGGTGGAAATCATCCGTGAGCTCTCCGGCGCAGGGATGATCACCCTCCCCTCATCGTTCAAGGACTTCCAGAACTCCGAAACTGCCGCCGACGTGCAGCGGTACTACCGCTCGGCGACCACCAGCGCTGACGAACGCGTTGCGCTGATGCGGATGGCCTGGGACTTCATTGGCTCGGAGTTTGGCAATCGCCACCAGCAGTACGAGAAGTTCTACGGTGGTGCATCCTTCCTGGTCAAGCAAAATGTCAACCGCAATTTCGATTACGCACGAGCAACCGGCTTGGTTGATCGCGCGTTGGCCCTTCCAGGCTTCGAGGGCGCATTCGGACCGAACGACTAGTAGCGAATTGCGCGACTAAAGGGCCGGATTTGATGCCGGCCCTTTTGTTGCGAATATGGCAAACCCCTGGGGTTTTCCATATGGCTATGTTGACAAGGCTAGCTGAGGAATATATATTTCGCTGGATTAAAGTATTTTAAAAAACCCAGTGCAGCGGCGCGACGCGTATTCGGGAGCAAGCAGATTAAATGACCTCCGCAACAAAGACTTCGCGTGCTCTTATCAAATCGCGGGAACCCAAACTCGAAGTACCAGTGGCTTCGCAGCCACTGTCGGTTGACCGTATTCGTCGAAAAAGCGATGCGAGCCGCAAAGCGCGAGACAGCAACAAGCACCTCTACTTCATAGGTGTGGCCGAAGCGCGCTACGTGCTGCGCAAAGTGTTCCGCATCGTCGAAGAGCAGGCCAAAAAGTTTGGCATCGATCCGTTGGCTCACCAGGCACTGATTCAAATCTATGGTTGCCCCGACATGGAGCTTCAGGTCAATCAGGTTGCGAGCCGCCTTGATATAACGCCGGCCTTTTCTTCCAGCCTTGTCAAACTGCTGGTGGAAAAAGAGTTGGTAGTGCGTCGGCGTGGCGATCAGGATCAGCGGACGACCTATGTCGCCATGACGGATCTGGGCCGAGATACGCTGCACAAAATCGACGAGAGCGTGAAATTTCACGTGGACTATTTCGTCAGTCAGCTGAGCATCGAAGAGCGCGAAAGCGCTTTGTCAATTTTGATGTTCTATGTGGGCGCGAAGCTCTGACAGCCTGACGAGTCGGGCTGGTTTCCCTTGCCGCGGCCGGCGGCACCGCCAGCAGATGGCCGCCGACCTGGCCGCTGCGATGAGGGCTGCGGAAGCTGTTCACCATCCCATCTTTAAGCGTTCCGCGTTCATCAATGCTGGCGCCTCTCTGCGGCTCGGGCGTTGGCCCGACGTATTCGGCCCATGGTGGCCCGCCTTTCCGCGGGCGCCCATCTGCATCTCTTGCTGAATGGGATTGGAGGGCGACAGCGTCAAGGGATACCAGATCTGCCCGAGGACGGTGCACCTCGACGCTTCTGGTCGCTCCTGCTTAATGAATGGGCCACGCGCATCGGGTTGGCCCCAATATTGCATGAGACAACAAGGCTACTTAACATAGCCTGTCGGATAGGTCTGCACGGGCCAGTACCCGGCTTTGAGGTAGTTAAACCCAAAGGATTTGTCATGCTCTCTCGTCGAACACTTCTGACCGCCGTGGCCGCCTTGGGCCTCGCGCATCCAGCCGTCGCGCAGGATTACCCCACCCGCCCCATCAAGCTCGTGGTGCCATTCGGCGCGGGCACGACCGCGGATATCGTGGCACGTGTCTTCGGGGAGGGCATCGCTCGACAGATGGGCCAGCCGGTCGTCGTTGAAAACAGGGCCGGCGCAGGCGGCAACATTGGCGTGGATATGGTTGCCAGGGATTCCGCAGACGGATACACCATCCTGCTCGGCACTGTCGGAACACATGCGATCAACCCTACGCTCTACCGCAAGCTCACCACCAACGCGCTCAAGGACTTTGCGCCCATCGGCTTTGCCGGCTCCACCCCTACGCTGCTTATCGTCTCGGCCAACTCGCCCTACAAGACGCTGAAGGACCTGCGCAACGCTGCGTCAGCCGGAAAGAGACTCAGCTTCGCCTCTGCGGGCAACGGCACTTCAGGGCACCTGGCTGGCGAGCTGCTCAAGGTTCGCCTTGGCGGCGACATGGTGCATGTGCCCTACAAGGAGGGAGCGACCGCGTTAAACGACGTGATCGCGGGCCAAGTGGACTTCATGTTCTACCACCCCGTGGCGGCACTTCCCCACATCCGTGCGAACAAGCTGCGAGCACTCGGCGCTTCAACCGCGCGGCGAACTTCGATTGCTCCGGACGTCCCAACACTCCAGGAGCAAGGCATGGAAAATTTCGACCTGATGGCGTGGATGATGCTCTACGCTCCAGCCAAGACCCCTCCTGCTGTACTTGCAAAGTTGCGCGCGGCAACCTCGAAAGCCGTCATGACCGAAGGGACCAGAGCCAAGCTTGTCGCGTTGGGCCTTGAGGTTCCCCCAATGGACGAGGGACAGCTCGTGCAGTTCAGCAAATCCGAGATTGAAAAGTGGTCCGAGATCGTGAAGCTATCCGGAGCCCACATCGATTGAGCCATACCAGGCGGCGGCACAGGCGTCCCCTGGTCTTCGGGCGACGCTCCTGTGCTGCTAGGGTGCGGCCGCTTGATGTCCGTCGACCGACGCCCAGTCGGCTTTTCCAAAAGCTCAAGTGACCGATATGAGCTCGAAGCTATCGGCGATTAATTCCAACACCAGCTTCTTTGGCGCCGTCGTGTCCAACAGCACTGAGAGACGCGCTCCTTGGTTCATATGGCAAGCCGGAAGATTCCCCGCTCCATTCTGAGTCACTCGACCATTTCCCGGTCAAATCTTGACGCCTACAACGTCAACGCGGCCTTCTCCGTGAGCGTCCAGTCATCCCCATCGTGACCGGCCGCACTCGGGTCACGTGGACTGCAGTTGAGCTCCGACGTAGGAAACGCACTCCAGGAGGTTGAGGGCGGCCAGCAGCAAGAACTTCTCGGCGTCAGTTCGCACTTGCAGCAGGTCGTGTGCTAGCGGGACGATGTCCCGGCGGCACTGTCTGGAAGGGAAATCGGCCCAGTGGCTGACATGGCACGACAAAGCCTCCCGAGGGACTCGAATTGAACGCTCAAGCGGCCCGTTGTCGCCGGCGCGGTGAAAGAGGCGGTGTCGCAACTTCCGACGGCACTACTGAGTTTGCCTGTCGCGTGCCAAAAGCTTCGGGGGCTGGCCCGTCCGAGTTGCTGGGAGCGCGACTGACCGAGCTGTTACCTTGGACCAAGGTCGTCAGCATCCTCATGAAGTCCGCTTGTTGATCGGCCGGTAAAGGCGCAAGGAGTCGATCTTGCGTGCGAAGTAGACCAGGCTCCACCGCCGAGAGAAGGCTCTCGCCTTCGGGCGTGATGGTAAGTAAACGCACCCGTCGGTCATCAGGACTTGCATTTCGGGTCATCAACCCACGCGCCTCAAGGCGGTCGACCACGCTGCCGATGGTTGAGGTGTCAATGCCGATTGCACGAGCTAGACCTCGCTGGTCGATTCCGGGCTGACCAGCAACTGCCGCTAACGCTCCGTACTGGACCGGGGTGATGCCATGCAACTTTGTCTCTTCGAGAAACAAAGCGACCGCGATCTGGTGTAGGCGCCTGACGTGGTATCCGGGAAGTTGCTCGAATTCAGCAGTCATTGTTTTGAAAGGAGCCAAGGGTTTACACGGACGTAGTCCAAAAATTATACGCCTACACTTATCGTCAGCCTACTTATTAACAGCACACTTACTATCATTCAAAGCCATGGCAGAAGCTCCCACCATCGATGTTTCGCGCTTGATTGACGATCGCCGCATCAATCGCTTCAACGTTAAGCTTTTGGTGATCTCCTTTCTGTTCGTGCTGCTGGACGGCTACGAGCTCACTGCTGCAGCGTTCGCCGCGCCATACCTCGTGAGGGAATGGGAGATCACCAGTTTGGCTGCACTCGGACCAGTCTTTAGTGCGAGCCTGGTCGGCGTTGCTTTCGGTGCCCCGTTGTTTGGCTACGTGGGCGATCGATTCGGGCGCAAGGTCGCGATCATCGGTTCGTGTTTGCTGTTCGGCGCGTTCACACTGGCCTGCATCAAGGCCAGCTCGTCCACAGAGCTGCTCTATCTGCGCTTCCTCGCCGGGATCGGCATCGGGGGACTGCTCCCAAACATCACGGCATTGAATGGAGAGTTCGCTCCGCGCCGGATCCGCGCGACGCTGATCATCATCATGTTTACGGGCCTCACCTTTGGAGGGGCGCTGCCGGGGCTGATCTCCGCGACTCTCGTGCCCACCTACGGATGGCAGGTCCTGTTCCTCATCGGCGGTGTTGCACCCATTGCATTTGCCATCTTGGCGATCTTTCTACTGCCTGAGTCGCTGAAGTTTCTTGTACTAAACAAACGTAGCCGGAAATCAATCGTCGACATCGTGCGCGCTCTCAGCCCGACGCTTGCGATTGGTCTGAACACGAGATTCGTCGTCCAGGGGGAATCGGGCTACTCGGGATTTCGGCCAAAGCTACTGTTTACTGGCCGACTGGCATACCTGACTCCCCTCCTTTGGGTCATGTTCATCTGTTGTCAGATGGCTTTCTATTTCACCAACAGTTGGCTACCCACTGTCCTCGCCACTGCACAAGTGACGGCCTCGCACGCGGCGATCGCCACGTCAATATTCCAGATCGGGGGCACCATCGGTGGCCTGGCGCTTGCGCGCCCCCTTGATAAGCACGGATTCAAGCCGGTGGCTGTTTTGTTCGCGCTGTCTCTTCCGATTGTTGGTTCGCTGGGGTTCCTTACCGGCAAGGAGCCTTTGCTGATGGCGGGAGTATTTTTTGCAGGTTTCTGCCTCCTCGGTCTGCAACTAGGACTCAACGCTGCATCGGCGCTCATTTACCCGACTGCTTTCAGAGCAAACGGTTCCGGTTGGGCCTTCGCTATCGGTCGCGTTGGAGCGGTGAGCGGGCCGATTCTCGGCGGAGTCCTCCTGGCGATGAACTTACCGCTCCACCATGTTTTTCTGCTGCTGCTGATCCCGCTCGGCGTTGGAACCGCAGCAAGTGTCGTTATCACTCGGTTGAGCGGCAGCGGATTTCAGGACGGCACGCGGGTCGAGGCGACGACGCGACAAGGCAATCGAGAGTGATGGAGTCCTGACCGAAGCCGCTCATTCCACATGGCACCCGTCCCCTTGACTTGGTGCAAATTTTTCAAGCTTGTTATCTAAGGATTTTCATGAAGGAAGATACTTCTATTGGAACCGTGGTTGACGCGGTTGTCGTTGGCGCCGGGTTCGGCGGCCTTTACGCTGTCAAATCGCTGCGCGACGCGGGCTTCAAGGTCCAGGCGTTTGAGGCTGGTGACGGTCTCGGGGGTACGTGGTACTGGAATCGTTATCCAGGTGCACGTGTCGATCTCGAGTGCTGGGATTACTCGTATTCGTTCTCCTCGGAGCTGCAGGATGAATGGGACTGGACCGAGCGCTATCCCACAGCTGGAGAGCTGATGCGCTACCTCAATCATGTGGCTGACCGCTTCAGCCTTCGTGAGTCCTTCCGCTTCAATACGCGGGTGGAGTCGGCCTTTTTCGACCAGAAGCGCAACCTTTGGACGATTGCAACTTCGGACGGCAAAACCACCACCGCCCGCTTCTTCGTCCCGGCGACCGGCGTGTTGTCCGTGCCCAAGCCGCCGGACATCCCTGGCGCAGAGAGCTTTCAAGGAGAGAGCTTTCACACGGGTCGCTGGCCGCAGCATGACATCGACTTCTCCGACAAGCGGGTGGGCATTATCGGCACCGGTTCATCAGGTGTGCAGGTCATCCAAGCGATAGCCGGGAAATGCAAGCACCTTACGGTTTTTCAGCGTACGGCGGTGTTTGTGCTGCCCGCGAAAAACTACTCTCTCACGCCGGCGATGCGAGCGCGGGTCCGCTCAGGCTACAGCGAACGCCGAGCGATTAGCCGACTAACTCGCTTCGGCAATTCAGTCCCAGCCGCCTACGAATCCGCGCTGGAGGCGAGCCCTCTGGAGCGCCAGAAGAAGTACGATAACGCGTGGGAAAACAGCCACCTTCTTGCATTTCGCGCTTGTTACGGCGACATCCTCTCAAACGATGAGGCGAACGAAACTGTCGCCGAGTTCGTGCGCGAAAAGATTCGCGCGATCGTCAAGAATCCGGAAGTAGCGAAGAAGCTGCTTCCTTATGGATTTCCCTTTGCCACCAAGCGACCATGCCTCGGGGATACATACTACGACGTCTACAACCGCGAGAACGTCACGCTGGTGGACCTACAGTCCACGCCGATCGAGGAAATCGTACAGAAAGGCGTGCGCACTAAGGACGGTGTGCACGAACTCGACGTCCTGATCTACGCTACAGGCTATGACGCGCTCACTGGCGCACTCAACCAAATCGATGTGCGCGGGGTCGGAGGGCGCGCGCTCAGCGGCAAGTGGGCGGGAGGCGCAAAGACCTATCTGGGTCTCATGACCAGCGAATTCCCAAATATGTTCACGGTGACCGGACCAGGCAGTCCCGGGCCGTTGGCCAACATGTCGATGGGCATCGAACAGCACGTCGATTGGGTAACGCGCGTGATGAAGTACATGCGACAGCACAACTTCGAATGCATCGATGCCAACGCGAGCGCAGAGCACGAGTGGATGCAGCATGTGCAGGATCTTGTGTCACGCACGCTTTATCTGAAGGCGAACTCGTGGTACCTCGGCGCCAACGTCCCCGGAAAAGCGCAAGTCTTCCTGCCCTATCTCGGGGGGCATGGCAATTACAGAAAGAAGTGCGACGACGTGGCCGAAGCGGGTTACGAGGGGTTCCATCTGACCCGCTCACTGGCCGTTGACTAACGAAGTCGTCACCGTTTTCTCGCCCCTTCCAGCCTTTACTCAAGCGGTTCCGGGTGTTCAGCCGGAAGCGGCGTAGCTCGATGCGTGATGGCAGAGAAATAAGTCGCCGTTTTGCGGGCGTTGTCCAGACCGCTTCTTTACTTTTTCCGGGTGAGCGCTCGGCCTGCAACGCGGCCAGTGAGGCGCGTTGCTTCTAACCGGTCATCTCCAAGATGACATCCTTCAGGAGAAAGACTTGAATCTCGTGGATCAAGACAAAGGTGGCCGACGCTCGATCGGGCGTGCGGATGAATCGGCAAGGGTAGACATCGAGCATGCCTTTCTAGATGTCGGAGGTGTGCATACCAGCTACTACACTGCCGGCGACCCAAGTTCGACACCGGTCCTCTTGCTACACGACGGCGCCTGGGGCGCCGACGCGATGTTATCTTGGAGGGACGTCCTGGTAGATTTGGCAGCCGATCACCGCGTGGTCGCACCCGATCTTCCCGGCTTCGGCCAAACCGACAAGGTTGTGATGTTCGGCACGTCGCCCTTTGAGCATCGGTTGCGTCACATCGCGGGTTTTCTCAAGCTGCTGCAGCTAAGTGGCCCGCCGCACGTAGTGGGAACCTCGTTCGGCGGAACGTTGGCACTTCGCGCCGCTGCGGCCTCTTCTTTTCCCATGGCGAGCGCGACAAGTGTTGCAGGCACCGGCGGACCGTGGCGGGTCGAACTCGCAAAACAACTCCTCGCCGACCTAGAGCCCGGACGAGAGTACATCTCACGGGTCGTGGAGGTGTTGACGAATAAGACCTCAGGAATGGATGAGCATATCGACCGGCGTTACAAAAATTCCACGGCCCCCGGACATTACGCGGCCATGGTGTCACTGAGACTTAAACACCCTGCTGCGGCGCCTGTCGTCGTCGAGGACAGGTATCCCGCCAGCCTAGCTGATGCGGCCGTTCCGGTCTCAGTGATCACCACCGCCCAGGATCGACTGGTGGAGCCGGATTGGCCGAAGCACGTCCGGCCGGTTGCGCCGAATGTGGCTTTCTATCAGATGGATGGCCCACACTCCCCGAACATCACTCATCCGCAGGAACTAGCAGCGTTATTGAGAGACATCATGCGCAATCAAGGGCGATCGCATACACGCACCGAATAGGTGCCGCAGGGGATCACCGATTCCGTGCATCAGTTGCCGGTGGCTGCCAACATTCCGGATTGACGCTTCGATGGCTGGCGGCCGAATCGGGCGTGGTGACAGACATAACCTATTGAGCTGGCCCCTTGAATGACAGAACACGGTCTATCGCTTATCTTTAAAGATAGGAGTAGGACTGTGAGTACGACTAGGAATACGGATACCGTCGAAGTGATCATGAGGGACCAGCGCCGCAGGCGCTGGTCCCTTGCAGAGAAGGCCGCACTGGTTCGTCGAAGCTACGAACCTGGCATGAGCGTGTCGCTCGTTGCGCGCCAGGAAGGCGTTGCTGCGAGCTTGCTGTTTCAGTGGCGCAAGCTTGAACGCCAAGGGGCGCTGACTGCGGTCTCCGCCGGCGAGGCGGTGGTGCCGGCTTCTGAGCTCGCCGCCGCTCGTGCCGAGATCGCCAAGCTACAGCGCGTGCTTGGCAAGAAGACGCTGGAGAACGAGATCCTCAAGGAAGCTGTGGAGTACGCCGCAGAAAAAAATGTATGGTCCGCCTCGCATTCGCAAGGCTCCTTCACTCAGACGAAAGCAGTTTGCACAAATGTATCCGGCCTCTCGCGGGTGGGCTGCTGTTGCAGCCAGGCCATGATGAGATTCGCACGCAACGTTCCCAATAAGTGGACCGGGTTGGAACACCCGCTTTTTTTCTCGGGCTTACGTCAGGTCGATCGTCTGTTTCGTCATCAATCCGGAGCCAAGCAAACTTCGGAAACCCAAAAAGCGTTGCGATAAAAACTCAGTTCAATTCGGTGGAGAAGCGAGGGTCACGCCGTTCATAGAGAGCACCTGCTCTGGTCAAGATCACCCACGCGATCCGCACCATTTTGTTGGCAAGGGCGACCACCAGCTTGTTGTGATGCAGTCTTGCTTCTGCCTGATCGAGCCAGACCCCGAGTCGATCCTTCGATCTGTCCAAATGCATGCAGGACGCTCGCGCGCCATGAATGAGCAGCGTGCGCACGTAGGTGTTGCCACGCTTGCTGATCCCGGTCAGGTTCGTTTTGCCTCCGGTGGAATATTGCCCTGGTGTCAGTCCCAGCCATGCACTGAGATCACGGGCCCTCTTGAATTGATGGGCGTCGCCTACCGCCGATACGAGCGCTGTTGCGATAAGCGGACCGACCCCAGGAATCGATGTAAGTCGGCGTGCCATGTCTGATGCGTCCGCTACCGCGTTGATCTTGCGACTGAGGACGGCAATTCGTCCCTCGAGAGCAGCTAGATCGCCGGCCAGATCGACAAGGAGTTCGCGCATGGAGGGCGTGAGGTCGTTCGCCTCATCGGCCAAAGCGGCTGGCAATCCAGATTTGAACCCTCCCACTCCATTGCGCATGGCAACCCCGTATTCCAAGCAAAATGCACGCATCTGATTGATCAATCGGGTGCGCGTCGAGACAAGCAGTTGGCGGCTACGGTGAAGCGCCTGCAGATCGACCTGTTCAGTGTGTTTGACCTGCACAAAGCGCATCGTCGGCCGCGTGACTGCTTCGGCGATCGCAGCGGCGTCGATGATGTCGTTCTTGTTGGACTTCACATAGGGCTTCACAAACTGAGCTGGAAGAATGCGAACCTGGTGACCCAGCGCCTGCAGCTTGCGCGCCAACCATTGCGATCCCGGGCAAGCCTCCATACCGATCAGTGCACCCGGGACATTGACGAAGAATCCCTGAATGTTGCTGCGACTAAGTTTGGCCTTCTTGACGGGATTGCCGCTGGCGTCCATGCCGACGACGTGAAACCACGTCTTGCCTAGATCGATGCCGTAAGTGACTGCCGCGATTTTCTGGTTGCTCATGACGGTCTCCTGGTGGATGAGGAACGTGTTGTACAACTTGGAGGGGCGAGGCGGACCATCTCACCCAGCGCCTGCAGCTTGCGCGCCAACCATTGCGATCCCGGGCAAGCCTCCATACCGATCAGTGCACCCGGGACATTGACGAAGAATCCCTGAATGTTGCTGCGACTAAGTTTGGCCTTCTTGACGGGATTGCCGCTGGCGTCCATGCCGACGACGTGAAACCACGTCTTGCCTAGATCGATGCCGTAAGTGACTGCCGCGATTTGCTGGTTGCTCATGACGGTCTCCTGGTGGATGAGGAACGTGTTGTACAACTTGGAGGGGCGAGGCGGACCATCTCATTAGTGGATTGCGCGCTCGCCCTTGCTGGACGGGGACGGCCAGTGAAGGCCGTCTGCCAGGCCCTTGGGTTGGCGCGCTCGAACATTCATCGCTTGCAAGCTCGCCCCGAGTCCTGGATCGACGCCCGGACACGACGCACGGCGCCTGCAAGCGACGTGGCCTTGCTCGACGAGATCAAGGCCCAGATCACCGAGTTGCCGACCTATGGCTACCGGCGTGCCTGTGCGTTGGTGAACCGGCATCGAGCCACCATCGGTGCGCCGCGAGTGAACGCCAAGCGCATCCACCGCGTGATGGCGGCTCATGCATTGCTGTTACCGAAGGCGCCGAGACGGCGCCAGTCCAGCCGGCCCCATGAGGGCAAGGTGGCCGTCGCGCACAGCGACATGCGCTGGTGCTCGGACGGCTTCGAGATCAAGTGTGATTCGGGGCAAACCGTGACCGCGACCTTCACCAAGGACTGCTGCGACCGGGAGATTCTGGCCTATCGGGCATGGGAGGGCAAAGGGCTGCCGGGCGAGCCGGTGCGCGAAATGCTCATCGAGGCCGTGGAGAAGCGCTTCGGCGGCGTCGAGGGTGTTCCCAGTACCCACGCCTTGGAGTTCCTCTCGGACAACGGGGGCGCCTACATCGCGGCCGAGACTCGACAGATCGCTCGACAACTGGGCCTGAGCCCGGTCAACACGCCCGTGTGCAGTCCCCAGAGCAACGGCATGGCCGAGAGCTTCGTGAACACGTTCAAGCGCGATTACGTCAGCCGCATGGACCTTGCCGATGCGAGAACTGTAATGGCGCAGATGGCCGCAGCCTTCGAGCACTTCAATGAGGTGCATCCGCACTCGGCATTGAAGATGAAATCACCCAGGGAGTTCAGGCAGCATCGCGCTGCCCAACAGCGTCTTGCTCAGATCGAGCAGACGCTACATTGCGAATAGCCCGTGTCCTGAAATACGGGGGCAAGATCACTATGTTGCCACGGGCGAACGCTGGCTGTATGGACTGACTCCCCGGACGAAGAACGGTCCTGCGCTGGCGGGTTACCGAGCCATCGCCATGGCCAATGCGCTCAGGAGAACCGTGACCACGCTGCCCGTGGGGACTGGATCTAAGGCTCCTACAACCGAGTGCGCATTGACTCAGCAAACGGATACCTCGCCCCAGTCACAAGGGAGCAAAGCCTCTCGGCTGCATGACTTGATGTGCGTGGAAACGAGGCAGGGTCACATGAACAGCGCTTACCACTTGCCACGTCTTTTTGCCTGAGCCGAGTACTCGGGAAACTTGGCCCACAGATGTGAGCGGAGGCACTGTCAATCGTCGATTCTGAACGCCTGCCCTCCCCTTGACTGGCTCAGCGACGGCTTCAATCCACCCCCTCCTCGTAGTCGATAGTCTCGCTGAGAGCATATATGTCTGGGGAAATGGGCGAGCTCCGCTCCTCAAGCACATGACCGACCAGCCCTGCACAGCGACTCACCACAGCGACCGCGCGCATCGCTTCCACAGGGAAGTCGATCTCGTGCAAGATCGCGCCGAGTGCGCCGGTCGCATTCAGGACAATCCGTTTGCCCGCGTCGGCATCGATCTCTTCACTCAGCGTCTGCAGCAAGGCGATGTAGTCGCCCTTCACGCCGGCCGCCTCAGCCACTTCGAACAGCCTCGCCGCGCGAGGATCCACCCCCTTGTAGTTGGCGTGACCGAAGCCGGGGATACGCCGCTTCGATTGGCGGAACTTGGCGACGAGATCCTTCGCCCATTCGCGTTTGTCCCCCCCAAAGGACATACCCTCGCTCAACACCCGGCCTGCGCCCACCATCGTGCCCGCGTATCGATTTCCGACCATCAATGCACCTGCTGCCAGCGGGATCTGAATGTCATCGGGATTAGAGTCCGCAACGATGCGAGCCACTAGTGCGCTGGGCGTCAGACCATGGTCCATCAGGACAAGTAGTGCCGCGTCCAGAACCTTGCGTTGCGTCGCAGTCGGCACTCGGCCAGTAACGACCAGGTAGAAGCCTTCGGTAAAGCTCAGTTCGCCAACGACCTCACTCAGGGTGTCTTTGCCGCGAACCCGTAGCCGCGCGGTGTCATTAAGGTGAGTTCCAATTCGTGTCTTCGTCATGATTGAATTCCTGATGTCCTTTGTATCGTCCGCCAACTTTTTCAGCCGCCGGACTGAATCTTGGCGATGACCTCGTCGGCATAGCCGAGTGCACGAAACACGTTCAAGGAGTGTTCGCCGAGGTCGGGCGCGGGCTGCAACGGTTGATCCGTTCTCTGACCGTCATACAGCACCGGCCGGCGAATCATCTTCTGCGGACCGTGCACGGGATGCTCGGCGTCGGCGAAAGAGTTCAGATGCTTTACTTGTGCATCCTCCATAACTTCTGGAAGCGTCAACACAGGTGCATGCGGTACATCGTTTTCGACAAAGCGGGCGATCCAATGGTCACGCGGCCTCGTCTTCGACGTGCGGTTCAGTTCGATAGCAAGTTCTTCGTAGTTGTCCAGCCGCTGTGCTCGTTCAGCGAATCGCGGATCCGTGGCCAGGTCTTCGCGCTCCAGGGCCTTGAGCAATCCCAACCAGAACTTTTGAGGCGAAGACATATGGACGGCCACCAGCGATCCGTCTTGGCAGCGTAACGCGTAGGACTGCGACGCGCGCACTCGCATCAAAGGATCCGGCTTAACGCCCGCCATCGTGAAATTGGCGAAGGGATCGCTGATGAACGCCATTGTCGACTCCAGCATGTTCAACTGGAGGGTACGGACCTTGCCTGTGCGCTCCCGTTCGAACAGCGCGCCGAGGATCCCGTAGCTGGCGTACATGCCCGTCAGGTTGTCCGCAATCGAGGGCCCAGTTATTTGCGCATCGGCACCAAGCAAGAGGCTGGAGATGCCGCTCAGCGCTTGCCCCACCGCGTCATAGGCAGGCCGATCAGCGTACGGACCTGACTCGCCAAAACCTGTGATGGAGCAAACGATCAGGCGAGGGTTGACCTCCCGCAGCTGATCCACGCCGAGCCCGAGCCGCTCCATCACACCAGAGCGGAAGTTCACTATCAGCACGTCAGCGCTTTCTATCAACTTCAGAAACGCCTCTTTACCGAGCGCACCTTTCAGGTTGAGCGTGACCCCTTTTTTGTTACGGTTGTAGGTGGCGAAGTAGGGGCTGTAAGTGCCGCCGCGAAAAGATCGGAAGGGGTCGCCATCTTTCGGGTTTTCTACCTTGATCACCTCGGCGCCGAGATCCGCCAACAGTGTGCCGGCCAGCGGCCCCGTGATCATCGCCGTGAGTTCGACGATTCGCACGCCGGTCAGGGGCGAGGTTGGGTTCTTGTCCATTTTTCCTTCCACGTCGTTGCAACACCAAATGCTGCATGCTAGGATGCATCATTCAACTACCTTTGTCAACAGACCTAATTGCCATGGATCTCCTTTCGACAAATGTCTCGATTCCCATCGGTACCGACCACATGGACGCGTACTTCACCCGACCTGCCCAAGCCAGTGGCTCCATCGTTTTGATCCAGGAGATCTTCGGCGTCACGCCCGCGATGCGTTCCATCGCGGACGACCTTGCCGGGACTGGCTATGCAGTTGTTGTGCCGGACATCTACTGGCGGCTGGCACGCAATTTGAGTTTGGGCAACGGCGAGGACGCCAACGAGCGCCAAGCGGCCGTGGACTACTCCTTGCGATACGACGAGGTCACGGGCGTATTGGATCTGGCCGTTTGCGCCGACTGGCTACAGGCAGAACAGTCGGCAGACCAACGGCCAATCGTGTTCGGCTTTTGCCTGGGCGGTCGAATGGCGGTTCGCATGGCGGCTGCCACGCCGCTGTCCGGCATGATCTCCATGTACGGAGTGGGCTTGAACAAGCTCGGGGACCTTATCCAAGGGATTCAGTGTCCCTTGCAGTTCCATTTCGGGACGAACGACAACCACAACCCGATCGAGGTGATCGAGGCGGTGTCCGACGCGGTCATCAAGCGTGGCCACGAAGGCGACGAGTTCTACACCTATGAAGGGGCTGAGCACGCGTTCTACAACCGGTCTCGCGCCGATCGATTCAGTCCTGCTGCTCACGAACTCGCCAAGGCCCGGGCGCTGCGCTTCGCCGCCAAATGCTTCGGCGATCTCAGCCAGCCGGCTGTGGGAGCCCCGACGTGACGACTCCCTCTGCACATCTTCCGGCCGAACGCCTGACGGGCCGAACCGCGCTGGTAACAGGCGCGGCGCAAGGAATTGGTCTGGCAATCGCACAGCGGCTCGCTACCGCCGGGGCTAATCTCATTCTGGTCGACGTGGCGGAGCAAGAACTGCATCGGGCCGCAACACAGCTCCGGAGTCACGGCGCAAGCGTTCTCGCCCAGGTCATGGACATTGCTGATCGAGCAAGCGCACAGGCGCTGCGCGTCAAGCTGGCCGAGGCATCCTCCAGGGTCGACATCCTGATCAATAACGCAGCGATAGGTCCTGAGCGCAATGATCCGGCCTATCTCGTGGCGAAGCCTAAATTCTGGTCGACCCCTGACGCGCTATGGCTTGAGATGCTGCGGGTCAATGTATTTGGGGCTCAACTGCTCAGCACACTGTTCGCCCCGGACATGGTGCAACGGGGCTGGGGACGCATCATCAATGTCTCGACCAGTCTGGATACGATGTATCGTCAGGGCATTGGCCCCTATGGGCCTTGCAAAGCCGCATTGGAGGCGTCATCGCGCATCATGTTCCAGGATTTGGATGGAACTGGCGTCACCGTCAACGTGCTGCTCCCCGGTGGACCAGTGAACTCCCGCATGGTGCCGGCGGACTGCGGGATAGAACCCGAAGACCTGATCCAACCCGAGAAGCTCGCTGAACCAGTGCTCTGGCTGTGTACAAACGAAGCAAATGACGTCACTGGCTTGCGGTTGGTGGCGAGGCACTGGGACTTGGCGCTCTCGGTCCAGGAACGCCTCACCGCGGCAACCGCGCCAATTGCCTGGCCACAGCTGGGGGCGCAATCGCACATCCCGGCGGCCAAGGCCTGATTCAGCGGGAACCGTGCAGCCTGGTTGCCTGGTGCTGCGAGCAACACAGGCTCAATCTGCACTCGTCACCGTGTGACTGTGCGCCGGGCCGAGGGCGCGTAGAGCGACAGCCTCTGCTGAGGCCGCTCGCCTTCAAGCGGACTGATTGAAGCTGGGGGAGATCCGTCAGAAAAATTGACCGGCGGGGGCTTTTGATTTTTCTTTTCGTCCGTCGCTGCGCGCCCCTCGTTTGCAAGAAGGGAACGAAACGAGGCAGCGCGATAGCAGGCTGCACACATGCTTAGTCGGGTGTGAGAGTGATGTGGATAGCGTCCCGCCCGTCAGTCACCTCTCGCCCGAGCGTGCGCACCGCTTCGGTGCCTTTATCCATTCCAAAAGAATGCGTGCAGAGAGGCCTTAGCGCCTCTCCGGCATGCTTGACGATGTCGATCGCCAATTCAGTCGATTCCCACCCCGCGCTCAGCACCCCGACAAGCTGGATCTCCCGCAGCACCGCCTTGTCGATCGGAAACCCATCGAGTGGTTTGTTCGCTTTGAGACCAGCCAGCACGATTCGCCCGCCGCGCTTGACCATGTCCACGCCCTGGATGATCGGAGCCATCGATCCTGCCGACACGTCAAGGACCACGTCGGCCAATCGTCCACCAGTGATCTCGACCACGCGCTCCACTGGATCTTCCTTGTCGACATCGATGACCGCCGTAGCGCCAAGCCGGAGGGCCAGATCCAAACGACCGCGATCAGACGATGTCCCGGTCACAATGATCTGGGAGGCGCCTGCCCTGCGCGCAGCCACAGCGGCCAGCAGCCCCCGCTGTCCTGGACCAGCGATCACGACCGTCTTCCCGAGCGCCGCGCCGCCCACCTCGTACACCCAACGGATTGCGTTGGACAACGGATTCACCAAGGTCATCAGGTCGGTGGCGACGTTCGTGGGGAGCTTGTGCACCATCGTCTTCGGATGCAGGTACACATGACTCGCGTAGCCTCCCCACAGCGACGGCGCGGAATGAATATTCTGGTACAGGCCATACCCTAAGTCGGACTGACACCGTGTGTACTCGCCCGCTATGCAGTCTGCACAGTGACCGCAAGGGATGATTGGCTCGATCGCGACGCGATCACCTTCCCTCACACGCCAACGCTTGGCCGCCGTGGGCCCGATGCGCTCGATGAATCCCATGATTTCGTGGCCGGGAACGATCGGCATGCCTCCTCCCCAATCACCGAGGTGACCGAGCCACTGCTCATAGTCGGTGCCGCACAGACCACAGGCTTCGACCCGCAACACGGCGTCGTCGTCGCCGATCTCGGGTATGGGGAATTCTCGCAACTGGAGGTTCTTGGGTGACTCCAGCACCAACGCTCTTGCGCCGCTCATAGTGCTTTCTCCTGCCTCTCAAGGGCATCACATCGATCTTGAATCAACACCAAGCCTTCTTCCGAGAACGGAAGCGCTTTCTGGATCTCTCTCTTGGCTTCCCGCAACTCGCGAGGGCTGTTGATGGCCGCCGCTGCGACCAGGTGGCCTTCTTGTACAAAGAAGTCGATGAAGCCGTTGTCATTGGCCTTTCGGTACTGCTGCGCGCCTGGGGGCACGATGCCCAACAACTGAAAGTTGATGTCGAACTGGTCGGACCAAAACCACGGCAGCTCTCTGGTGACGGGCCCGGCGCCCAACATCGCCTTCGCAGCTGCTACCCCTTGATCCTGTGCGTTCTTCCACGATTCGAGGCGCCCCCTGCCCTGTACCAACGGCTGGTCAGTCACATCACCGCAGGCAAATATTCTCGGGTCCAAAGTCCGGCAGTGCTCGTCGACCACGATTCCGTTGCCAACGTCCAGCCCGCAGGACCGTGCAAGTTCGTCGTTCGGCACCGCACCGATGCCTACGAGCACTACCGTAGCAGGCACGATCGAACCGTCGTCGAGCTCGACCCCTTGAATCTTTCCATTTCCCACGAAGCGCTTGAGGCGAGCGCCGAGCCGAACGTCTACGCCGCGACTAACGTGCTGCTCCAGGAAATACTTGCTGAGCGACGGGGGAAGCGAGCGTCCGCAGAGCTGATTGGAAGCCTCGAGCACCGTGACATGGGCGCCGCGCGCCCGCAGTCCTGAGGCAACTTCCAGCCCGATCCAGCCGCCACCGACGACGACCAGCTGGATAGCGGTTCCGAGGTTGGCGCGGATGGCCAGGCAGTCGTCGATCGTCCGCAGGTAATGCACGCCCTGCAGCTCTGCACCCTCGCAGATCAATTGCCGGGGTCGAGATCCTGTCGCCAGAAGCAGCTGGTCGAAGTGGAAGGATTTTCCATCCCGACAAACAACCTGGCTGCCGGCCCGGTCGACTCGCTCGACGTGATTCCCAAGCTCCACTTTGATTCCCAGCTCCACAAGGCGCTCTTGCGACCACAGTTGACATGCACCAGGTCCCAGCTCGCCGAGCAAGACTTGCTTCGACAGGGGCGGACGTTCGTAGGGAAGATGGCGTTCATTGCCAATCATCAGCACTGAGCCCGTGAAGCCTGAGTCGCGCAACGTCTTGGCTGCCCAGCCGCCGGACTGCCCGGCTCCGATGATGACGATGTCGTTGACGTTGGACATGTTCGCGGCCGACTAAAGGTTAAGGAAGATCTTGTTGTCGACCACCGTGACGGGGTACGTCTCCAGATCAGACTCTGCGGGCGGGCCCATGCATTTGCCAGTGCGGATGTTGAACACGGCGCCATGCAAGGGACACTCGATGGTTTCACCTTCCACGAAGCCGTCGGACATCAGGGCGTAGGCGTGCGGACAGACGTTGTCGGTTGCGAAGAACTCGTCATCGACCCGGTAGATCGCAATTTTCTTTCCCTGGCCTTCATAGGCGTATGGAGCGTCCTGCGTGACCTTGTCGCATGCGGCGATAAGCTGAAGTGTCATGACGGCAAACGACTAGGCGGCGGCGGGCTCGGCGGTATCGCCGCGCATCAGTTCGCCATGATGACGTTCCAGGAATTCGTCCATCTCCCCAAGCTCGGAAACGACGTCTAGTGGTACGACCGCGTAGGCACTGCCGTCCTTGACGATCTCGCGGAACTTCGCAAGGCTCTCTTCAGACTTGACGTACTCGAGCAGGCGGCGGCGGCTGCGGACGATCGCGATGTCGGTCGGGAGCAGGAACTCTTTCTCGCGGTCGACGATGCGACCTTCGGTTCCCGGGAGGGCCAGCATGCCCTCTTGCATGGCGCGGTCTTGGTCATTGAGGCCATGAATGCCGGACGGGCTCGACAGGCTGGCCCCCTTGCGGTCGATCATGTAGTTGTTGCGCTGGTTCCGAACGGGGACGAACGTGTCAATGATGGCGCCCGTGTTCAGGTGATACGGTTCATAAACACTGTCCGGAGGGAAGGCCAGTCCCTTGCCGATGTAGTCCAGGAAAGCTTCGGGAAGATCGCCTTTGAGGTAGTAGTTGAAGTCCCATGTGTAGGCGTTGTGGTCGTCGATCGGAATGAATGCACGGCCGCCCACTGGGAAGTCTGCACTGGGGATGGAACTGAAGCACGGCGCCATGAACTGGGAAACGCGCCAATAGAAATTCTCGTCGGCGTTGCGGCGCGCGATGCCGATGACCCCGATGGACGTATCCCTGGCGAACAGCTTGGGCGTGATGTCGACCGCCGAGTACGGACGGTGCACCGGAGAGGTTGCCATCGTGGCCGGGTTCGTGTGGAGGATCGAGACGTGCGAACTGTCCAGTTCGCCTTCCATACCCTGCAGCCAGTTTGACTCCTGGATCCACACCGTCGCGTTGCGCTGCGACCTCGGCAGATCAATCCATGGAAATTGGGGAAGCGACGGGGGTTCGCCGCTTCCCATGAACACCCAGACGATGTCGGCCTTCTCCTGTGCCTTGTAAGCAGTCAGCTTGACCTTCTTGCAGATCGATTGGTCGGCCGAGTTCTGCATCTCCAGGCAGTCGCCAGAGGCGTTGTAGAGCCATCCGTGGTAGTTGCAGCGGATGCCTTCCTGCTCGACCCGTCCGTAAAACAGCGGTGCGAGTCGGTGAGCGCAGTTGGCCTGAACAATGCCGACCTCACCCTTGCCGTTACGGAAAGCAACGAGCTCTTCGCCGAGCAGCTTCAAGCGCACGGGCGCACAGCCGGGTTCGGGCAGTTGAGATGAAAGCAAAGCGGGCAGCCAAACAGATCGGAACAGTTCACCGACCGGTGTTCCCTTGCTCACGTGGGACAGTACATCGAGTTTGTTGACGTGTGCCATGGTGTATTTCCTTATCGAGACTCGAATCAAAGGGTGAGAAAGCCGCCGTCAACCGGGAGGATGACGCCGGTCACAAAGGAAGCCAGGTGCGAGGCCAGAAAGACGGCAGGGCCTGCCATCTCGTCTGCGCGGCCAGCGCGCTTCATCGGCGTGTGCGACATGACGAACGCGACGCGGTCGGGGTTGGCCCGGGAGACAGCGGTTTGCGGGGTTTCGATAAAGCCGGGGGCGATAGCGTTGACGCGCACGCCATGCTGCGCCAGGTCTACCGCCAGCGATTTGGTCAGCATCGCCACCCCGCCCTTGCTCGCGGCATAGGCCGTAGTGAAGTTCGGGGCTGCAGTGAAGGATTGGATCGACGCCAAATTGATGATGTTCCCTTTGGTGCGCTTGAGTTGATCCAGAAAAGCCGTGATGCCGTACATGATCCCGTCCAGATTCACCGCCATGACCTCGCGCCAAGTGCCAACGTGGCCCTCCTCGCCGAACTGACCGCGGCGATGAATGCCCGCGTTGTTCACGAGAATGGAAGCGTCGCCG
Source organism: Variovorax paradoxus (assembly GCF_009498455.1). Lineage (NCBI taxonomy): Bacteria > Pseudomonadati > Pseudomonadota > Betaproteobacteria > Burkholderiales > Comamonadaceae > Variovorax > Variovorax paradoxus. The sequence continues at coordinate 4,078,963 of NZ_CP045644.1, read as the reverse complement.
GCCAACTCGTGGACACGGGCCGCAACCTGCGTCGCTTGGTCGGGATCGGAGACGTCCCAAAGCACTGACCAGGCGGTGCCTCCCTGCTGCTTGATCAGCGCGGCGGTCTCTTCGGTGGTCTGCATATTGACGTCGGCGACCACCACCTTCGCGCCCGCTGCGGCAAGGCCGATGGCAATTTCTCGCCCCATCCCTTGACCCGCCCCGGTCACCACAGCCACTTGGCCGTCCAGCAGCGGACTGCCGTTGAGTTCGATCATCTAATAACTCCTGTCAATCGAAAGATGTTCAGATCGTCAGCCACTGACGATGGACGCGCTCCGCGTCGGCCTTGAAATCGGCGATGGAGAGCGTCTCCACAACTTTTCCTTTGGACATCACCAGGATGCGGTCCGAGATGCGCTCGGTGAGGTTGAGGTTCTGCTCTACAAGCAGGACTGCGACCCCTTCGGACTTCAGCAACTTGACCACGTCACCGATCTGTTGGACCACCATAGGTGCCAGGCCCTGCGTCGGCTCGTCGAGCATCAGGACTTTGACGTCCGTCACTAGAGCTCGAGCGATCGCGAGCATCTGCTGCTCACCGCCAGAAAGGGCGTGACCGGCGTTCTTGATGCGGCGTTGAAGGTTGGGAAACAGGTCGAGCACCCGCTCTTCAGTCCATGTTTTTGGCTTGCTGCGCTGGCCCACGCGCAGGTTCTCGAGGACCGTCAGCGCCGGGAAGATCTGCCTGCCTTCGGGCACGTATCCAATGCCCGCTCTCACCATTTCGTGCGCTGGCTTGCGACTCAGATCGAGGCCATCAATCGACACCGTGCCGGAAGACGCCTGCACGATGCCCATGATGGTCTTGAGCGTCGTGGTCTTACCCACGCCGTTTCGCCCGATGATTGCGGTCACTTCACCCTTGGGCACCTGAAAGTCGACGCCGAAGAGAACCTTACCGGATCCATAGCCGGCTTCCAGCCGATCAACTTTAAGCATGTGCCACCCCCAGGTATGCACGCTGCACCGCCGGATCGTTTCGCACCGCCTCCGGTTTACCATCCGCGATTTTTCTCCCCTGATCCAGTACAACAATGCGGTCCGCAACGCCGAACACGACTTCCAGATCGTGTTCCACCAGCAGCACCGCGATGGGTGCGTCCTCCAGTAGCGACTTGAGCAATCTCACCGTCGCGCGGGTCTCTTCGACCGACATGCCTTGCGTGGGCTCATCCAGAAGAACCAGCTTCGGCTGAAGCGCCAGGGCCGTCGCGATCTCCAGCAGCCGTTGATCGCCATGAGATAGCTCGCCGGCCGTGCGGTCTGCACAATCAGTCAGACGAACTCGAGCGAGCCACTCCATCGCCGCTGCCTCGGTCTTGTCGACAAAAGCCTTCGACGCCGTCGGCCTGAGCCGCCCGGGGGATCTGGCTTGAACAGCCAGTCGGACGTTTTCCAGAACCGTCAGTTGCGGAAACAAGCAGGTAATTTGGTACGTGCGACTCAGGCCTTTCTGGGCCAGGTCATACGCGGAAAGGTGTTCGACGCTTTCATCAGCGAAGCGCACGGCGCCAGCGGTCTTCTTTATCGCACCTGCAATCAGGTTGAACACGGTGCTCTTACCTGCCCCGTTCGGACCAATGAGCGCGACCACCTCGCCTGCATCTACGGTGAGGCTCACATCATCGACCGTCGTGACCGCTCCCCAGCGCTTGGTAAGACCAGAACATTCAAGAAGCGGCATGTTTCTCTCCAGCGGGGGGCGCGCGGCGTTGGGAAATCTTGGCGGCAAGCGAAGCCTTGATGCCCCACAGGCCCTTGGGCGCGGCAATGACAACGATGATGAACAGCAACCCCATTACCAATGGCCAACTGTCGGTGACTGCGCTCAGCTGGTGGTGAGCAAGAACAATCAGGGCGGCGCCGATCATCGGGCCGATCAAGGTGCCCGTTCCGCCAAGGACGACTGCGATGATGACGTGTCCCGACAGCGTCCAATGCAAGATCTCTGGAGAGACGAACAGCAGGAACCCCGCATGAAGCGCCCCCGCCATGCCCGCGAGCGCCCCGGACAGGACGAATGCGACGATGCGCAAGGTCCGCGGTACATATCCAATGGCGCTGGCACGTCGCTCGTTTTCACGAACGCCGACGATGGCTCTACCCATCGCGGAGTTCATGAAGCCTCGGGCCAGCCAGTACATCGCGAACACGACGATCAGAACAAGCCAGAAGAAGCCATCGCGGGACACGAATCCGTCGAACCCGAACGGGCCCGCATTGCGCGCAAAGCCGGTCAGGCCATCCGAACCGCCGGTAAGCGTGTTCCACTTGAAAACGATCGCATAGCCGAGTTGCGCAAAGGCCAACGTCAGCATCGCGAAAGCAACGCCACTAGCCCGTGTGCTTAACCATCCGATCGGGATGGAAAGGAGCGTTGCAACAAGCACGGCGGCGGCAATCGCGATGGGCAACGGCCAGCCGGCCAGCAGCGCAAACGCGCATGCGTACGCACCGACACCGTACGGCAGAACGTGGCCGAAGGAGAACAGGCGTGCGTAGCCCATTTGTACGTCCAGGCTCATCGCGAACAACGCGAAGATCAGTATTTCCGTCAATAGCGTGACTTGGTAGCTCTGGAGAGCGAACGGGGCCGCCGCCAGCATGGCGACGATAGGAACGGCGTACTTCATCACTCTTCTTCTCCAAACAAGCCACCCGGGCGATAAAGCAGAACGCCAATCATTAGGAGGTAGGTCACCACTAGCGAGAGGTCGGGAAAGTAGAAATTGCCAAACGACTGCGTTGTAGCCACCAGCAGACTGCCGACAGCGGATCCAAGAAAGCTGCCCATGCCCCCGATCATCACGATGACGAACGATTCGATGATGGCCGAGCTGCCCATTCCGATGTAACCCGTGATGAGCGGGACGGCAAGGAAACCACCCAATCCAGCAAAACCGCAACCCACGGCGAAGGTCAATGTGCGGATGGTCCCGACATTGACACCTAGTGCCTGAGTCATTTCTGCGTTCTGCGAGATCGATCGGATGAGCAGACCCAGGCGAGACTTCAGGATGACGATGGTGAGGATGCCCAAAGCGGTCAATCCGAAACCAATCAGGAAAACGCGGTAGAGGGGGAACGGCTCATCCATGACCAACACCACCCCAGCGAGCGCTTCGGGAAGTTGGACGTCGCGGCTGTTTGATCCCCACCCAAGGCGCGTGGATTCGGTGAGCACCAGGCTCAGCCCGAACGTGATCAGAAGGAAGCTGCTTGCGTCGCGCTTATAAAGGTGGCGCAGAAGCCCCGATTCAAAAATGGCCCCAACGGCCGCAGCGCTCAGCGCCGCGAACAGAAGTCCGGCCCAGAAGTTGCCGGCCCATTGGGCCGCCGAAATACCGACGTAAGCGCCAAACATGTACATCGCCCCATGGGCAAAGTTCATGATGCGCATGATGCCGAAGATCAGAGTCAATCCCACCGTGAGCATCGCGAGGAGCGATGCGAGGGATAGCGTGTTCAGCCCGAGGTTGAGCCAAAGTTGCAAGACACTCATAGTGCGTCTTTCGTAAGGTTTGAGGTTCTAGCGACCGGCTTGGCGGCAAACGCTCGCCTCAGAACGTGTCCTTGCGGCATGCTGGAATGACCGCATCCGAGCCGAACGTTTCGATGATCTTGGGGAGCGGGTAGCTCGCATCGGCGCTCTTCTCCAGACGCGCAATGAAGACGCTCTGCTCGCCTTGCTGGTCGCAGCCGCGCAACTTCACCTTTCCTTTGACCGACTCGATCTCGAGGTCGACCAGCGCCTTCCTGACTGCCATCGCGTCGACAGACTTGGCGCGCCGCACCCCTTCTGCCAAGAGGCTCAGGCCCTGCCAAGCCTCGCCGTCCCACGTGTCTGGAACCTCGCTGTACTCGGCTCGGAAGATGCGCACGAACTCCTTGTTGGCTGGGGCATCGTACGCGTAGTTGTACTGGCTGACACCATGCAACCCGATGGCGGCATCGCCCAGCGGGCGCGTATTCAGAAGATCCAAAACCTCGGTGACCATTTGCATCTGCTCGCCCAGTCGGTACTGGCCAGCCTGCTTGAGGAAGGCGGTGGCGTCGTCACCACTCATGGCGACATAAAGCACTTCCGGCTTGGCCTGGCGAATACGCGCGATGTAGCTGGAGTAGTCCTTGGTTCCCAGAGGTGTCAGGACGTTTCCTACCGTTTGCTTTCCCATGCCGCCGATGAGCTGCTCGAACGTCGAAAGACTGTTCTTACCCCAGGCGTAATCTTGGGCAATGGTGAAAAACTTGGTTTTGGGCGACTTAGCAAACCACTGTGCGATCGCGCGGGCACGCATGGGACCGGATGTGCAGGTGCGGAACGCGTTGGGGACGAAGTGTTGCGCCGTCAGCGATCCAACACCACTGATGCCTGCCAAGTACAGGGCGTTCCAATCTGCAAGGCGCGGCATGATGGCCAGGGACTCGCCGCTGGAGATGACGCCTGTGATCAACTTGACACCGCGGCCTTCGATCAGCTCAGAGGTCTTGCGTACGCATGCAGCGGGGTCGCCCTGCGTATCTTCGAAAAAAAACTCGACCTGACGACCATCGATGCCGCCCTTGGCGTTCACCGTCTTCGCGAACAGTCGGCACGTGCGCTGGATCTGCGATCCAAGAGCCGACCAATTGCCCGTGATGCCTGTCGGCACACCGATTCGCACCGCCTCCTTTGTTTGCGCCCACGCAGGCTGAAAAGTAGCCGCCAAACCTGCGCCTGCAGCGCCGGCCAAGAACCCTCTGCGATCGATAACCATGGTGTGCTCCTTGTGATTGCGAGGCAATGCTATATTCGCCATATACATCTGTCAACTAGGGTAGTTAAGGAATACAAGAGGCACTTTATTGGCGCAGAGCTTGCCTTTCTGGTGCACTCACATTCAGACACACTCGCAACCTGGACTCACTCATATGACTTTGCTTTCTCCCCTCTCTCGACCGATCTACATGGACTACATGGCGACGACCCCAACCGACCCGCGAGTGGTCGCCGCGCTCCTTCCTTACCTTGGTGAGCATTTCGGGAATCCTGCCTCGCGCAGTCATGCCTACGGGTGGGAGGCAGAAAGTGCTGTGGAGGCGGCGCGCGGCCACGTTGCGAGTCTCTTAGGAGCGGATCCGCGGGAGATTGTTTGGACCTCTGGCGCTACCGAGGGCAACAACCTCGCCATCAAGGGTGCTGCCCACTTTTACAGCGGCAAGGGCAAGCACATCGTCACGCAAAAGACGGAGCACAAGGCTGTTCTGGACACGTGCAGAGAATTGGAGCGTGAAGGGTTCACGGTCACGTACCTCGACGTTGAGAGCGACGGACGCGTTTGCATAGATTCGGTGCGAGAGGCCCTGCGCGGCGACACGATTCTCGTGTCGATCATGATGGTCAATAACGAGATCGGCGTGATCAATCCGGTTGAGGAGATCGCCCAGTTATGCCGCGATCGCGGCATCGTCTACCACTGCGACGCGGTACAAGGGGCGGGCAAGATTCCGATCAACCTCAGCACATTCAACGCCGACCTGTTGACCGTGACCGCGCACAAGGTCTACGGTCCTAAGGGCATCGGGGCGCTGTACGTGCGTCGCAAGCCGCGGACTCGCATAGAGGCGCAGATCCATGGTGGAGGTCATGAGCGCGGGATGCGCTCCGGCACCCTGCCGACTCACCAGATCGTCGGTATGGGCGAGGCGTTTCGCCTGGCGAAGATCGAAATGGAGGCAGAGTCCGCGCGTGTGGGACAGTTGCGAGACCGGCTCAGTGCAGGCTTGGCCCAGATGGAGGAGGTGTATGTCAACGGCAGTCTCGAGCACCGGGTACCGCACAACCTCAACATGAGCTTCAACTACGTCGAGGGGGAGTCGCTCATTATGGGAATGAAGGACATTGCGGTGTCATCGGGTTCCGCCTGCACCTCAGCGTCCCTGGAGCCGTCCTTCGTGCTTCGCGCTCTGGGTCGCAGCGACGAGCTTGCCCACAGTTCCATTCGGTTCACGCTTGGGCGGTTCACGACAGAGGCGGAGATCGATGCGGTGGTCCGGCAAGTCACGGAAACTGTGGCGAGGCTTCGCCTGCTGAGTCCGCTGTGGGATATGTACAAGGAAGGGGTCGACATCTCATCGATTAAATGGGCTGCGCATTGACACGGGCATAGGTCGCAATCGCGGTGCGGTTCAAGACCCAGATCCGCTTGACGATGCCGGTGACGGGTCTCGCGGCTCCGAACGCTGGTCAAAGGCAGCCTGTTCGTTATGGCCGCAAGCGCCGGTGGCGGCTAGGATCGTGATCGGCCAGCATCTTTCGCAGTGCACAGGTCCGACGGCGCATGCTGGAGATGGGCGCCGAGCACCGAACCGGTAGGCGGGACGCCGGAGGCGTTCCGCAATCTGGCGCTGTCCGAACGTCGCCGCTGGGAGCTGGTGGCGCGTGCGGAAGAGATTCGTATTGAAGAAGGGCGAGGCGTGCACTCGGCTACGAAGGGCAGTCGAGCATTTCTGGGCATGGCCCACTGCGCCTGCAGGTGCTATGGGCCGACCACCGCATTGAGCATGTTTACAGCCGTCGGCTCTATCGAAAGATGGAGCATTTTTCGATGCGTGTCTTCCAGCCGGACGCCGCGCTCGTCGCCGTACTTGTGATTCACCTACGTGGGTGTCAAATTGCCATGTCTCGCCGACGATCGAAATGCCATGTGACTGACTTTCCCTGGGCCACAGCAGAGACGTGTTGCCCCAGCCGAACTTCCACTGCAGGTCGCCACGCCACTAAGGTGAACCCCATGCCATCGTCAAGCACCGCAAAGCGCCCGCTCACGAGTTGAATAGAACAACGGTAGATGCCACTCGCTCTTCCATTCTCCCCAAGAGGCCGATAGGTCTGGCCTGTCCGATCTTGCAGAGCCTTTCCGACGGCCACCAACTCGCGTTCCCTCAAGGTGTGCAGCAGATTGCGCGAAAGAACTACATGCGGGCCGCGTCGCTCAGCTAACCTCTGTTCGACTAGGAATTCCTGTCGGCCGCGCATTGCATCGCGCACCCGGGCGCCAAAACCGTGCGCCGCTAGTCCATCGCCATTTCCAATCAATTGCCGGTCCAGCCAGGTCGCGCCGATGGCTCGCACCTGTTGGTTGATCGGCAAGTGCGAGCGCAGTTCAATGACCGGAGCCGTGACTTTCTGCGTATCGTGCTGCTGGCCCTTCTGCGCTAAGTCAGACGGTACTCGCCAGACACCATCGGCCACGCGCACCACAATGCCAGAGCGACGCAACGCTTCGAGCCGTCGCACATGAACATCGATAGTGGCCAGCGGATCGCGGTATGCCGCCTGCCGCAGTCGATCTAGGTGATTGGCGGTCTTGTAGATGCCGTCCTGGGAGATTGCCGCGATAGTGCGGTCGACCGCCCGCTCCCCTCCCGGCGTCTTCGCCTCCACAATGCCGTCCACCGGAAACGCCAAGAGATCGGCACCGGGCGGTAGTTTCAGATAGTGCGCCCGGCCATCAATGCCATCGACCACCAGATAGCCTCGGTCGTGCAGTTCGTCGGTCAGTCCCTTACCCGCGATGCGGCCGATGACGGGGGTGGTCGACGCGTCCTCCAGCACGCATTCACGCTGCTGGCCCTTGAGTGCCCGGCGCATGGTGTCCAGCGCCTCCTCGCGCTCGCCCATCGCGGTCAAGGTCCGCACCATGTCCGGCGCCAGCCGCCACCGGTTGACATCGACTCGCTCGGCCATCGCCATGGCTTCGAGCCGCTGCAGACGCGCCCGCAGCAGGTTCTGGCGGTGCCGGTTCTCAGGCCGACCAGTCAGGTCAACGGTATCGGCTACGGCTTGGCGCATCAAGGCCCGGTCCAGGCCGGTGAGTCGCTGCTGCTCGACTTCGCGCTGGAGGCTTTGCCGGATCTCGATCTCGGTGCGCGGCCCCAACCATTCGGTAGCAATCTCGCTGGCGCGCATGCGCATGCCCCGGGCGATGTAGTCCGGCGCGATGATGAGGTCTTCCTTGCCCGCGGTCCGGCCGTTCAAGACGACGTGGGTGTGCGGGTTGTCGGTGTCCCAGTGATCGACGGCCACCCAGTCCAGCGGCGTTTCCAGATCCACCGCCATGCGCTGCATGAGTTGCCGCGTGAAGCCGCGCAGATCGTCCAGGTCGACCGCGTCCTCGGCCGAGACGATGAAGCGGAACTGGTGGCGATCTCCCCTGCCCCGCTCCTCGAAGGCCTTGAGGTCGGCGGCATCGGTCTCGGGACCATAAGCCTGCCCGCGCTGCCCGTCGCGTGTCACCCCATCGCGCTCGATGTAGCGCAGGTGCGTGGAGACCGAGTTCGCGCCGGCTTTCCGGAGCACCACGAAGCGGGCCTTGATGACCACGCGCCGAGCATGCGCGCCGAGGCGACCGCCGGCCATGCCGGCCGCGACGCGGCCCCGGCCAAAGGTCGATGCAGGGCGTCCTGCCAGCTTGCCCGACGCTTTGGCGCAGGCCTTTGAGACTTCCTTGAGAACCTGGGACACAAAGCGCTCCGGACGCGGCCCTGCGCGGGACTTCGGGGCCGCGGGCCGAACGCGGAAGCGGTCGCCCTCCATTTCCTTACGAGTCGCCATGGTGAGCACTCCGGCGCAATGGGGAGCAATGGATCGGAAGCGGCACGCGCGCAATGTCACAACGATGCGGCATTGCGCACTGGCACGGCACCGGCACCGACAGGTGCCGTGCCGCGCCCAACCCACGTGCAGACTGACCTTGCGGGTGGCGGCGTGCCACCCCTTTTATCTGGCCCTCCGTCTTCGCCTCCCGCATCCGCTCCCGGCTCCGAACTGCCGCCAGCCGCGCACGAGGTGCGCAACACTGCCCGAGGGGCAGCGGCGGTGCAGCTCGCGCTGCACGCTGGCGGCGGGCCCTTTGCACGACGGAAAGCAGCGCGGACACACGTCCGGCTGCAGTTCGACGGCATGCTCGTTCGCTGGACACGGTGAAGTTCATGGCGCACTCCATGTCCATAAGGGCCGCGCGACCCCAACCACGGCTGACGCAGAGACGGGCCCGAAATACCGGCTGTCGAACGACGCCGGGTTCGTGTCGCCGAGCAGGAACAGTTCGCCCACCGCAAGGGGGCGGCATTGCGACCAGGCTTGCAGCAAGCGATGCGCGCCGTCATGCGTTCTCGCGATCGCCACCACGGAGCCGTCGATGCGCACGAACTGCTCGCGAACACACACCGATTGCGGCGCAAGCGCGCCGATGCGCTTGAGGATCGGCACGCCGCTCGGCAGGTAGCCGCGCCGTGCCGCAAAGGCGGCCACGTCAGCCGGAAGCCGTGCCAGCACGATGCTTCCGACGTGCAGCGGGGCTGCGCTACCCAGGCCGCCGATGCGGTACCAGCCGCGCGGCAAGCTGTCGCTCGGGTTGTAGACCACGAGCACGCGATCGCGTGTCGCCACCGGCATGACGGCCGGCGCGCACAGCGCAGCCAAGCCGACGCCCATACAGACGAAGAGCAGGCGCGGTGTCATCGCAGCGCCCGGCGCGCCAGATGCGCCGCATGCCGCTCAGCGGTGTAGGCCGGCAGCGGCTGGCGCGCAGCCAGCCGATTGCCGACTGTGCGCCAGTATGTGACGGCTACCGCGCACGGGTCGATGCCCAAGCCCTCGATGGCGTCCATCGCCGCGAGCACGGCCTTGACCTGGATCTCGCCGTCAGCGCGCAGCAGAATGCGCGCGCCCGGCTGTACACCGGCAACGCGCTGCGCGCCGTCGAACGGCGTGGGCGCCTGCAGCACCATCAGCTGCCACAGTGCCGTGCCATAGTCGTTGCCGATCCACTTGACACGGCAGCAGACCGCGTCCGGCTCGAAGATCGCAACGCGCCGCCAGCGATCGAGGATGGTCTCGCGCGCCGGCCGACCGAAGCGCAGCCAGACGTTCACGCGATGCTCGACGAAGGCCAGTGACACCCGCATGGAGGTGGGCCCGCTCAAGGTCCCCGGAGATGCGACGGCTGCGGGCGACGGCCGCGTAGAAAGCGGCTGCAGCTGCATCACGGTTCACCTCCGCCGTACTCTCGCTCCAGCAGCTCGCGCAGCATCTCGGCCGCGGTCACGCCGCGTTTGAACGCGACCACCTTGATGTGTCCACGCAGCGCCGGCGTCACGTCGATGGTCAGGCGCGCAGTGTAAATCGACGCCTTGTCCGCGGCCGCCGGTTCGTCGGCCCGCCGCACCCAGGCAGACGCCGGATCGGCAGCGGGCCTGCGGCCGATCGGCGCGCGCTTCGGCGATGCGGATGTCGCTCGCGACGTCATCGCAGCATCTCCCGCACGGCCTGCGCCAGCGCAGCGATCTCGCGCGCCGCGGCGCATGTGGGCGCTGCTTCGCAGGCGAGCCGCCCTGCAGCAACGCTGTCGGCGAACACGATGCGCTGCGAGATTTCAGTCCGCAGCGCGGCGAACGGCTGATCGGCCAGCGCCGCGCGCGCCTCGCGGCCGATCACCGTGCCGACCACACGCCGGTTGATCACGAAAGCGGCGCGCAGTTGCGGCCGAAACACCCTCGCTTCGATGACGAGCTGCACCATCTCGTGGCTGGCCCACACGTCGTAGGCGCTGGGCTGCACAGGGATCAGCACCAGGTCGGCGGCCAGCAATGCGGAGCGCGCGAGGGCCGCGACCCGCGGCGGGCCATCGATGACCACGTAGTCGGCTTGCGAGGCGATCTGCGGCGCCTCCTGGTGCAGCGAGTCCCTCGCGAGCCCGAAGACACCGTACAGCCGCTGCTGACCGTTCTGGAGCCGCCGCTGCGCCCAGTCCAAGGCCGACCCTTGCGGATCGGCATCGAGCAGCGTGACGCGGCTTCCCTGCATCGCCAGCTCGCCGGCCAGATGCGTAGCGAGCGTTGTCTTGCCTGCGCCGCCCTTCTGGTTCAACAGCGCGATGACCTTGCCCGGCCGAGGCCCACGTCCCAGCGAGCGGTTCTCGGCTGTTTGGTCCGCTTGGGTTGCCTCGGTCGAAGCACTGCCCGTTGTTTGAGCAGCTTCGGCTCGCGCGCGCGTGACTTCCATTTATGTATCCCTTTAGATGTTTAGGGAGGCCCGAAACCGTTGCCGGGCGCGGCCTCCGGCCCGATCGGTGCGGGCGATCCACCGATGTTTCTGCGGGTGATCCACCGAGGGTCGTGCGGGCGATCCACCGAGTCCGTCCCCACGTCATCCACAGGTTCTTCAACAGAAACTGTGGATAAGTCGCTTTGAAACGGTTCGCCCGGCATCGGTCGGAAAGCCAACCACTCCATGCCGCCACTGCGCTCGATCGACAGCCGGTAGCCCGGCAGCGCCTGGCGCCGGACCAGATGGCGCACCTGCAGCGCGAAGTCGGAATGGCGCTGCAGGCTTCCCGACTTCAGGTGCAGGTGGCGCATTGCGAAGCGCCAGCCGCCGGGCTGGCGTCCGCCGTGCTTGCGCACCAGCCGGTACAGCCAGCGCTCAATGCCGCCGGAAAGCCGGAAGTACGTGGGATCGAGCGTGAGCACCAGGGCCTCGTCCATCACGCCCGAGAAGAACCAGTCGGCCAGGATCAGCTCGATGCCGTCGGCGCGTCCGTCGGACCGGATGTATTCCTTCCACTCGTTGATCCAGGAGAAGCGGTGCACGCGCATGGCGCCGTTCGCTCGTTCGCGCTGGCGCAATGTGGTAGCGACGGTGGTGGACTGCAGGCGGTCGAGCGCGGCCCGCAGCGCCAGGTAGTCGCTGCGACCGGTGCCGCGCTGCGCGAAGCGCAGGATCTCGTAGGGCGTCGCCACCATCAAGCGCGAGGGCGCAATCCCTTCCTTCCTGGCCTGGACGATCTGGCTCGCGGCCCAGATCAGCACGTCGGCATCCCAGATCGTGGCGATCCCGTGCTCCGGCACGCCCTCGACCGTGAGCGAGACACCGCCGGCCTCGAAGCGGATCGGCACCGCGCGCGGCGACTTGGCCAGCGAGAAGAACGGGTAGGCCATCAGGTCCAGCGCATCGCGCAGCGCCATGTCAGCGCGCGGCAGCGCGCGGAACAGCGACAGCTGTTCGCGTTCGCTCGGACGCTTCGACATGGGTGATGCCCCCTGCCCTGCGTGCCGGTCAGCGGACGGAGCCACGCTGCACGTAGCCGGGGTCGGACGTCATCTCGTAGGCCCGGCTGTTCGCCCAGGCCCGCAGATCCTCGACCGCGTAGACCACGCGCGCACCGAACTTCCGAAAGCGAGGCCCACCGCCCAGCACGCGGTGCTTCTCCAGCGTGCGCGGCGACAGGCGCAAGAAGGCGCCGGCCTCCTCGGTGGTTAGGAACTCGGGGTTGGCCGGCGCGGCGGGCACCGCAAGGGGCCGCAGCGCAGCCGTCGCAGCGCGGGCGGAAAACGGGGAACTGGCACTTGCCATGAGGGCCTCCATCGTTGTCGCGGGGCCGCGAACCATTCGCAGCCCAGTGGAGGCAGTCTCGGGAGCAGGGACCTTTTTGCGCAGGGAGATATTCAGCGCATCGGTTCGTCTCCGGGGACATCGGCTGCACTGCGCTGTATGCCCGCGAGGCTCAGATAGCCACCGCTCATGTACGCCTCGGCGCGCCGCAGCAGGTGCCGGGCTGCGGCGCGCAGTTCGCCATCGGCGTGCCAGCGAGCCGCGGCTTCGAACCCGAACAGGATCTGGGCAATCTCGCGGTGCGACGCACCGGCCTGCGCGCCATCGAGCGCCTGCAAGGCGCGAAGATGCAGCAGCGCGGCCCGGGTGACAGACCGCGTGGATTCCTCCGCGAGCGCACGCCCCTGAAGAAGCTGTGCCTGCGCATTGAAGGCATCCAATTGGCCGCGCAGGCCAGGACCGAGCGGGACGGTGCAGGCGTAGGCCGCGCCGTCGGAGAGATCGTCGGCAAATGACATACGAACGCGCTGCGCGGATACGTCGGTCAGCAGCGTCAAGCCTGCGCCGCCGAGCGCCAGGCGCTTGCGGCCAGGCACGCGCCAGAGGTCGAAGGTCGGCCGGGTCGAAGCGCCGTGCGCGCGCGAAGCACGCACGTGCAGCAGCTCGTCAGCCGCCGTGATCCAGAACGGCTGCGCTTCGCGCGCATCGAGACGGGGGTCTTCGGCGCTGTCGCAACCCCCATCGGTCGAGCGATGCGGCGCGCCGTGCCCAGTCCGCCTGGTACTGCGGATGGCGGCGCAGGTACTCCCACGCGAGCGCGGGGCTGTCGAGATCGAGCGTGTAGAGGTAGGCCGCCGACGCGCGCCAAGGCGCGGTCGGCAGGCCTTCGGCCTTGCGGTCGGTCATGGCAGAACTCACTTTTCTTGCTTGCGCGAAGGCTGCCACAGGCACGACCGGCGCGGCTGGCTTTTGCGGCGATGCGCTGTCGCGCGAGCAGCGACGATTCCGTGCGCCCCACCCGCCAAGGAAGTTCAATCGTTGATCGACCCGTCGCGCTGCGCGTCGGCCACATAGCCGGACAACGGCTGGCGTGCCCTGAAATGCGGATCGGCGACGATGCGCAATCCCTGGGGACCGCGCACACGCTCGAGCGCCGACAGGCTCACGTGCCCAAGTTCGGGGAAGCCGGTGCCGGCATCGGCTAGCCCGTAGGCGCGATCGCCATCGGCATCGAGCTCGGTGAGCAACCAGCAGGCGGGAGCGTCCAGCGTATACAGCTTGACAACGGGATAGGGGTCGACGGCTTGGCCAAGCGCGCTCGCTACGCCGTTGGCCAGCATCTCGGCGCGCTGCTGCTCGGTAAGAAAGGTCATGGGCCCTCGAAAGATGACGGAATGCTAATGCCACAAAGACAGGTGCAGAAGGATTTCTACGCGCGGCCAGATTCTGAAAACAACGACATGAGTTAAAGATAACGTGGTTTAAATTGTGCTGAAACGAGACGCTTCTGTCCATGCAGAAGCGAGCCATTCAGCGAGGACGCCCTACCGGCGCGACGACCTTTGAGGTCGCGCCGGCGCTGGCGTTCGGTGCGGTGGTGCGCGCACTGAGAACCGAGGACGGCATCGCCCAGGAAATGCTGGCGCACCTCGCCGGCATCGAGCGCTCTCACATGGGCAAGATCGAGCGCGGCGAGCACATGCCCACGCTGGTTCTGGTGCTCAGGATCGCCCGGGCACTGGGCCGCAGCGCCGGCGAATTGATGCTCGAAACAGAAGCAAGGTTGCCGAAGGAATGGCATCAGCCGGCCATCGGCGGCTGATGCCTTCGACGCTACGCCACGATGCGCCCTGCCAGCCGCGCTTCACGCGCATAGCCGCTCAGCCGCTTGTCAGCAACGAAGTGCAGATCGCGCTCGATCGGCAGACCCCATCGTCCGCGCAAGCTCTCCAGTTCCGTCAGGCTCACATAGCCCAGTTCCGGAAAGCCTTGCCCGAGGTCGCAGAGTCCAAACGCGACGTCTTCGGCATCGAGTTCGGTCAACAGCCACGTCGCGCCCGCGTTGGGCGTGAACAGCTTGACGACAGGCAGCGGATCGAAGTGAGAGTTCTCGATCGATTCCCGGCCGTTGGCCAGCAGCAGCGCGCGTTGTTCGTCGGTGATGAGCTTCGTCATGGTCTTTCTCCTTGGAAGGATTCCGGGCGGAATTGCCCGAGACCGGAAGCCGGACGGCGCAGCGCAGCCGTCAGGGTTCGAGAGACGGCCGCCGGCCGCAAGCGCACGACGTGCGCGCAGACCTTGACGGGGAGAACGCCGTGCAACGATGAAGGGAACAGCAAAGCCAGCCCTCCCCTGCCTCGTGGCAAGCGAAGCGCGCAGGCCGGGAGCGCAGTGAAGGCCGCAGGCGTCAGGGATGGAAGCCCGAAGGGGCGAGACGCCGCCGGCGGCTCGATGCGCAGCACGACAGCCCGGCCCGGCACCGCCGGGAGACGCACGAATGCCTTCGCCGCCGAACCGTATGCACGCCGACTCGTAAAACCTGTGATGCGTCTTTGCACAATGCCACGAGTCCGCAGAACCGCCAGCGCACATCCACTGCTCCCCGCACATCCGTAGAACCGCAAAGTCGGTATGACGACGATCCGCAGATGAGGGAATCAGGAAACATGGATTGGCGCCATTCCGTACTCACTGAATTCAGTGCGGGCTCGCAGCAGTGAAACGACCCGCGACGGATCGCGGGCCGTTGATGGAGCTCAGAAGTGAAGCGCCCCGCCTGCCGGTGGGGCACCGGGCGACGATCAGTCGCCCTTGCTGCGCGACCAGATCAGGTTGTGCGCGCCGTCGTCGCCTTCGACCAGGCGGGCATAGATGGTCGCCGGGAACGACGGGTCATCCAGCGTCACCGACAGATAAGGCCGGTCCGCCTTGCTGACCTTCTTCCAAGCCGCGCCGATCTCGTAGCCGGTGCCTGCCACGATGCGGTAGTCCGGGGCGTTCTCGCTTTCCTTGTCGCTGGGCGCGATCTTGACCTTGACGTTGAGCGTCAGGGTGCGAACCGTGCCGGTGAAGCCGTTGTTCTGTGCGGTGAAGGAGCCGATGTTGGCCATGATGAAGTCCTTTCGAAGTTGCCCAGGTCCGCGCCCATCGCGGCCTTGGCGTGATCCGGACGGCGCGGGTCCGGGCGCGTCGCACCGAAGGCCGCAACGCGAGTGGAGGACCGGAAGGCCCGAGAAATTTGCCTCGCGAGGAAGACCGCAGGTCGGGGAAATTTGTCGGGTCGGACGGTTGCGGCGAGGAAGCCCGAGGCGAAGCGCAACGAAGAGAAGCGTCGCCGTGCCCGCGCCAGGATTCACGACACATCCAAGGCCGTGGGCGTGAACCTGATCCCGAAAGGACGCATGGCCCAGGCACTGGCCCGCAGCAATGGCTTCCGGCATGGGCCCGGACGCGGTCCAGGTCCACGCCGGCTGGCCAAGAAAGCGCCACCGGAACGCTCCTCAGCATCGAAGCAGAAGACATGATCGGTATCGGCTGCATGGAAGGAAGTCATGAATTCACGGCGACGGCCTATCGTGACGCTGGACGACCCGTCGTTCCCGGCTTTCAGATCCGCTGCCCGCCACGGGCCGTCTCGAGCGCATCGACCTTCGCGGCAATGCGCGACTCGATGCTTGCCCGATGGGCCGCCACCAGCGTGACCGTCCCTTCGAACACGAGTTCGTGGTCGTCATGTGCTTGGACGCGGAACGTCGCACTGCGCTCGCCCAGCCCCTCGACCCATCCCCGCAAGCGCAGGCGTGTCGACGGTGGAACAGGACCGCGATGTTCGATGCGCACGGTGCGGCCCACGACCACCTCGACCGTCGAGTCGACATGCCTCTGCATTTCGCGAATGCAGACGGACTCGACAACCGCGACCAGGTACCCGGTCGCCAGACATTCGATCAACTGCTGCGCGTGTTCGCGGCCATGCGGCAGCCTCGCGAACAAAGACCGTGCCGTCTGGTCATGCGACACCGCATAGGTTTCTTCAAAGCAGATTTCGCTGACGCCTTGTTGATTCATGGGATGTGAGGGATGGAATCGTCGAGCTCTCGGAATCCGCGAGCGATGCGTACGCTTCTGGATCGGAACCCTCACGATGCTCACGCGACGTGCTGGCGCGGCAAACCTAACGGGGCATGCCGGGGCGCACCACGGCGCAAGGAATGCCGATGGCTTGGGACACTCAACGCCGCCACAGCGCGTCCATCGTCCCCATCCTCATCGCAATCGAAAACGCGCGCGGCACACTTGCCGCGCGCGTTTTTCTCGCACATCCAAGGCCCCGGCCTTCCGACCGGGGCCTCAAGCCTAGGCGACGGCCGCCAGTTCCTCGCGGTCTTCGGCTTCGGCAGCGGCTTCATTTGCTGCCGGCATCGCTTCGATTCCCGACGATGTCGGCGTCTCAGGATCCGGTTCTGCCTCGCCCCTGAACATCACCGGCAGCCACCCCGTCCCGGCTGCGAGCCTTTCGGCCTCTCTCGCCACCTCGGGCTTCTTGAGCTTGGACAGCCGGGTCACGTGATCGGGTGCAAAGGCCAACACCGCCTCCAGCGCCTTCGCCTTGGACACATGCGAGAAATAGCCTTCGGCGGTCGGCGTCCACCAGTCGTGCATGTCGAGCCGCACGGCCTTGGCCAGTTCGGCAGCGGGCGCCTCATCCTCGCGGGAAGCCAGCACGCTGACCGTGGAGGCCACGCACACCGCCAGCAGCGACAGCAACTCGCTCTGTGGCAGCGCCAGCAGTTCGGCAAAGAGCGCCTTGGGCTCTTTCGGCAGGCGCGCCGCCCATGCCTCGCGGACCTTGCCCATGCCCATCGCCGCAGGCGAATCCCCGATATCGGGTGCATGCAGCGCGAGCCCATCCGGCGGGGTGGCGATGATGTCGATGGGCGACCCGCCGGAACCGTAGCTGTCCAAGACCACGCGCAGCGCGAGCCGATGCACCACCGCCACCAGCGCCACCTGCGGATGCCGGGCGACCTCGGCCTGCAAGGCGGCCGTGCGGTGGGCGCTCAACCGCTTTGCCAGCTTCTCCGAGATGCCGGGCTTGGCCGGTTCATCGGCATCGCCTTCGTGCGCATTGCGCTCCTCGCCTGCCCCACCGGCCTCCTGCCGCTCTTGCGCCCGCAGCGCCTTGGCCTGTTCTTCGCGCAGCAGCCCACGGTGCACCACCACGCCGCCCATGTGATCCACCGACACCACGGCACCGGCCATTGCCATCGCGCCGGGTGGATAGACCGTCAGGGTCTGCTCGATGGCTTTCAGCTCGTCGCCGAGCCGATCCAGTTCTTCCTGCAGCGCACGCTCGCCATCCTCGCTCAGGTCCGCATCCTCGTCGTCGAGCCGGTCCTGCAACGCGCTCTGCTTCCCTTCGAGCCTGGCGATGCGCTTGGCCTCGGTCCTGTTCGGATCGCGGCGCGTGCGCCGCACCCGCTGGAACACATGGAGTTCGGCCGCCGTGGCGCGCGGCGCGACCTCCACCCACCCCCAGCCTTCCAGCTGGACCTGTTCGGCGACAGCGGCGAGCTTGTGGCGCGCGAGCGTGTCCAGCAGTCCGGCATCGGTGAGATAGCCGCCTTGCCGTTCGTCCGAAAACAGGTCGCGCCGCACGCCGCCCCCTGCGGCCTCGTACGCCTCCAGCCCGACGAAGCGCGCCAGCGCATCGCGGCTCGCATCGATCTCGTCATGGGTCAGGTGCTCGCGCAGCGCCTCGGGGCTGCGCTGCCACGCCGGGCTGTCGTAGAACGCAGCCTCCTGCGCCGCGTGGTCGTCGGTGATGGCCAGCGCCATCAATTGTTCGAGGGTCGCGGTGCCGGCCCGATAGTCCGCCAGCAGGCGCGGCGAGACGTTGGCGAGCTTGAGCCGGCGCTTGACCACCAGCGGCGTCACGCCGAAGTCCGCCGCGATGGCCTCCACCGAACGGCCTTCGGCCACGAGGGCTTTCCATGCGAGCAGTTCTTCGACAGGCCCCATCGCCTCCCTCTGCACGTTCTCGGTGAGGCTCGCCGTGCGCGCCAGCGTGTCGGCCACCCGCAGGCAAGGCACCGGCCAATCCTCCGGAATGCGCCGCTTCATCGCGAGCAGCTTCAGGGCCGCGAGGCGTCGCCCGCCGGCGACGACCTCGAAGTCCCCGTCGTCGCCGAAAGGAATCACGGTGAGGTTCTGCAGGAGGCCCAGACGCCGGATGCTTGCCGCCAAGGCAGCAATCGACGTGCGCGCCTTACGGCGCACGTTGCGCTTGGACGGCCGCGCGCGCAGCCGCGAAAGCGGCACCAGCACCATGCTCTGCGCAGGCACGGCCGCTTCAAGGGTGGAATCGTCTGGCGTATCAACAATATTCATGATCGAACTCCTGTCCCATGTCGGGACGTTGGAAAACAAAACTGGAAAGAAACGAAAACCGGAACTGGATTCAGGGTGGGGGTCTGTGCATAGGCGCTCTCCTTGGGTGTTGGGCTCCGCAGGGGCCGCGAAGCCCTTTCGCGGCCATAGAGGCCAGCTGGGGCCGGCGCGGGTGCGCCGTCAAGGGAGAACAGCGAAGGCGCTGGCGCGGCCCGCAGGCGAAGCCGAGGACACGGGCGCCGCAGCGGCCCTTGACGGAAGGAGCGCCCGCAGAGGCCAGGCAAGCCGCACGCAGCGGCGCGCAGGTGGCGGGCACCGCCACCGGAGAGTTGACTCCGAGGGACGGCTGGCGTCGGTCGCCAGCCAGAGGCACACGCGCAGCGCGCATGCGATTGGGAAAACAAAAGAAGGCCGAAGTCCTCTTGCCTACATCAGCTCATGCTCGGCCATCGAGTAGATGACGTGGTCGTCAGCGATCAGGTGGTCCAGCACCCCGCACGTCCACCAGCGACAGCGCGGACTTGAGGGTCTGCGTGAGCGCTTCATCGGCCCGCGACGGTTCCGCGCCTTCTCGCCTCAGACCTACGGCCACTCGGGACTGTTGAACATGGTCAAGACCACGACCTGCTGGCGCCTCAGCAGGAGCAAGGCGGCCACTGGTCGGTGGGCCTGTTGCCCAAGGCCGAGGGCCTCGCGGAAGCCGACGCGTCGCACGCCTAGATCATCGGCGCAAGGGCCCGAGGGCCCTTGGGTCACAGAAGGCCTCGTTCGGCCATCGACAGGACCGTGCTGCCCGCGACGATCAGGTGATCCAGCACCCGCACGTCCACCAGTGCGGCCGCCTGCTTGAGCGTCCGCGTCAGATGCTCGTCGGCCAACGAAGGCTGGGCACAACCGCTCGGGTGGCAATGCACCAGCAGGAGCGCGGAACTGTTCAGCGCCAGCGCATCCTTGACCACCTCGCGCGGATAGACAGAGGTCTGCGTCACCGTGCCCCGGAACATCTCGACGTAGTCCAAGACCGCATGCTGAGCATCCAGGTGAACCACCGCGAACACCTCATGGGGCAAGGCCCCCAGCCGCGTCCGTAGGAAGTCCTTGACCATCGTCGGCGACGTCAGCACGTTGGCGCCACGCACCCGGCTCACCAGCACCCGCTGCGCCGCAGCGAGCACTTCATCGGCCTCGGCCGGCCGGTACGCGCCCGCGACATCGCGAACCAGCAGCGAAGACGAAGAAACCGAAACGAAGGAATCGAGGGAAGAGAACAGATCGTGCGACATGGCGAACTCCAGTGATCAGGCGGGATTGCCCGAGACCGGAACCGGCACGCTGCAGCGCAGCCGTCAGGGTTCGACAGACGGCCGAAGGACGCCAGCGTGCGCAGCACGCGCAGACCTTGACGGCGAGAACGGTGTGCAAGGATGAAGGGAACCAACAAGCCCCACCACGCAAGCCACCCGCGCTGGCAAGCGCAGCGCGGTTGACTCTTCATGAGGAAGGAAGGCGCACAGGACGCTGAAAAAAAAGAAGGTCAGAGGCTCGGATTCGGCATAACCAAACGGCCTGGCCGGAGTCTTCCCTTTGACTGACGATGGAGATGTGCGTGAGACGATCCGAACTGTATGCGTTGGTCTGGCAGACGCCGCTTCGCCATCTGGGGCCGAATCTCGGCCTGTCCGATGTCGGACTCTCCAAGCTCTGCCGCCGATACAACATCCCTGTTCCCCCCGTCGGCTATTGGACCCGTCTCGCGGTCGGCAAGATCTGCGTGCAGACCCCACTGCCGCCTTCCGACGTCGATCACGAAGTCCAATTGCCGGAGAAAGACACCACGGCGGCCCGCTCCTCCGACGCCACGAGGATCCAGCAGGTCCAGCAAGCGTTTTCCCGAGCCAAAGACGCCGTAGTGCTACAGCCCATCGATGTCCCTCCCTCACTCGATCACTGTCACCCGCTGGTGGCGAAGACCGCTCGCTTCTTCCAGGCCATCGAGCGCGAAGAGGCGAAGTTGGCGGTGGAGGCTGAAGAAGCCAGGCGACTGCGCAGGCCCTTCTTCGGCGCCATGTCGAGCCACCGAATGACCTTGGGCCGGTACACCTCCGGCAGCGGCTGCTTGCGCATCACCGCGACCCTGACCCACATCGACTGGATTCTGCGTTTCCACGAAGCGCTCATCCGGGGACTGATCGCCGGAGGCTGCCAGGTCGTCGCTGGCCGGGGAGACGCATCGAACACGGTTGAAATCCGGCGCGCGGGCGGCGCCATCAGGCTGAACTTCTCCGAACAGGTCGAGAAGATTGCCCAACCCAAGCGCCAGGATTTCCCCTTTCATCGAGATGAATACAGGGCCGTCGATGGCTACAAGCTGAAGCTGGAGAGCGACTGGCACGTCATCGCCCGCCAATGGACAGGAAGTCGTGAGCAACTGGAGCAACAGCTTCCGGAGATCACACGCGCCCTGATCGCATTCCCGGAAGCCGAAGCACTCAGGTCCAAGCTGGTGGCCGAAGAAGCCGCCATCCGACGAAAGCAGGAGCGGGAAGCAGCCCAGGCTCACAACATCGCAGTGGCCGCAGAGCAGGCGCGCGCGCAGCGCCGGGAAGCGCGGGAGAATCAACTGCCCGCGGTCGGCCAGTCCTTGGCGACCTATCACAGTGCTCTGGATGTGCTGTCGCACCTGGAGCGGATCGCCGGCGATCAACCCGAGGATGACGCATTGCGTGCATGGATCGCGCTCGTGCGAAGCAGCCTCAAGGACCCCGTGCATGAACTCGCCGACGCGCTGCGTGCCGAAGCGGCGCAGCCGGCACGGACGCCTTGGTGGCCGGAATGAGGCGCGGCCCCCCCCCAGACCACATCACCCCGTCTTCGTAAAAACGATCGGAACCCGACATGACCGAAAACCGCTGAATCCTTGCGCACGTTCTCATCGAGATGAACCCGCTCGCGGGCCAGGGCGCGGAGGCCACCAAGGCCGCACTGCGATCGGCGATCCAGGTGGGGTTGAATGCCCAGGTTCTGGAGCTGAACGTCTACCCCATCGCCGCGGAAGATGGAGCGCGTCGTGTGAAGGCACAGATTCCGCTCTCGGAACCCTCGGACCATGATCAGGTCGTCGAAGGGTACATGCACAGCGGCATGCAGGTGCAGATTTACCGCGAGGCTGGGCAAAGATCGCCGCCCGGCTACTTCGCCGTGGTCCTGAATCCGAATGCGAAGAATCCCAGCGGAGCGGTTATCGACGCAAAGTCCTACACCGAACTGAAGCAAGCCGCCGAAGCACGAGCCGAGCGCAAGGCGTTTCTGCTGCAAGGAAGAAAGGAGATAGTTGAGGGGTACCAGCCAATACGTCCGCATTGGCCGGCGACCATGAACGTTCGCCATGCGCTGAACGCCCTTCCCCAACTCCCACTTGCCCACTCCGGTACGCCTCGGATTGCTACAACGAGTTGGTCTCAGCAGACATGCCCGGCAATCTATGGACGTCCCGCAACAGCGTTGGACGCGGCTGAAGAACCGAAAGGCAATGCCATGCGAGCCCAAACCAACCGTGAATCGAGCGCGTTCGTCGCAGCAGACCCTCCCGCGAGTCGAGCCATGCAGGCGGCTCGTCTGCTGCAGGAGGCGCTCACGCTCCTTTGCTCCGACTCAACGCTACCACTGGCGCAGACGATCAGACGCGCCCCCGACAGGCTTCTGAGGCTACCTGAAGTCGAGCGCCTCACCGGCCTGCGCAGGTCAGCCATTTACGAACAAATGCGCAAGGGTATCTTTCCGCGATCGGTGAAGGCCGGTCAACGCACCACGGCATGGCCGGAGAGCGCCGTGCAATCTTGGATCGCGGAGCGCATGAACGAGCGCACGACTTGATTCATAAACCGAACCGAACGGAGCCGCCCGGACGGCGCGAAACTGCCCTTGGCAAGCGGTCAGGGCAGCGCATCCTTCACACCAGCGAACAGGCTCCTCTCGGCGACCGCTCCTTCTCGCAGGGAACTGGTGCTGCCGACCCCAAGCAAGCCTTCATCTCGGCCGCTGAGATGTTCAGCGAATGTGTTGCGTCGACCGGTTGAGTCCGCCAGCGATTGCTGTCGTTGGACTTGGAGCCACCGATGTCCGCACCAAGGCCGACTCCCGACAGCTGCATTCGCAGGCCCAGCTACGGACTCGGCGCCAGAACCATCTGCAGCCGCGATCAGGATAAGCTGACGCTAAGCAGGCGATAAGAGGCCTGAGGCGATAAATCCGCCATCCACACTGACGATCTGGCCGGTCACATAGGACGACGATTCTTCGTCGAGCAAGAACCCCACGGTGTTGGCGATTTCCTTGGGCGTGCCGTAGCGCTTCATGGGAACCTGCTGCTCCCACAGCACCTTGCCCGCGTCGCCGTGGGCTGCAGCAGCGAGGGGCGTCTCGATCGGCCCGGGGCACACGCAATTCACTCGGATGCGGTAACGCGCCAGTTCGTTCGACATCACCTGCGTGAGGTTCACCAACGCCGCCTTGGTGGCGCCGTAAGCCGACCGCCCCTTGTTGCCGATCAAGCCCGACACCGAGGAAATGTGGACGATGCTGCCGCCGCCCGTGCCACTCATTCGCGTGGCAACTTCCCGGCTGATCGCGAATGTGCCGACCAAGTTCACTTCGAGCATATCGCGAAGGGTTTGGGACGTCGTCTCGAAGAAGGGAATGTCGGCACCAAAGCCGGCACTGTTGACCAGGCCCGAAATCGCGGTGCTCGCGGGGATGCGCGACGAGATCAGGTGCAGCATGGCCTCTTCATCGGTGACGTCGAGCACCGCAAAGGCTGCGGTGTCCGTGTACGCCTTCAGTGCGGCTCTCGCGCTTTCGAGGTTGGCTTCGGAATGGTCCAGCACGAGCACCGAGCGGCCGCGGGCCAGCAGCCAGGCGGCGGTGGCCAGGCCGATGCCGGAGGCGCCGCCAGTGACGATGGTGACTGCAGCGTGGTTCGTCATTTTGTGTTCCAGGTGGGGGTGAAGGATGTCGGTTCGACAACGAGCTCGAAGGTGACGAGCACGGGGTTGTCGCCCCGCTGAAGGCGGCCTTCGCTCAGGCCGCCCAGGTGATCGACCAAGGCGACGTCGATCTGCGCTTCGAGCGCGTTCGCAGCGTTCGTGCCGACCTTTCCTTCGCGAATGAAGACCTCGGTCACGAAGGGCTCGACCATCCGGCCATCGTCGAAGCGCGCCCCGATCAGGCTTCCCACGCCGCCGCGGACCTGCGCGCTGGCGATCCCACGCGCGCGGCACTCCTGCTCCAGCGCCGTGCACAGGTCTTCATTGGCGCGAATGGCGAGTGCGAATGCGCCCTTGCCGTCGGTGGCACCCTCGCCCGTGGCCTTCGGCTCGAACAGCGAGAAGGCGGTTTCCGGGCTCGGTGTGACCTCGAACGCGGCGCCTTTCAGGAACCACATCGATGCCTCGACAGGCTCTGCAATCAACGCCTCGTTGGGAACCACATGCCCGCCCAGGCGAAGGCCTGCCGCGTCGCGCCAGATGCCATGGCAGTGCAACCAGGGCTGGTGGCCGCGCCGCCCGATGGTGACGCCGGCCGATTCCAGCCGGACGAGCCCCTTCGGCTCGTGCCGACCGCTGAAGTACACGGCATGCGCAGGCGTCGGCGACAGCGCCGGCATGTAGTAGACGAAGGGGTCGAAGCCGCCGCCGTGCAGCGTGGCCACGGCACTGGACACGCCGAATCGATCCAGCATGGCGGCCAAAGCATCGATCAGCGTCGCACCCGACGCCAGTGCGACGCGGGCGTGCACCAACCCGCAGTCGACGGCGAGCCGCCGCTGGGCATGCTCCGGCCCTGGATGTTCAATGTGCCGCATGGCTGCCTGCCATCGCGTCGAGTTCCACGGCCACGCCGCGACGCGCCAGCTCGTCCTTCACCAGCCGCTTCGGAACCTTTCCGTAGCCGGACTTCGGAAGCGCGTCCCAGAAGTACACGTGCTTCGGCAGCTTGTAGCGCGCGATGCGCGTGGACATCCAGTCGACAAGTTCCTGCTCGCTCAGCAAGGAGCCCGTCTTGCGCACGCACACCACCACCCCGATCTCGCCCCACTGTGCGTCCGGTATGCCCACCACGGCGACTTCGGTGATGTCGTCATGCATGAGGATCTTTTCCTCGAGCTCCCGGGGATAGATGTTCGAGCCGCCGGAGATGTACATGTCCGAGGACCGGCCCGTGAGAAACACGAAGCCGTCCTTGCTCATGTGTCCCATGTCGCCCGTGCGAAACCAGCCATCACGGAACGCCTTGGCGTTCGCCTCGGGGTTGTTGTAGTAGCCGACGAACACGGCAGGACCGATCACGCACACCTCGCCGGTCTGGCCGAAGGGCAGCGCGTTGCCGTCGTCGTCCTGGATCGACACTTCCATGCCCGTGCGCTCGTAGCCGCATGTGGCACCGCGTGCGCCCGCAGCCTCGCCTTCGTGCTCCCCCGAGGGCAGGACGGTGATGTTGCCGGTGACCTCCCCGAGTCCGTAGTACTGGACCAGCACCGGGCCCAGCTTCTTCAGTGCGAGTTGCTTGTCCGCTTCGTACATCGGTGCGCCTGCATAGACCACGTAGCGCAAGCTGAAGTGGTCCCACTCGTCCACGCTGGGATGCTCGACCATCATCTTGAGGATGGTGGGCACGGTGAACAGATTGGTCAGGTGATGCTTCTCGATGAGCTCATAGGCTTGGCCGATGTCGAACCGGTCCGAAGGCAGAAGCACGGTCTTGGCGCCGCGCGCGACCATGTTCAGCTGGTGCACGCCCGCGCCATGCGAGAGCGGGGCCACAACGAGCGATCCGTCTTCGCACGTGGTGCCAGGCAGCAGGTCCGCCAGATGGTTGTTGACCACGAACGCCAGCTGACCATGCGTGAGAACGGCCGCCTTGGGCTTGCCCGTCGTGCCGGAGGTGAAGAGGAACCAGCAAGGACTGTCGTGCTCGACCGGCGCATTGGGCGTCGTCTTCCCCAGGCACGCCGCAATGAGATCGCCCACACGCGGTTGTTCGGCGTCGCGCCAGGTCTTCGCGCCCTCGAGCCAGACCACGTCCGTGTCCGGGAATGCCTCGCAGACGGCGGCGGCGTACTCGGGGAAATCGGTCTGGCACAGGAAGGTGCGGCTTTGCGAGACCCTCGCCATGTACACGACCTCTTCGGGCGTGATACGGAAGTTCGTCGGGACCCAGACGGCACCGAGCCGGAAGGTCGCAAACATCGACTCGAACATCTCGTTGCTGTTCTTCGAGTGAACCAGCACCTTGTCGCCGGGGCGAACGCCGCGCTCGGCGAGGGCCGCAGCGAATGCCGAGACGCGTGCATCGAACTGTTCCCACGTCCACGATGCATCGCCCCAGACGAGCGCGATGCGCTCGGGCAGTCGCCTGGCATTCTGCGTCGCCCAATGGGCCAGGTTCATCGCCCTGCGGGAGGTCGCTGGAATCGTTGGCGCCGTGGCAGTCACTTCGTGCGCTCCAGGATCGATACGTAGTTGGTGACCGCGGCGCCGCCCATGTTGAAGATGCCGGCGAGCTTCGCACCGGGGATCTGCATGTCGCCGGCTTCGCCCATCAGTTGCATGGCCGCCATCACATGCATCGACACGCCTGTGGCGCCGAGCGGATGCCCCTTGGCCTTCAGGCCGCCGGAGGCATTGACCGGCAGGCGCCCGTCCTTGCGCGTGATGCCTTCGCGCACAACCTTCCACCCTTCACCCGGTGCGGCCAGGCCCATGGCCTCGTACTCGAGCATCTCGGCGATCGTGAAGCAATCGTGCGTTTCCACCAGGCTGAGGTCGTCGAGCGAGACGCCGGCAATTTCGCGTGCCTGGGTCCACGCACGCCGCGCGCCTTCAAAGGCAATCGGGTCGCGCCTTGACAGCGGCATCATGTCGTTCACTTGCGTCCGCGCGCGAAAGCGGATCGCGCGCACCATGGCCGCAGCGGTGTCCTCGTCGGCAAGCACCACTGCCGCAGCGCCGTCCGACACCAGCGAGCAATCCGTTCGCCGCAGCGGGCCGGCGACCAGCGGGTTCTTCTCCGACACGTTGTTGCAGAAGTCGAAGCCCACGTCCTTGCGGAAATGCGCGAACGGATTGCTGACGCCGTTCGCGTGGTTCTTCGCCGCGATCATGGCCATCTCTTCGCTGTGATTGCCGTAGCGTTCGAAGTAGGCAGAGGCGATCTGGCCGAAGATGCCGGCGAAACCTTCCGGGCTTTCTTCTTCGCGCCGATAGCAACCGCTCAAGAGAATGTCGGGGATCATCCGCGACGGCACGGCCGTCATTTTTTCGGCGCCGATGGCGAGCGCGATGCGGCCGCGTCCGCTCTCGATGAAGTCCAGTGCGCTGTAGATCGCGGCGGAACCGGTCGCGCATGCATTCTCGAGATGGGTCGAAGGCGTGAAGCGCAAGCCGGGAACGCCAAGGGACACGAGCCCGCCTTCGAAGCCTTGCGGCGTGAGTCCGTTGTTGAAGACGCCGACGGTGACGGCGTCGACATCTTCCGGGTCGACCTGGGCATGCGCCAGGGCCGCACCCGACACACGGGCAATCAGGGACTCGACATCGGGATCATCGAGTTTGCCGAAAGGGGTGTGGGCCCAACCCACGATCACTGCGCGCTTGGTCATGAAAATTGACTCCTTCAATAACGGGATGGCTGCGGCCTGAAGACCGCGGGTGATGAACCGGTCCGGGTGGTCGCCCGGACTCAGGATGGGTGGGCGGCGCCGCCGAGGCGCTGCTCAAGCAAGGTCTTTTCGTTGATCAGCAGGGCCGCCAGCTCTTCGACGCGACCGCCGGTGAATCGGCTTTCGACGCCGGCGATGGTGAGTGCCGCATGGGTATGGCTTCGCGGGTCGCGAAACGCCACCGCGATCCCCCACGAGCCCTTGATGACATAGCCTGAATTGAGCGCGTAGCCGTTGGCCTGGGTCTCGGCAATCTGGCGGCGCAGCGCGTCCAGCGGATGGCCGGGATAGTCCGCAACCAGGCGGTCCGCATTCACGGCGAGCATCCCGGCGATGTCTTCGTCGCTCAGCCCCGCGATCAATGCGAGCCCTGCGGCACCTGCGCCGACCGGGTGGCGGTCGCCGGGCTGAAGAACGTGCGAACGCAGAGGAAAGGAGCCCTCCTCGCGCGAGAGGCACACCCACTCCGTGCCGTGCTGGACGCTCAGCAAGGCGGCATCGCCCGAGAGGGCCGCCAGCCGGATCAGGCTGTCCGCCGCGAGCCGGTGAATGCCGAAGCGCTCTGCCGCGATGACGCCGAAGGCATAGGTCTCGGGACCCAGGTGGTAGCGACGGCTTTCTAGGTCCTGCTCGACCATGCCGTTGTCGATCAACGAGACGAGCAAACGTCGCGTGGTGGGCTTCGTCAGGCCCGCCAGACGCACGAGGTCTGACAGCGCCAGCCCCGTGCCGCGCGCCGCCGAAATCAGCCGCACCAGATGGATCGCCCGGTCGAGCGTCTGGCTTGCGGAGGCCGCACCGCGTTCGGCATCGCCCCGGTCTTTGTTGTCAGTCATGGCTTGGCTTGTCTCCAAGTAAAGGTCCATATATTGGACCTTTGATTTTCATTGATGGTCCAAATGTCGGACCGTATTTACCCTGCATGCATCGATTAGATTCAATCTATCGCATTGACCGTCGAAGTGTACGAGGCTCTAATTTGGATCGCAATTGTTTTATCAATGGTCCATATATTGGACCTACAAATTGGAGACATCCATGATCGATCGTCGGAATTTCGTAAAGGGCATTTCTGCGGCATGCGTCGCGTCTTCAGGGCTGGCGCTGATGCGCCAGGCGAACGCTGCTGAATTCACCTACCGCATCGCGCACACAACGCCGGCCACGCACCCGTTGCACCTGCGCCTGACGGAGGCGGCGGAGCGCATCAAGGCCGACACCAAGGGGCGCTTCGACCTGCAGGTATTCCCCGCCGACCAGCTCGGCTCCCAATCGGATGTGCTGGGCCAGGTGCGATCGGGCGCGGTCGATTTCTTCATGCTGTCTGGCGTCATCCTTTCGACCTTCGTGCCGAACTCGGCCATCAGCGGATTGGGATTCGCATTCAAGGACTACGACACGGTCTGGAAGGCCATGGACGGCGGCCTCGGCGCATTCATCCGCGGCGAGATCGCAAAGAGCAGATCCATCTTTGCCTTCGAAAAGATCTGGGACAACGGCTTCAGGCAGATCACCACCGCCACGCGGCCCGTGAACGGCCCGGCGGATCTGCAGGGCGTCAAGATCCGCGTGCCGCCCTCCGCCATGTGGACGTCTCTGTTCAAGGCCCTGGGTGCGGCGCCGACCACCATCAACGCCAACGAGCTGTACTCGTCGTTGCAGACCCGGATCGTGGACGCGCAGGAAAACCCGCTGGCCGTTCTGTCGACGTTCAAGCTCTATGAGGTGCAGAAGTTCTGCGCGTTGACCAACCACATGTGGGATGGCTTCTGGCTGCTCGGCAATCGCGCAGCCTTCGATGCCCTGCCCAAGGATGTTCAGGCCGTGCTGACCAAGCACCTGAACGCAGGCGCCATGGCCGAGCGCGAAGACCTGGTGAAGCTCAACACAAGCCTGCGCGAAGACCTGACGAAAAAGGGCCTGCAGTTCACGACGCCCAAGCCCTCCGAGTTCCAGGACAAGCTCCGGGCTGCGGGCTTCTACAAGGAGTGGCAAGGCAAGTTCCCCGCGGCCGGCTGGGCGCAACTTGAAGCCGCCGTCGGGGCGCTCTGAGCGTGAACGTCATGAAGGCGATTACGACTGTGCCCACGGCCGTGGTGGAGGGGCCCTTGCAGCTGGCCGAGCGCGCCCTGTTCCGCCTGGTTGCCACGGTCAGCGCGCTGCTGCTCACGGCCATCATTGCGCTGCTGTTTACCGGCGTGGTGTCGCGCTACGTCTTTCACGTGCCGATCACCTGGTCGGACGAGCTGTGTTCCATCCTGTTCCTGTGGCTCGCCATGCTGGGTGCGTCGCTTGCGACGCAGCAGGCCTCGCACATGCGCATGACGGCGTTGGTGTCGATGCTGGGCGAGCGATGGAGCAGCTTCTTCGCATCGCTTTCGCTGGCGACAGGCCTGGCCTTCCTTCTTCTGGTTCTGGGTCCGGCGTATCACTATGCGAGCGAAGAAGCGTTCGTCACCTCGTCCGCGCTCGAAATCTCCAATGCCTGGCGCGCGTCCGCGATCCCGCTGGGCGTTGCGCTGATGATCTGCTTCAGCCTCTTCCGGCTGATCGAGATCGTCAAGGACAAGCAGGCCGTGGCGGCGATCGCCCTGGTCGGCCTCGCGGTGCTCGTGTTCTGGCTGTTCGGCTCGAACCTGAAAGGCGCGGGCTACATCAACCTGGTGATCTTCTTCGTCGGCGTGGTGTCGGTTGCCGTGTTCGCGGGGGTTCCGATCGCCTTTGCCTTCGCACTGGCGACCTTCGGCTATCTCGCGCTGACGACGCGCGTTCCGATGCTGACGCTGGTCGGGCGAATGGACGAGGGCATGTCGCACCTCATGCTGCTCGCCGTGCCCACCTTCATTTTCCTGGGGCAGCTTCTGGAGATGACGGGCATGGCGCGGGCCATGATCCAGTGCCTCGCCAGCCTGCTCGGGCACATTCGCGGCGGCCTGTCGTACGTGCTGGTCGGCGCGATGTATCTGGTCTCCGGCATCTCGGGTTCGAAGGCGGCGGACATGGCCGCCATCGCGCCGGCCTTGTTCCCTGAAATGATCAAGCGCGGCGCCAAACCGGGCGAGTTGGTCGCACTGCTTTCCGCGACCGGAGCACAGACCGAGACCGTGCCGCCGTCGATCGTGCTCATCACTGTCGGCTCGGTCGCGAGCGTATCGATCGCGGCGCTCTTCACCGGGGGCCTGGTGCCGGCGCTGGTTCTCGGGATTTTTCTGTGCGTCGTCGTGGGCTACCGCTATCGCAAGGAAGATCTTTCGGGCGTGGCGCGCGCATCGAAGAAGGACGTCCTGAAGCTATCGCTTGTCGCCGCACCCGCCATCGCCCTTCCCTTCGTGATTCGCGCCGCGGTGGTCGAAGGCGTGGCGACGGCCACCGAGGTTTCGACCATCGGCATCCTCTATTCGATCTTCGTGGGCCTGGCGTTGTATCGCCAGTTCGACTGGCGGCGGCTCGGCCCGATGCTGGTGGAGACAGTCATTCTTTCGGGTGCGATTCTTCTCATCATCGGCGCCGCGTCTGCGATGGCATGGGCATTGACCCAGTCAGGCTTCTCCAGAGAGCTGGCCGAGTTCATGAAGGGACTCCCGGGCGGGAAGAACACCTTCATGGTGGTTTCCATCCTCGCCTTCATCGTCCTGGGCAGCGTGCTCGAGGGCATTCCTGCGATCGTGCTGTTCGGACCGCTGCTGTTTCCCATTGCGCGCGCACTGGGCATCCACGAAGTTCACTACGCCATGGTGGTCGTGTTGAGCATGGGCCTCGGGCTCTTTGCGCCACCGTTCGGCGTGGGCTACTACTCCGCATGCGCGATCGGGAATGTGGACCCCGACGAGGGCATCCGGCCGATCTGGGGCTACATGCTTGCCCTGTTCCTCGGCCTGGTTCTGGTCGCCGTTTTCCCCTGGCTTTCCATTGGCTTTCTGAAGGATTGAACATGACTGATCGTCTGAACGGCAAGGTTGCCGTCGTTTTCGGGGCCGGCGGCCCTGCGGGGGAATGGAGCAACGGAAAGGCTGCAGCCGTGGCCTACGCCCGCGAAGGTGCGACGGTGGTGGCCATCGACCGCATCCCGGAAGCCGCCGAAGATGCGGCACAGGTCATTCGAAGCGAAGGCGGCAAGGCGCTGGCGCTGACCGCGGACGTCACCGACACCGCGTCGGTCGATCTCGCCATCCAGACGACCATCGAGGCGTTCGGCCGGATCGACATCCTCCACAACAACGTGGGGGTCGTCATCCCGGGCGGGCCTTTGGAAACCGACGATGCCATGTTCCAGCGGAGCATGGATCTGAATGTCGGCTCACTGCATCGAACGGTTCGCGCCGTGCTTCCGCACTTCCTCGCACAGGGCAGCGGTTCGATCGTGAACATCTCGTCCTTGTCGGCCATCCGGTGGAGCGGGTACTCGTACTTCGGCTACTACGCCTCCAAGGCGGCGGTGAACCACGCGACCGTTGCGATCGCCTTGCAGTACGCCGACAAGGGCATTCGCGCGAACGTGATCATGCCCGGCGTCATCGACACGCCGCTCGTCTACAAGCAGATCGCCGGCCAGTACAAGACCTTGGAAGAAATGAAGCTCGCCAGGAGCAACGCCGTGCCGATGAAGCGATGCGGCTCGCCTTGGGACATCGCCAACGCCGCCGTCTTTCTCGCATCGGACGAAGCGCGCTTCATCACCGGCGTCTGCCTGCCCGTGGACGGCGGCCATTCGTGTGGGCTGCCCGGCTTGATCTGAGACAGAGGGCTGCGGACAAGCCCTTCGCTTCCACCACCCAACACCCACGCTGCTCGGCCCCCTCATGGGGCCCAGGGCATGCGCACGCCCAAAAAAATTGGTCGCCGTTGGCGGCATTTACCAGGAGACGCAGTGATGAAACACATCGAAAAAAGCAGCCTCACCCTCACGGTGGGGCGAGGCATTGCCGGGATGGCTGTGGCAGCCACCCTCGCAGCCTGCGGCGGAGGCAACGGCGGTTCCTACAGCGCCCTGCCCCCAGTCGCTGCTGCACAACCACAACCACCCGCCCCATCAGAAGATCCCTGTGAATCATTGACGGGAACGGCACTCAGCGGCGGCACGGTCACCGGCGCCCAATCGGTGGTGGCTGGCGACTACACGCCCCCCAACATCGCGCCAGGCGAACCTTCGCCCCTGACCGGTCTGCCCGATTTCTGCCGAGTCACCGTGACCATGAAACCGAGCCCTGACTCGAACGTCGGTGTGGAAGTGTGGCTGCCGAAAACCAACTGGAACGGTCGCTTTCTGGGCACCGGAAATGGCGGCCCGGCCGGAGCCATTACCTACTACACGGGGTTGAGGGAAGGACTGATCCGCGGCTTCGCGGTGGCCAACACCGACCTGGGCACGGCCCGCGACATCACCACCAGGGAGGGGCATCCGGAGCAGTGGGTCGACTTCGGAAACCGCGCCACCCGCGAGATGACCGTGGCGGGCAAGGCCATCGTCAACGCGTACTACAACGCGCCGCCGAAGTACTCGTACTTTCAAGGCTGCTCGACCGGTGGACAGCAAGCCCTGACCAACGCGCAGCGCTATCCCAACGACTATGACGGCCTGATCGTGGGGGCACCGGGCAACAACCGCACCCACCTGCACATGTCGTTCATCTGGCACCACAAAGCGTTCAACGAGCCCGGTGCGACGCTGACGCCGGGGAAGGCGAAGATGGTGATGAGCAAATCAATCGCGGCATGCGTTGGCAAGGACGGCGGCGCGCCCACCGACACGTTCCTGACCGACCCGCGACAGTGCAACTTCGATCCCGACACCTTGCCTCGCTGCACCACCGGCAACGGCGATGACTGCCTCACGGACCCTCAGCTCACTGCGTTGAAGAAAGCCTATGCGGGCCCCACCAATCCGAGAACAGGGGAACAAATCTACGGCGGTCTTCCGTTCGGGGCCGAGGGGCTCCTTTACGGTCCCGTCGAGCAGGCCGCGTCGTGGTGGCCAGCGGCGCAGTTCTATCAGTTCTACTGGGTCTTCGGCAAAGGCTTCGACTACAAGGCCTTCGACTTCGATCACGACGTCGACACGGTCGACGATCGGCTCGCGCCCCTCGTCAATGCGAACAGTCCCGATCTGAGTGCGTTCAAGGCCAGAGGCGGAAAGTTGCTCATGTACTCCGGCCTTCAAGACCCCGGCGCGCCCTACCACGATGCGCTCAACTACTACGAACGCGTCGTCAAGGCACAAGGCGGCAATCTCGCTGCAACGCAGGAACACTTCCGCTACTACCTCGTGCCCGGCATGGGCCACTGCAGCGGCCTGGACGGTGGCAACGGGGGCACCGAGTTCGGTCAACCCTATTCCGCCGTCGTCCCTTCGAGCGCGAAAGGAGACATCCTGATCCAGATGACCGAGTGGGTGGAGAAGCAGAAGGCGCCGGAAGAGATCATTGGCACGTCGTACACGCCCAGCGGGCAGATCGCGACGCAAAGACCCATCTGCGTGTACCCCAAACTGCCCACGTACCAGGGCGGAGATGCAACCAAGGCCAGCAGCTTCGCGTGCAAGGACGCGCCACGCGGCAATGCACCGGCGCCATCCGACAGATACCTCAACTGATCGCATCGGCGCGTGGCTGCGCCAACCGCTCCTGCAGGAGCTCGATGAACCGCAGCGTCTTGGCCGGCAGCAGCCGGGTTTCAGTCAGCGCGTACACCGGCACCGGCTCTCCATGCCAGTCCGGCAGGATGCGACGCAGACGCCCGTGGGCCAGGTCGTCGGCGGCCACGCCTTCAGCCAGCAACGCGATCCCCTGGTCGTGCACCGCGAGACTGCGATACATGCCGACGCTGGTGACGGTGAAGCGCTGGCCGATACGCACCTCGGCCGTTGCCTCGTCGTTGTGCAGCACCCAGGGGCCGGACTTCGGAAAGCCAAGGCATTCGTGCTGCTGCAGCTCGGCGGGATCGCGCGGTTCGCCTGCCATCTTCAGGTAGCGCGGCGACGCATAGAGGTGGGGCGTCAGCCGCGCCAGCAGACGCGCGATCAGCGTCGAACTGGGTTGCTCGCCCATGCGGATGGCGACGTCGAAGGGCTCGGCCACGAGGTCCACATTGCGTGGGCTGAGGTCCAGGTCGAATGCGATGCCCGGATAGCGGCGCGCGAACTCCGCAATCAGCGGTGCCAGGTAGATGGTGGCGAAGTCCACCGGCAACGACGCACGCAGCACGCCGGTGGGTTGCGCCAGCATCTCGCCCAGCTGCTCATGCGCGATGCGCGCCTCCTCGACGATGCGTCGGCACCGCTCGTAGTAGACCTGCCCCGCCTCGGTCAGCTCGATCCTGCGCGTCGTGCGATGCAGCAGGCGCAAGCCGATCACCTTTTCCAGCGCCCCGATGCGGCGCGACAAGGTCGAGTTGGGCACCCCCGTCACGTCGGCCGCCCCTCGAAAGCTCTTGGCTTTCACGACCTCCACGAAGAGGGCCATGTCGTTCAGGTATTCCGTGCTCATTGCGCCAATTTTGGACCAATTAATCTCATGAAACCATCTTTATCTCATGGATGGATTAATTGAAGATGAGCCTCTTCTTCAGCGCGACGCACGCGTTCAAGCCAGCTCAGACGGTCTGAGCACTTTCTCAACCTCATCCGAAATCGCCATGAAACAACTCTTCAACCCCGTCAAAGTCGGCCGCTACACCCTCTCGAACCGCCTCGTGATGGCACCGATGACCCGCTCGCGCGCCGAATTCGATGGCACGCCCAAGGCGCTGGCCGTCACCTACTACGCGCAGCGCGCCACCGTCGGCCTGATCGTCTCCGAGGGCACGCAACCTTCCGACGACGGCCAGGGCTATCTCTGCACCCCCGGCATCTACACCGATGCCCAGGTCGCTGGCTGGAAGGCCATCACGCAGGCCGTGCACGACAAGGGTTCGCGCCTCTTCATCCAGCTCATGCATGCCGGGCGCATGTCCCATCCCGACAACACGCCGCATCACCGGCAGCCGGTCGCCCCCTCGGCCATCGCCCCCGG
The DNA here is from genome assembly GCF_009498455.1 of Variovorax paradoxus. Lineage (NCBI taxonomy): Bacteria > Pseudomonadati > Pseudomonadota > Betaproteobacteria > Burkholderiales > Comamonadaceae > Variovorax > Variovorax paradoxus. The sequence continues at coordinate 4,043,430 of NZ_CP045644.1, read as the reverse complement.
CGCGCCGATGTTCACCATGACCGGGATGCAGCCCATTCCCGAGCCCCGTGCGCTGACCACCGACGAGATTCGCCAGACGGTGGCGGACTTTCGCCTGGCCGCGCGCCGGGCCATCGAAGCCGGTGCCGACGGGGTCGAGATCCACGGCGCGAATGGCTATCTCATCCAGCAGTTCTTCGCCCCGAGCGCCAACACCCGCACCGATCTGTACGGAGGCTCCGTCGAGAACCGCGCCCGCTTCGCGATCGAGGTGGCCACGGCGATCGCAGAAGAAATCGGTGCGGACCGGACCGCCATTCGTTTGTCTCCCGGCGCCAAGCTCGGGGGCATCGACGAGGGCTCCGAAGCGCCGGCCCTGTACCGCCATCTGATCACCGAACTCGCGAAGCTGGGCCTGGCCTACGTGCATGTGATGCACGCAGGCGACGAAGCCCTGGTGACAGACATCCGCAAGCTCTGGAATGGCACGCTCATCGTGAACCGCCCGTCGCGCGCACGCGAACAGATCGGCACCGACCTGGCGTCGGGCTTCGCCGAACTGGAAGCCTACGGACAGATGGTGCTGGCCAACCCCGACTTCGTCGAACGCCTCCAGACCCACGCACCGATGAACTCACCGGACCACGCGACCTACTACGGCGGTGACGCGAAGGGCTACACCGACTACGCCAGCCTGGGCGGCGCAGCGGCCTGAAGCGCGCGCCGGGGCCAACCCACCATCGTCCCCCTGGGTGTCCCGGGTTATAGCAACCTGAATAGGAGAAACCTCACATGACAACCACTCAACGCGCCGTTCTGGTCCGGGCTTATGGCGGTGCTTCAGCCGCCGAGGTCGCCGAGATCGCGAAACCCGCCGCCGGTGATGGCCAAGTGCTGGTCCGCGTTGGCGCGGCCGGCGTGAACGGCATCGACTGGAAGTTCCGCGAAGGCCTCGTCCAGAAGGCTTTTCCCATGCAATTGCCCGCCGTGTTGGGCATTGAACTGGCAGGCACCGTCGAGGCAGTCGGACCAGGGGCTTCGCGCTTCAAGATCGGCGATCGCGTCATGGGTCCACTAGGCCGGCTCGGTGCTTATGCAGAATTCGTTCCGGTTGCAGAGGGGAACCTGGTGCATACGCCGGAGGACCTGGACGATGTGCAGGCGGCTGGCATCCCGGTGGCAGCTGTGGCCGCCTGGCAGAGCCTGCACCAGGCAGGGCCGATTGCTGCAGGTCAGCGCATCCTGATTCACGGTGCTGCGGGGGGGCTGGGCGGCTATGCGGTGCAGTATGCCAAGCAAGCGGGTGCCGAAGTCTTCGCCACCGCATCGGCCGCACACCTGGACTACGTGCGCAGCTTGGGCGCGGACCACGTCATCGACTACCGGCGTGAACACTTCGAGTCGGTCGCGCAGGACATCGACCTGGTGCTCGACTATGTCGGCGGCGAGGGGCTGGACCGCTCGTGGGGTGTGCTGGCCCCGGACGGCGCCATCGTCAGTGCGGCAGCGCCTGACATCCTTGCACGCACACCCGTCGGCCATCGCGGACTGTGGTTCGTGAACAAGGCTGATGCGGTCCTTCTCGCACGACTTGTGGCGGAAATCGCCGAGGGTTCGCTCGTCCCGAAGTTCAGCGAAATCGTGGGTTTCAACGATATCCCCGCAGCCATCGAGGGCAATCGCATCGGCCCTCGCATCGGCAAGGTCGTGGCGGACTTTTCACGCTGAGCAATTCCCTCTCGCAACGGAGCAACCTTCTGCCTCGGGCCAAAGCAGACATTGTCGTAGCGCGCCAACTGCGATCGGGCCCACTGCCTACCAAGCTCACGAGCGAAGCAGTTTGGGCAGCTCGCCCTCGCGCTTCCCGCACCCGGGAATAGCACCCGCGCCGTGCGCTGCGCATCCAATTTGAACGCGTCCGCGCAAAGCGAAGCGATGAGCGTGTCGAGCGCCAAGGTCGGCTTGAGATCCCGCCCCTCGTAGAGGTCCGCTGGGGCGAGACCGGGCCAATCGCTGAGGATGCGCCCCCCTACCTATCCGCCGACCAGCATCGCGGCAGAGCCCGTTCCGTGATCGGGTGCCACCGGTGCCATTCGCCGCGACCGCGGCCGAACTCGGTCGCGACCAGCACCACCTTTGCGTCCACGTTGCCCCCAATGCCATCGCGCAGCGCGCCGATGAGGCTGTCGAGTCCGCGCAGTTGCGCGGCGAATCGTGCATGCTGTCCGCTGTGCGTGTCCCAGTCACTGATTTCGATCATCGCGATGCGCGGACCATCCACCCGCGCGGGAAAGCCGGCCGCCATGCGACCAGGCTCGAGATCGACACCCGACGGGGACCGCCCTCATGCGACCGCTTTCAACGCAACCGCTGGGGAACCCGCCTTGGTCGCCAGCACGTCCAGATAATCCGCCCACCGCTGGAGCATCAGGGTGCGCTGCTTGAGGTACTGCGTACGGTTGTAGGCGCGCCCATTGGCATCCTTGACGGCGTGCGCCAACTGGGCTTCGATCACCAGTGGGTCGATCTCCAGCGTTTCGGCCAGCAGGGTTCGGGCTGTCGCCCGGAAGCCATGAACCGTCTGCACGGTCGGGCCGTACCCCAGGGTCAAAAGCGCTGCACGCAGAGTGTTGTCCGAGATCGGCCGCTCATGACTACGCTCGCCCGGGAAGACCAGCGTGCTGTGGCCCGTAATGGGATGCAGCTTGCGCAGCAACTCCACAGCCTGCCTGGGCAGAGGCACCAAGTGCGGATCACCATGTTGCTTGCCATCGATGCGCCGCTTCATCCGCGCAGCGGGCACAGTCCAGAGCGCCTCGTCGAGATCGATCTCGGCCCAGGCCGCCGCTCGAAGTTCGTTCTGGCGTTGAAAAAGCATGGGCGCCAGTTGAAGAGCCGTACGCACGATGACTCCGCCTTGGTAACCCCGGATGACGCGTATCAGAGTCCCCAGTTGGGCCGGATCGGTGATCGCCGCGAAGTGACGTTTCTTGTGGGGCGTGAGTGCCCCTTTCAGATCCGCCGTGATGTCTCGCGGCGCCCGCGCAGTCGCCACCGCGTAGCGCCACACCGCGCGTGCCGTCATCAGCACGCGGCCGGCCACGTCGAGAGCGCCACGCTCCTCGACACGGCGCAGGGCCGCCAACAACTCGATGGCCTCGATTTCGCTGACGCGACGATCAGCGAAATACGGAAACAGGTCCTTTTCCAAGTTGCGTTTCTCGCGCGTGGCGTAGTGGCCGCTCCAGCGCTCATGGTGCTTGTCGAACCACTCGAGCGCCGTCTCTCGAAAGGTATCGCCGGTGTTCACGGCCGCCTTGAGCTTGACGACCTGTCGCGCCTGTATGGGATTGATTCCGGAAGCCTTCTGGGCTTTGGCGGCGTCACGCGCCTTTCGCGCCGCCGCAAGGCTCACGTCGGGATAGGAGCCCAGGGCGAATTTCTTCTCGACTCCCTCGATCCTGAACTTCCAGAACCATCGGCGAGAACCCGAGGCCGAGACTTCCAGATAAAGGCCACCCGCGTCGGCGTAGCGGGCCTGCTTTCGGTCAGGCGGACAGGAGGCGTTGCGGCATGCGGCATCGGTCAACGGCATGGGGTACATCCATGGGGGTGGGGGTACAAAACCGCCGTCCCAGGGGGTTCAGGCGGTTTGTACCCCCTTTTGTACCCCCACTTGGCGCTGGCAGTCACCGGATTTCAGTGTATGCCTCCGGACACGATTCGCCAATTTCCCCAATGAAAAAGGGCGTCCGGAGGATGATTCCGGACGCCCTTGGACGTTTTATTGGTCGGTGTGAAAGGATTCGAACCTTCGACCCCTTGCACCCCATGCAAAGTGGATCAGTGTGTCAACCCTTACCATCTAAGTGCCTACTGACTCGCTCCTCACTCTGCATTTCCAGATTATGCCTTATAGTGGTGTGTGACAACTTACCTACCTGTCGCAGCCAAATGCAATCAAGCGCGACGCAAGTGGTTCCAGAAATGGTTCCAGATTTTTAAGACACCCGATGCCCCTCCTCACCACCCGCAAGATTGAGACTGAGAAGGCTGGCGCTGTTGAGCGCCGCCTCGTTGACGGCCAGGGTCTTTACCTGCGCATCGTCCCGCTCGGCACCAAGTCGTTCCAGTTTCGCTTCACCTACGCGGCGAAGCGGCAGACTATGACCTTGGGCACATTCCCTGACCTATCTTTGGCGGACGCCCGCGAGCGCGCCCGGGAATGTCGGGCGATTCTGGAGCGGGGTGACAACCCAGCAACCGTTCACCAAGACAAGCGCCAGGCCAAGATTGACGCCCTGGACGTCGAGCAGCTGATTGATGAGTACGAGCAGAAGTGGCTGAAGCTCCACTTCAAGCGCCCTCGCGAACGCGCGGCAATTCTTGAGAAGGATCTGAAGCCGATCTTCCACATCCTGGTGCCTGACGTGAAGCCCGTGCAGATCACCACATGTGTGAACAAGATTCTGGAACGCGGCAAGAAGGTCATGGCCAACCGCTTCCTTCAGGCCACGCGCAAGCTCTTTCAGTACGCAGTCGACCAGCATATGCGGCCCGACAATCCGGTCACTATGACGAAGGCGGCCGCGGGCGGCCGTGAGGTGGCGAAGAAGACGAATCTGCGTTTTGAGCAGCTCGCCACCTTCTATCGAATGCTGCATTCCCCTCCCCTGAACGTCTCCCGGCAAATGTCCTGGCAAACGAGCAAGGCGCTACAGCTGATGATCCTGACGGGTCAGCGGCCTGGTGAAGTCGTACGGATCGAGTGGGGCGAGATCGATCTAGCCGCAGGCATTTGGGTGATTCCAGCCGAATTCACGAAAGTGCCCTCGAACGGAGACCACACTGTTCATCTGTCCTCTCAAGCGATCGACTTGCTCAAGTCGATCAAGGAGCGCCCCGATGCCTGCAATCGGCGTGTATTCCCCTCTCCTGACAAAGAGGCGCGCGAGCGCGAAAGAAGTCTGCGCCGGCACAGCCTCAGTGAGACGCTGCGTGCCTTACAGAAGGCCGGTCTCATCGAGTTCGCGTTCACCCCGCACGATCTGCGTCGCACCTTCTCCAGCCGGATGGCCGAGCTAAAGCAAGAGCCGCATGTGATCGAGAAAATCCTGAACCACCAGATGGAAGGTGTCATGGCTGTTTACAACCAGTACGACTACTTCCCCGAGCGAAAGAAGGCGCTGCAGACATGGGGCGACCAAGTAGAGAGACTCAGCACTGACTTACTTTCCGGTCTATAATTGAGGCATCGTGGCGGCAGCCACTCCCCTTTTTTAGACCAGATCATGAGCACAGAAGCCGTAAGCCCACTCCCGGAAGTTCTCCGCCGCAAGCACCTCAAGGACGCCACGGGGCTCTCCCCTTCCACCGTGTACCGGATGATTGCCCGCAAGGAGTTTCCGGCACCGGTGCAGCTGTCGACGCAGGCCGTCGGCTGGCTCAGGTCAGAGATCGACGCCTGGCGCGCAGCACGCGCCGAGTCCAGGCTCGAAGCCCAGTCCTAAAGAGCGCCCCCGCTCAGCCGCCGAGCTGCTTGACCAAGCTCAGGAAGCTGGTCTCATCCGACCGGCGATCGACCATCACCATGCGATCGTATCGTTCCTGCAGCGCAGCCACGCCGCACTCGAATGCGGACTCGATACTGGCCTGCAAGTCGAGCAGCGGGCTGGCAATGTTCGGCGTAGCCCACTCCCAGAAAACGTACGGCAGCTTGATGTGCCGGGTCAGGGTTGCGGCTTTGAGCACCTCCATGCTGGTCTGCGAGAACCCACGCGGATCGAGGCTGGACCACAGCAGATCTGTCACCTCGCTGGCGGCCATTCGGTTCTCCAGCATGTAGATGCAGGCCCCACGGCGTGCCGGGGCCAGCTTGACCAGGCCGTCTACGAACTCGTCCGCAAGGTATGGGGTCGGGGGTGCTTCGTGCAGCACTAGTGCGGCGAAGGCGCCGCGGGGCAGCTCTCCGCAGAATAGTGCCCGGATGACAACGGCCTGGGCCTTGTCGACAGCATCAATCGCGTTCTGTCGCAGACGCTTGAGGCCGCTGCGCGCATAGAAGAGCTGGATGTCCGTGTTGGTGAGCTGACCGCCGTCTCGGTCCCAGATCGGATCGCCGCTGACAAGGTCATCCCCTGACAGCACCGCCTCCATGCCCACCACGTCTCTCAGCCGCATCGCTCTCTCCTAAATCGTCCCAACATTGTAGGGACGGCAGGGGCAGCGCGAGCTATGCGGTGGCGGCGTGCCGGTTGCGTGCGCTCACAACCCGGTCCAGTTCTTCGGCCAGGCTCTCGGCCGGAATGTCCTTGCTGGTGATCCAGTAGCTGTACAGATGCGGGTGGGTCTTCGATCCACTGAACCAGAGGGCTTCGTCGCGCCAGGCCGACTCCAACCCAAGCATCAGGCCCAGACGCTCTGTCGAGGCATCGAGCTTGCCCTTGGAGAACGCCGGCGGCAAGGCCAGCTCGCCCACGGTGCGTGACAGCCAGCGCTTGGCCTGCTCTTCAGGGCCGCAGTCGATCCAGACGCCCATGACGGGCAAGTTGTGGGCCTTGCAGTAGTCGTGGATCTGCGCACAGCCATGCGGCTCAACGACGATGACCACATTCCCCTGCTGGGCCGCCAGCTCGAGCGACGCCGAGCTCATCGCGTACCGGCGGGTGCCGAGGTCGATGATCTCGATGAAGTCACCGCGCGCGAGCATGGCGTCGAACGTGCAGTTGTTGATGAAGTGATAGTGCTCGCCGCAGACTTCGCCCGAGCGGGCTTCGCGAGTCGTGTGGCTGATCGCCCTGCCATACCCGCGTTCCTGCAGGGCGCGCTCCAATGTGCTCTTGCCCCCGCACGAGGGGCCGGTCAGGGTGACGATCATGATGCGGAGATGACTTCGTCGAGGATGACGCCGCCCACCACGACAGCAAACGCGGTCGCGAGCTTGTAGGCGTCTTCGTGGGCGTCAATCAGCTTGTCGAGGGCATCCATCATCACGCGGCGCTCGCGCCAGTTCAGGGGGATGCTGTCGAAGTAATAGGTCACGATGGACATCGAGTTGTCGAAGAAGTCGACGTCCACGCCCACACCTTGGACCACGAGATCGCTGTCTGCCTCGAAGGACTTGCATCCCTCGGCCAGACGCACGCGCAGGATGTTGGCGCCTTCCTGCAGCTCGACACTGAACGCCTCGGGCGAATCGGTGATGGCCGTGGCCACCATCTGCACGAATGGCGCGACGCGCGCCGGGTAGACGCGCTCGAGGAAGTTTGCGATCAATGCCTTCAGGCCCATGTGTTGCTCCGGTGAATACAGTAAGTGTTTGCTGACTGATTATAGGGAGCGCAAGGTCAAGCGGCAGTGCCTTCCGGACGGCGCACGGTCGTCGCATTTGCCAGGCCGACGGCGAACGCCAGGATCGACAGCAGGCCCACCTCGCGGCCGGTCGCGTCGTACACGCGGATGGTGCCGTCGGTGTAGGTGACCGTGTTCCAGGGCGCGGGGTTGGTCTTCAGGACCTGTGCGGGGGTCACGCCCCCTTCAGGTGGCTGCTCGCCAGTGCTCATGTCATTCTCCGAACGCTGCCTTGAGCAGCAAATACCAAGTCGAAAGGGTGCAGGCTTGGGCGTTGCCGCCCTGAGCCCTCAGGTCGTAGTAGGCAGCCCAGCCACTGCGGGTGGTGGGCGCCCGCAGTGGCTTCTTCATGCTGCGATCGCAGCGGCGAACTGGTCCTTGATGCGCTGCAGGTCGTCGGCCACGGTCTTGTCTTCGCGCACCTCGACCAGGCGGGGCAGGAACAGGGAGTAGATGCCCTGCTCGCCCGACGGTGCCATCACGCTGTTCGCACGCACGGTCACGACCTTCTGGAGGAAGCGCTCGCGGTCGTTGTGAATGGTCTGGCGCAGGGCATCGGTGAACCCGCTCACGCCCACTTCGAGCGCCCCGCATTCGCTGGAGCACATGAGGGAGCCGAAGGTGGCTTCGGTCTTGGTGCCCGGCGTGCCGGGGATGAAGCCCGTGATGCGCAACTCCACGTCCACCTCGAGCTTGAGCTTGACCTGGTCCTTGCTGGTGCCGTCCTTCCAGATGGCGTCGGGGTGCTTGACCACGGTGCCTTCCTTGCCCTTGGCCAGCAGCTCGCGGTAGTGCACGAAGGCTTCGGCCTGGTTCGCCACCTGCTTGGTGGGGATGACGCGCAGCACCGCGGAGCCCGCTGAGCCCGCACCCTTGAGCTGACCCAGCAGCGCGATCAAGCGAGCCTTGTAGCCCGTCTCGTACTTGCCCTTGGGCTTCACGGCCGACAGCGGGATCTGGTCCCAGGCCATGTAGGCTACATGCTGGCCCGGCTCAAGCGCGCCACCCGACAACAGGCTGTTCAGCACGCCGTTGCCCTTCTCGCGTGGCAGCAGCGACCAGTTCTGGACACCCATGTCCTCCATTTCCTCGTAGACCACCAGCTCGCCGTGGGTCTGCGTTTCAGCGGCCAGGCTGGCCACCATGGCCGCTTCGAGCTCGGGCATACATCCCGCCGGGAACGGGCTGCCCTGGCGGCTGTGGATCGAGACGGTGTCGCCGGCGCGGTTCACGTTGGCGAACATGCCGTCGGCCTTCTCTTGGCTGATGGCGCCCTTGTCCCACCAGCCCGGCTTCACCATGTTCGACTTGGCCTGCAGACTGCAGCGCATGTAGGGGAATTCCTGGAAGGTTCCCGGGAACACGCGGTTGACCGTGCCGTCGGTGAAGCCCGCGCGCAGGTCCTTCGCGATGATCCGGCGGAAGAGCGCGCTGCTCGGCTCGTCCAGCAGGTCGACGGCGTTCTGCACCGCGTCACGCGCGGCCGTGCCGGAGAGCTCGCGGGTGGCCAGCTTGTCCAGGATGTTCCAGAACTGCTCCTCGTCCAGCGTGTTGCTGCCCGGGGCCAAACCGTCGCGCTTCATGGGGGCCAGCGCCAGACCGTAGTTGACGAAGGGGTCGTAGGCGGCGCGCACGATGCGCATGAACAGCGGCAGGCTGCCAGCCTGTTTGACCAGCGCCTCCTTTTCGTTCTTCGAGGCAGTGGCAGCGATGGCTTCGATCGCTTGAAAAATCGAGGCGGCTTTGTTGAGGTACATCAGGACTCCTGGTTGGTGAAAAAGTGGACAAGGTCTTCGGCGGTGGCGTCGCGCCAGGCGGTGTGGACGAGCGGGCCGTCGCACCACGGGTGCCGCGTGCGGCGCTGCAAGATCAACTTCCCGCGCCAGTTCGTGCGGAAGCGATAGCCGTCAGGCATTGGCGGCCTCCTGCTCTGCCCGCAGTCGGCGGGCGATCTGCAGGGGCGTCTCGCCGACGACTGCGGAGATCGGGATGACTCGGGCTGTGTGCGTATGCGGGACGCTTGCTGCCGACCCGCTGATCGCGTCTGCGAGGGAGCCGGTGTCACCCAGCACGTCGAGCACCGAGCCCGAGCGCGCGGCCGGCTTTACCTTCTTGTCGCCCGGCATGAACCAGCGTGCAGCGGCCGCCGCGGCGGACTGGATGGCTTCTCGGGCCCGGAAGTAGATCGACGTTCCCGCGAGCTCCTCCTCCTGGCGCATGTCTCGGGCAATGCACTGGCCGAAGCGCAGCGCCTGCTCGCAGACGTTCCAGTCTTTGGGAGCCGCCGCGTTGGCACGGAGCACCTCGATGCGATTCAGGCAGGCCGCGTAGCTCATGGTCTGCTCGGCCTTCTTGCACTGCAGGCAGAAGCTGTTGGTCTTGCCGTTGGCGGACTCGGAGAGCGGCACGAACGATGGTGTGTCAGTCATGACTTATTCCTTGATTGGATTTAGTTACCAGTCGCCCCAGCCCTCGGGGGTCTCTTCTGGGGCACGGGTCACAGTTTCAGGTTCGGGTGTCGGCTCGTCGTCGGGATCGATCGGCTGCGCGTTTGGGTCGAGAGATAGACCCAGCGTCTGGAGAATCTCCTCTCGGTGCTTCGTCGGCATTTGCGTGCGAAGCCAGGTGCGAAAGTCCTCGTCGCTGGCGATCATCTCGACCAGCGGCGCGTTTTCCATCACGTAACCTTTACGCTTCTTTTCGGACAGTTTTGTCTCGTAGGCCACGCCCAGGTAGACCGCGCATTGACCTCCCTGAATGGGGCGGAGCCCGCCGCGTTGCAGCAGGTTCTTGCTGCCGTAGTGACCCACCGCGGCCGCGCGCCCGTTGAAGCGGTCGTCGTCAAAGCGCTCGATACGGAACAGCTGATAGAACTTGGTCGAGTGCTCAAGCCAAGCCGTCGTGATGCGGAAAGTAATGCTCATAAATGTGCCCCTCAATGGGTTCGATGCTTCATTGTAGATAAGTCACTCAGGACTTACACACGTCAAGTGCTAACCGTTTTGTGCAGCATCGAGATGGCAGACAGGCGTGTGAGCTTCACAGCTGAAAAGATGGCCTGGCGCACCACAGCCGGCGGCGTGGGCTTCTTGTCAGGGCCCTGCGCGGGGTCGAACCCGGCCGGCAGCCGGGCGATGCGCACCACCAAGCCCAGGCTCATCAGCTTCAGGCCCATCTTGATCGCCAGCGAAGTTGCCTTTGCCTCCGCGTCCCACATGAAGGTGACGGTCTTCAGGCCGCGCTCCTTGAGGCGGATGAACTTCTCGATCTGGCCGCCAGGCCCGTCGCTCAGGTGCATGCCGAACGTGGCCAGCGGCAACATGCCCTTGCAGCTGGCCGACCCCGTCACCGCCTGGTAGATGGCGATCGCGTCGAAGGCGCCCTCCCCCACCACGGCGTGGGTGGTCTCGCCGTCGACGAAGTTCTGGCCGTTATAGAGGTGACTGCCCGCGACCGCGAAGCCGGTGGGGAACTGGTACTTGGGCAGCAGCGTTTCGGTCACGTCACGGCCCTGGAACGACACGAGGTTGCCCTCAAGGTCGGCGATCGGGATGATGACCCGCTTGTCGAACTTCATGAACTTTTCGGTGCCGTCGCTCAGCGTGTAGGCCCACCAGCCGCCGTGGCAGTAGCTCAGGTCGAACGCCCGGCACGACTCGATGCTCACCCCACGGTCCTGCAGGTACTGCAGGTTGTCGGTGCCCCCAATAGGGATGGGGTGCAGTTTGGACGGCAGCTTGAGCACGCCCTGCTCGATGCGCACGCGCTCCTTCTTCGGCATCCAGCCCTGCTCGCCGGCGATGGTGGTGATGTGCGTGTCCAGCTCGTTGCCGGAAAGTCCGCTCACTGCCTTGATGAGCTTGAACTTGTTGAACTTGATTCCACAGCTGCCGTGGAAGCAGTTGCCCAGGCCGGTCTCGGCGTTGATGTAGGTCTTGCGGCCGCCCTCGCCGCATGCGGGGCACTCGTGCAGGTTCAGCTGCTCACCGCGTGTGCCGTAGCTGTGGGTGTAGGTGACGCCTTCGCGGTCGAGGTACGTCTCGATTTCGATGAGGGCCAGGGCCTTGTCGAGCTCAGCGCGCTCCATTGAACCACCTCTTCGCAGTGAACCACAGCACACCCCAGGCACTCAGCCGGCGCAGTTCAGCATTCGGGATTTGGAAGTAGTCGGCGAAGCCCGGCGCACTAAGCATGCAGCGGCCTGGAGGTGCCTCGAGGACCGTTGCCAGCATCTGCTCCCCGTGCCAGTCGAACAGGACGATATCGCCGCGTTGGAATTCAGCTCGCTCCACGCGACCTCCTGCTGGGCATGCGAACGACGCGCACCTTCCCGATGAACTGGCCAACTCCGTTCAGGCATACGCGGTAATAGCCATCGAAGCGGAAGACCTTGCCGCACTGCTCGCGCTTTCCGGCTTTCTTGCTGATGAAGTCGTGGATGTGGGTGTAGAACCAAGGGCTGTCGGGCACGTCGTCGAAATCGGACTTGATGACCACGACATCCCGGAACTCGCCTGCAGTGAACAGGATGTAGCCTGGGTGCCGCTTGCGGCGATCCACCTTCAGGTGGCCCCATGTCTGGTGCATCACCGCCGCTTTGAACGCGGCCTCGGGCTCGAGGAAGGCATCGGCAAAATTGCTCATACAGCCTTCCTCCTGCGCATCCAGGCGTGCACCTCCATTGCGCACAGAATCGCGAGCGGGCCGGCGCCGACGTAGATCACCGCCTGGGTCATCGTCTCGACGTGCGGCACCAGCTTGAAGAGGCCGATGTTCATCACGCCGATCAGCGCTGAGTTGACCAGCGCCAGTGCGCGGTAGCCGCTGTTCACGGCGAGGCTCTGGAAGCCCAGAAGAAAGACGGCGCCGAAGGCGCTGCCGAAGAGCAGAAGCTCTTTCATAAAAATCCCTTCGGGAGAGTGGGAACAGGGGAGACTTTCTCCCCCGTACCTTGGCGCTAGTCTTCGCCGAGCACCTGTTTGATGAACTTGCCCATCGATACCTCCTGCTCGATGCGCACCGCGAACCCCGAGCGCTGGTTGCGCGAGGCTGCAAAGAAGAGGCGTGCCTGCTTCAGGGCACGCTCCTCGTCGGTCACGTTGATGGAGATCAGCACGTCGGCGATGCGAACCTTGTTGATGTCCTCTGCGATGTCCGTCATGGTGGCCACGGCCTTCTTGGCGCCCTCGCGGTTGGTCTGCGTGGCGGTGAGCAGCGCGAAGCCTTCCATCATTGCCAGGCCGCGCAGGTTCACGTAGACCGACTTGCTGTTCTCCTGCACGTTGTCGGTGGTGCGCTCCGGGGCCATCAGGTCGGCGTAGTCGACGATGACGAGGTCGAAAATCTTGCCCTGTGCCTTGTACTGCTCGATCAGGCGGCGCAGGTCGCTCGGGCGCATGGTCCCGCTGGGCTGCTCTTCGATGATGAAAGGCGCGGCCTTCGCCATGAAGGCGGCCACCTTGGCGTCCACGTCGTGCGGGTGTGCCCCCAGCTCGTTGATCGCTCGCTCGGCGATGTTGGCGTCGAGACGCTCGGCAATGATGCTGCTGGCGACTTCGAGGGTCACGTACAGCACGCTGAAGCCGTTGGCGATCGCGTTCACGCCGAAGGAGATCATCGCCATCGACTTGCCCGCCTTCGGCCCACCCATGAGCACCGACATTTCCTTGCGGCCCCACCCCTTGTGATAGAGGTAGTCGTCGAGGACCTTGAAGCCGGTGGTGATGCCCGTGGGCGGCAGCAGACCGGCGGCGCGGTCGATGCGCTCCTGGGTGCGCACCTTGGCCATCTCGCCGTAGTCGTAGCTCCCGCCGGAGCGGGAGACGCCTGTATCGACCGCGCGGCGGATCATCTGGCCGATCGTCTCGAAATCGCGTTTCTCGATCAGGTCCACCGAGTCGAGCACAGCCTTCGCCACCGCCTGGTGCCGCGCGAAGGTGGCGCAGGTATCGGCCACATAGTCGCGGTCAGAGACGTCAGTCTCGAAGATGGCCGGCACGACCGCGATGGCCATCTTGGCAATCTCGCTCGCCAACAGCTTGTTGCGGATCGCGTCCTTCATCAGGGACGCGAGGGTGGTCTTGTCGCCTGGGGCCTTCTTGTACTTCTCGTAGTAGCGCGATGCCACCGACACGAGCGCGGCGTGCGCGGCGTTCTCGAAGTACTCGGGACGGATCAGGCCGTCGGTGAGCTGGGCGAACTTGGTGTCGCGCAGGGTGAGCGCGGCGATCTTTTCCTGGAAATCGAGGTCGAACTCGTAGCGCGGCGTTGCGGCCGCGGCGGTGTCGTCTTCTTCGGGAATGCTGATCGCCGCGGCGTAGGTGCTGCCGCTCATCGTTTAAACCCCCGTCTCGCTCGCGTCCTTCCCGTCGTCGATGAGGGGCAGCCCGCCGGCGGCCGGCACGATGCAGATGCTCTCGATGGCGTGCTTGAAGTACATGCGCTCGACGCCGCGGTCGCGCAACGTGACGGTATAGCGGTCACGGCGGGTCAGCGTGCCAGTGTGCATCTGGCCGGACATGGTCTCGATCTCGACCAGGCTGCGGTCGTACTGGGCGGTCTGCAGCTGCTTGTCGTGACCCTTCGCCTCGAACTTGGGCTTCGAGTCGCGGCTGTCCTGGGTGCGGGGGAACTCGCGGCTCACATCACGGTTGGCGTGAAGGGGACGGACGTTCGTGTTCATAAGTGCTCCTGGTGGTGCGGGGTGCGATGGGGAAGAAAAAGGCGGGGCGCTGTGCCCCGCTGTGACGTCTATTATAGTGACTCAGCACTGACTTACAGTTAGCTCCCGTGCATGCACCTCTGCGCGGGCCAGCACCTCCCCGTCGAAGGGCAACAGGGTCCAGGTCGGGCTCAGGCGGTCCTCGCGGTACATGCGTCCAATCAGCTTGTCGTGGGGGCCTGGCCGCGCGCGGATCTGGTCGACCAGGAACTTGACGTGCCCACGCATGTCCGCGGGCCAGGCGGCCGGGTCGGGATGCCGCGAGGCTGCGAAGCGATTGTCCTTGCTGTACTGCAGGCTGGTGCGCACCCGGGACTTCCAGAGCTCGGCGAGATCCAGCTCAACGTCGTCTCCATACATTTGGTTGGGGCGCGGGTAGCGTTGAAACGTGCGCTCAAGGGCGCGCTGCTGGACGAATGCGAGCATCACCGTGTACGGGCAGCCGATGCGATCAGCAACGCCTCGGGCGAGCCACATCGACGTCAGGTCGCGGCTCTTGAAAATGTCGTCCGGGGTAAAGGCTCGCGCGTCGTCTGCGCTCTCGATGTCCACGAAGCTCTCGGCGAACAGGCGGGTCTGGACCTTGTAGAGCTCGGCGAATAGGTAGGTGGCTTGGACCGGATGCATGTGCCGGTAGTCATGCCAGCGGCTGACCATCAGCTCCGGGGTGTCCGCGCGGTGCGCGGGGTCGATGGTGAGCGCAATGGCTTCCATCTCGTGTCGCGGAAGGTTTGAACCGAAGTATTCCATTTTCCCTTCTATGTCAGTTGTTCTTTATCTTAGAAATTGCTTACATAAGGGGAGACGCGCTTTCTGCTAACCAGAGCCACAGGGCATCCCGGAACGAGAAAAGCCCCACCATGAAGCCTGACCAATCAAGGAGGCTGCAGCGGGTGGGGCTTAGAACCTTGAGGGGTCCCGGCCGACTTAGAACGTGGTGGGTCGCGCGATGCCGCGGGTGACGGCCATCAGCCCCGTTTGCAGGTCGGTGGCGCCGATCGAGATCCACCGCTGGTCGAGGGTGGAGCCCGGGGCGACGCCGGCGGTGTTCTCGGGCACATAGGCGCGCAGCTTCGCGATGAAGCCGCCCATCTGCTGGCCGAGAGCCTTCGCCTCGTTCATGAGGGCGGCCTCCTCCTCGCTGAGCTGGCGGTAGCCGGTGATCTTGGGCTGGATGAAGGTGTCGGTCATGGGTTGCGGTATGCCTTGAGGATGGCCTTCACGAGGCCGGAGCGAACGATGTCGTCCTCGGTGAACTCGACCACGCGCACCTGGTCCAGATGCGACACGCGGTTGAGCGCGTCCACCAGGCCACTCGCGCCCTTGATGTCGATTTGCTGGATGTCGCCGTTGACGATGACGATGCAGTCCTCGCCGATGCGGGTGAGGAACATCTTCATTTCCTCGGGCGTGGTGTTCTGCGCCTCGTCGAGGATCACGATCGCGTTCTTGAACGTCGCGCCGCGCATGTACGCCAGAGGCTGGGGCGAGATGCGCTCGTTCTTCAGCGCGCACTCGTAAGCACCACGGCCCATGCGTTCGATCATCACCTGCTTGAAGGGCTCGAGGAACGGTGCGTACTTCTCTTCGAGCTCGCCAGGGAGAAAGCCCATGGGCGAGCCCGTCTCGACTGCAGGACGGGTGATGATGATGCGGTCGTAGAGGCGGTCTGCGAGCTGGTCGGCAGCCCATGCGCCGGCGACGTAGGTCTTGCCCGTGCCGGCTGGGCCGACGCCGAAGATCAGGTCGGCGCTCATCATGGCCGACAGGTATTGGCCCTGCGCTTCGGTGCGGGCTTCGAGCTTCTTGGGCACCGGGTTGGTCCGCGGCTTGTCGAAGTCACGCGGGTCCACGAATTGGTTGACGACTCGGTCTTGCTGGCCAGAGGACCGGCTG
Source organism: Variovorax paradoxus (assembly GCF_009498455.1). Classification (NCBI taxonomy): domain Bacteria; kingdom Pseudomonadati; phylum Pseudomonadota; class Betaproteobacteria; order Burkholderiales; family Comamonadaceae; genus Variovorax; species Variovorax paradoxus. The sequence continues at coordinate 4,027,484 of NZ_CP045644.1, read as the reverse complement.
TTGTTGCGTTGGTTTTTGCGGTATTTCAGGGTCTTTGCCATTGGGGGTCCAAGTCGTCTGCCTCTATTGTGCCATGTGTCAGTGCTTACTTACCATATAAGCCGCGAAAGATTTTTCAGACGCCTGCCGGCAGCGCGATGCGCACCTCGGGCGAGACCCGTTCCACTGCTGTTCGCGTGTACCACTTGCCGCCCGAGACGGCGAAGTCTGTGACTGGCACGTAGTCGAAGTTGACCTGGCGCGTGTGGGTGTCGACGTTGGCGATCATGAAGCCCATGTGCCACTTCTCGCCGTTGCAGTAGCTCGCATCCCGGCGGTGGCCGCAGCCCAGCTGGTGCCACTCGTAGGCGCCGTACACGGGGCTGAACTCAGGCCAGCTGATGTGCTTGTGGTGGTGCCCGTTCACGCCAGGCATCTTCAGGTTGCGGCCGTCCGGGAAGTGGTGCACGACCAGGCAGTCGTTGTAGATCAGGTAGTTGCGCCCGATCTCCTTCTGGATGTCGCGCTGGTTGTAGGCGGCCAGGTCGGCCTTGGCAACGTAGTTGACCTGGTAGCGGTCCAGACCCAGCAGCCTAGGCACCGTCCAGCCGTGCAGCTCGCTCAGCACCGCCTTCAGGGCGGGCGTTTCGTCGCCCAGGTGGCGCAGCAGGCGGTACTCGTGGTTGCCCTCGAGCCAATCGATCTGCATGTCGGGCTTGGCCTGTCGGATGTCCTCGAGGAACTTGTGCATGACCTTGATGCGGCGCACGGGTCCCCACTCTCGCGGATCCACGCTGTACTTGCCGAACTCGGGCAGGTCCAGGCCGTCGCCGCCGATACAGAAGGCGTCCGGGTTCACGCGGTCGATGGTGTCGATCAGCACACGGCGGAAGAACGGATCCATCTCTTCGTCGTGCAGGTCGCTGGCGATCACGTAGGTGCGGAAGCGCCCCTTGCCTGGGCGCACGTACTTCTCGGCGTAGCCGCGGCGCTCTGCGTTCAGGGTACGGTAGTGGTCGACGCTGGCGTGCTTGGCCACTGCGCGCTCGACGGCGTGCTGCTGGCGCGTGAGCTTCAGGCCGGCCTGGCGCTTGAACTCCTCGAAGGTGCCGAAGTACTGGTTCCAGGCGCTCTCCGCGTACTTCCCGTGCACACGGTAGAAGTTGCGCGAGATGGCGACGGTGGGGTTCGCTTCGGCGAGCTTGCGCAGGTCGGCCACGACCTGAGCCTTGGTCGCTTCTTTGACCTTGGGAATGAGCGTCTCGGACAACGGCTCACCACGTCCGGCAACGATGCCGTGCATGGGAATCTTCAGCTTCTCCTCTGCTGCAGCCCGGGCCTTTGCGGCGACTGGAGTTTGGGCCATGCGGAAGCGAGCTTCCTTGGCGGCTGGCTTCGGGGTAGCAGGTTTCTTGCTCATCAGTGTTGTGGCCGGGTCTACCCGGCACGGGGTTAGTTAGGTCGGGAGCCACGCCACACGGGCTGGGGCGGCGGAAACAGGTTGTCCTGCGGACGGAAGCTGTCGGAGCCCAGCGTGCGTGCGCGAGCGGCTTCCTCGTCCTTCATGACCTCCCAGATCGGCTTGGGTGTCTGCGGACTGACGGTGCAGCCGGCGATGGCGAACGAGAGGGTGATGAGTACAGCGGCGATCTTCATGAGGGGTTCCTTTGATGCGCGGGAGAGATTTCCCGTGCATCAATCTTTCGTGAACCTGCTTGGCGCTACGACGTTGTTCTTGACCCAGTCCACGAGTCCGTCGTGGCGCTTGGCGAGGTCGTTGTAGATGCGCGTTACTTCGAGGTCGTTGCGGGCCAGATCGCCGCCCCCGACTTCGGTCGGAGTTGCGGCAGCGGCGTCGACTTCCGCATCAGTTCGCTCGGGGGCACAAGCAGCGGCTGGGGAGCCGGCGCCGTCGCGCTCAGCGTTGAGCAGGCAGAGAGTGAAAAGATCGAGCACAGAACTGCCAAGCAGCACAGGCTTCGCCGGCGCGGTGGGAGGTTGCGGCGCATGAGGTTTCTCCTGGGTGGTTTGAACTCGGTCGAGACGCTGGGCTCGGGTGTCGTAGGCCTTTTTCTCCACGACCGCTTCGGTCCGGAGTTTCTCGTCGGTGGCCAGGGCGGCCTGCACGTTCTCTTGGGTCTTGGCGATGGCCTGATCGGCCGCACGGACTTGGTCGCGCAGCACGATGGCGTCACGGGCGGCGTAGCCGTCTTGGTAGCCCGCGTGACGCAGCCACCATGCCCCGAGTGCCAGCGCAGCCGCCAGGATGATCTCGATGGCGGTGCGCGCGCTCACAACGTGATCCTGTCGGACGTGTGACGCGGGTCCACGCCTTCGACGTCAAACCAGAACTCGACTGCTTCGGCGTTGGCCAGCTGCGCGTCGTAGCCCATGTGAAGGAGGCTCTGGCGCAGCGGCGTGACCAGGCAGTTGCTGACGACTGGCATGTGCCCCTTCTCCTTGCCAATCGCCTCCAGCTTGGCAGCCAGGGCAAAAATGTTCATCACCTGGAACGGGTTTGGCTTTTCGCCATGACAGAACTCGTCCAGGAAGTAGTGCTTCGAGACCGCGATGCGGCCATTCGACGCCTTGCGCTTGACCTTCATTGGGTGCCTTCCGGGGTAGCGCCGTCGGGCGCGAAGTCGATGCCGTCCAGGCCGAGGTTGCTCATGTCGCCGGTGCACATGCGAGCGTTGCGCTCGCCGCGCAGCACCACGCCGAAGCAGTTGTTGGCGCGGATGCGGCAGTCGACGCGGCCGCCGTTGGCCATCACCCAGCGCTTGGGCTGCTCGCAGGCCTTCGGGTTGCCGGCCACGAGCTGGGCCTTGTAGGTGGAGCCGCAGAACGCGGCCACGCCCTTGTTGAATGTGAAGTCGATGATCGCCACGCGCTTGTAGGCAGGCATGCGGTCCCAGGCCCCCTGCCCCATGCACTTGATGACCGGCTCGGTGTGCTTGAGCAGGTCGGCGTACATGGTGGCCTCGCACTCGGAGCGCGTGAAGGTCTGTCCCAGCTTGAGCTCGGGGCCGGTATGGCCCATGCAGCTGGTGAGGATGCCCACCGGGTCACGGTAGGTCTTGAGCACAACGCCCTCGTCCTTGGGGATGAGGATGCCCAGTGCGAGAGCGGCCGGCAGGCCGACAAGGGCGATGAAGCGGGCCTGCGGGCTCATGGGTCAGGCATTCTTCGCTGCTGCGTCCTTCTTCTCTTTCCAGGGCCGGTAAACCTTGTCCCGCAGAAGGAAGAACACCTGCAGCGCGGTGTAGATGGCGGTGAGGATCAGCACCCACTCGTTGATGGAGATCCCGCCCATGGCGAGGCCGGAGACCACGACAGGCGGAGACGTTTTCGTTACGGTTTCCACAATGCTTTGCTCGGTTGTTTGGGTCATAGGTTTTTCCTGCCCAGTCACTCGGGCGAAGCGAATACTGATAGTAAGTCAGTGCTGACACATATTGTAGCCGACATTGTTCCGCCGCCGTATAAGCGGCGGCTACGTCGTAAGCGCCACCACTTCGGCGTCGGTCAGCTTCTGAGGCCGGTAGCGCAGCGCGCGGACTCGGAAGAATGGTTGGTTGCCGATGCCGGCAGTATTTCCAATCCCCAAGTGGGTCACGCCAGTTGCAACCGCGCTTGCGACTTTGGTCACCGCCATGTTGCCAAAGGCGAATCGAATGCCGTCCGAGCCATAGCTCACGGCGATCTTGGCCGGCGTTTCGGGCGCCGGCAACGTCCGCCCGGGCGTAGCAAGGGTCACTGCGTTCAGCACTGAATACCCGTAGGCACCAGCATTTGCAGTGCTCGCCGCGCCGAATGAAACACCCATGCGCCCACCTCCGACAGAGCCGAACTCCAATACGGTTCTGGTCCCAGAGTCACTCGTTTTGGGAACTTCCAGCTCCATGAACAAAGTACCTTCGGCGGGGTTGAACCACCCTTTCGACGTGTCGATGCGAATGCCGTCCCCCGAGCGCGTCGTGGCAATCGAAGTTCCAGTGTCTGCTTGGCGCGTGCCCACCACGGTCGTGGCGGAGTCTGCGGCGCGCGTGACCGTCGCGGTCGTTGTGGGGATATAGCTCGAGGCGGAAGAAGCCTGCTCCAACTGAAAGCCCGTGAACTTGAATGTCCGCCCCGTGTTGGTGCCGTACTTCCAGATGCCCGTCGCAGTGCTAGGCACTGTCGCTCCCGTTGCCTGCGTACCTGTCACGCGATACACGCCGCCGCCAACATGGGTCATCGTGCAGGCGGCAGCCACAACAGGCGCGTTCCCAATGACGAGTGCGAAGTCTCCCGCTCCGCCCGGCGTGGGCATGTTGGGCGCATTCCCATCGTCCATCTTCACGAAGCAGGAAAACACATATGTAGTCGTCGGCGTGAGCACAGGGTACTGAGCTGCATAGAAGGCAAACGTGCCCACGGGCGGCGCTGCAGGAAACGCCAGGCCGGTTGTGAATCCAGAATTGTTCCAAGGCGCGACCGCGCATCCCAGCCTTACAGGGGCATCTGCGAGACCGTTGCGGAACTCACTCTCCGTCAACATGTTCGCACTCGCCCCTTCCAGCAGCAACCAGGGCGCGACGGTTAGGTCGGCCGGGTTGTAGGTCATTCGCGCGACACCCGCAGCCGCCGTCTTCATCGCGCCCATGGAGTCGAAGTAGGTGCCGATGGAGGCGCGGCCGGTGAACGTCTCGGTGCTTGGGATGTAGCTGGTAGCGAAGGCCCCGGCTTCGAGCTGGGCGCCCCATGCCAGGCACGCACCGTTATCCGAGCGGGCCCCAGCGACGACGGCGTAACAGGTGAGCGTATCGCCAATGGTGATGGGGATAGCCGACGTATGGATGCATCGGTACCAGCCACCGCCCACATCGCGCATCTCCCAGCCCGCCCCCGAAATCGACGGAGTCGACCCATGAAGTGTCACGATACCGTAGACCCCGTTAGTGGCGGTGGCGGTGTTGCGCAGCAATAGCTCGACGTTGCCAGTCCGCGACACGTTCTTGAGGTAGATCGAGTAGGTCATCACCGTTGCAGTCGCAACGGCATTCTGGGTATTGGGTGAGGTGGATGTCCCCGAAAACTCGACTGCCCGAAAAGTCCCATCAGGTGCCAGCTTGCCTGGAGTGCGCGTCATGGCTCCACCCGTCCAAGGCGAGAGGTGCATATCGGCGGTGCGCTGCAGGAGGTTCGTGCGCTGTTCTTCCATCAGCAGCATCGGCGGCAGCGTCAGGTTTGACGGCTCGTAGCTTTCGCGCGACACGCCCGCCGCTGCATAACGCATGACGCCGTTGACGTCGTAGTAACTGCCAATGGAAGCACGAGCAGTGACCCCCTCAACGTTGTAAATATAGGAGCTGGCGAACTTTCCTTCTTCGAGCTGCGCGCCCCAGATATAAATGCCTACATTGCCGTCACCAGGGCCGGCTCCTCCCGAGGCCGAACCCGGGTAGATAGAAGTTGCCACGACTGCAGACGCATCGGTCGTGAAGACCATCTCGATCCGGCGCCAGCCACCGCCTGCATCGCTGATCTTCCGTGACACCTCGGCGAAACTGCCCGTGAAAGAGGACGAAGCAGTCATCGTGGCCACGTTGAATCCGACGGTGAGGCTGTTGGCCGAAGTCGCCCCCCGCGCATACAGGTAGCCGTTGGATGAGCCCGCAGCCTTCACGTACAACGAAAGTGCATAGGTGGTAACCACCTCGCTTTTTGTGAGCGCTTGGATCGTGTATGAGGCGCCGGCGTTTGAGCCGCTGAGCAACGCCAGCTTGCATGCGTCCCAGCGGCCATTCGGCGCTAGGGCGGCACCGGGCACAACGGTGACCCCCACTTTGGACCAGACCCCAGAATCGAATCGCGACGAGAAACGCAGCAGGTTGGTCCTGGGAGACTCGATCAACAGTCCTCGTGGCGTTTTGCTGACGGGATCAAAGTCAAACCGCGGAGTGGCAGCTGTCGGCTTCGGCTGAACAAAGCCCTGCGCATTGACGAAGCTGCCCTTTTCGGAGCCCAAAAAGACGAACAGTTCGTCGAAGGTTTTCTTTGTGAGGGTAGTTGCCATGTTTAACCGGCGATCAGTTCGGTGTCAGGTGTGATTGCCGCGATCTCTGCGGCGTTGGCTGCCTTGGGCCAGTAGGCGAAGTCGAGGATCTCGCCATCCATCGGGTCGCCTCCTCCGTTTCGCTGACCAAGCCAAAAAGTCGGCGCAACGTACGCCGGCAAAGCTGGCACCCCGCTCACCGTTGGTGGAAGTTCGTCCACTTGGACAACGAGCCGTCCGAGCTTCCATGAAGCGGCAACCTTTCTCAGAGTGCCGAGTGGCGCAGCAGAGTTGGGAACCGAGAGAGATGCCTGCTGCACCCCGGCGCGAAAGACATTTGCAGCGACTGACGACGCACCCCCTGCGCCTCCTAGGTACACCAACATCCGATCGTTGGCACTGGCCGCGCTGGTAATCCCAAATAGCATTGCCGTTGCAGGCATCGCGCGCTGAACGAACTTCATAAGCATCGTCCCCTCCGCCTGGTTGAACCATGGCGCCTGCTGCAAGTTGGGAATCCAGACTTGATCAACACTGCGAGCTACCGCCGCCGTGGTCGTCGGGATGTAGCTTGAGGCCTCGCTCGCGGCTTCAATTTGGCCTTTGCAGAACCACACGGTGAGGTTGCTGGTAAGAGGCCCGGCCGTGTGGACAACTGGGTACACCCCTCCTGTCCCCACTGGCGTGGCGCTCTGCGTGATCACCCGGGCGAATCGGTCCACAAATTGGCCCGAGTTCGCAGCACTGATGAGGAAGCCGCCCATCCCTGACGCGCCGGTGTAATACACATTGATGGATTCGCCCCCAGTCAATGGCCTGCTCAGCTTCACATAGGCGCTTGTCGAATAGACCGTCCCGGCCACGACGTTCGCACCGACCGCCGTTGTGCTTCGCACACGGCTGCCCGCATAGCCTACGGCGCTTGCCGACGTGAACGTCGCAGCAACGCAAGATTCACCGTCAACCGTGGTACTCGCCACTGCAGGTGGAGTCGTCCCCTCCGCCAGCCCGGCCAGGATCTGACTTCCTATCAGAAGGTTCGTACGAGCCGGACCTCGGAACCGCAGCCCCCTCGGCGCCTTCGTGACCGGGTCGTAATCGAAGGCCGGCGCCGCGGCCGGCACGACCTTTCCTTGGTCGTTTACGACCGTTCCACCAACGCCTCCGCTCGAAGTGAAGATTTGCGGGAACGTCTTTTCGGTCAGCGTGGTCGGCATGGTTGCTTTCGCTTAAGCGCCCTCGCCGCCTGCTTCCGGCACAGGTGCAGGGGTGGGCACTGGCCAGGTCACGGCCTCCACTTCCTCCACCGTTGCGGCCGCTTCGATGTCAGCGCGCAGCCCACGGGAGATGGTGTGCAGTTGGTCGGCATACATGGCCAGGGCCACAGGCATGCCCATGACGTCGCTTGCGTCGAGGGGCAGCACACTGTTGTCGGCGACGGTCCACTCGATCTCGAACGTCTCGCCCGCAGCCACCGCCGCCTGGGCGGCGAGCACAGCACCGACGATTCGCTGAACGCTGCGCGGATCGCTGTCGAAGACGGCGCCGAGATACGGGAAGCCAGAGGCCTCCTTCTTGTCGCGCTCCTGCTTGATCTCGGCCCAGCGACGCTCACGCGCCGCTTCCAGAGACGTGCCTTCGGTGACGGCGAATCCACCGGCGAAGGGGCCTTCCTGGCCAATCAGGAAGGTTTCAACGTCGAGGGCGGCGGTGATCGGCACCGGATAGCGGTCTTGCCAGACGATCAGCGCGGGCGCTGCATTCATCGCGGCCTCGGTGGCGAAGCTGTTGACAGTCGCGATGGCTGCGCCGTCCTTGATCTCGAGGCTGGCCACTTTGTGAGCCTGGGATACCGAGCCGTTGGGATGCTGCTTGGTCGAAAGAAATGCCATTTTTGCTTCCAGAAAGAGGGATTTGAATTCCGCAATTATAAGTCACTACTTACTTACTTTAATAGACCCGAGCGGCCATCACCATGCGGTTGCCCCCCATCGACTTAGTGCCTGGGCCAGACGCTGACAGCCCGATGGTCAAGTCCACTTGGTACTCGCCGTTAATGCGGCCACACCACATTTCAGCGATCCATGGAGAGCTGGCCCCTGAATTTGAAGTGCTGCGCCACCCGGTACCCGAAAGGGAGAAGAACAGGCGGCCCGGGCCGCCGCTCGGATTGATGTAGTAGGTACCGCCGGCCCCAGCGGGGAACTCCACCGCGCCCACGATCCGCGGTGCCACATCATCGGTACTGAAGCAGACCTGGCCATTGGCATCGCGGATCTTCATCCCATACCCGCCCCAGTCACCCTGCTCTGCTCGGTTTCCAAAGATCGCGTATTCAACGTCGACACCCCACGTCTCAACGTTGAAGAGTTGGAAGGTGTTCTTGAACGCCTCGTTGGTGAAAGGTGCGTTTGAGCCTGAGATCCGCACGCCGTATGGCGGCTTGATGAAGACCATGGCTGGGGTCGTCTGACCCGCGAAGTTAACCGAGGCCATGCCAGCGGTTACTCCAGACTTCGGAGGGACGTAAACGCTCCCCTGCGCGATCAGCACAAAGTTCGGCCGCGAATCATCGATCTGAATGATGCCGCTGTCATTGATGATGCGAATTCCAAATGGCATTGCTTAGTACCTAAAGATGACTAACTCGCCGTACGAGCCGTTTTGCATGCCCGTCAACCGGAACCATCCGCCTGATCTTTCGATCTGATAGGTGAGATTGGTGCAGTAGTAGCCCCAGGTGCCGTCATCGGCCCAGCCGTCGACCGTCACCGTTGCCTGTTGGGTATGGCTGAGCGAGAAGCCATAGCGAGTGACGTACCGCGTGATGCGGTCGCCCGTGTCGAGCGTCACCCTGCCGTACTGGTCGTAGCAGCGAAGTCCGTTTGCCATCAGAACTGCCCCATCACGACACGCAGCACGTTGTTCGGGTCATAGACCCGCACTTGATTGGCCTCGATCTCAGTGCGCGCCCCCCAGGTCGAAGTGCGCAGCAGGCCGACGTTGGCGGTGATCGCGCTAAGACTTGGCGTGCTGATGCCCGCCGGCGTGATCGCCGTTCCCAACCCGGACGGCGAGTACGTCGAAAACACGGTCTGAGACGGGTGTGCCACCGCCATCATCGGCTGAGTAACAAACATCCAGCTGTTCTTGTCAGTGGTTCCAGCCTTGGTTGGCCCCTTGCGGAAGATGATTCTCGAAGTCACCGCGTTCGCCGGCGCGACGGCAAAACCCGTAAGGCGCTTGTACTTGGAGAGGAGCTTTCCACCGCCGAAGTTGGCCATGTCAGCATCGTTCGTGGTGGTGGAGTCGACATTGAGCAGGACTGCGCCGGCCTGGTCATAGAACTCCACCGCGCACCAGACCTGGCAGCGATGCGCTGCGACGTAGCCGCTGAACTCGTAGCGCTGACCAACAGTGACAGGAATCTGCCCCGAGTGAATTTGCGTCCACTTCGACTTGTCCTGAATGTTGTTGAACCACTCATTCGGCTGAAAAACCGTAGCGGTACTTCCTCCGATCGGATGCCAGTCATGGGAAGGGGCGTTAATCCCGAAGACCGACTGCGACGCGGATGAGAAGTTGTCGTACGTGCCCCAGCCTGACGGGACAGAGCCATCGTTGAGGATTCGATTTCCGCCGTCTCCTGCGTGGAACGCGGAATCGGGAACCAGATTGGAGCCGACGCCCACGTTGATCAGGTCGGCCGAGATCGCGCCCGCAGCGATTTGGTCCGCTGTCAGGCTTTTCGCTTTGACCTTTTCCGCAGTCACAGCCTCGGCAGCGAGCGCGCGCGTGATGATCGTGCCATCCACCACCAAGTTGCCGTCGATGCCGACGGTGGACACGCCTGCAACAGTCCCGACCATGAACGGGTACTTGATCGCGCCTCCAGGGCCCGCAGTCGCAATAGCGAACTTGTCGACAAGCATCGCGATCGTGGAGACCGTGCCGTTGTTGTCGATGATCATTCCGGCAGTCTTGCCGTTGGCGTCGACGTTCAGGCGCCACGTTGCCTTCACGTTGCCAGCGAGATCGGCGATTGCCGTTGCGTTGGTCGAGATCGAGGACGTATGCCCGTTCACCGTCGCTGTCAGCGAGGTGAGCGAAGACGCCTGACTCGTGATCGTCCCCTCGGCATTCGTAACTCGGGTCGTCAGGGCGTTCACCGCAGTAGCGTCTGCCTTGCTCGTTTCTGCTGCGGTGATTCGCAGAGCGTCGGTGACGTCCTCGAAGCGGTAGCCCTGAATTTCGGAGTAACCCGCGGTCCCGCCAGAATGGTTGAGGGCAAAGCCGGGGCTGATCGAGGTGTCCCCGAAAATGCTTCCCAGAGCTTGCCACGTGACCTTGCTCCAGACGTTGTCGGGCAGGGAGCCAAGGGCAATGCTGGAGTTGCCGTAGGTTCCCAGGTTGTTGCGCCAGAAGTTGAAGTAGTGCGTCCCGTTGGCGCCAACCCGACGAATCCACGCAGTGATGCGATAGGTCCTGGTGGGGTCGATCACCACCTTGCTCTTCGAGTAGTTCCAGAAGCTCGCGCCACCCACGGGAGACCGGCAGGCCGTGGTCGCGACTTGCCCGTCCGCGACTGTGGCGAAGTACGGAGCCAGATTGATCCCGTAGTGGCTGCGCCAGGCAGCAGCATTGGCCATGTTCTCGTCCGACGTCAGGCTTGCCTGGGAGTCCGAACGGCCCAGTTCTAGGCTGCTGTTGAGGCTGGTGATTGCATCGCCCTGCGATGTGAGCTGCCCTTCTGCGTTGGTCACACGCGTCGTCAACGCGTTGACCGCCGTGTTGGTCGCCTTGCTCGGCAGACCGTTCGTCACGTTGTTGACAGTCGCCGTCAGGGCTGTGATTGAGTCCGCGTTAGCCGAGTCGGCGGCTGCCCGTGCCGTCTGCTCAGTAACGATGGCCGCCTCTGCGTCAGCCTTGTTCGTGTTGACCTTCGCCTCAAGAACCTGACGCGCGGTGACCTCCGCTTCATCTGCGGAAATCCGAGACTTGCGTTCGTCGAAGAGCAAGCCCGAGGACAGGATGTCCAGCGCCGGCGTCAGCCAGGCTTCCAGGTTGTCACCCGCGAAGTCAAGGTCCAGGGACGGCCCTTCAACCTCTGCGAGCTTGTTCGACACCTGAGGCATGCCCAGAACGGCAACCGACAGGGACTCCCGCTTCGCCACTTCCGCAGCGTCCGCGGTTGCGCGCGCGTCCGCCTCCCCATTGATGGCCGCAGTCCCGGTGGTCTTGTTGTCGTTGACTGTCGCACGCAGCGAGTTGATCTCGTTCGCGTTGGCCGTGTCCGCAGTGGCACGCGTGGTCTGCTCTGCCAGGATCGCAGCGTCCGTCGTCGTCTTGTTGTTCGTGACGGTGGTCGTCAGGGCGGTCACCGAGTTGGCGATCGCCGTGTCAGCCGTCGTTCGGGCCGACTTCTCGGAGAACAGCAGACCGCTGGTCACGGCACCGACGTCGGTGCCGGTGGCGGTGCCGCGCAGCTGCGTAGCCAGGGACTCGCGCGCGGTCACTTCGGCAGCGTCCGCTGTGGAGCGAGCCGTCTGCTCGGCCGTCAGGGCTGCGTCCGTCGTGGTCTTGTTGTTGGTGACGGTCGTTGCCAGCGCCTGCCGGGCGGTGACTTCGGCTGTGTCAGCCGTGATTCGGGCCTGGCGTTCGTCGAAGATCAGGCCAGAGGACAGCACGTCCAGAGCCAGTGGCTCCCAGACGCCGAGCGGGCCGGTGGTCATGCTCAACTTCAGCGACGGGCCCACCACGCCTGCGAGCGTGTTGGAAGGGGCCGGAGCTCCGGTCAGCGCAACTCCCAGGGAGGCACGCTGTGCCGCTTCGGCGGTGTCTGCCGTGGCTCGGGTAGCCGCCTCCTCGTTTACGGCGGCCTGCGCCGTGGTCTTGTTATCCGAGACCGTGGACGTCAGGGTGTCGATCCGACCGCCCAGGGCCGTGTCGGCGTTTGCGCGGGCGGTTTGCTCGTTCGTGATCGCCGTGCTGGCGGTGCCGCGATCGGTGTTCACCGTCGTCGTCAGCGTGTCGATACGGGTGCCCAGAGCTGTGTCCGCGCTGGCGCGAACCGTCTGCTCCGCTGTCATTGCGCTGTTCGCGTTCGTGCGGTCGGTGTTAACGGTTGCGATCACCCCGTCGATGCGGGTTCCCAGCGCGCCGTCAGCGGTCGAGCGAGCATTCTGCTCAGCGACGATCGCGGCGTCGGTGTTGGTCTTGTTCGACGTGACTGTCGTCTGCAGAGCCTGGCGTGCCGTCGCCTCCGCCGTGTCTGCGTTCGCCCGGGCCGTCTGTTCGGCGAGGATTGCCGCGTCGGTCGTCGTCTTGTTGTTGGTGACGGTGGTCTGAAGCGACGTAACGGTGCCGACGATGGCAGTGTCCGCGGTGGTGCGGGCGTTCTTCTCGCTCGCGATCAGGCCCGTGCTCACCTGAGCCAGGTCGGTGCCGGCGTAGTTGCCGCGCATCTGGGTCTGGAGCGCTTCCCGAGCGGTGACTTCCGCCGCATCGGCGTTGGCCCGGGCAGTCTGCTCCGCGGTCATCGCCGCCTCGGCCGAGCCCTTGTTGGTGTTCACCACGGCCTCCAGCGCCTGGCGGGCGGAGACTTCGGCTGCATCTGCAGTCACGCGCGCTTGGCGTTCGTCGAAGATCAGGCCAGAGGAGAGCGTGTCGACAGCCGGCTTTTGCCAGACCTCGAAGTCGGCCTCGCCGAAATCAAGATCCAGGGAATCTCCGGTAACCGCGCCGAGTTGATCGGCGGGGTTGGGCATGCCCGTGATCGAGGTTGCGAGCGTCTCCCGCGCTGCTGCTTCGGCTGCGTCGGCCGCAGCACGAGCGGTCGCTTCGCCGATCACTGCGGCGTTGCCAGTGGTCTGGTTGTTGTTGACCGTGGTGGTCAGCGTGTCGATCCGGGTCCCGAGAGCGGTGTCTGCGTTTACGCGCGCAGTCTGTTCGCTGGTGATCGCGGTATTGGCATTCGTGCGGTCGGTGTTGACGGTCGTGGTCAGCGTATCGACCCGGGTGCCGAGTGCGCTGTCTGCGGTCGTGCGCGCGTTCTGCTCCGACACGATCGCGGCGTCGGTCGAGGTCTTGTTGTTGGTGACGGTGGTCTCAAGCGCCTGGCGTGCGGTCACCTCGGCCGTGTCGGCCGTGACGCGGGCTTGGCGTTCGGAGAAGATCAGGCCGCTGGTGACCTGCGCGAGGTCCGTCCCTGCGTAGGTTCCGCGCATCTGGGTCGCCAAGGACTCCCGAGCAGTCACCTCTGCGCTGTCCGCTGTCAGGCGGGCCTGCTGCTCGTCGTAGAGCCAGCCGCTGGTTGGGGGCGTGGGGAGTTCCCACACGCCTACGGCGACAGCTGCGGCGGCGAAGCCAGCGCGCAGCGACGGCCCCACCACGCGCGAGAGCGTTGCTGCCAGGTCGGCGCGGCCAATGAGCGTGATGCCCAAGGATTCGCGCTGGGAGACCTCCGAAGCGTCGGCTGTCGACCGGATGGTCGCCTCGTTCTGGATCGCCGAGGTGAGCACTTGGTCGGCGGTCTGCAGCTGAGTGGCCAGGTTCTGGCGCGCGGTGGCCTCGGCCTCGTCACCATTAGAGCGTGCGGTTGCTTCGGAAGCGATCGCGGCCTGGCGGTTTTGCGCCTCCGCCAGGATGGCATTCGTACGCGCGGTCACTTCCGCCTGGTCGGCGTTGGAGCGAAGCGTCGCCTCTGCTGCAATGGCCTGGTTGCGGGCCGCGGTCTCGGCGCTCACTGCGTTGGTGATCGCAGTCGCACGGGCGGCCGCCTCTGCGGTCAGCGCGTTCGTGCGGTTTGTCGTTTCGACGGCGATCGCTGCGTTGCGCGCGGTGACCTCACCGGCGATGGCGTTCACTCGCGCAGTCTGCTCCGCAGCAATCGCGTTGCCGCGGGCCGTTTGCTCGGCCGTGATGGCGGCGGCGCGGTCCGTGATCTCTTGGGTGATCCGGTTCGCCTGTGTCGTGATCGCGTTGGTGCGAGCGGTTGTCTCCGCCTGCAGAGCTGCCGCCCGATTCGCAGTTTCGACCGCGATGGCATTGGCGCGCGCTGTCGCTTCGGCGGCGTCCGCGTTGATCCGGTCCTGGATCTCCTTCGTGACGTTCTGGTTGGTCTGGCCGAGGTCGGCGATGACCTCGGCCAGACCGTCCGTGAGCTCCCCAATCGCCTCGTCGATGGACGGCAGGGACTGCACCTCGATCTGTCCAGGCGCGCTCTGGTTGCCCACAACGTCGAGGGCGGTAACCCAGTACCGATGCATGCCGGCGGTTGCCTCGATCCGCTGGAAGTTCGGCGAAGAGGAGCTGCCGATGTCCTGCAGCTCCTGCGCGTTGGGGCCCTTCTGGATCTTGTAGCCGAACAGCGGCTGCGTCGACACGCAGTCCTGCCACGTGAGCGAAACGCTGCGCCCGTCGACCTCCGCACTGACGATCGGCTGTGTCGGCGGCAGGACGACGATCGTCTTGACGGCGTCGCTGCCGGAGTAGAGACCGTCTGTCTGGCCGATGCAGTGGCGTAGGCGCAACTGATGCTCGCCGGCCGCCTGGAACGCAAAGCGGCAGCTGGTGGCGCTCCCCCGCCACAGCAGGCGGGCGGTCTCCCACGTCGGGCCGATGCGCAGCTCGGACGACGTGACGTCAGGGTCAAGGGACGGGTCCCAGGTCGCCTGCCAACCGGTAGAGTCCATGACCGCGTTGAGCCCGGTCGCGTCGTTGGGGGCGAGCGTGCGCCCGGCAGCACGGTGGTAGATGGTCGGCGCGGTCGAACGCGGGGCGCTGCGCATGAACACGTCACGCGCGACAACCCGGAAGACAAGTTCGTCGCCGAGGGCGGCCTCGACAGTCACCTGTCCGGTGTTCTCGCCCACCTTCTCTTCATCCCCTTCGTTGCGGCGAAGGTAGACGTTCGACATGAAGTAGGTCTCGTCCTGGCCACTGAAGTGGACGGTCACCCGGGACCGAGTCAACGGACCGATGATGAACACCTCTTCGGAGACGCCGTCGATGCTGGCGTGCTTGACGTACCGCTCCAGGTCGCTGTAGTTCGGCGCCGGCGGCGCTGGCGTCGTGAGATACGAGTCCGGGTTGTATTCCAGCGCGGTGATGTCCCGCTGGTAGTCGTGGGTTCCCCGGATCGAGCGAATTCGGAAGGGCTTGCCCGTACGGTTCGTCTTGCCGAACATCCACTGCGTGTAGATCTCTGGAGCGGCCGGCAATGGGGACGCAAGGGTCAGCTCAGTGAACGACTGGTCAGCCTCGCTGGCGGTGTTGACCACCAGGCGCGTTTCGATCGCGTCGGTGTCCCACAGTTCGATCGGCATGCCGACGGCGATGCCCTCGATGGTCGAAAGAATGACACCGTGCGAGTTGCCCTGCTGGATCGCGGAGTTCACCTCCAGGTCCTTACCCGCGACCTTCACCCGGCGCACGTTCACGCCGCCCGGGAAGCCCGACACAAAGACACCGGTGCCCTGAATGAACGAGACCGTGCCGCTGAAGCGCTTCACAGCGCTCATGTGTACCAGCACCGAATACACGTCGTTCGGGCTCATCTGCACCGGGCGGTCCAGCATCACCTTCCCTACCGTCGAGCCCGCCTCCAGTCGGCCTGCAAGCGACCACTTCGGCATGTCGTGCTGGACAAGCACGACGTCGCCCACAGAACATGCGATGGCCTCGAGCGGTGCGCTGAACTCTACCGTTTGCAGCAGCAGGCGGTTCTGGTTCAGCAGAATGTTTGCGTCTCGCCAGACTTCTTCGGCCGAGGTGAGGCCCGTGAAGGCCACCTGCGAGGACTTGGGCCCCTTGCCCACCGCCAAGGTGTCGACCACCCGCATGATCTTCTGGCGGTAGCCGTCGTCCTTATCGACCCATGTGATCTCGAGCTCGTTGGCGCGGTCGGCCGAGCTCAACCAGCTCTGCTTGAAAGTGCCCTGGATCATGTTCGCAACCGAGAACATCATCCGCGGCGTCTCTTGCCTCTCGATGGCGATGCTGAAACGCGTGCCAACGTTGGTGCGCCCGGCATGGCCTGCTCGGAACACCGGCTGCGTCGCGTCCCAGACATTCGACTGGGTGTCAAAGATCCCGTTGAACTTGAGGCCGTTGGCGGTGCAATGCGCCGCCCACTCCTTCCAGCGCTCCATATCGAAGCGGGACATGGGCTGCGCACCGCCGTAGCGTTTGTTCGTCAGGGCATCGAGCGAGATCCAGGCAGGGTTGTCCGATGCCTGGTTCACCCACTGGCCTGTCGTAGCGTCCCAGCACCGAATGACCCGGCCACCATTGAGGTGGGTGACGGTGGGAAGGCCGTTCAGCTGGTCGGTCATCCGAATGCGGATGCCGAGCAGAGCGGTGTGGCGGTACGCGACCTCCTCGAACTGGATCTCGTTGTAGTCCGTCCAGTAGATGTTGTCCACCCAGATCATTCCGCCTGGCGCCGAGCCACCAGCGCCCGACGCTGGGCGATCACGACGGACGCGGATCTCGTACTTCGCTTCAGGCAGCGGAGGCGAGAAGAACGAGCGGCGCAGCGCGGTCTTCTGATTGCCGCCGATCACCATCAGGTCAGGACTGAACGGCTGCCACTCCGTGGTGCCGACCTTGCGAATCTCCGCAAGGACGGGGCTGTAGATCGTGTAGTTCGACGGCTTGGTCTCCCAGCCGCCGTACATGCCCGCAGGGCAAGTGAAATCGAGACGGATCTGGTCCACCTCGGTCTCGGTCACCTTGGTGATGAACGCAGTGGTCAGCTCCTGCCCCACCGCGCGCGGCACGACCTGCTGCGCGAACCATGGGATCGGCGTGTCGTCGGGTAGGCCCAGCCGAGTTTCGATCTGGTAGTCGCCGTAGTTCGCGATCGGCGTGTCGTTGAGCTGGATGTCGGTGATGCTCGCGATCGGACCTTCCCCGCAGTTGTAGAGCAGGTGCAGGAGCTGGCTGTTGTTGTCGTTGGTGACGTACGCATTGATGAGGTTGCCCCCATAGCGGTGCGTCCCGTAGGTCACCGGAACAACGATGCCTTCGGCCGAAACGTTCTTCGGCCCGTCGATGCCGTAGGTGAGCGTGTCCGACGCGGTTGGGCCGCCCGGGGTGGCCTTGGTCTTGGGCGGAGGCAGCAAGGCGTTGATGACCATGCTGCCGGCCATCATGATGCCGGCGTACGCAAGCGAGTAGCCGACCGAACCGACTGCTGCGCCCGAAAGACCAGCCGCGAAGCCGCCTGCGCCGCCGGTGAAGAATGCCAATGCAACGATTGCGACGATGCGAAGAATGCTCTTGCCGCCGCCCTCGTCCCCGCCGCCGGCCACCACGGGGCACATGACGATCACGTCGCCGGCCTGCGGGTACGTCAGAGCCTTGGCGTCGTCCTCGATGATCTTGCCGTTCAGGCTGAAGACGAATTCGCGGCGCATGATCACGCCCGGGAACAGGTCTGCGAGGGTCTTGCCCGGGCGGTAGTCGAGCGTGTCGTGCTTCCGAGCAGCGTTGGGCTCGAACGGGTTCAGGATCTCGATGACCTGAATTTTGTTTTTGTTATCGGTCATTCTTGTCCTCGGAATTCGTAGAAGCCCTCGACGCGCCGCTCCCATTCGTAAAGGCGCTCCGTGGTGATGCCGCCGGTCTTTTCCCAGCTGTGAAGGAAGTCCTGGGCGGTGACCATGAAGCCGCAGTGGGTCGTGGCCAGGACGCGGCGGTTTTCGATGCGCAGGGGCATGTTGAAGAGCACCATGGCGCCGGGCCGGCGCTCGCACCGCACCCAGCGGCTTTGCGAGAACTCAACGGAGACCAGGCCCGATACCGCGGCGATCTCTGCAGGCGTGTCCCACTCGGGCATGTCTTGGCCAGCTCGCTTGAACATCTCCAGCACCAGGCCGAAGCAGTCGAACCCGCCCTCACCGCGGCCTCGCCACAGGAATGGCTTGCCGATCAGATCGGCATACAGCTCACCGGCGACATCACGCATAGCGGATGCCGTTGGAGTTGATGCCTGGGTAGGCGCCGAATTGAATGGTCTGAGGGCGACCGTCCGGGCGCTTGCCCTTCGCGGCGCAGCCGTTGGGGCCCTGCAGCGTGAAGTCGCAGCTGGTCGCGCTGCCGGCGTAGCCGCAGGTGTCGGGGTCCTTGAAACGCCACTGGCAGTAGTCGCGGGTCTGGCGCCGGCGCGGGAAGTAGGTGAACAGGTTGTTGTTGGCGCCCAGTCCGAAGCTCGCGGTGTACTCCGAGGCAGAGGCGGACATCACCTCGAAGTACTCGACCAGTTCAGGCGGGAGATCCAGCGCGCTGCTGTCCACGATCGTGAAGACCACGTTGAAGCCGACCCCACCCTGGTATGCCTGCATCTGCGCCTGCAGCGCCTGGCTGTAGTCGTTGATCGACAGTTCGAGGGAGGTCTGGGTGTTGACCTCTTCCTTCATCGAAATGTCGAAGGCACACGGGACATACTCGATGCCGTTGAAAACGATCAACTCGTCATTGCGCACCAGGTGCAGCGTCTCCACCACGGAGCCGGTGGCCGGGTCGACCACCTCGATGTCCAGCAGGGGGAGAAACGGAACCCCCGACTCGATGCGGTTCTTCTCGAGGATGGTGGCGACGGAAAGGGACTTGGACATAGTCAGTCAGTGATGACTTACTATTATACGGTCTCGAACTGGATGTCACAATCCCAGAAGTGGCTCTGGCGCACGCCGCGGTAGGTGTAGGTCGGCGCACTTTTGAAGCGCACGTTGTAGGTCTTCGCATCCTGGAGACTGGTCCAGGAGAACGCCCGGGACGTGCCGCGGGTGGTGTCCCAGAACGTCTCAAGGGCGTTCTTGTCGGCCTGCGTGATGTTGGTCAGCGAGCAGTTGAACACCCGGGTGGGCTTGCGAGTGAAGCGCGCGCGGGTGACTGCATACCCACCCTCCATCTCATGGCGCATGCCGGGGTCGTTGGGCGTGATGCTGAACTTGGACGAGTCGAAGCTCTTGCCCGAAGGCAAGGCTGGGAAGACGAGAGGAGCGGTTGCCATCGTTTCTTTCTGGGTTTAGCCCCCGACGGCGCCGAGCATGCCGTCGCGGAACGAGCCGGGCTGCCGCATCGAGCTCAGCACCACGTCGAGGATCATTTGCCGGCCGTCGAAGCGCGTGGCGCCCTGCTGCGCCGTCACGTTCTGGCCGGTCTGGTTGATGACGTTCACCGTCACGTTCGGCGCTTCGCCGGTGGCGGGCTGGCCGCGGTCCTCGCCCGCCTGGCCATCCGACTTCATGGTCACGGGGATGGAGCGGCCGTCGGGCAGCGGGACGAACGCCTCGTTCATCGAGCCTTCGCCGTACAGGGCGAGCTGCGGGCTGGTCGCGACGCCGCCCTTGGCGTACTTGCGCAGCGGCACGGAGCCGAGCTGGGACATGACGCCGCCGTCGGCGAACGAGAAGAGACCGCTGACCCAGGTGCCGAGCGAAGACCAGAATCCGCCTCCGCCGGAGCTTGCCGCGCTGCTGGCCACGCTGGCTGCTGCACCCGCGGCTCCGCTCGACCCGCTGCTGCCGATGTTGAGGAGCCCGGTCAGCTCTTTTTGCATCTGGATCTTCAGGTAGCCGGCCAGGATGTCCGTCACCAGCGACTGCCACTCGAGCTTGCCGGTCTTCGTGAAGTTGATGAACGCGTCCATGCCCTGCTGGGCCCACTGCGCTGTCGCGTCCTCCATGGCCTTGGTGCTGTCGCGCCATTGGTCGGCCATCTTCTGCATCGGCGTCTTCAGCTTCTCGCCGATGGTCTGGGCGTTTGCGATCTGCCAGTTCGCCAGCGCCTGCTCGGCGGCGAGGATCTCCGCGGTGCCCGCTTTGTGATCCTTCAGGTACTGGATGCGCATGCTCATCTTCGCGACGTACATGTTCCGCTCGAGTTCGAGCTGGGCGCGCGTGCGGTCCCGATCGTTGAGGATCAGGTCCAGGTTCATCCGCTGGGTCTCAGTGACCATCTCCTGAACCGGCTTTGCCAGGTCCACGGTGGCGAGGTCACCCTTGATCTTGTTGATGTCCTGCTCGAACTGGGCCCGCGTCTTGCCCATGCGCTCTGCAACCCGGTCCAGGTCGACGCCGGCCTTGTTGAGCATGTCCTCGAATGCACCAGTCTTGCCCCGGTCGGCCACGGAGATTTCGCCAAGCGGATTGGCGATGATCTTGATGGCCTGGGCGTAATCCTCCCCGATGTCGCGGCCGGTGGCCGCGATGCGCTGGGCGATGGACATGGCCTCCTGCATCTCCGCCACGTCCTGAGCGAGCTTCTTGGCGTTGTTCAGCTGTTCCGGCGAGATATCGGAGACGGACTTCCCGTCCTCGCCCCGGTGCTTGAACCTGCCGGACTTGGCCTGCGCGTCGATCTTCGCCGCCGCGGCCAGGCCCTTGTCGACCATGCCGGCGGTGGCGTTGAACGAGTCGATCTCGGCTTGCAGCTCGGCCTTCTGACCGGCCAGGCCGCCGATCAGCGCGTCGACCTTGTCGTAGCCGATCGGCGCAGCCTTGCCCTTGCCACCCTTCTTTTCCTTGGTGACGTACTCGATCTTTTCGTCCTGCGCCTTGACCATCTGGACGATCTCGTCCGTGTTGGCCTTCATCTGGCTGGACAGCTCGGCGACGCGCAGGCGCGCGGCGTCCTTGGTCGTTTCAGGGCCGGCGCCGTTGATGATCGCCTTGCTGTCGTCCAGCAATTTCTGCAGCTGGGCGTTCTCGATCTTCTTCTGGCCGATCACCAGATCCGTCTGGATCTTCGTCTCGGCCGCGCGGGCCGCGATCGTCTTCTTGTCGTTCGCGGTCAGCTTCGACTGGCGGGCGCGGCTCTCATTGAGTTGTGCTTCCGTCGCGGCCTTGCTCGCGTCGATGATCGTCTCGGACTGCTTACGCATGCCCTCGGCTTCGTCCCGGGCTTCCGACTCACGCAGCGACTGGCGCTGCATAGATTGGGTCTTGATGAGGTCTTCGACCTTGCGGCGTTGCTCGTCCACCGCGCGCTGGCGGTTCTCGAGCTCCTTGGCGGCCCGGGCGTTGTCCGCAGCACTGGCGTTCTTCGGCAGGAAGATGCCAGTGCTGTTGTTGAACATCTCCCGCTTGGCCAGTTCGGCCTGGGCGGACTTCAGGTCGCCCGTGGTGGCGTCGATGTCCTCTTGCGTGGAGAGCTTCTTCTCAGCGCGACGCTTGCGGGCCTGCGCTTCCTCCGCTGCGCGGGCCCACTTGGACCACATGGCGATGCCGGCGATCAGCGCGATGGTCACGAGGCCCACCCCGCCCCCGATCAGCGCCAGGCCGGCGCGCAGGGCACTGGCGCCCATGGCCATCGCACGCTGCGCACCCGTAGCCGCGACCGTGGTGCTCTCCAGCGCCCGCATCTGGGTCGTGGTGGTGATGACGTTGTTGGCAAGCCCGTTGTGGGCATACGCGAGCGCGTTCAGCTCTGCCCGCGCAGCTGTCGAAGCGAGGTTCTGACGCGCGATCTGGTCGGTGAGGTCCTTCTGCGCCTTGGTGACGGTGGCGGCGCTCTGGGCGCCGGCCAGGCCCGGCAAGCCGGCCATTGCGGGCACGATGACTTCCGCGCCCTTCTTCGCGCGCATGGCGGCATCTAGGACCGCCTGCTTGGCGAGCATCGCGTCGATCGCGCGGCTCTGGGCGATGACCTCGCGTTCTTTCGCGGCAATCGTGGCCAGGGACGCGCGCTCGGCGGCCAAGGCGCTTTCACGGGAAGCAGTGATCTCGCGCAGCGATGCGGCCTGCCGCGAAGCGGCGGCCTGGTTGGCCGCGGCGATCTGGTTGCGGAAGCCTTCGGAGATCTTGCCCGTGCCCTCCGCCATCGAGCGGACCATGGGCGCGAAGAAGCTGGTGGCGACCTTGTAGGCGATCCACGCCTCGGCGGCCAGCTTGATCTCGCCGCGGTACTCGATCAGGGTCTTGATGAAGCTGACGATGAGGCGCACAGCTTCACCCAGCTCTGTACCGATCGTGTCCGCGAATCGCTTCGCCTCATCGGTGCCCAGCGCGGTGATCAGCTCCTTGACGGACTCGCTGGCGGCTTTGCCGAAGTCGGATTCAGCGATGGTCTTGGCCATCAGGGAGAACTCGGTCTTCAGGCGTTCGCCAAGGCCGACCCAGGTCTCCATCATCTCTTTGGCTGCGCCGGTGTTGTTCACCTTCATGCGCAGCAGCATCTTGTCCAGCGCCGGGCCTGCGGCCAGCGTGCCCTTGGACACGGCGTTGGCCAACTCGCCCATGGACATGCCCATCTGGTCGGCCATGTCCTGCATCGCAGTGGGCACGGCCTCACCGAGCTGCTGGCGCAGTTCTTCCATCGAGACGACGCCCTTGCCGGCCATCTGCTGGATGGCGACCGAGGCGCGCTTGAGGCTTTCACCCGTGCCGCCAAACTTGGCGACCGAGTCGACGAGCGCCTGCATGGACCCGTTGGTGGGGTCGATGCCGGCGGTCTTGAATTTGACGAAGGTGTCGGCGAGTGCCTTGAGCTCGAAGGGAGCGTTCTTCGCCATCGTCGTGACGAAGTTGAAGCCCTTCTGGCCCTCGGCGATCTTGCCCGCCTTGGTGATCTCTTTCGACAGGCCCTGCATGAGGACCTGCATCTTTTCTAGCTCACCAGCGGATCGCAGGATGGCCGTCGGAAGCCGCAGGAAGACGTCGTTGACGTCCATCGCGACGAACCGGAGGTTGCCCATCGTGAGCACGATGTCGCGGAACTTGCGCCCCAGACTGTCGTTCTGCTGCTCAAGCTTTTGAACGGAATTGGCGGTGAGGTCGAGGGTGCTCTTCAGCTCCTTCAACGCAGTGCCCGACTGCTTGATCGAAATCAGGCCGTTGCTGTTGTCGACGACAAACTCGACGACGATCTGCCCGCCATTCGCGCTCATAATTGATCCCTGCTGTGTGTCAGTGATGACTTTTTGTTTTGCTCTATCAGGACATGCCGCGCAAAGCGTTGAATCCTTCCTCGTCCCGCACCGCGCTCGCAGCGATGACGGCGTGTTGGCTGTACCTCACGGGGTTGGGCGCTACCTTGGCCATGCGCTCCATGGCTTCAACCGCGGCCTCGCCGCCTGCTTGCCCCGTGACGATCAACTGGAGGTGATCGATGTTCTCGGCCGTCAGTACCCGATCGCAGTAGCCGCTGAACTGCCAGAAGGCACGCATGGGCATCGCCATGGTCTGCTGGTAGCTCTGCCCATAGACGCGCGAGACGCGCGCGATCAGGAAGCCGAGGTCGATCTCCTCGATCAGGCTTTTTTTGCGTCGGCGCCCTCCGGTGCTTCCTCGCCCTCGGCCGGCGCAGCGCCGGGCGCATCCTTCGCGATTTCCGGGTCCAGCTCGCCGCGGATGAACTGCAGCAGGGCAGCCATTTGAGGCATCTTCAGCGCGCGAATGGTGGCCTCGTCGAGCGTAGGGACCGAAGCCATGATGGCGCGCACGGAGAGGTTCACGCCCTCGCCCATCGGCACGCCGTTGGCGTGATCAGCCTCCAGCTTCTCGGCTGCGGCGAAGTTGTTCACGAAGTCCTGCACGGACACTTCTTCCACGTCGTGCTTGACGCCCTTGAGCGTCACACGGCGCTTCACTTCGGCGTACTGGTCGAGGTTCAAAATCTTCATGGGGTTCCCTTGGGATAAGTGGTGGCCGAGGCCGGTTGGTTGATTTGAGAAGTCACCGCCGATTGTGTGTCAGCAGTGACTTACTGTTTAGGCCAGAAGATCGCCGGCAGCGAACAGCTTGCCGCTGACCGGATCGGGGTAGCCGGTGAACTCGACGTTGAAGATCCGCTCGCTGTCCAGCTTGTAGGCGTACGTGAGCGCGCCCGGCGTGCTGGCCTGGTAGATCAGGAAGTCGTCGCTGAAGTCGTTGTCGGCCTTGCCCACCGGGTGCAGGCGCAGCGACTTGGCGATCGACAGCAGGTCCACACCCACGCCGCTGGTGACTTCCACACGGGCCTTGGTTTCGTTGACGCCGCCGGTGAGGGTCGCGGCGGACGCAACGCCACCGGTGGCTACCAGGGTCACGGCATTGCCGGCGGTGCCGGGGTCCACCACTTCGATGTTCAGGATGTTGCTGGTCGCACCCGACACCGAGGCGCGAATGCCGCCCAGGTCCTGACGAAGCTGCGCCAGGCCGATCGCGTCGACCAGGTTGGCCAGCGACTCGGCCGTGCTGGCGCCGATCTTCACTTGATTGACGGAGGTGGGCTTGGCCACCTGGAACGCGAAGGCGACGCCGCCGATGGTCACAGTGTTGCCGGCCGCGGGCGCGGCGGCGAACGTGACAGTGCCCTTCGCGGTGACGCCGTCCGTCACGAGGGTCGAGCCGGGCATGGTGTCAGCCATGTTGCGGATGGTCGTTTCGGCCAGCGGCGCTTTCACCGCGACCGTTCGGCCCATGATGAGTTCGTTGATCGCGGACTTGCCGAATTGGTCGACTTCGACCTTGTGAGTCTCGGTGGACACCGTGACCTCGACGCCGCCTTGCGTGAGGCCCATGTCGCGGCCACCGTAGATGAGCTTGCAAACGCCGAGCTTGACGTTCTTGGTACTGGAAGGCATGTTGTTCGATTCCCTGTGGTTTGAATTACGAAAAGTAAGTCAGTAGTCACTTATTTTAAGCGCCAGGAACCGCCGATGCAAGGTTATGCATCCACCCACCACATCAGGACGTCAATCTCGAACTCCCAGTACCCGCCGGCCGACCGCTTGTAGACGCGCGGCTCGTTCTCAGGAAGCGACTGCTTCACCAGGTACTGGGCGCCGAAAGGCGTCTCGCCCTGGAACTCCAGCGCATCAGAGACCTTCATGGCCAAGGCCTTCCCCTTGAGCATTTCGGTCCCTCGCACTACCACTCGGAACTCGCTGGCGCGATAGCCCGGCAGCTCGTGGTTCTTCGGCGTGCCGTAGTAGTTGTCCAGCAGCAGGACGCCGTCCTTGCAGACGCTCGGCATCTCGTACTCGAAAATGGTCTGACTGACGGTTCCGCAGCCCTTCAGCTGCAGGAAGTCGGCGATCGCGCTGAGCATCATTCGTCGCTCTCCGGTGTTTCGCGTTGGTAGTTCATGGTGGCCAGGCGGGACTCGCCGGTGACCTTGCGCACCTCGGCGATCATTTCGTCCATGAAGGCCTTGCCGCCCTCCTGGACCGCCCGGCGCAAGAAGCGCCCGCCCACGCGCTTGCCAGTGGAGGCGCGCTTCAGGAGCGAGCCCACGCCGAGGTTGTATTTGCCAGAGCCGTAGGGGCGCAGCTCCTCTTCCATCAGCCAGACGTAGTCGCCCAGCACGCCCGGGGCGCTGTAGCGCGCGGCGTCCAGGTCGACGTAGACCGTGTAGGTGTTGCGCCCGCCTTCCTTGTACGTGCCCATCTCGATGTTTCGTTCGAGCAGGCCCGACTTCTCGGGTGCGTACTCTCGCGCGAGGTCACGCACCTTGAGCGCGCGCCGCTTGGCCTTCAGGTGCATGCCCTTGACGGCCCGCTCAGTGATCTGGCGAATGTTCGCTTCGAGCTGAGAGGGGTTGAAGTCGATGCGCAGCGCCACGGCTTAAACCCAGCCTTCGCAGCGCACTTCGTTGTGGTCGTGCTTGCCCAGCACCGTGTATCGCGGGTGGATCTCTCGAATGACGACCCTGTTGCCCAGGATCTGCAGCACGTCGCCAGTGTCGAGCTTCTGCGCAGGCCGCGCCAGCACCACAACGTCAGAGACGGTCTCCTGCGCGCTACCGTGCGAGCCCGACGAATCGGTGCGCACGGTGGTGCGGTCTTCGCCGAAGATCAACTTGACGGGACAGACCTTGAACCGCCCCTTGGAGACCAGCATGGGCTGTCCGAAGCGGTCGTGGGCCGTACTATCGAGCAACTCGACCCAGAGGGTTGGGTAGATCATGCTCGACCGATCCGCACGCGCCCGCGCACCCAGCGCGCGAGGATCTTGGCCGTGGACTCGCACACGCCATTGGTGTCGACCGGGCGCCCGGCGCTGAAGTTCTGGCTCGACTCGCCGACCGTCATGGACTGGATGCCGGCGACGCGCAGTTGACGTGCCGGGTCGCCGTCGAGGATCGAGTTGGCTTCGACCAGCTGGGCCTTTTTCAGCGCCTTCATCAGACGCGTGTCCAGTCGCAGGATCTGCTCGCTGTTCAGGTCGCGCAGCCGCGGTGGGTCGTTGAAAACGTCACGGATGATGGACTGGTCGTTCTCCCACTCGATCACTACCGGCATCATGCGGATGCGGTCGAAGGCCTCCGAGAGCGCACGCACGCGCACAGAGGGCTCAGCCTGGCTCACCCAGCCAGCCATGGTTTCGTCGGTGTAGAGCTGCGCCTCGAGGACCGCCTGGTAGTAGGTCTGGAAGCTGTTGATGCCGGGCACCAGCAGCTTGCTGGTCTCCAGCTGGTGCGCCAGCTCCAGGAGCGTGACGCCGTCGGCGGTCGTCACTTCGAGCTCGACGATGCGAATGCCGCGCAGCTGAGGCGGCACCAGCGTGTTCATGGATGCGTCGGTGCGGATATCGACGGACTCCGCGCCAGGCACGACCGCGGTGATGGCCCAGGGCGCGATGAGGTTGCCCTCCTCGTCCAGGACGCGCCAACGCATGGAGATGGGCGCCAGGACACCCTCCCCAGCCTTCAGGCTGAAGAGCGACACCACGGCGCTGCCCGTCTTGAAGGTGTCCACGGCGGCCCCTTACTTCTTCGCCTGGTGGGCGATGATCTTGGTCATCAGCACGTTGACCGAGTTGTCCTTCAGGCCCATCGGATCGGCGACCTCGCGAATGCCCTTCATGCCCTTGGCGTCGGCGATGGCAGCCAGCTCCTCAGCGGTCCAGATCTTGTCGGCGGCCGGCGTCTCCGGGATGTGCACAGGCGGGGCTTCCACCTTGACGCCGGCGTGGTGCGCATCCAGGAGGATCTGGGACGCGGACGGGTTCACACCACCTTCGAGTGTCTCGATGGCGATGAGGCCGGCAAGCGATGCGGCTTGCACCTTGGGCACGTCGTCCACGGATACGCCGTCGACGAATGCGACCATGCCGAAGTCGCCGGTGAAGTTTGCCCAGCCGGGCTCGGTGATCTTGAGTTTCATGAGTGAGGTTTCCTTGCGTGAATGGAAAAATAGGGGCGCGAGGCCCCTATTTTAATGTGTCAATGCTGACTTACTGTCGGCTTAGACGTTGGTGACGGCTTCCAGGCGTGCCACCGACTTGGTGCTCTTCAGGGCAGCGCCCACGTACCACTTCAGACGCGTGCGGGTCGCATCCTTGTTCTGCACGGTGCCGATGGCTTCGACACGCACGCCGGCAGCGTCGCCGCCGTACAGGCCGTGGAAACCGTCCAGCTCGTTCGCGCGCACGGCGTACACCGAGGCCAGGTTCGTGCCCGTGCCCTTGGCTTCGGTCGCCGGCAGGAAGTCGTTCACGATGATCGGCGTGCCGTTGTGCGCGAGCACCGGGTTGTCGAAGTTCTTGTGCTGGATCATCGAGGCCGTGTTGCCGCCAGCAGCGCGCACCAGAGCGGTGTAAGCGCGTCGGGTGCCCGAACGCATCATCAGGAAGTCGGCACCGTTGGGCACGGCGTCGATCAGCTGGTCCAGCATGCCCAGGGTCATGGCAGCGCCATTCGCACCGGCCGTGATGGTCTGCGCAGCGGTCGTGAGAGCCTTCAGGCCGTCGAATTCCTTCGGGCGGGCCACGTTGTCGCCGTTCACCACAGAGTCCTGGAACGTGCGCGCCAGGGCCTTGGCCTTCAGGCCGATCTGGGTGGCCAGCTGGTTCTCGGTGTCGCTCATGGTCTCGGCCAGGAACTTGTCGACGTCCACGTCACCCGCGAGGATGCGCAGCTTCGTCACGACTTCGGTGAAGTCGCCGGTCGATTCCGGCACGACATCGTTCGGATCGAGGTAGCTGACCGAAGGCAGCGTGTTCTCGCGGTGGTAGACGTAGGCCTTACCTTCCGTCTTCACGAAAGGCAGGAGGCCGAACAGCTCGTTGACCGTGATGATTTCTTCGATGATGCCGACAACGACGTCGTTTTGCGACAGCATCTCGGCAGTGGCTTTGAGCAAAGGCATTTCAGTTCTCTCTTGTGTGACAGCAAGTTAGTAAGCGTTTACTTATTTTATTTGCCGCCGGTTTGTTTGGCAAGGTTTTTCAGGCCCAGCGCGATGCGGTCTGTGCCGGTGACGTTGTCGTCACGCTCGACGCGCTGGGCCTTGGTGGTCTTCGTGGTGGTGCTGCCGGCCCCCGGCTTCACCTTGGAGCGATAGAGCTGGTCCTTGTCCGGGTCGGCGTCGACGATCTTTCGGAACGCGTCATCGAAGCTCAGGGGCGTGCCGGCGGCATCGACCAGCGGGGCGCGGTCGGCCGACGATGCGGGCTTGTCGTAAGCGACAACCACGCCGTCCTTGAACTCGAAATGCGAGCCGTACAGCGCGCGAGCCTTCGAGACGGGAAGGGTCAGGTCTTCTGCGATGAAGGTGGACGCCGAGAACGCGCCGCCGACGGTGAGGTCTGCGATCTGCTTCTGCAGGCCCGAGATCGAGGCCTGGGCGGCTTCGATGGTGCTCTGCAGCGTGGTCTTCTCGGCAGCGTGGCTATCCGCCATCTGCTTCTTCAGCTTCTCGTAGTCGCCGCGGGCTTCCGCCTGCGTGCGTTCCTGCTCTTCCTTTTCCTTCAACAGCTCGCGCACTTTCGCGGCGTCGATACCCTCGAACTGGGCCAGGCGCTCGTTCACTTGAGCCAGCTGGGTGTTCGCGGTTTCGAGCGCACGCTTCTTGTCCATGACTTCCTTCAGGAGCTTTGCTTCGGCATCGCTGGGCTTGGTCGCGCCCTTGTTGCCTTCGCCTTCGCCGCCCTTGGGGTCGCCCTGGCCATCGCCTTCGCCTTGACCTTCTGCGCCTTCGCCGCTGCCTTCACCTTGGCCGTCGCCACCGGTGCCTGCACCGCCGCCGTCACTGCCATGTTCGCCAGCGGCGTCCATAAGTCGGTGCAGGCGCATCAGTCGTTGAATTCGGGTCATCTATCTTTCCTTGTGGCCAGTCACTCGGCCGTTGTTGATGTGTGCGGTTCGGTCTCTTGAGCCGCGGTTAGGCCGCCAGTTCTTTGGCGGTTTTCTGTGTGGCCGCGGCTTTCACCGGGTCCTTCTTCCCGCCCGGGGTCGCGGGCGCACCCAGGCCAGGTTCGATCTTTGGAGGCCATGCCTTGAGGGAGGCTTCGAGCTTTTCCATGAGCTTCTTTCCGCCACCGGGGAACAGCTTCTTGATGACGGCGCGCATCTGCTCGCGACGCACCTCGTCGGGCGCGGCCAGCAGGCTCAGACGCGCGGCGATCTCGAACTCGTCGTAGATGCCACGGACGTCGAAGTCGATGGGGTAGGTCACCAGGTCGTCCTTGAGCGCACCCTCCTCGCCCGCATACAGCGCGACGAGCTTGAGGATCTTTCGCTCGGTCAACTCCAGGGCTGCGGCCTTGCTGGCCAACAGCGAATTGATCTTCTCGAAGTCGTAGGCCTTGGACACGCCAGACGCTTCGCCCTGGCCTCCGCCGGAGTTGCTACCGGTGCGCTCGGCCTGCAGGCCCACGGAGTGGTAGATCTCGCCGACGATCTTCGAGATCGCGTCCAGAATCATTCCGGCCTGCGTCGGGTCCGGACTGATGAACTCCGGGCTCTTTCCGCCCTCCCCGTTGTAGGTGAAGATGCGTTTGGTGCCGAGCTCGGCCAGCTTGCCGGCGGCGTCCTCGCCGTCACCGGCCACCAGCGCTTGCGCGGGGATGGTCAGCTGGCTGAAGGTCTGGTCCTGGATGATGGCGTCCAGGTTGGAGAGGTAGTTGGCGTTCGCGCGATCCAGGTAGGCGACATCGTCGATCAGGCCTGGCGCGGCGAACTGGTCCTCGCAGAAATTGTGGTCGGCTTCAATCACCGGAACGCAGCCGATGGCGACTTCGCCCCGGTCGATCTCGACGACCTTGGTCTTTCCCTTTTCCTTGCGCTCTTCGTAGAGCACCCAGCTGTTGCGCCCCCACAGGCGATAACGGTTGAGGAACTTGCCGGTCGAATTCAGCGGGTCGGCGTCGTCGCGGTGGTTCTCTTTGATGAGGCACCAGTTCAGCACGCCGAGCTCGTCGTAGCTCATGTCCAGCATGTCTTGTGGCGTGACGATGTAGGCGTAGATGCGTGAGGCCGACTTCTTCTCATCAGCCTTTGTGCGCGGCGCGGTCTCTGCCGTCGCGTTCGAGTCGATGACGATGTAGATCCGCCCGAACTTGCTGGTGGCGGTGCTGATGCGCTTGCTCAGCTCGTCCATGTCGAGGCCAGCCAGAGTGGCGTCGCTCCAGAACTTCTGCACGGACGGCGGGGCATCGGCGGTCTTGCGCGCGATGTCCATCTTGAACAGGTACTTGTCCACCAGGTCGACGACCTGCTTCGTGTGATTGAAGCGGTACGCCCGCTCCACGCGGCCGGCGTACTCGAGGTCGCCTTCCTTGATGAAGCGAAAGATGTTCTCCGCGAACCACGACCGCCCACCCTCGTACGTCGTGTCGAGGAAGTTCCAATGCGCCAGCTTCTCGTCGTAACGAGGGTGCCGACGCTTGATCAGTTCGAGGAGTGGATCTTTGCTCATGTGTAAGGCCGCAATAGTAAGTCAGTGCTGACTTACTGTCAAATTAAATGGACACGCCCAACACCTGAATCTTCTTGTTCGGGAATTCAAACTCGATGCAGTAGCCGGCGGCATCGGCCGCGTGCTCCACGCCGGCCTTCTTGTCGACCTCGCGGCTGCCAGGCACATACAGCGTCTGCTCGAGCGCCTCGATGAACTTCACGCACCGCGGGTCCACGTAGAGCCGCACGGTGCCGTCGGCCGCGCGCAGCATCCGGTTGACCGCGTTCACGCGGTCAGCCACGGGCGGGTGCTTCTTCCGGTAGCGCTGCTTCTTGAAGCCACGCTCCCTGAAGATGTCCAGGTCGGATTCCCCGCGCTGGTGGCCGCGGTATGCGCCGGCCGGGTCGGGGTAGATCGTGATGTTGTCCTTGTAGCGCCAGTACAGGCGCTCGATCTCGTCGCACAGCTCCTGGGTGTTCGATGACGGGAGGCAGATCTCATCGACCGCCCACAAGTCGCCGTTCTTCTGGCGCTGGAAGATCACCGAGGACATGGGGTCGATGTTGAAGTCTTGCCCGATCCAGATGGGCAGCTGCGCGTTGAAGGCCAGCGGCTTGCAGTGCACCTTCCGGTCGAAGGGGTAGTACACGCGCCCGCTCATGGTCTCGAAGCTGGCCTCGAACTCCTGCTTGAACGACTTCTCGTCCATGTCATTGCGCGCGGCTTCGATTTCCTCGGCCGGGATGAACGGCGAGGTGATCGTCGGAAACTGCCAGCTGGCCCAGACGAGGCGGGTCTTCGACTTCTGGCCGAGCATCCACAGCTCGTGCAGGAAGTTGTACGCCTTGGGCGTGCCGATGAAGAGCGCGTGGCCCTGGGTCGACGCCAACGTCGGACGCAGCACCTTCTTCCAGGCTTCGGGGTCGATGTCCTGGACCTCGTCCATGACCAGGTAGTGGATGCCCACGCCGCGCAGCGAGTCGGGGTTGTCCGCTCCCTTGAGCTCGATCTTCGAGCCGTTGACCAGGGTGATGGTCAGGACCGTCTCGTTGTACTTCTTGACCCACTGCCGCGGGATCGCTTCGACCAGCTCGGGCCACATGATCTGCTTGGCCATGCGGTAGCTGGGCGCCACGTACCAGATCAGCCGCTTGGGCTTGCGCGCGAACTTGATGAGCGAAATCTTCGCCAGCTGCGACTTGCCCCACCGGCGTCCGGCGACAACCACCTTGAAGCGATGGGCGGACTTGAAGACCTCCATCTGCTTCGCATGGAGGAACATCGTGTTCTTCGGTGCGGTGAAGGCTTCCCGGATCTCTGGCGCGGCCCCTACGAGGGCTGCCGCAAGCTCTTCGGGGGACAGGGATGGGTCAGCGTGCGCGGCGACGCTCAGCGACACGTTACGGGCCCTCCTCGGGCTCTCCGAGAACTACATCCCCTGCCCCGTCGTCGAAACCAGCGTCGTCGAGTTCGTCGATCGGCTGGCGCGACTGCATTTCCAGGATCTGTTCCTGGCTGAGTTCGCGCACCTGCAGCTCCGGCAGATCCTCAAGTTCAGTGTCCTTGTCGTGCTCCTCGACGCGCAGCAGCGCGTACTGCTCCTTCCGGGAGTTACCGATGATCTCGCCCGCCAGCTTGAGGGTGAGCATCGTGTCCTTGAGCGACTCCAGCTTCAGGCCTGCCTGGCGCGCGCGTGTGATCTCGGCGAAGGCGATCTTGGCCAGCGACGAGGACATCTGGAAGTGCTGGTCCTTCATCGTCGCGATCCGCTCAAGTTCACGGCTCACGTTGGATGCGGCCCGGGCGGCCACCTCCTCGGCCATCTTCTTCTCGGTCTCGGCAACTGCGCTGCCCTTGACGATGCCCATGTTCCTGAACATCCGACTGAAGTTCTCGGGACGCTTGCCGAACTTCTTGGACAGGTCATCGAGCGTGACCGAGCCGGCGCGCCACAAGGCCGCCGCTTCAGCACGTTGCTCGGGAGTCAGCTTGCGATTGATCTTTGGACGGGCCGGGCGCTTCTTCGCGGGCGATTTAGCTGCGGGCGCGGCGGCGGTCTCGGCTTTCGTCTCTTCGGTTTTTGTCATGGCTTCCAAACCTGGGAGAAAAAAGGGGCGGGGCACTCGGCCCCGCCGGTTGGGAGATGGCTCTCAACTTGGCCTCGATTGTCTCCTTCGGGGTCAAAATAGTCAATGTTCACTGACTTACCATTCATTGCGCATTATGGGATAGGTATGTAACAAAAAATGTCAGTTCTTTGTTACTTGTTCTTCTTCTCTGTATTCAAGGTCTCTATATATAGGGGAGCAGCACTTTGTGCTAACCGTAGTCAGACCCGGGAGTAAGCTGTTGATTTCATTGAAGAAAAGAACCACTCAAGCGTCCCGGGACGGGAAAGCGTTAGCACTTCATGGGGAGGCGTTAGCATCAGACACAGAAGAATTGAAGACACCATCTTTTATGCCATTTCAGGCATATTAAACCCCTTCCAGAACGCTTGAAAGTAAGTCGTCGCTGAGTCCCGGAACGGGATCACCAGCACGCGGATCGAACACCCTCACCCCTTCCAGGTCCAGGTCGAAGCAAACGCGCTTGCGGCCGCGGCGAACCTCTGTACCGACCTTGCAGATCATTCGCTTGGCGATGAGGGCCCGGATGGAGAACTGGAGCGACTGCTTTGTCGGGGCCCACGACAGACTGTCCAGAAGCTCGTCCAGGTCGATGTGCCGGCCGGCGTCCTTGTGCTTCTTCACCGCCTCGAGGATCTCGATCTGGTACTTGGTCACGCCCTTCATGCGGCGCCCTCCGCGACCGGCCAGGTGCGCGCCAGCGGCTCATTGGGCCCCTGCTCGTCGAACGCGGCGAGGGGCATGCTGCGCGGCAGCGGGCCTTTGTCCACGGCCTGCCAGATCCAGTAGACGGTGGCGCTGAAGACCAGCTGCATCACCTGCTTGAGGACGTAATCGATCGGCAGCTCGTTCACGCGGGTCATGCCGAGGTCGCGCTTGTCGCCCGACTTCTCGACGCTGGACCACTTGTAGTAGAACTCGCGCAGCTTGCGCTCCAGGAACAAGCGCTCGCCCTCTGGCTTGCCCGCGAGCTCCTCGGCAATGGCGACGATGTCCTGCGGCGAGCTCTTGAAGTGCCCGGCGAAGAACTTCAACCCCGGTTCGAGCGCGGCCGCGGGCTTCGGCTTCACGAACTTCATGCCCGTCTTGATGCTGAACGGGTTGAAGCGCCCCATGGAGCTGCGGCTTTCGACGAACTTCAGCCCGTAGTGGTCGCAGTACATGCGATAGGCAAGATTTTTGAATCGGTAGGCGATGCCCGCGGAGCGATACATCGTGTCCAGCACCGTGCGGTTGTTCCAGGTCATGCTGCTGTTCACCCAGCGCAGGCGCGTCTGGTTGATCAGGCGGTTGTCCCGGCCATTCACATTGGGCTTCAGGTGCGGGAACACCTCGTTTCGCCCACCGTCGAGGGGACGCGGGTTCGCGAACACCATGACGCCGATCAGCTGCTCAGCGCGTCCAGGCTCGCGCAGCACGCAGCGCATGTAGCGCGAGCCCGCGGCGAGCGTGTGGCCCTTGTAGTGCAGCTCGCACAGCGCATCCCAGTCGGCTTTGCTGCCCCACTCCACGAAGATGTGCTGCAACAGGCTCAGTTGGTGCGCGCCCGCGCGCGGCGGCCGGGCGACGCTGACGTCTGAGAGTTGGAGATCAGCGCTCGCCATAAGTCACCCGATCGCCGGGGCGCAGCTCCGCTGTACGCACGCCCGGCGGATAGTGCAAGCCCGACACAAACGGGCCTGGAATCAATGTCGGCGCAGGTTGGACGAGGTGACTGCGGCCGGCGAAGATCTTGTTGCCGCAGCCTTCAAGCGGGCAGGTGGCTTGCATGAGACCTGCATCGCGCTGGTCCTGGCTGTCATAGCGGGTCAGCTCCTTTTGAAGGCACTCGAACACGGTGCCGCAGTTGCTGCAGTTGAGGCGGTACAAGCGCTCGCCAGGCAGCTGGCCCTTGGTGATGATTCTGGGCATCAGATGATCCCTCGCGCCTGCAGGACATCCACGATCGCCGCGCGGCTGATGTTGCCGGTGAACAGGACAGTCCCGGTCGAGTTGTGGATGACGGCCGGCACGCCCCGGACGCCGGCGGCCAAGGCAGCTGCCTTGTCATCAGCCCTGGAGATGTCGCGCTCCTCGAGGGTGATGTCCAGGTCGTTGCAAAGCTCGCGCAGTTCCGGTTTGAGAATGCGGCACGGGCCGCATGTAGGGCTGGTGAAAATGGTGAGGTCGGTCATTGGTGTCAGGCTGCCTTGAGCAGCAGGTCGTTGATCTCGTCGCGTGTGACGGTGCGCATGGCTGCGTCGTTAGCCGCGTCGGCGAACACCTCGGTACGCAACTTCTCGCGGAAGCGCTTCTCGACCACCAGGTCGGGCGCCAGGTCGGCCACCATGTCGGTGTGCGTCGTGGCCACCATCACGGTGGCGCCGGCGCGGCGCGCAACCTTCTGCAGCGAGAACGCGATCACCTTGGCCGTGGTGCGGTCCAGGATGGCCAGGAACTCGTCCGCCACCCACACGTCCGCGCCACTCTCAATGGCCTTGGCCAGGCGGAAGCGGTAGCGCTGGCCGTCGGACAGCTCGCCTGGGCGGCGCACGTACAGGTAGGCGTCGGAAATGCCCGCAGAGCCCAGCAGCTGGATCGCGTGATTGGTGTCTTTGCCGATCTGGTCGATCAGTGGCTTGTCGGGGTCGACGGTCACGCGATCCAGGTTCACCACGGTTTGGCCGCGATCGCCCATCTGCTGAGCAAGCTCGCGCAACAGCACGGACTTACCGCCGCCGGACTGGCCTGTGATGTAGACGATGGAGCCGCGCTTGATCTCGAGCTCCAGCTTGTCGAAGACCACGAATTCCTTGTCCTCGAGTCCGATGCCAAAGGCCTCGGCGATCTCGAGCACGCGGGGCGAGCGCGCCACACGCGTCTGGAAGCGCGTGTCGATCAGGTAGGTCTCGCTCATGACGCCGCCTTTTCGTACGTGGTGGCGAAGATCGCCGGCTTGCACGGGTAGATCTCGTGGGCGACGCCGCGGATGATCCAATCGCCCGGCACGGCGCGCATCACGCCCTCCAGCGTCTGGATCTCGATGTGCGGACGGTTCCACCACACGCGCTCGGGCGTGCTCTGGTTCACGCCAAGCTTGCCGTTGGGCCAGAATGCCGCGCCGCCCACTTCGGGCCACTTGTTCAGCGCGTCGGTCATCCAGGTGGGCGGCTCGAGCTGGTCGGTCGAGAAGTTCCACTGCCAGGCTTCGACCGTGGCGGGCTTCTTGGTGAAGGTGTAGGGGTTCACGAGATGGTGCCTCGGTAGATGGTTTCGGGTGTCGTGCTCAGGCGCAGTTCGTCGCCGGTCATGAGCGCGGGGCCCATGCGGAACAGCTGCACCGAGACGACGTCGGCCGGCAGCAGCTTCCAGAGGAGCCATACGCTCACGCGCGACTTGAGGTCCTTGATCGCGAGCGCGACCAGGGCGTGGAGGTACTGGAGTTCAATCACGGCCAGGCTCTAGGCAGAGGATCTCCATGCCGACGGCGAACGCGACGGCCAGGACGATCAGGAGGGTGTGGAAGATCATGGTCAGGCGCTCAGCTGCAGCTGGGTGTCAGCCCACTTGATGAAGGCAGCGTCGCCCTGCAGGCCGGTGAGCGATTCCGCCTTGGCCATGAGGTTGCTGACGATGATCTGGTCGGCGGCCGACAGGTCTTTGAACCCAAAGGCCTTGGCCAGGGGGATGCGCTGCGCCTTCACGTTGTCCATGCGACGCGCGACGTCTTCCTTCTGGCCTTCGACGACGGCGCCCATGTCGGACACGAAGGCGCCGACGTTCATCTCGCCGTGGTCGACCGACAGGAAGTTCAGCTCTTTGTCGTCGAAGATGCCGGTCAGCAGCTCGTGGTCGATGCCGGCCATGTCCAGCATGAGCTTCTCGCTGTCCATGTCGCTGATCGCAGCGCGGTTGTCTGCCAGGCGCGCGGCGCGGACCTGCTCGGGGGTCAGATCCGAGCGCTGCCAGACAGGCGCGAAGCCTGGCGTGGGCGAGTCGGGCCCCAGGAGCATCGCGGCGAGCCGGCGACCGTGGCCATTGATGATGACTCCGAACTTGTCGACCACGATGGGTTGAGTCCACTTGTAGCGCTTGATCGACTCGGCGATCTTGGCCACCTGCTCGGCATCGTGCTTCTTGGCGTTGAGCTCGTACGGAATCAGGTTCTCGAGCGGCCAGAGGGTGATCTTCACGTCGCTCATGCTGGCGCGCCCTCTTCCACCTCGAAGATCGCGATCTCGCCGGTGTCGGCGTCCTTGCCGATGATGAATTCCTGGCGCTCGTCACCCTTGCGCGTGACCAGGAAGATCTCGCCGGTGTGGGTGGCGCCGAAAGCGCAGATGGTCGCGCCCAGAAGCTGCTTGATGACCGAGTCGCCGTAGGCAACCTGGTCCGCTTCGTCGCGGTTGGTGGGGATGTTCAGGGTGTCGGTCATTGCTTGCCTCCGGGGATGCCGATGAGGACCGCGCGCGGCGGCGCGCCGTTGTGAGAAAGAGGGGCGAAAGAGGCGGCAGCAACGCGGCGCACGCCTTCGATGTCGCTGGCGTCGGTCTCGACCGGCACCAGGTGCTTGCCGTCCCGGGCGTCACGGATGGCGATGAGCAGCCTCATTCGCCCTCCACGACCAGGCGGTCGCTGCCGCATTCGGGGCAGCAGGCGATGCCGCCGCCTTCGAGCTGTTCCTCGAGCTCGTCGGCGTCGATTTCCATGTCGGCTTCACAGTCGGGGCAGCGCAGGATCAGAGCGACGGTCACAGCTGGCCTTTCGCGGCGTTGCAGATCTCGACCAGGGCCATGCCGGCCGCGATCAGGCTGTCCTGCTCGGTCTTCAGGCCCTTGTCCTTGATGACGCTCTGGATCAGCTTCTCGACGCGGTCGCGGTCTTCCACGGGCACCTTGAAGCGCATCAGCTCGTGCGTGATCGTTGGCCGCGGCGGCAGCGTGTCGGGGTCAGGCAGGCCGTGGTCGGGTTCGTCGCTCTCGCCCATGCCGATCGCGTCGAGGTCGATTGCCACGCTGGCGAAGATGCCGGCCAGGTCGGAGTCGCTGTACGGCAGGATGGCCAGCAGGTTCTCGTCGAGGCGCAACTCTTCGAGCAGCGTCGCCAAGCCCGCGGCGTCGTCTTGCCCGTACTGGCCGTTGTCGGCCAGGCCCAGGGCCTTCGCACGCAGGTCGCTCACCGGCCCGAGGTTGATGACCGGAACCTTCGCGATGCCCAAGCGTTCCGCAGCGCGCGTCCGATGCTCGCCCCCTAAGATCTGAAGAGACCCATCGGGAAGCTCGCGACAGATGATCGGCTTGTACAGGCCGCCCAGGTCCTCGAACTCAAGGATGGAGTTCTCCAGCTTTCCCTCGGCCGCGGGGTCCAGCTTGTTGGTGTTCCAGGGATTGGCCTGCAGCGCTCCAGGCGGCAGGTACTGGATCTGAATTTGGGTTGTCACGCGGGCTTCTATAAGGGAAAATGTGTGTAAGTGCTTACTGTATAAGGAAACGCCTTTTTTGGCAAGAAAACCATGATCGTCATCGCCCACAACGCGGTCCACGCGAAGATCGTCAACGCCCCGAAAGAGGCGATGCTGGAGGTCCACCGCGTGCTCAGCTACCGCGTCGAGGGCGCCGAGCACATGGCTGCGTTCAACTCCGGCAGCTGGTCGGGACGCTCGAGCTTTTTCCAGTGGTCGACAAACGCGCCGGAGGGTGTCTTCCCCACTGGCTTCGTGCGTCTGGTGGTCGATTCGCTGCGCGCCAAGGGGTACGAATGCATCGTCAAGCGCAAGCCGCTGCCCGAACCGCTGGGCCCGGAGCGCCCGATGGTGGACAACTTCGGGTACATCGACCGCTACGACTACCAGCCCGATGCAGTCGACCGCCTGGTGCGGCACGGCAACATCACGGTGCAGGTGGCCACCGGTGGCGGCAAGTCGCGCATCGCGCGCATGGCCTACAAGCGGATCAACCGCCCCACCCTCTTCCTGACCACCCGCGGCATCCTCATGTACCAGATGAAGGAAGCGGTCGAGAAGATGGGCGAAGAGGTCGCAGTCTTCGGCGATGGAGAGTGGGGCATCCCTTACACAAAGGCCGACGGCGGCGAGGGTCGGCGCATCACGAAGTTCTGCGTGGGCATGGTGAAGACGCTCGCGCAGCGCCTCGAAATCCGCTCAGTGGACGCTGACTATCACGCGCTGCAGCTGCGCCGCGCGAAGGACCTGGCCAAGAAGCTCGAGAAGATCAAGAAGGAACTGGCGGCCGACAAGGTCGCGATGGCCATCCGGGGCGAGCGCATCAACGCCTTCATCGAGAAGTACGAGGCCCAGTTTGACGAGAAGGTCGACCGCGCGGAGCTGCAGCGCAAGGTCGACAAGCATGAGCGCCTGCGCCTTGCCACCATCGAGATCCTCAAGCGCTTCGAGCTCGTGATCGCTGAAGAGGCGCACGAGGTGTCGGGCAACTCCTTCTACGACGTTATGTGCGCGTGCTCGAACGCGCACTACCGCATGGCCCTGACCGCGACGCCCTTTATGAAGGACGACGAAGAGGCCAACATGAAGCTGCTGGCCGCGTGCGGCCCGGTAGCGATCCGCATCACCGAGAAGATGCTGATCGACCGCGGCATCCTGGCGCGCCCGTACTTCAAGTACCTCAAGATCGGCGAGGAGCACCGCCCCAAGGGCTTGGCCCGCAGCACGCCCTACGCGCAGGCGGTGGAACGCGGCATCGTGAACTTCGAGTACCGCAACAAGCTGATCTGCGCCGAGCTGCTGCGGGCGCGCCAGTTTGGGCTCAACGGGATGATCCTGGTGCAGCGCAAAGACCACGGCGACGAGTTCGTGCGCATCCTGAGCGGCGCCGGCGCGCGAGTGCTCTTCATCCAGGGCGAGGACAACCAGAAGGAGCGCAAGACCGCGCTGGCGGCCCTGGCCAACGGCGACATCGACTTCCTGATCGGCACCACCATCATGGACGTGGGCGTGGACGTGCCCTCGATCGGCATCATCGCGCTGGCCGGCGGCGGCAAGGCCGAAGTTGCCCTGCGCCAGCGCATCGGGCGCGGCCTGCGCGAAAAGAAGGGGCTGACCTGGTGCGGCGCCCGGATGCCGAACGTGGCGTTCATCCTGGACGTCTACGACGAGCTGAACAACCACCTGAAGTCGCACTGCGCAGAGCGGCAAGCGATCGTGAAGGGCACGCCAGGGTTTGCCGAGAACGTCGTCCAGAACTTCGACTATGCCGGGCTCGGCTTGACTCGAAAAGCGGCGTAAGGCACAGTAAGCATACACTTACTTTCCATCTCGAAAAATGCGCCTTCATCCCATCCACTACTGCCTGATCCTGAACATCCTGACCCTGGCTGGCGCAGTCGGTCTCGCTTTCGCATTCAGCCAGCCCCTGGTCTTCATTGTGGCTATTCTCCTGAGCAATCACGCGATGCAGCGCTTCGAGCAAGATCGCGAGGAGGGCGAAATCGACGAGGTTGTGCGCGAGTATGAGGGCGGGGGTGCTGGCTTCAGCGCCGACCTCAGCAAGCGCTGACTTTTCACCCTTTCTGAATGCCCTATGTTCCCTATAATGGGGTACATAGGGCATTTTTTTGGGAATTAACAATCATGGCACGCAAGAGCAACTCGGAAATCACGTCTGGCGCGATCGTCGTCAGCTATTCGCTGCAACGAGAGCTCAAGCCGAACCTCACCGTGGTCGCCGAAGCGCTGAAGCTGCGCTCGGTCAGCGAACTCATCAGCCTGATCGCCCTCGAGCCCAATGCCACGATCGCCGCGCTGGCTCCGCTCGCAGAAAAGATGAATGCGCACCGCGCGCAGATCGCGGCCGTCAAGGCCAAGCAGAAAGAGACCATCGCCAAGCTGAAGGACCTGTCGCCGAGCGACCTGGAAGCAGCGCTGGCGCACATCCAAGCAGAAAAGGCCAGCTGAGATGACCGGACCGGTGAGCGCAGCGCCCTCCTGGCAGGAGAGCACGCTGCAGTGGATCAAAGAGAACTGCCCTCAGTACCTCGGCGGCCGCGGCTCGCCGGCACAGAAACTGGCCTCTGCGTTTCGCAAGGCGAGCTACCTGCTCGCGGAGGCAGGCCACGACCGCAAGCTCCACGACGCGATCATCGCTTCCGAGATCGGCATCTGGGATCTCGCCAGGCACAACAGTTTTCGGGCGTGGGTCGAGGCCGGCGGCTACGTAGCGCCCGCGCACATCCCCACGCCGTCCGCGAAGCCGGGCAAGGTGCCGCCCGTTGTCATCGAAACGCCTTACGGTCCGGAGCTCATCCAGCTCGAAGACTCAGACGACGAGATGCTCGGCAAGCTGACGCCGCCGGCGCAGCACACCCAAACCCTCGAAGAGGCCGTGGCCGAAGAGGAAATGCGGCGGGATGACCGCTACGGAGCTTGGTGATGGCAAATCTCAGCGAAATGCGCCGCCTGATGGGCGACTTGGGTCTCTTTGACCCGTACGGCGCGAAGATCGCAGACCTGCGGTCCGCTGCTGGGTTCGGCAAGGACCCGTGGGCTGACCAGTACCTGTGCAAGCCCAACGCCACCGCGTCGGTCACGTCGACACGGTCGGCCGCAGCCAAGCCCGTCTCCATGGGGGAGATGGAAGAGGCATTGAAAAAGGCGCGCGACGAACGTGCCCGGGCGACCAAGAGCGCTGTGACGGCCCTGTACGAGCGCAAGACGGCTTCCCTCGTCTGGATGGCCCAAAACCACCCGGACAAACTGGGCCGTCACGCGAAGGCGAACATCCTCGACCTCAAGGCAGGTCGCTTGCCGCAGTATCGAGGTGCGTTTCAGCTGGATGTCGAGCTGATCGAGTGCTGCCACCTGGCGAACTTTCGCCGAGACCCAGAAGGCCCTGGCAATCACTCGGCGTACGTGAACATGGTCGAAGGCGCGGTGCGCAACTGGGACGAAAACTGCGCGGAAGACCTCAAGTTGTGCGCCGAAGGCAAGCACGCAGAGACCCTCACGCCTGAGGCGACCGCTCGGCGCCGCCATGCGGCTCGAGAAGAGAGCGAGAAGATCGAGCGAGGCCGACAGGAGGCCGCTCGCCTGGAAAAGGCCCGTCTTGCAGCCGAGCTCCGGCAGAAGGAAGAGCACGAGCTGGCACGCAAAGAGCGCGCGGCGCGGGAGTTTGCCGTGCGACAAGCCGAGCAGCGCCAAACCGACGTCGACGCCGTGGTCGACGAGCTGCTGGCCGAGCAGGCAGGCGGCGAGTGGTGAGTCGAATCAGCTAGGCAAATCTGGAAGCGGTCGAAGAGGATCTGATCGCCGAGACGGCCGGCGCCGACTGGTAGCGGACAGAAAAAAGCCGCCTGTGCCCGAAAACGGGTCCACAAGGCGGCTGGCGCGAGGGTATTACACCCGGTCGCGTTAGTACTCGAAGTCGGGCAGCTGCTTCAGCAGGTTGGGCGCCTCACCGTCAGCGCGGGTGCGCAGACGGGCTTCCTCGGAGAGGGTGCGCCCCTGCACGTAGACCTCATAGCCCTTGTCGCGCCAGGTGGTGACGAAACGCGCACCAGCACGATAGAGGGCTATGACCGAGCCGACGCTGGTGCGCCAGACGAGGTGTCCGTGGGAGTCAACGTGGCCGAGTTCGACGATTTCGCCGTTCTCGGAATGGGCGTGCGTAATGCACAGCAGCGGCAAAGTTTCCATGGTTGGAAAGCTCCAGTTGGTTGCGACAAAAGAAACGACGGATTTACCGACGTCAAGATTGGCTTCCCGTTCTGAACCGCTATAGTTAAAGCGTTAGTCGCGATCACTTCAGTGGTCCATCCCCTCGCCAGAGGGCCAGAACGCCACACCCTCCTACAGGTGTGGCGTTTTGCGTTTCAGGGGTTCTGAACCGCAGGAACGATCATTATGCACACCGGCGCTAGCATCGGCGGATGAGCCGCACGAGACGCGTGTAAATCACCAATCCGTAAGTCGCTACTGACGGGGTCGTCAACAACTGTAGCCCCCATGGGTGTTACTATTTTGTCGCAACAATGTTGATGCATGATATGCAAAAAACTCAGCCATCACACACGATCTTTTTCCGGCCGATTTAGCGTTATTCGCTTGAAATAACAGCCTTTTCCTCTCACCCCTGCAAAAGTGGTCATGACCCCGTTTATTGACGCTAAACAGTGCTCGCTGACCGGGTCGTTTGGGGCACCCGATCTGCCCCGTTCTCTAGCGAATGCAAGGCTTCGACGCAGCAGCGACGCGCGAAAAAAGCCTCCAAGTACCCGACTAAATTGTGTGGATATAGCTTGCAAGCAACTCCCACGGAGCGATGGCTCGGCCCTTCGAGGCGCGGCCGGCCGCGCCGAGGGTGGGCAGGGGCCTCTATAAGGATGACCGTCTGGCCAGGCCGCCAGGAATCCTGGCGATCGAGCAATGACCGCAACCTCCTCGCTGCCTTGCCGTCCTTGCGCGGGAAGTCGTCGCCCATGTCGTCGAACCGTGCCCTGTGCCTTGCGCGGCTTGTCGTCCCTGCCGGGTGCCTGAGGGTCTGGCAGTCGGCTCTATAAGGAGTCGCTCCGGGGCCATGGAAAAACGGCACCAAGGGCCACAGCAAAAGCGCGTCCACCGCAGGGGTGGTAAGGTCCTCAGGGTGCACCAATAGGGTGCGAGTGGGGCAATGCCCGACGCATTGCCCTGCGTCAGATCGCGCTGCAAAAGGGAGGGAGTTTTAGCCCCTCCCCTTTAACCCCTTGCATTCACCATTTAATGCAAGGGCCATTGAATGTGTCAGTAATGACACACTCAAAAGATTTACGCTTTCACCATTTCGTCAATCTGCGATTCGGTCGCTGCATTCATGCATGCATTGAACGCAACAATAAGGGGGTGTTCGGTGTTGAGTTTCACTGCTTGATTCTGCTTGCCCGGTTCGCCCACGGTAGCCCCTGCGAGTTGCAGAAAACCATTCTTTCCCACGGTGCGACTGCATTGAGTCGGGATGGTGCTCAAACCGACGCGACCAAACAGTTTATTCACTGCGGTACGCGACACCCCGCGCGACTCAGGGGCGATCTTGCCCGACTTCAAACCCGCACCGATGTAATGCAGGGCATCGACCGTAAGGGGGTTGTCCCCTGCGAGTTGCAGAGCGTAGATAATGGTCGCAGTGGTGTTGTCGATATTCGCGTAAGACTTAGCGTTGACACCATGAATGAATTGAATGAAGCGCTTGATAACCTTGGGGTTGCGGTCAATCGCGAAAATCTGCGTGGTGTCGATCTTCATTTTGTCAATTGCTGCATTGACCGCTTCGGTGAATTGAAAGACCGAGTTCTTTGCACCGATGACCGATGCGATATCAGCGCTGGTAGCAGCGAGACGGTGCGACTGCAGCATGGTCATACGTGCGGTGAAAGACTTAGAAACCTTGGTTTGAGCTTGCGACATTTGAGAACCTCTTAAGTGTTTGGGCTTTGCCCTATGTGCCCCAGCGAATTTGCTGCGGTGACTGAATTATGGGGTAAATACACTAATTGTGCAATACCCCGTTGTACTTTGGGGTCTTTACGCATTGTACTTATGCACAGAGGGCGCACCTGCGGACGCAAGTCTTATATAAGACTCAGTGTGTGAAGGCTTGCGTTATGTACCCCATGGGCGCCCTACCCCTTGACCCTGCGGGATTCGGGCAAGGCTCGGGCTATGGTGCGTTTTCTGCGGGTTTGCCCTAGGTATAAGCTATATGCGCTTTTCGACATATAGCTCTGGATGCGGAAAGGTCGCGTTCGGACCAAGGATGCGGACGCTTCGCATCTCGGACGAGGACCTCGCTCCCGGGGCGGGCGCGAATCCTAGGACCCTTACTAGTCCCTCGCCGTGTACAAAATCCCGTCCGAGGGGTGGTACTCGTCCCTCGCCGTACGCCTAGGATCAGCCCTGGCCCAGAGGTAGCCCCTACACGGGGCTGCTCGGATCTCAGTGGTTGGCGTTCATCTGGCTGACAGCCCACTGCTCGCAAGGCAGATCGACCGCGTTCCCATGGTCGTCTTGGATCATGAATCGGGCGGTTTCACCAGGCGTCACAGGGAGCGCGTGGTAGCCCCGGAACTTGGCAACGACGGCCGGCACGAGCGACCAGCTCTTCTGCTTGGCACCCATGGCTCAGCCCCTCTTCACGGCGCGCTGTGCGTACGGCACGGGCACC
Source organism: Variovorax paradoxus (assembly GCF_009498455.1). Taxonomy (NCBI): domain Bacteria; kingdom Pseudomonadati; phylum Pseudomonadota; class Betaproteobacteria; order Burkholderiales; family Comamonadaceae; genus Variovorax; species Variovorax paradoxus. Next base: position 3,982,583 of record NZ_CP045644.1, on the reverse strand, counting down.
TTGCGATCACGGGCACGTTGGACCTCTTCCCGGTCCCGTTTGCGGTCGGCAGCGAGCTGAAGCGCGTCGAGGGTGGTGGTGCTCAGACCGAAGAGGTTGGACGACGACAAAATGCGGTTGTTGCGGTTCACGGGAGACCTCGTGTTGTTGAGTCTCTACTGTCGAACCGGGGTCTCGGCCCTGCCCTGGCTGCACCCACCCGTCCGAGGCCCTGCTGCTCCCTCCCCTGCCCACCACCTGGCCTTCGGAATACTGCCCAGGAGTGGTAAATCCGATTTACCACCTACGGGTGCTATTGGCGCTGGCTACGCTGAGCCTAGGACGCGAGCCTTGAGCCTGAAAGCCCAGCCTGAGCTGGGCTGAGCCTTACTTGCGGGGCGCCGAGCCCAGGAGCAGGTAGTGAGCCTCAGCGAAGTCGACCTGGCGGTTGCGCAGGTAGCCCGCGGCGGCGCGCAGGCCCAGCGACTTGCGAATGGAGTGCATGCGTTGGATCAGGGCGTCCATGTGATCACTCCCCGTCCGACCAGGGGGTGTAGCGGCTCACGGCCATGCCGACCGTGGGGAACGCGGGCGGGGCGGGCACTCGGCCCAGCAGGCACAGGGACAGGTAGCTGAAGGCGTTGACCGAGGGCGATTCGACGAGAACTGGCATGGTTTGAGACCTCTTTGTTGCATCGCGTCTTTGCGATAGGTCTACTGTCGAATCGGGGTGTTGGCGGTCTCGGGCCGGGGTGCGCGCAGCCTCGGATCAATAAACTGCGCTTTATCCTGCCTAGGACGCAATCTATTGCGCAAAGAGACACCCGAAGGTACCTCCCGCTCAGGGCCTAGGCTACGCACACCTCAGCATGCACATCGAGGAGCTCCCCTCCCAGCGCACGAATGTAGGCATCGCAAGCGGCCCGGGCATTGGCGTGCAGACCATCCGAGGACATGAACAGCGCCTGGTGCTCGATGCCGAGGTGGTTGAGGTAGTACAGGCGTAGTGGGTGCACGCCTTGGATGCGGTTGTCGGCCGCAAGGCTGTAGGGGATGGCAGCAGTGTCAGAGGTCAGATACGTGTCGGCGTTGAGCATTCGTTGTTCGATCGCCTTCCCGGGCTCCTGGGTCGCAAACAATGTTGGGCGGCTTCAGGATCAGGTCAGGAACACTGTGATTCTATACAGTGTTTTGGCGAGCCGAGGAGAAGCCGAGGCGAGCGTATGCCCACTTTGGTGCATCCGAAACGGTCGAGGAATTCAGCCGTATGCCGAGGCGAGCCAAGGCCCAGCCGAGGAGGGTCGGACACGGATCGGCTAGGACCAGGTTTTGATTGAAAGCTCCTAGGCCGCCACCCTCCCCACTTGTCCTTACTCTTGGGTGTATGTCTCTCCCCTGAGCCTGTAGGTGCCTGTACCTCCCCTGTTCTTCCCTGCCTGGCTCCACCCCTGCTCGGCTCGCCCTCTTCTGCTCCCCTGTCTGGGTGGTTCTGCCCTCCCCTGAGCCTGGTGTCTCGCCCCGGGTGTGCCTGTCTACCTGGTCGGCGGGTTGGGTGCTTTCTCTCCTGATCCCGGTACGGTTCTGGCCCTCTGCCGAGCGGGTGCTGGCGGTGGTGATCTGCTTCTCCTGCTTCCGGGGTGCGGTTTGGGTGTCCTCTCTGTATCGAGGCCCGCAGCCGTATGCGGATTGCCCTGGTGCCTGGGTGTCGCGCTTGCTGGCTTGGGTGACCTTCTTTCCCTCTTCTGGGTGCGGGTAGGGTGCATCAGGGCGGGGCTGTGCGCGTGCCAGTTCTGGTCGAGCGCTCAGCACTTGTCTTGCTGCGCGGCGGGGCACGGCTTGTCGCTTTCCTGCACCCGCTTATCCCTCGGCTCTGCTCGTTATCTGCCCTGTTCGCGTAAATATCTCGCCCGAGCTTGAATTACCTGTGTTAGCGGGCACTAACACCAATATAAGTAGCAAAAAGTCCTTATGTATCAATGGCTTACATATACTTGGCGCGACAACAAATCGAGGAGAAGCGTATGGACTCGGGAATTGCGAGCCTGATCGGCGTGGGAGTGGGTGTCTTTGCCGCAAACGGCGCGAAGGTGATCGAGCACTATGTCCACCGGCGGCGTGCCGCGCAGTACCTGGCTGTCCGGCTGGTCACCGTGCTGGACCGCTTCATTGCAGGCTGCGTCCCGGTCACAGAGGACGAAGGGAGAGTCCTGCCGGGCAGCTACGATCTTGAACCAGTGGCGACGCTGCCAACACTTGAGTTCGACAGCCTTGACGTCGATTGGAAGTCAATCAAGCCGCACCTCACATATGCGGTCTTGGCACTCCCGAACGAAGTAGCTGAAGCTGTGCGCTCAATCAATGCGAACTTCGACCCGTCCAATGTGCCGAGCGTCGACTTCTCGGCCCGACAGTTTCACTTTGCCCGGCTGGGTATCGCAGCGAACGACCTCATCGGTCGTCTGGCGGGAGTCGGTGGCTTGGCTCACTACTCACCCGACCGGCGCCGCCTGACACGGGCACTGGAACTTGCTTTCGAGCGTCGTACCCAGCAGCGTGAATCCTGGATGAAAGAGATGATTGAATTCAGACGACGCAGTGCCGAAGCGGAAAAAGCGAGCATCAGGGTGATGCGCGAGGCCCACGGTGAGGTGCAGCCTGACATGCCAGCCGAAAAGAAACCCGACCAGACATGAGCCTGGCCAGGTTTATGAAGGCCCGGCGTTCTCAGGATCGGGCAGAGGTTCTCACTTCGCAGTGAGGTAAGCAGGCCCTTGCTGGCTCCCCTGCTTACCGCACTGTGCTGTGCGTGTTTCGATGTTGTAAGTATCTACTGACTTGTCTGGCCCGCGACAGGCTTCAGCACGTCAGTCGTGCGGTTAAAAGGGCTGCAGCAAACGCAGCCGATCGGCGAGTCGGTCGAGATGAATAAAAAGGGGAGCCAGGGGCTCCTTCGCGCACTCGGCATCCAACACCGCCTCCAACATGGCGGACGATGGCATCTTGAACCCCTTCACCACCGGATGCTTCCCTGCGGTGCCCGACTCGCTGTTCTTCCCAGAGAGGTAGCCGTTAGACCAACTCAAGACCGCAAGTCGGCGCGTGCGCTCCTCCGCTCCGGGAGGTCCCTTGCGTGCCCCAAGCCACAAGGGGCATGAATCGGAGGTGACACCAATGCCAGTTCCGATGTTCCCCTCCTCAGCCGCATGTACCGCACCAGCCAGAGTGAGAGTCAGTGCCGCGGCACATAGCTTGAGAGCTCTCATGTGTGGGCCGGTATCGATTCGGATCATCTAGACGCTTTCAGTGCTTCAAGGTCTTCAGTGTCAGCGCTTCTGGTTGGCGAGCACGTCGGCGATTGCTGCCTCCTGAGCCACGAGCCTAGGATCTTTCACAGCCGCTTGAGCCTCCCGGGCTTCGCACACCTTGCCCTCGATGCGGTCGAAGGTCCAGGGGGTGGTGCTGTACTTGGGGCCACGGTTGATGATCTCGCGCTGCCATGCGTTGTTGCACTGGTCGAGCGTCGGGAATGCGCGTTCGCCGGTGTGCACTGGGATTTTGGTTCCCACGCTGCTCGGCGTCGCCGGTGTGAAGAACAAGGTGGCGGCGAGGACGTATTCAAGTGCCATGAGCGTAGGGGTCTTCGTAGAGTTGGACGTCAATGTCGAGACGCAGCGAGCGCGGTTCGATTTTAATGACCAGCCTCGCTCTTTCCTCGGGCTCGTAGTGTGCGGCGATGCGCTTGTCGTTGACGATTTCGTCGAACAGCGCGGCGACCCCGAACCCATCTGCACGGAAGCGTCGCTGCACCTGGCGATAGCCGATGCGCATGTAGCGCGGCAGCGCCTCCTGGCAGGCGACGACGAACGACTCGAAGTCGTCTTCCTCGTCTTCCTCGCACTGGCTCTCCTGCCGGAGCGACTTGATCGCCGTGCGGACGGTCTCGTCCAGGATCGCCTCAGCCTCTTCACCGAGCAGGCGCTGGCCAGCGTTCGGGATCACCACGTCCAGCTGGCCCGAATCCCACTTCTCGCTCAGTATCGATGCCAATGCTGAGCCCATGAGCCATCCTGGCTGCCGGTTCAGCATGTCCTGGTTGGCCATGTGGCCCGTCTCTCCCCTGCTGCAAAGCATGGCGCCGAAGGCGCGCATCTCGCCCTCATGGGAGCCATCGCGCAAATCGTGGTGATCGAGAACGTCGTGGGCCACACCGAAGGCGTTGATGTTCGCGTTGAAGTCCGGCTGAGCCTCGGGAATCCAACCGTCGACGCCGTGCTCCTCGTCGTGGTCGTAGTTGAAGACGACTTCGATCATTGGCTGTCCGCGCTCTTCGCAAGGTTGCGGTCGTTCTGCCGGAGCCAGGTTTCGCCGGCCGCTTTGGCCGCCTCCGCGCTGCCGTGCTGGGTTTCGAGCGGGCTGAAGCCGCAGCCGGGGAACCAGCACTCGAGGTCGGCGAACGAGCCGTAGTCGGTGACGCTCACCCACCATTGGCCGTGGCCGACCTTGCCGCAGTGCGTGACACCGTAGAAGGGCTTGGTCCAAGCAAAGACAGGCGACGTCACTCGTGAGCCCCCGCGACGTCACTCGTGAGCCCCGCGACGTTGAACGTCGTTTCGATGAAGGCTTCGATCTCCTCGACCGTCATCGGGGCGTGCTCACCCCCACAGGTGAGGATGTCGCCGAGGTCGCCGTCGTCGGGCGTGACGGTGCCGCTTTCCAGGGCCTGCTGCAGAAGGCGCAGCCCTGCCAGGAGCGCGCTGTGCTGTGCCTGGTTGATCTTCATGCGGCGCTCCGGGCGGGCGCTGCGTTCAAGCCGTTGGCCGCGCGGAAGCCCGCGTGCACCATCTCCACAGCCTGGCGGCCGTTGGGGAACTTGCCGCCGATGTTCCAGGTGATGACCTCGGCCGGGTCGCTGTTGCGCTTGTGCCAGTCGTAGATCGTGGCGACCACCTGCCCGTCCGTGAAAAGGAGCGCCCACGTGGTGGTGACGTTGTCGGCGTTCTCGGGCTTCTGCGGCGCGCCAAAGGCAGCTTCGAGCTGCACCTGAGACGCCTGGATGGTGCCCTGCAGCTGGGTGAAGTTGATATCGATCGGACCGTCCCGGTGCGTGGTGAATGGCGAATTGGTTTGCATGTGAGAACCTTTCGGTGTTTTGATATTTGTAAGTATTGACTGTTTGTTTCGGACGTGTCTCGGCTGCGTAGCGCTCTGCTCTTTCAGGTCGGAATGCGCACTACCAGTCGCCCCAACCTGGCCTGTCATCCTCGAAGATCTTGCGCTGATGCACTGCGCGCAACGCATCCGCCAGGAGCCTCAGGGCGGCAGGCTTAGGCTGAGAGAGCTTCTGAACGCCCACGCCCCTCAATGCCCCCGCGAGCATGCGCACGCCGAGCTTCGCCTCACGATGGGCTCTTTCGATTTCAGCGAGGGTCATCACCACGCACCCCACCCTTCAGGCAGCGAGGCCAGGTACGCGCGGTGCTCGTGAACAGCCTTCTGCATCTGCCTGACGTGGTCGTCCATGGCCTCGCCCGTGGTCTTGGACCACACCTCGAATGACATGCCATCGTTGTGAATGTCATAGCCCAGTTCCTTTCGGCAGTCCTGGTAGTAGCCATGCGTGCGGCGCGCGTGCTCGAGGCGCATTTCCAGTTGCGTGATGTGGGCGGACTGGTCGACGAAGGACATCTCGTTCCACTTGTCGGGGTCGATGCGCTTGTAGTTGCCCAGCACGTTGTCCAGGTCACACTTTCGCTTGAAGCTCACTTCCATCACCACGCTCCCAGTCGTTCTTCCAGGTCGGGCATCAGCCGACGTTCGCGGTCTCGCTCCCGGCGAGCCTCAGCCTCGATTGCCGCGAGGGCCCGGGTGTGGACCATCTCCTGCTGGACGACGCGGCCGCGGTAGAACTCGATCGCCTCAATGCGGTCCTCGTGCTTCATGCGGGCGAAGCGGAAGCTGTCCATCGGAGGCTTGGTGCCCGTGTCCGCGAACACAACGGCCTCATAGAGCTTCCAGGGTGTGGGCGGGCCAACCTGCTCGAGGTAGTTGGGCGTCGGCTCCGACGCCTTGAACTTCGCCAGGTATGGGCTCAACCGGGCCATGTCACCGCTCCGACGGCCACATCATGGTCATGCACAGCTTGCCGTCGCCGAGCTGGCTGGACTCGATGAAGAACAGCCACACGCCCTCGGGGTCGAGCTTGGTCTTCGGCCGCTCAGGGCAGTCCGTCGGGTCGACAAAGCGCCGGAACTTCGTGTTCCCGTTTCCGTCATCCACGATCAGGTGCGCCTTGCTGCCCGTGACCTTGAGGCGCACGCTGGCAAAGCCGCAGCCCTCGCGCTCGTCCAGCACTAGGCTGCGGATCGCCGGCTCGGTGGCCAGGATGTCGAGCAGCCAGTAAGCGCCGCCACCGGCGTTCTGAGCGAAGAAGCGCACGCCTTCGGTGTAGTTGAAGTCTCGGACCAACCCGTGCCGGAACAACTGCTCGGCGCCCGAGAATTGCTGCATGTTGCGAAGCAGCTCGTGTCCGTCGTTCATGCCTTCGCCCCCGAAGTGATGATGCCGGTGGCCGTGTCGAGATGCAGCGGGCCGGGGTCGGGAACTGCGTAGGTCGTGGTGCCGAACTCGGGGTCGTCTTCGTTGGTGCAGGCCACCGCAATGCTGCCGTCCTCGTTGAAGGTGACCTCTCGATCATCGGGCGAGTCGAGAGGCTCGCTTGCTTCGACCCCGTCTTTGTCGAAGTAGGTGGAACTGGATGTCACGTCGGTCTGTTCGACCTTTATGTCTTCAAGGAGGCCGTCATGCTGCATCTGCCAGAGGACAGCCAACAGGTCTTCGCCCTCCAGGTTTTCGGGCAGGTCGACCTCGTGGGTCACCGTCTCTCGGACCGTCCGCACGGTCACAAGTTTGTGGGTTTTCATCTGCATGGTGTGAGCCCTCTGTTTACTGAGTTATGAGTGTCATCACTGACTGTTGGCCCTGAACTTCCGAACATCGCTCATTCCTTCGATCCACAGGACCAGCCTCCCCATGGCGTAGCTGCCAACGGCGGCGAGACAGGTGAAGATGGCGAGTGGGAGGTACATGGCGCGGCCCTTTCAGCGATGCGTGGTGCAGTAGTTGCGATGTGTCTACTGTCACGCCCTCGCTTAGGCGCCGGCTAGGCTGCGTCGATAGCAGTGCACAGCGCATTGAATTCGTCTTCGTCGACATCCAGCGCCTTGAGCCAGTGGCCGAAGTAGATCTCCAGCTCGTAGCTGCGCGCGTGCTTGCCCTTGTGGTGAGTCAAGAAGTCCTTGCAGTTCTGCACCTTGTCGGCGATCAGCATGTGCCACACCTCCTCAAGGTCGCCTGGTGTTGGCAAGCCGCTCACCTGGACGTTGGGGTGCACGCGCTCGACCGCGCTCTGGCCCTGCCATATCGACTTCGTGACCTTGTCGCTGAGCCAAGCGTTGGCCCGGTAGCGATACTCCATCGCCAGCAGGATGCAGTGCGGGTCGAACTCCCAGAAGGGGCCGAGCCGCTGCGCGGTCTGCGCCAAGTCTTTGTCAGCCTGGAAAAGTGGGTGCAAGCACCACGCGCGCATCGAGTGCAGGCTTGCGTTTATCTTGTCCATCACCACCAGCCCTTCATGAATGTGGTTGATGAGCGGCACCCGGGAGCGCTCGGCGATCGCCACACCGTAGAACTCGGCGATGGCCCGGTACTCGGGATAGCCGCGCACGGCGGCCGCAAAGTTGCCCTTCATGCCTTGAACCCCCTGAAGGTGAAGGAGATGCGCGCGCCGCAGTCGTGTCGCGGGCTCTTGGGGATGCGGTGCTGGTGCGTGTCCTGCATGCCCGGCTGCATGAGGCACAGCGACCCGTGTCCCAGCAGGAGCTTGTCCAACGTGCGATGTTTCTCGCGCAGTGCTTCGAGGTTGTGCTGAGCCGTCTCCGGGTCGATGTGCGCCGCCAGTTCAGCATCGGTGAGTCGCTGCACGGTGGTCTCATTCGGTCGGAACCAGATTTCGCGCTCTGCACCCAGGCTCACGATGGCGATGGGACGGTCGTCGTCCATCTCTGGGCTGTCGTCGGCGTGCCAGCCGAGGTGATCTTTGCCGTCCACGTAGCCGTTGAGGAAGCACACGTCGAACGTGCAACCTGCGGCCTGTTCAGCCAGGCCCCACACGCCGTCAATCCACGCGTGGGTAGGCTGAGCCAGGTAGGTGCGCCGGCCGCGGTCACGCCCGTAGGTGTAAGGCAGCCCGTTGTCGGCGACGTAGTACTCGCGTCGCGGTGTCTGGTCGTGACGGACCCAAGCCAGTTCGGCCCACAGCTGTTCCATCGCCATGCTTGCGTCCACCGGTGAGAGCAGATGCGGCTGGTAGGTGATCGGCACACCCATGGTCAGGCCCCCTTGACGCACAGAACGGCACGCAACTCGTGCACCACCTCGACCAGATCAGCCTGGTTGGCCATCACCTGATCAATTGGCTTGTACGAGCCGGGGATCTCATCCAGCACGGCGTCGTCCTTGCGGCACTCGACACCCTCGGTCTGCGCGATCAGGTCCGCGAGCGAGAAGCGGCGACGCGCTTCGGTGCGGGACATTACCCGCCCTGCCCCATGTGAGCACGAGCAGTACGACTGCGGGTTGCCTTTACCCCGCACGATGTAGCTGCGCTGCCCCATGCTGCCCGGGATGATGCCGAGATCACCTTCGCGGGCCCGGACGGCGCCCTTGCGCGTCACCCAGATGTTGCGGCCGAAGTGGTTCTCCTTCTCCACGTAGTTGTGGTGGCAGTTGACCGCTTCGGTGGTGGGCAGGAACGCCGTGGGAATGTTGTCGCGCAGCGCATCCACGCAAGCCATCATCATCTGACGGCGGTTTTCGAGCGCGTAGTTTTGCGCCCATGATACCGCCTCGACGTACTCGTTGAAGTCGTCCGTCTCCTCGGGGAAGTAAGCCAGGTCCTGGTGCGGCAGGTTGATGAAGAACTTCTCCATGTTGCGCTTGGCGCGCTCGATGAAGTGCGTCCCGATCTTGTTGCCGACACCGCGCGAGCCGCTGTGCAGCATCAGCCACACCTGATCAGACTCGTCGAGGCACAGCTCGATGAAGTGGTTGCCAGAGCCGAGCGTGCCCAGCTGGTTCCATGCCTTCTCGAAGATGCCATCGCCCAGGCGCTCCTTGATGCGGGTGTTGTGGAACTCCTTCCACACCGGGTGGATGTCATCGCCGCCGTGCCCATGTGGCACGCGGCTTTTCGTGTGCCCGCCACCGGCACCCAGCGGCACTGCGGCTTCAATGGCGTCGCGGATCTTGGCCAGGCTGTCCGGCAGCTGGTCGGCTCTGAGGGTGAGTCGCACCGCGTTCATGCCGCAGCCGATGTCGACGCCCACCGCAGCCGGGATGACTGCCTTGTCGGTCGCGATAACGCTGCCCACCGTCGAGCCGATGCCCGCGTGCACGTCCGGCATCAGGGCGACGCCGTTGGATGCGATGAAGGGCAGGCGCGCCAGGTTCTTGGTTTGCTGCAGCGCACTGTCCTCGATGTTGAGGGTGCCGTCTTCGCGACGCTCGACCCATGCCTTGATGGGGCGTGCGCCCTCTTCCTGAATGACGTTCATGTTGCTCCTTACTTGATCGATTTGACGATGAGATAGATGACGAGGCAGGTGGCGAAAATCATCGAACTTCGCCCTTCGCCGTGTAGCCCAGAGGCCAGCCCGCGGGCTTCGGCTGCGCTGGTGCCGGGCGCCCTTCTCGGCGTGCGCGTTCTTGCTCAGCCCACGAGCCTTTGACGGGCGTGATCGGCAGTAGCTTGCCGTTCTTGATCGGTCCGTAACCCATGTGGCGCTCCCTTTCTTGGTATCGATCTACTGTCAGGGCTTACCTGTGGCGCGCTTGTGCGCCTGCAGCAGCTCGGACTTCATTGCGGCTTTGGCGGCGGCCAGGTCAGCGGCCGACACCAGCACCTTCGCGGCGTGCTTCATGCCCTCGAGGAACGGATTGCGCCGCGACTTCTTTCCCAGCGTGGTGGTCGCACTCGAGCCTGGGGGCAGCAGCTGGTATTCCCAGAGGCCCGTCGTGGCAAGCCCTCGGCGGCGACGCTCGACCACAAAGCTCCCGTACTCGACCTTGCGCAGGTTCCTCAGCTGTGCCGACACCGACGCTTCTGGATCGCCCGTGGCTTCGGACAGCTCGCCCAGCGTGCGCCAGGTGCTGTCGTTCATGCAGCGGTACACGCGCAGGATCTGCTCGTTGAGGCGTTCCTCATCGAGGGTCGGGTCGAAGCCAGGGCCGCAGAAGCTCACAGGCAGGGGTCCCCGCAGTTGGTGCAGCCGCCGTTCATGCCCCGCTTTTCGTTGAGGCAGCACGGGTGCAACAGAGCGTCGAAGTGCTCCTGTGCAGCGGTCTTGACCACCCCGGAGCGCTGGCGGTCCTCGTGGTCCAGGCGCGCCATGTGCTGGTCGAGCTCCTTCTTCTTGCCCGCCTCGTACAGTTCCAGTGCGGTCGAGCCGGGCATCAGGCGCACGTTGTTGTAGACCACGCCCTTCACGACTTAAGCCTCTCAGCCACGTACTGCTCCCGCGCGGCGCTGTTCAGTTTCATTGCCGTCTCGAAGCGGGCCAGGTCCTCCTCCCATTGCTCGAACAGGACGAAGCCGTCATCGGAGTTGCGCCGCAGGTTGAACTTGCGGATGTCCCACGCGCAGTCGAAGCAGTAGTAGGCGTCGGTGCCACTGTTGAGGAACCAGGCGTTCGGTCGCTGGCAGGCCGTAACGTTGCAGTTGCGGCCCTGCTTTCCCTTGTCGGCCGGGTCCAGCTTGGCGACACGGTCGTCGTTGTCGTCGATGGACGAGCGATATCCCATCGCGCGGTCGATCCGCCTGCGCATGCGCATGTCACGCTCATCCTTGCCGCCCGGAGATGGCCTGTTGAGCGGGTCAGTCAGCGGGCGTGCGGCCAATTCATCGAAGACGATGAGCGAAGGGCGAGTGCCGCTCACGCCGCGGGATGGCGTGGCCGCCAGGCGCAGCTGCATCTTGCTCGGGCGAGCCATCAGAACCACTCCGCGATCTGGTCGATGTACTCGGCGACCGGCTTGAGCGCCTCTTCCAAGTTGGTCGTCTGGTCGTTGATGACGTCCCAGCCCGTGTTGCCGTAGACGAAGTAGACCCAGCCGATCGAGATGTGCTGGCCAGGCTTGTAGACCTTCAGCCAGTCCTCGTCGGTGGACATCATGCTGTTCTCGAGCAGGACCGGATCGGTGGTGCGCTCGCAGGCCCAGTCCCCGCCCTCGTAGACGCGCAGCTCGTAGCCGGCGGCCAGGAGCGCCGCGCAGGTGCGGCGGAAAATCTCGCGCTCGATCGTGATCCGCGTGTGCAGCGAACCGTGGATCTTGCCCTGCAGGAGGAAGGCCTTGTCGCGCTCGGTCGGGAGCGGCAGCGGCGTGCGGGTAATGGTGTTCATACGTTGAGCCCTCTTGTTTTCGATATTTAGAGTGTCAGTGGTGACTGTTGGCCCTGCCCACTCAAACCCCGGCTGCAACTGCGTGTTGGTACGCCTCGTCGAGGACGTCGAGGACCTCGGCGTGTGCTTCTTCGAGCGAACACGCTAGGTGTATGGTCGCGCGATTGTTCAGCTGATCGTTGAACATCCAAATGAGGTCGCTGGAACGATGGGTCTCGTAGCCCAGACCCCGCCCTTGAATGACGGCGACCAGCAACTTGCCGACTTCCGACTCCTCGACGAATGTGAACCGGTTCGCCTCGTAGGACTTGGTGACGCCCGGCACTGCGAGGGCCTTCGCTGCAGCGCCCATCAGGCAAAACTTGCAGGCGTCAGGGTTCAGCACGCTCACCTTGGAGTTGTTCTCGTCGGCGGCCATGTAGCCGCCATTCCAGCTTTCTGGGGTTGCGAGCGTCTTGCGCATTTCCCCGAGGGTTTTGGCGATGGTCTTCATTTGGTCAGCTCCAGATCTTTGGTTGTGGTGGTGGTTTTGCCTTCCTGCGGGTCGTCGGTGACTTCCAGCCAGATGGCCAGGCAGTCGACCTCTTCCCCGGCGCCGCCAAACTCAGACAGCAGGCCCTGACCGCGCACGCGCCACACCGCGCCCATGTCCACGATCACGCCGCCGCTCTCTTTGCGCAGGGGCTGGTCGTGCAGGAAGACGGTCACGACTTTCTTGCCAACGCAATGGCCCTCGGTGCCAGAGGTCGAGCCGATGATTCGGCACTCCTGCCCGGGCCGGGTGGGTTCAGCCATGAATGTCGCCCTCTTCCAGCGCGTTGGCCAAGAACAGGCACAGCCAAGCGCGCGATTCCCATTCGCCCAAGGTTCTCGGACGAGTCGGCTCGAGCGTGTTGTTGTCGCCGCGCCAGGCCTTGCCCAGCGTCTGGTCCAGAAGAGAGCCGACTTGCCCGTACGCCCACGGGAATTTCACGCGGTGGACTCTTCCCTTTTCGAGTCGGACAGTCGAGAGCACGTTGCAGATACCAGCCCAGAAGACCGTTCCACTCGGCATGACCGCGGTTTGGCGCGTATACAGATCGGGGCCGTGCTTCTCGACGATGTCCCAGTAGGACTCTGCGATCTCACGGAGCTCATCGCTCAGCGTCACGTCAGTCAAGGCTGCCCCCTTCGGTGTCGTCGGACTTCTTGCGCTCGGCCGCGCCCACGTGCTCGTCGTTGGCAGCCTCTGCGATGGCTTCGCTGCGGAAGCCGTTCTCGCGCTTGGCCCAGTCGTTGACTTCCTGCAGGTGCTCGCCCAGAGCCTTGTCGGCCTTCTCCGCGACCTGGTCCAGCCCCTCCCAGTGGATCCGCTCGCTACCGCCGTTCTTGACGTCCGCGACGGCATACGACTGGGAAATGCCGATGCAGACCTCAACGGCCTGCGCCAGCTGGGTGCCCGAAAGAAGGCGGCCGCCGACCTTGTAGGTGGCTTGCGGGGCGATCGGAATCCCCGAGGTGCATTTAGGTTTGGTGTTCATAAAACCCCGCTTGTTGCGATAGGTGAATAATGCACGTCGTAGTAAGGAAGTGCTGAGTGATTATAGGCAATAAATCAGTGTTCGCTGACACACTTACTTGGGCGAGCCAGTTTTCGCTACGTCGTGCCGAGCACCAGCCTCGCTCGTCCATCTGGGGCTGAAGGGCGTGCAGGGCTGTTGAGAAGAAGTGCACCGCCGACATGTGACGGGATGTGTCTATACTGCTATCCACCTAATTTGGAGACTTTCATGGGCCTGTTTGACATCATCCTGAAAGCGGCTTCCTCCGTGATTTCTGAACGTTCGCAGAGGGAGCCCGGCACCCACGGTTTGATGGACTACGGCAGGACCAAGGACACGGGTGGGCACGACCACCGCGATAACAGAGGCGACGATCGCACGCCGGCTCAAAAGATTGCGGACCGAGCACGCCGAGGCCCACGCAAGTAGAGTCAAAAAAGCAGGGAGAGGCTCGCGCCCCTCCCCGAACGTCTCAACACACCAGAAATCAGGCGGTGACCAAGCCCAGCTTGGCGTTCGCAGCGGCGAGCAGCGTGCTCTCGGCGTTGGCAACGAAGCGCCCCTTCCCGTCTGCCTTGAGCAGCTTGAGGTCGGCGTACATGCCCACCGTGTTGCCGCTCATCGCGCGGGCCGAGCCGATGCTGTAGGGCTTGCCCAGGAGCTCGGTGATCAGGTTGCTGTCCTTGCCGGTGGTGATGTGGCCGTCGCGGTGCAGCACGCGCAGGGTCTTCTCGAGCACCGTGTTCAACGTCGCCTTCTTGCCCGACAGGAAGTCGAACAGCAGGCTCGCGCGGTTCTGCTCTTTCTTGTTCATGCCCTGGATGATCGCGAAGGTGCTGTCCATCACGTTCTTCAGGTCCTCGTCGGACACACCGGCGTCGGCCAAGGTCAGCACCGTGTAGTCGGCGGCGCCCGCGCCCAGTCGGTCCTTGATGCGGTCGACCTTGTTGGCGTAGTGCTTGCGCGGGATCTTCGGGGCCGCGGGGGCGTCAGCGAGCGCGTCGGCCGGCGTCAGGGGAACGGCGTCGCTGGCATCGCCGGTGGGCATTGCTGCCGGGTCGGTGACGGCCGGGCTTGCAGCGTCGATGGAAGCCTGCACTGCTTCGACGCGGCCCAGCGTGGCTTCGAGTTCGTCGTCGGACAGGGCGACTGCGGGCGCGGCGTCGGCGATCACGATCGGGGTTGCGTCGGTGTCATTGGCTGCACCTGCTTCGAGAACGATTTCAGGCTCGCCGCCCATGCCCGTGAGTTCGGCCAGCAGGTTGTCGATGTTGTCGGCTTCGAGCATCTCGGCGTGGTTCATGACCACGGCATCGGCGCTCTTCTTGCCCTTGCGTGGTGCGCGGGGCGCGGTGGAAACGGGGGTGTTCTTTGCAGCGGTTTTAGCCATGCGGGCCTCCAAACAATGGGTGGTTCATAAAGGTCGGGAGCACTGTGCTTTCCCGATGAATGAAGTTTCTCGTGGGGGTGTTGGCTGGAAACGTGTCCCGCTTGGCCCTGTTCACTTCGCACTTCACTCGGGCTTCGCGATGTGCGCGCTGACCCGATGACCCAAATATCTCGCCCGTGTGTTGGAAGCCCGCCCGGTGCGTCGGCTGCGTGCGCTGACCATGAAGAATGCGCGCACGCACGTGCGCGGGTATGCGACACCTCTTGGATGTGCTGACCAGCTACCTCTTTCCGCGATTGAACCGCTCGGGTGGAACAGCACCTTTTCGTTTCACCTTCACCCAGTCCGTCGATCTCACGCCAGGCTGGTAGGTGCTCGCCGCGCGCTTGGCCACCAAGCCTTCGAGCTTCAGCGGAATCACTGCCTCCTCGAAAATGCGTTGGGGCTGGTCGTCAAAGTGACGAACCACCAGGATGCCTGGCTTCGCGGGCTTGAAGAGCTTGGCAAGAGCAGCTTTGCGCTGCACCAGCGGCTGCTGCGAGATGTCTACGCCTCGGTAGACCAGTAGATCAAAGACGCAATAGACAACCGGTGAGGCTCCCTCGTACCAGCGTCGGCGTCGCGCCCGGTCGTGCAGCTTGTCGAAGTCACTACGGCCAAGTTCGTCAAGCACACACATTTCGCCATCGACTATGTACTGGCCGCCCTTCACTTTGGCCAGGGCCTGGGTGATCTCTGGGAACCATTTCGTGCAGTCCGTTCCGTTGCGAGTTCTGAGTCGAACCTCGCCGTCGAACTCAGCTGCGACACGGTATCCGTCAAACTTTATCTCGTAGAGCCAGCCAGGCTCATCAAAGTCCACTGGCCGCTCATCGAGCAGCATGGGTGGGAAGTCGGCGAGATGCGGCATGGCCGTAACTTCCGGCTCGCGTAGGAGAGCCGCTGTCAGCCGGAATCGCATTTTGGCGATAGCCAAGACCGCACCCAGCCAGCATTGTTCGCACGTCGGCGTCGTGCCGACGATCAGAGGAACACCATGACAGACGACACGAAAAAGACAGGACTCGACCGAAAGCTCATTTCCCTAGAAGAGCCACACGAGGTGCTCTCGTGGACAAAGTCTCTTGGCTGCAGTGAAGCGCAGCTTCGCGAAGCCGTCAAAGCCGTGGGTAACTCAGCAGAGGCAGTGCGTGTCTACCTGGACAAAAAGTGACTGCGCATATTCGCCGCATCTCGGTGCACGTCGACGAGCCTGACCCCGGTCACTTTTTCTGGGTCCTGATGGAAGAAGGTGACGACGCCAGCGAGTGGACCGAACTTGAATCAGCTGAAGAGTCCTATGACCTGTGGCTCGATGCGCTCGATGCAGGTGTACGTGCGCTTGTCCGCTATGCGCCAGACGAGCGTATTGGCCCACGCGAAGTGAACGAGGACGAGGACGCCGACCCTGTCGGCTGATCAGTCATCGACTTCCACCCCATAGCGCGCCGACACGATCGCGCGGCCAACGGCAACCCGCGGCGTCGGGCCTTCGAGCCACCGACCCCGCCCCTCAGGGAGGCGGCCGCCGGGCCGCCCAACAACGACGGCACACCACTGGTAGTGTTTTCCGGGCAGTGGCGCCACATGGATGGCATCGCGCTCAAGCGTTCGCTCGAAATCTGGCCACTCCTTTGTGTACGCAATGCCTGGCGGTTCGCCAAGGCACTTCGCCACCCAGTAGTCGAGGGTGTCGCCGCTCAGTTCCGCAACCTTCATCGCACCATCAGGCAGCCATCCTGTGCTCGTAGTAGGGCCGCTCTTTGATGCTGTCTTCCAGCACGGCGTCCAGCTGATCAAGCGTGCGCCCTTCCGGCGACAGCCACGTTTCGACGTTCTCGGGGCGGAGCTGAATGATGCAGCGGTCGTGGCCTGCGTCCGCGACTTCAGGTGGCGGTTCGTCGGTCACAGCTGCGAAAGACCACAGATCCTCCTCGTCTGAACCTTCCGGCGGTGTCCAGTGTGAGTAGACGCATGCGATCAGCATGTCCTGCGCCGGCCGCGGTCGGAACTCGAGCACCACGTTCTCAGGCTCCTCACCCGGACGCAGCTCGCGGTGCTCCATGTTGTGCAGCTTCACGTTCTCATAGAAGCCGTTCACGATCATCAACCCATGGGTATGGCCGAACTGCCCCTTCCAGAAATTCCGGAGGTTGTCGCGGCGCGCGTTGTAGATGCCCGGGTACTTCGTGTCGTAGAAGGCCGGCTTGCCCGCCGGCCGGCAGAGATATCGCATGGGTTTGAGGACCAGCTCGCCCTCCTCCATCACCAGCACCGGCGCGTACCAGCCCGGGAAGATGCGAGCGTCGCGCGGCTTCAGGTCAGTGCGCTTCAAATCTTCGATCTTCGCCAGCGAAGTGGCGATCTTGTCGGTGGCGACTCGCTTGTCGTTTAGCGCCTTTTTCGTCTCTTTCACCAGCAATTTTCTTTCGGCATCCACCAGGCGGGCGCGCTGGGTGAATAGCGTCTGCTCGTGCACCATCGCCTGAGCGACATTGAATTCATCGATCAGGGCTTTCACCTGTCGCTCTTCCTCGCTCGTGGGGTTCGCGAACAAGGCGTCCATCGCCCTTGGGAACCGCAACATCGGCTGCTGCTTGCGCTTCCAGTACGCCGCGAAGAAGTCCTTGATGGACAGCCTCGTGCCCGGAAAGAGGCGTTGGAACGCTGCGTAGTCGGCCCGGACTTCAGCGGAATAACACATCGCAAATCCTTTCCAAGGAGCCCGACAGGGCAGTAACCAATTGGTGTGACATCGTAGCGCCAGACCGACCTATACTGTATGTATGAACAGTATTTTGGCACAACCGGCGCCGGAGCCTCTGAGCACCGAATGCCTGATGCTGCCTATCGCCGACGCGACCGTCCATGCCGGCTTCCCCTCGCCTGCCGAGGATTTCCTCGTCAAGCGTATCGACCTGAACACCGTGCTGGTGACGCACCCACAGGCGACCTTCATGCTTCGGGTGGCTGGCGACAGCATGCGTGACACGGGCATCGACAACGGCGACCTGCTGGTGGTGAATCGTGCGCTGAAGCCGCGGCATGGCCAGATCGTGGTGGCCGTTGTGGATGGCGACTTCGCGGTCAAGCAGCTGTACCTGCGCGCCGGCCGCCTCAAGCTCAAAGCTGGCAACCCCACGTACCCCGAGATCACGCCCTCCGAGGGCCAGACGATCGAGATCTGGGGCGTGGTCACCAGCTGCATCAAACAATTTTCGACGTGACATGTTCGCGCTGGTCGACGGCAACAACTTCTACGTCTCCTGCGAGCGGGTCTTTCGGCCGAGCCTGCAGGGTCGCCCTGTTGTCGTCCTGAGCAACAACGACGGCTGTGCGATCAGCCGCAGCGACGAAGCGAAGGCTCTGGGCATCAAGATGGCCCAGCCGCACTTCGAGTTCCGCCACCTCGAGGACCAGGCCGGCCTCGTGTCGTTGTCGGCCAACTTCACGCTCTACGGCGACATGAGCGACCGGATGATGACCCTGGCCGCGGGCATGGGCGCCGAGCAGGAGATCTATTCGATCGATGAGTCCTTCATCGACCTGTCTGGAATTCCAGGCGACCTGCGGGGGCGGGCGCGCGCTGTGCGCGAAAGAATCCTGCGGTGGATTGGCATCCCCTGCTGCGTGGGCATCGGCCCAACCAAAACACTCGCGAAGCTCGCCAATCACATCGCCAAGGTGGCTGAACGAAAGCCCGGCACCTACCCGGAGCTGCAGGCACAGATCTGCGACTTCTCCACGTTGGGGCCGGAGGAAATGGAGGCCCTGCTGGCGAGCACCGATGTCGGCGAGATATGGGGTGTCGGGCGGCGCATCGGCGAACAGCTGCGCGAGGGCGGTATCACCACTGCCCTGGACTTGGCGCGGCTGGACCCCGCGACCGCCCGCCGCCGGTGGTCGGTGGTGCTCGAACGCACCGTGCGCGAGCTGCAAGGCCTTCCCTGCATCGATCTGGATGACGCGCCGGCACCGAAGAAAGAGATCGCCTGCACCCGGTCGTTCGGCCATCCCGTTCGGGAACTGCCTCAGCTGATCGAGGCTGTCAGCGAGTTCGCGGGGCGCGCTGCAGAGAAGCTACGCCGTCAGGGCAGCCTGGCCGGCTTGGTTCTGGTGTTTGCCCACACCTCGCCCTTCCGGCCGGGCCCGCGCTTCGCGAAGTCCTTGACCGTCCCGTTGCGCCGTCCGACGTGCGACACAGCGGCCATCACGCAAGCTGCGGTGCTGGGCCTCAAGTGCCTCTTCGAGCCAGGCTTCGACCTGGCGAAAGCGGGTGTGATGCTGCTTGAACTCAGCAGCGGCAGCGTGCTCCAGGGAGAACTGGACCTTGAAGACGAAGCAGGCCGCGAACGTAGCAAGCTGATGCAGGCGCTGGACGTCGTCAACGATCGATACGGCAAAGGGACGTTGCGAGTCGCCAGCACCGGCAACGGCGGGGACAAGCGCGAATGGACGATGCGCCAGGGGCGCCGCACACCGCACTACACGACCGACCTGCGCCAGGTGCCCGTTGCGCGGGCGTAGGAGCACCGAGAATGCTGTCATGAGCCAGACCGAATTCCTCCCCTTCCCCACCACGATTTTGCGTGCGCCCGTGTGGTACGACAACGACGTGCGCGAAGACCGCAGCCTCCCGAACATGCCCGGGGACTACAAGGTCACGCCAGGTGTTGGCAACGAGCGCTGGACCGTCACATGCCTGAAAACCCAGGAGGTGGTCTACAACGGCATCGGACCGGTCCAGGTACTGCGGACCCAGACCTGACCCGCAGAACCTAGACGCGATAGGCGCTGATATCGCCGTCCTTGCCGGTGAGGTCCTTGAGCCACTTGGGGCGCGGGCCGCGGCCGACCCACTCGTTGCCCTGGCCGTCGGCGTACATGACGACGGCGGCCTTCTTCTTGCCCTTCTTCGCTGCGACCTTCACTGAAGCCTTCGCGGCACCAGTCTTCTTGAAGCCGAGCTGCTCAGCGGTGATGCCGTATTCGGCGATCGCCACCTTGATCTTCCCGACGACTTCGCCAATCTCCTGCTCGCGCAGTTTTTCGGCCTGAGCTTGCAGGCGGGCGATTTCCTTTTGAACCTGAGCGTAGGTTTGAGCCAAGACGAGGTCTCCTTGAGTGAAAGGCGCGATCTTATCCCCGCATCAAGGACCGAAGCCCGCCCTCGATTCAGGCTATCGCGACCGTATGATCGACCGCGACAAATACGAGGAGAACCGGGTGGCTTCAAACTTTGCTGAGATCAAGTGCGGTAAGTGTAGGAACAAGATCCCCATTGACTTTTCGGATCTCGATGTTCAAGAGATTGGCGACGGCGATGAGCGGGAAATGGGGCCAGAACTCACCTACTTCGGCTTCGTGGATGTCAGTTGCCCGCAATGCCGGCATACCATGACGGTTGACTACACGGCAACCGAATACCCCGTCGGCAGCCCTGCCGACAGCGAGACGAGGGTCGACGGCGGAGAGCTCATCACAGGCTTTGGCGACATCGATGTCCAATGGGACGAGCGCCTCTATGAGTTCAGCGATCAGGCGGGCCTCTACGTCCCCAAGCAACAAGAGATCATCACTCGACTAGGGAACTGCTCCAACACCCTAATTCTTGAAGCACATCACAACCCGGATGTTCTCTATAGCGCCGACCCTCGAGCTTTTGAGGAGATGGTCGCCTACATATTCAAGAAGCATGGTTTCGAGGTT
Organism: Variovorax paradoxus; assembly: GCF_009498455.1. Classification (NCBI taxonomy): domain Bacteria; kingdom Pseudomonadati; phylum Pseudomonadota; class Betaproteobacteria; order Burkholderiales; family Comamonadaceae; genus Variovorax; species Variovorax paradoxus. The sequence continues at coordinate 3,962,469 of NZ_CP045644.1, read as the reverse complement.
GAGCTTACGAAGAAATCAAAAGACGGCGGCCGGGACATCATTGCGTGTCGAAACGATGACCTTGGGACACCGTTGAAATACCTGGTGGAGTGCAAGCGCTATGCCAAAGATCGACCGGTCTCTGTTGAGATGGTCCGAGCCTTGTATGGCGTGCATCAAAAGGAAGGGGCCAATAAGTCAATGCTCGTGACCACGTCGAGATTCACACGAGGCGCGCGAGATTTTGTCCAAGGCGAGAACACAACAGAGATCCAGATGAGGCTCGTCGAATTTGCGGAGCTGCGGCGCTGGATCGCGAACACCTTCAACCGCTAGTGACCTTCTCGTCCTGACTTTGGTTTCGACAGGCGGTATTCGATCATCTGCTTGCCTGTGAAGAGCCCGAAGGGTTCGTGGTTCTGCGGCTGCTCCACCCGGAAGGGCTTGGGCAAGTCCGGCAGACTGCTCGCTGCGAGGACGGCGCTGCGAGCCGCACGGTCGGCAAATGATTCCGCCATCTGCATCTTGTGGTCCCCAGCGATGGGCGCGACGATCGCAGCCAGCTCTCGCATTCGCCCATCAACGAGCAAACCGGTGTCTTGCCACGCGCTCACCTCGCGAGCGAGCGCCACCACGTGCTCGGCGGCGAACGCTGCAGCGCGAGCACGAATGGCATTCAGGTCATTGGGGATCGTTTCGGTCATGACGTGTGGTCTCCAAGGGCGGCGCGCACCACCTCGGCAATGCGCTCACGCAACTGCTGCGACTGGCCATACTCCTTCGCCACGTCGCGCAGGTCATTCACCAGCTTGGCAATCTGGTGATCCTTGAGCCGCTGCGCGGGCGCGGGCTGGGCAAGGACGGACACCGCCGCCCTGTGCGCTTCATGCCAGCGGGTGATGTCCACGTCGCGCGTGCCATGCGCACCGTACTGGAGCGGCTGAATCGCGACGAAGGCCTTCAGTGCATCCGCCACTCCCGCGCTCGACGCTGGCTCTTCTGCCCGTGCGCTCGAGGCGTAACCGCCAGATTTCTGCTCCTGCATCAGGAGCTGGATGGGGTCCTGCAATAGAAGGGGTGCCATGAGGCTGTCAGGGGTTCCGTTACGCTGGTAGGTCACGCAGCAGGCCCTCGATAGACGACAGTGTTGCTTCCGCCTCTTCGCGCACGCTCCGGAGCGCCCACGAGGAGATTTCGCTTTCGCCGTCGTCGGTGTATTCGATCCTCGCCTCGGCCGCCTGGAGCAGTGCCACAACGACGAGTTGCTGGGCAGCGGCCGCATCGAGCAGCGCCTTGATCTTGGGGTTCGTCACGCAGTCTCCTTCTGGAACATCCAGGGCTCGACCCGGAAGGTTTCAATTGCTTTTTCATCAACCCACGGCTCGAGGATCACCGAGGTGTTGAGCACGTTCGGCCCCTCGAAGAACAGGACCGAGGTATCGCGGCCGAAGTAGATGCTGTGCACCTCCTCAGCCTTCATTGCGTAGCCTTGCCCGGCCGAATACACGGTGTCGTGTGAAACACGCCGCACCGCCTCGGTCGCGCCTCGCTTGTACTTGCCGAGCGAGTCGAAGATCAGTTTGGTTTCGACGAAGTCATCGCCGGCCGTTGACTTCCGCCACAGCCGGTTGGTCACGCGACCTTGGAGCACCAGGCAGTGGAAGTCGAACCGATGCGAGTGCGGCGTGATGGCGAACTGCTGCTCCCGCTCGCTCTCGAAAAGGCGCACGCAACCACCCTCGTGCGGCGCGCCGATGATGTAGCTGCTCAGGCCCGGCGCGATGTAGTTCCTCACCGGCTGCCGGGCCATCGAACGGATGAATTCAAGCGGGATGGGGATCATCCAGCCACCTCGCTGTTCTGGATGATCCAGCGCAAGCGATTCGACACAAGCTCGTGGTCGGTCCCGGTGAAGCCTTCGTCGGCAGGGTGACCGCCGCGCATAGCAGGCAAGATGTCCATCTGCGAGTGTCTGGGTGGCCCAAAAAGCTCCACCACGTCGCCCCAAGTCATCGTGCCGGTGTCCGGAGCGAGGCCTGCCTGGCGGCGGAATTCGGGCCACCATTCAGCCCACCCGCCGAAGCAGGCGAGCGTTCCGCAACTGGGCGGGACTGCGAACTCCTCGCCCGCCCCGCGCCAATCCCGCAGGGCCGGGAACACGTTCTCTGGCGGAACGCTGGGCCACATCACGTTGAGCGCCTCGAGGGCATTGGCGCGTTGCTGGGGCGTGACCTTGATCTTCTCTGTCAGCATGGACTACTCCTTGTCGATGATGAGTTCGGCAGTCGTCTCGAACGGCAGCTCGCTGTTGCCGTTGAAGAGCTGCTCGCCGAACTGGTTGGCGATTTCGTGCATGTGCCACTCGGACCAGCCCTCGGCGTCTTCGACAGGCGGGATGTACTTGAGGTCCGTGCCGTGCTGCATGTTGAACATCACGTGCTGCATGGCGTGGAAGGCGCGGCCGTGGGGCGTCAGGCGAATGCGCACGCGGTCGTTGAAGTTGAAGCGGATGGTGGTCATTGCGTTGTTCATTCGGTGCCCTCGTGTTTCGATGGGTCTACTGTCGAGGGCAAGCTGTGGACCGCTCCCGGAGGGTTCGCGAGGCGGTGTCGGTTGCAGTACTGGCCGTACAGCGAGTGGTACTCGGCTGTGGGGCGCACGCGCGGTGCATCGAGCTGGCGAAAGGCCGCCTTCCACTGATGGAATGCCAGCAGCGGCTGGCCAATCAGGGCTGCGATGGACTTGCCGCACCGGCGGCCCACCATGGTGACCTTCAGCGGGCGTCCAAGCTGTGTACTGACACCGGGCCGTATATCGAGGCTCATGGCGCGGGCGTCCAGTCAGACTTCACCAGCGCCAGGTCGCCCGCGACGCCGTCGGCGAAGAGCTCCTCTTTGGTGCTGTGTCGCGCAACCGCGATCACCTCAGACGGGAGGGGCAGACAGTGCACCCGCCCGCACAGACCCGCCAAGAAGAAGGCGATCGCGCTCACGGGCACCAGCACGAACAGCGACAGCAGGGCAAAGCCCAGGTTGCCGCCCATAAGGAACGCGAGCACGACCTCGTGAAAGAGTCGCGAGGGCGTGTTCAGGAAATTGGTCACCGTGCCGAGCCACACGCTGTTCAGCAGGCTGGGGTTGCGATGCAGGATCAGCTGATACGGCCGACAGTCCCACGTCCGAGGTGCCATGTCCATGTTCACGCGGAAGCGGGACGCTTCGATCTGGGGAATGATCGTGCCCTTCATGCGAGCTGTCCGATCACATGGACCTGCTTCGCTTCGCGGAGCGCGCGGTGCTCCGCATACAGCGAGCGCCACAACGGCTTGATGGCCAGCACGTGGCCCATCCAGATGCCGAAGACGATCCACATGCCGAGCGGCTCTTGGCGCACGGCCAGGTGAGACTGGGTGAGCGCCAGGAATATTGCGCTCAGCATCGACAGCCACGAGCCAGCGATCAGCACGGCCTTGAGCCAGAAAAGGGTGCGCTTCATGCTGGAGCACCCCCGCCGTTCTTCGACCAGTCCGTCATGCCGGCGGGCGCCGGCACGTGGCCCAGCTTCAGGATGCCGTAGTCGCGCAACGCGCCCTCCACGACCAGCCGAGCCTCAGGGGACAGGATCGCGTGGGCTTTCTTGCGGTGATCGGCCAACGCGCGCTCGATCTGGTGTTCAGGCATCGGACCGCGACGCAGCTCGAGAATCTTGACCTCGACCATCGTCGCCGCCTGCACGGCGGCTTGCTGGATCTCGGGCAGCTGGAGGAACTTGTCCTGCAGGATCTGGTTCATTTCTTTCCTTTCTTCACCGTCAGGGGTGGCAACTCGTAGTACTCGGTGGGCAGGGTGAAGAAGCCGCGGTCGACCTGGCTGAAGAAGCACTTCGCCATGACGTCCACGTCGTAGTCGGCTGCGTGAGCCTGGGTTGGGTCGTAGTCGACGCCGCAGGCGAAGCACAGGGCTTTCAGGTTGGGCAGCGAGCCATCGCCCGTCGCCCAGCGCGCTTGCAGCATCGAGTCGATGCTTCGGACCTTGGGCACAGGCGCCCCGATGCGGATGAACTCCCGGAAGGTGAACGGGAGGTCGAAGCCTTCGCCGTTGTGCGCGACCACGTAGGTGCAGGCGCTCAGGATCTTCGACAGCTTCGGGCCGACCTCCTCCCACGTCGGCTCGTTGATGAGCTCGTCGAAGGCGATGTCGTGAATCGCTTGCGCGTCGGGGTCGATGCCGCGCTGCGGGTTGATGCGTTGCACGAAGCGGCCAACGCGGGCTTTGCTGTCCAGGTCGTAGATGTGGGCAGCGACTTCGATGAGACGGTGGCCGTCTTCCTGCTTGAGGCCGGTCGACTCGCTGTCGTAAAAGGCGGCGAGACTGCGGCTCATGCGGTCAGCGCCTCGAACGCGGTGCGGCCCTTGGTGTTGAGAAGCATGCGAGAACCCCTAAAAGTTGCGATAAATCAATGATCGAATCGGGGCGTTGGCCCCGGTTCGGCCCGTCAGCGACGCGACGAGCTGGAGGAACTGCGCGAGGGCGAGGAGCGCGGCGCAGATGGCTTGAAGCTGTAGCTGGGCGCCTTGTAGGAGCTCGGGCCCGAATAGCTCGGCTTCGGTGCTGCAGAGGGCACGGGGATCGGTGACGACTTCGGCGTCGTGCTCACCATGGGAGCCTTCGGGACCACGTTGGGCACGTTCGGGCGCGGGGTTGGCGCGAACCACGAGCGCTTCGGCTGCTGCGGTGCTGCAGCTTGCGGGGCGAACCCCGGTGCAGGTGCTGGGACGTGCTGCGGCGTGGCCTTGGGCGCGGTCATTCGGCCGAGCAGGTAGCCGCCCACACCCCAGAGCCAGCCGTTGTCGCCCTGCGGTGCAGCGGCTTGGACGGGTGCGACAGGTGCATGCGGTGCTTCACTGCCCTGCCCCATGTTCATCGGCTGGATCGTGTCGTCCTTGCCGCACCCGGCCAGAGCCAGGGCGGCGAAGACCAGCGCGAGGGTGGTCTTCTTCATGCCTTACTTCCCGATGCTGACCAGCGAGCCGGCCGTATTGCCCATGACGACGGTGTGCGTGCCGGCACCAGCGAACGCCTGCTGTGCTTCGATCTCCTTCAGGCGGATCAGCTGCGGGCTCAGCGAGCGGCTGATGGTCTCGTTCACTGCAGCCTGGCCCTGCGCTTCGATCAGGTTCTTGGCGGCCACGACTTGAGCGAGCTCCTTGTCCTTGTTCGCACGGGCAATCTGCTGGTCACGCTCAGCCGTCTGGCGAATGGATGTCTCGATGGCCGGGTCGGTCACGAGGTTGCGCACGTTGACGCCCGTCACCTGCCACACGTCCTTGTCGGTCTTGTCCAGCTCGGATTGAAGGCGCTTCTGAATCTCGGTGGCCAGCTCGGCACGCTTGGTGTGCATGGTGGTCGCAGGGAACGAGGCCACCGCGCTGTAGATCGCTTCGCGCGCTTCTCGGCTCAGACGCGAGTAGCCCGCGACAAGGTTGTCCGACTTGCTGCCCGCGACGATGTCCTTGTGCTTGACCACGTCGCCTTGGTACTTCAGGACCGTGTCGGCCACCATGGCCGGGTTGGCCTTGAAGTAGATGTCCACGTCCATGTCGGCCATGGTCAGGTTGTCGCTGGACTTGGGCTTCTGGTCGTTGACCTGGAACGAGACTTCCTTGGTCGTGAACTCGCTGAGCGTCTCGATCGGCGTGAAGTAGTTGCCTTGCGAGCGTTCAGCCAGGTCGATCTTGCCGCGGGTGGTGGACACGCCCACGTTGCCGCTGTCGATCTGCGAGCAGCCGGCGATGAGGACCAGTGCCATGGTGGCGAGGGAGGCGAAGATTCGTTTCATGGGTTCTCCTTGATGTGAAACGGTTTAGAAAAGGCGGATGGCTTCGCCGCTGTAAGCGAGGACGAAAGCGACGAAGACGCAGATGACACCGATCACGATGGCGGGCCAATAGAACCGGACGATTCCGAACACCTCGTTGCGGACCGAGCGGTTGCCCAGCCCGGTGACGACGATCGCGACGAGCAGGAACAGAGCGAGGAACTTCATGCCAGCGCCTTGTCCACGCCGGTGGCGTAGTTGTCGGTTTTCATGGTCACGATGCCCCCGCGTGCGCGGTCCTGCAGCAGGTCGATCAGCTGGCCGGTGGACAGCTCGGTGAGTGCCATCTGGCGGCCCCGGGCTGCGTCGTCGATGCCGATCGATTCGTGCGGGAGCCCGTACTCGGCGGCCAGGGCGGCAACCAGTGCGGCGCGCTTGCGCAGCAGCTCGCTGCCCGACTCGAAGATGCGGTGCTCCTGGTAGACGCTGGTGATGCCGTCCTTGTGCTTCGGCGAGAACACCGTCTCCATCACCATGCCCGGCACCGACTCGTTGCGGTACAGGTAGAAGTGGCCGGCTTCGGCGTTGCCTGCGTAGGCCTTGTTCACGTCGCCTACGGGTCCGTCGCGCAGCGCGATGCTCAGCTTGAGCGCGTGGTGATCGGAGTTCACGACAACGAGGTCGCGAACGGATTCAAAGATGGACATTGGTTGTGGTTTCCTTGGTGGTTGCGAAATCAGAGACGGGTCCAGCCGGCCTTCGCCAGCGCATCGAAGGCCGGCTGAAAGATGGCGGTGCGCGCGTCGCGCTCGGCCTTCACGAGGGTGGGGACGGGTGCCTTGCCCAGCGGACGCTTGACCAGCACGTAGTCGTCCTTCTCGGGGTTCCAGGCGAACGTGCAGACGTCCCCGGCCTTCAGGAAATGCGCCTTGCGGGTCGGGCCGGTGAACTGGTCAGCGGCGCGGGCGACCAGCTCGGCGCTGTCCGTCGCGATGAGCCCGCTGGTGATGGCCCAGATCGACTTGGCGATCAGCGAGAACTCCCCCTCCTCGATGCGCTGCTCTTGCGCGAAGCTCGAGATCCGCACCAGCTCATCGAGCGTCTTGCGCTCAAGCTCTTCGCGGATGTCAGGGATCGGTGTCGCTGTGGTCATATTTGAATAACTGTAAGTAGTGACTTACTCGATTAAAAAGGGCGTTGCACGGAAATCATCTGTGCAGCGCCCTTTCATTATAGTCAGCAGTGACACACTATCAGTGCAAGGCAATGGACCCTTCTTCGATTCGCTTGCCGATCACTTGGTAGTGTTTGTCCTGAGCGGCGCGCAGACAGTTTTCCAGGCACTGGATGCGCACGTCCAGGTCAAGGTAGCCGCGACGGATGCTGTAGTTGCGCGACTCGAGCCGGGAGTCGGTCAGCAGGCCCAGCTGCAGCGCGTTCAGGTGTTCCATGTACGCGGGGCACGCCGGAGCCTTGCCCTCCTCTTCCACCAGCGCGATGCCAGGCTGAACCAGGACGATCGTCGCGAAGAAGCGGTTGGCCGACTCGATGCAGCGCTTCACGTAGTAGTTCACAGCCTTGGCAACCTCCGGCTGTCCGGTCAGCGTCTGGCGCGTCACGTCCGCCAGCAGGTAGCTGGCGAGATCGATCGGCGAGCGGTCGCTGATGAAGAAGGTGCTGCGGGCCATGGCGTCGAGCCACTGAGCCTCGAAGGCGCTCAGGATCGCCGCCTGGATCGCGATGCGCTCGGCGATGGGGTACTCGGCCTTCGGGTCGAGCCCGAGCGCCTTGAACACCTCGGTCGCGCCGGTCTGCACGAACGGAATGTCGTGTTTCTGCGCGAACGCACGGGCGAGCGTGGACTTGCCCGTGCGATGTGCGCCCACAAGGGCCAGGTTCATGGTCAGGCCGCCTGTTCGGGAAGCGCCCGGAACACGGTGTTCTGGTAGCTGGCGGACTTCAGGAACTTGCCCTTCGGGGCGTCCGGCTGGTCGACTGCGCTCTTCATCACCATGGTCGGATAGTCGCCCTCGAAGTACACCTCGGTGACGCCCTTGTCGGCATGCAGCTTCACCGTGGCGGCCAAGTCGTCGGCGTTCTTGATGAAGCGCGTCATCACGCCGCTGACTACCGCTGCCATATCCATGTCGGCGTTCACGCCCATCATGTGGTGGGCGCCGTAGCCGAAGACGTGGATGTCGCAGAGCGCGTCGCGAACTTCATCCGGGGCGACCTTCGAGACCACAGACGCGCCCGCAGTCTTCAATGCGGCGACTGCTGCCTTCACTTCTTCGGGGTTGGCGCCCAACGCGATGAACAGCTCGCCTACCTCGTCGGGGATGTTCAGGCACTGCTTGCGCACGCGGTCGAAGTCAATGCGCGCCGGGTCACCCTTGGGGTTCCCGAAAGCGACGTTCATGTCGGACACTCGTTCAAAATTGCTCATGGTTTCCTTGCTGTGGTGAAAAGTGCTTATACAAGCGCTGAACCGCAGGACTTTTTTTGCCTGGCAGTCCAGCTCCTGTTCCACGTGGAACAGTAATTACTGACTGTCTAAAGCATTGTAGGGATCGGCGACCATCCTCTCGTCATATAGTCGCTGCCGCCGCGCCATGCGGTGAGGAGAAACGAATGGCAAAAGAAACAAAAGCAAAGTCGGATGAATGGACACCGTTGGGCGTGGGGATCGGCGTGACTATCGTTGCTCTCATCATGGCTTACATCATCTTGATTTCGAGCTTCATGGCCAAGGTCTACGACCCAGCGGCCGCCCCTGAACCTACAGCGGCAACGTTGGGGCAGCTCGGGGATTTCGTCGGGGGTTTGATGAACCCAGTGCTGGCATTTTTGACGTTCATTGGCGCCGTCGCGACTGTCTACTACGCCTACAGACAATACGAGGCACAAGCTGAAGCACTCCGCCATCAGCGGGCATTTGATTTACTAACTGCCAAGGTCAAATCGCTCGAAACCCTGGCGACTCACGCAACCCGTGAGAGGCAAGAGTTCGCGTCGGTCCTTCCAGAGGGGTCCGCCGCCGTCCAGATGCGCTTTGAGCATTTGCGGTGGAAGGAAAATGCAGCGCAAGAAGCTCTGGCAGAGACCATCAAACGATTGGAAAAGCTCAACTACCCGGGACTCTCTGACCCCGATCCTTCAGATTTGTGATGACCACGCGGAGTTTGGCCGCGCGGCTCCGAGCACTAGGACCGAAAAATGTCAACCCCTGATTGGGGTAGTTACTCTCGACCCAGCCATCGAACATGATGGATCGCTCCGATTTGGAGCGAGGAGAGAGAGACATGAAACTGGCGACTTGCTTCATCAGCATTGCGGCCCTACTGACGCCGTTCAGCACACACGCCGACGGCAGTGTCGCGAAGAGGAACGCGCAAAATAAGGCCGCACAAAGCGGCGGGGGGTCGTCTACAAGCGCTAAATCTTCGGGATCAATCTCGCAGGGAAGCCCCGGCAATCCCTATGGCTGGACCGTTTCAGGAGGAGGCATGGCAACGGAGCATGTGAATAGCCCCGAGGCCGCCAAAGCGTCGATGGAGGCGAGAGAGGCACGTGGCGCTACCTACTCCGCTGCTGACAAGGCCAAGATCGGTGCCGGCTACGACCCTACCGCCCAGGATAAGTAGTCGCCACGTTGCTTTCTCAGGCGACCAGCGCGCTCAGCTTCTCGTGCACTGCCGCGGCGCGGGCTGCTTCACGGGTTGCGGCGTTGGACTTCGACAGGCTCTCGGCCGCGTCAGAGCCGTGCTTGTCGGCTTCAGCGCACTTGGCTTCACGCACGGCGTCCAGGTCGACGATGGTGCGCTGCAGGGCGCCCAACACGCCGTCGACGGTCGTGGGGGCCGGCTTCTTAACGACACCGGCGACTTGCAGGGCCGGGCGCAGGAACTTAAGAACGGTGGAGGTCATGGTGTTGCCTTTCAGGTAGTGGCGGTGGAGAAATCGAACGACGAAAGGAGCTTCAGCTCGTACAGCTCGCGGAACTGCACTACGCCCCGGAAGTTGCGGGACTGGCGATACGGGTTGTTCGAGCCGCAGGCCTGGTGCTCGATGGGCGATGCATGCAGCGGCGCGGAGCCGACCAGGCGCTGAAACAGAGCCAGGTCCTTGTCCTGGTCAGGCTCCTGCCCGTCGTGGGTGAGGTAGCTGACACGCGCACAACGAGCCGCTGACATCGCGCAGAGCATGTCGGCATGGTCGGCCAGCAAATAGCGTTCAGCTTCGGTGGTGTACGGCAGGTGCCAGCAGCGGGCATCCAGGTAATCGCTGCCCGGCGAATGCAAAACACGCTCGGGGCCTCCGAAGTCCTTGTCTGCATTCAACATGGCCGCAGCCAGCGCGCGAATCTCCGGCTGAGCGTCCGGGTGGTCACGCAGCTCGAAGAAGTTGGCCCACTCGGTGGCGGTGACGATCACGCTGATGTGCGCGAAGGGCTCGAGGATGCGGTTGGCGACTTGCTTGTGCAGGCCGCGCTCGACCATGTATTCGGCGATGTCGGCCGCTTGGTGAGCTGCATCGCGCCATGCCTGAACGCAATCGTTCCGCAGAAAGCCCTCGAGCTCTGCATCCGCCTGCATGCCCGGCTGGTTCGCACCCCAGTGAATCGGCATGGCCGGCTCGTTTCGGATCTGCTCGATGATCTTGGCCACAGGGATGGCGCGGCTCGAGCTGGCGTTGCGGCTGAACATGCGGTGAGTCATGAACTCCGCGTGGATGAAGCGCGGGTAGCGCAGCTGGAAGGTCGTAATGACCTTGCCCTTGACGCTTACCGACTTGGCGATGACTTTGGCTTCGATGCTCATGTCAGGAGCGCCCGATCAGGAGTCAGCGTCGAAGATGCCGTCTTGCAGACGGACAGGTGTCGAATCCGCGGGCGGTGCCGACGGCGCGCTGGCTGGAGCTTGAGCCGAAGCGGGCGTGGTGGCTTTCACCTTCGGCGTGCGCTTCTTGCGCAGCAGGACTTCTTGGCTCAGCGCTGCCAGCACCGCATCGCGGTTCTCGTACAGGAACGCGTCGAGCGGGGTGCCTGATTGATCTTCCAGGCGGTCCTCGCCGTTGTAGACCCACTTGTCGCCGAAGCTGTCTGCCAGAGCCTTCTTCGTCTTGAGCTCCAGCTCGTGAGTCACAGCTGCCTTCTGAGTGTTGTGGGTCTTGCCGTCGCTCGACAGGAAGCCGGTGAATTTCTTGATGTCGGACATGGGTGTGGATTACTCCTGTAGCTGATTGAAATTGAAATAAGCAGAACTATTACTCAGTGCTTACACACATTATAGTGTTCACAAGCCCTTCAACTCACCCTCCATGACACAATTGAGCGGCAGATCAACGTTAAGGACGTATCAATGGACCGGCGAGTTTTCAACAAGCACCTTCGTATCGAGGAAGTCCCTGATTGGCGCTGTCCTGTCTGCAAATCGGGCAACCTAACACTCGACCCGAAGGCCTTTCAGTTCGATCACACAGCTGAAAGTCGGCGAGACCAATCGATCCCAGACGCTGGCTACGATTGGGTGAGATATCAATTCGTGTGCTTCCTCACGTGCAGCCGGGCCACGTGCGGAGAAAGGATTAGCTGTCTAGGTTGGGGAGAAGTGGAACAGGTCCAGTTCTTTAACGAAAGGGATCAAGAGATGGACGTGGCTTATGTCGATCAGTTCTTTCCAACCTACTTTGACCCACCATTGGTGTTGATGGATGTACCGAAAGAATGCCCTGAAGATGTAGCAGGCCACCTTCGCACATCATTTTCAATGTACTTTTGCAATCCCGGCGCTTCCTTGAATTCGGCCCGCATGGCCGTCGAGGCACTGATGGACCATTTGAAGGTAGTCGACACATGGCCAGACGGAAAGCGAATGGACCTTCACTTCCGAATAAAGCGGATTCCCAAAGAGCACGTGAACGTCATGGACCATTTACTCGCAGTAAAGTATCTCGGGAACGCGGGCAGCCACCACGGAGATAAACCAAAGCGCGAGGACGTGAATGACGTGTATGACGTATTGGAGTACGCGCTTAACAAAATATTCGATCAGTCTGAAGGTCGTCTAAAGCTCTTGGTGGAAAGAATCAATAAGGACAAAGGCCTGCCCAAATAGGCTGGCCTCCGTCCATCACCACTCGAGGCCGCTCTGGTCGTAGTCCACGACGGTGGTCTCGAAGAAGTTCTGGCGCGAGCCGTTGACCTTGAAGAACTGAAAGAACCACGGCGCCGGACTCACCACGCCCGGGTACAGGTCGGGTGCGCCAGGCTTCACGATCTGCCAGCGCAGGTTGGCCAAGTGCTTTGGGAAGGCGTCCATCATCGAAGGCGTCAGGCCCGCGATGCCACTGCCGACCATGTGTTTGCCCCACGTGCACTCGAGCTCCACCGCGCCACGGAACAGGGCTTCCGCGTCCGCGTAGAACTGGGCGTCGTACAGGTGCGGGTTCTCTTCGCGGAACGTCCCGTGCATGTGCGAGAACAGCTCAAGGTGGGTGCCACCCTCGTCCCGCGCGATGTACTTGATGTTGTCGGCGCTGCCCAGCATCTTCCCGTTCTGCGCGAGCGACCCGAACACCAGAAAGGCGTTGTAGAAGTAGATGCCCTCCAGGATCAAGTTGCCCACGATGGCCCGCGCGAAGCTGGCCGGCGTAGGGTCACCCTTGAGGATGTCCGACTGGCCCATGATGTAGGCGTTCTTCTGGGCCAGCAGGCCGTCCTTCTCGAACGCGAGGTAGATCTCCTCGGGGTTGAGGGACACGGCCTCGATCATGGTCTGGTAGACCCGGACGTGCATGTACTCTTCGGCGGCCTGGCGTGCGAGCGCCCCGCTCACCTCCGGCGCCGTCACGTGCTGCCCGATGTTCTGGATCAGGTTGTTGAACTGAATGCCGTCCAAGTTCGACACGAACGCCAACGCCAGGTCATAGGCACGTCGCTCCTGCGGCGACAACTGCGTGAGGTAGCACTGCTTGTCGCCGCCCATCGGCACCTTCTTCTCGGTCCAGAAGTTGGCCACCATCTCCTCGTGGATGTCGACGGCCCACTGGTACTTCACGCGGCTCATGTTCATGAGCTTGTCCTCTGGCCCGAAGGCCAGGCGACGCGCGTTGGTTGTCGCCGTCGAACTCATTGGCAAGCCTCGCAATCGGGGTTGTCGATGCTGCAGAAGTTCGCGCTCTCGGGCTGCGGCAGGGCCGACGCGGCCGGCATGGCGGGCTCGCCCTTGGCCTTCTGCTTCGACTGGCTGCGCAGGTAGTAGGTGGTCTTCAGACCTTCCTTCCAGGCGGTCTTGTAAATCGAGTCCAGGTCGCGGCCCTTGGTGCCCTGGCGGATGAACACGTTCAGGCTCTGCGCCTGGTCGATCCACTTCTGGCGGCGGGCGCCCGAACGGATCACCCAGACCGGCTCGATCTCGAAGGCGGTCTTGAGCAGGCGCGGGTCACTCGTGTGGCGCAGGCACGGGTCGAGCACCAGGAACTTGCCGCTCATGTTGCCCTCGAGGCGCTCCAGCTCAAAGATCGGCTCGTTGCAGGGCGTGGTGCCGCAGATCACGCTGATGGTCGCGGTCGGGGCGATGGCCATCGTGTTGCTGTTGCGCATGCCCTGGCGCATGACCTTCTCGGCCAGGATGTCCCATGTGGCCAGGCCGAAGATGTTGGAGGTCTGGTCCCGGGCGGTGTAGATCGGCAGCATGCCGCGGCTCCACTTCGAGCCTGGGAAGGTTTCGTAGGCACCGCGCTCGTAGGCCAGGTCGCTCGAAGCCTCGATGGCGTAGTAGCTCACGATTTCCAGCGCTTCGTCGGAGAACTGCACCCCGGCTTCGCTGTCGAACGCGATGCCCACGATGACCTTGGCTTCGGTTTCGCCCATGATGCCCATGCCCACCGGGCGGTGCTTGAGGTTCGACGCCTTCGCACGTGCCGAGGGGTAGTAGTTCAGGTCGATCACGTTGTCGAGCATGCGCATCAGTGTGCGGACGGTCGCGCGCACCTTCTTCGTGTCGATCACCATGGTGCCCATGGATTCGACCATGTGGCGGGCCAGGTTGATCGAGCCGAGGTTGCACACAGCGGTTTCGTCGTCGCTGGTGTTGAGCGTGATTTCAGTGCAGAGATTGGAGCTGTGCACCACGCCCACGTGGTCCTGCGGCGAGCGGCGGTTGCACTCGTCCTTGAAGGTGATCCAGGGGTGGCCGGTCTCGAACAGGTTGGTCAGGATGTGCTTCCACACCTCGATGGCTGGGCGCTGGCTCACGAACTTGCCCGCGCGCTCCAATTGCTCGTAACGCAGCTTGAAGGCATCGCCGTAGAGCTCATGCAGCTCCGGGTACAGGTTGGGCTGGAACGTCGACCACAGGCCGCCCTCCTCCACTCGCTCCATGAACAGGTCGGCGACCCACGCGGCCGGAAAGATGTCATGCGTGCGCATGCGGTCGTCGCCGAACTCCTTCTTCAGCTCGCAGAAGTCCCAGAAGTCAGGGTGCCAGACCTCCAGGTACGGCGCGAAGCTGCCCTTGCGCTTGCCGCCTTGGTTCACCGCGACTGCCGTGCTCTCGTACGGCTTCAGGTAGGGGATGACGCCCGAGGACTTGCCGTTGGTGCTGACGATGCGACTGCCGGCGCCGCGCACTCGGGTCCAGTCGGTGCCGATGCCGCCGGCGAACTTGCTCAGCCGGGCCGACTCTTCGATGGTGCCGTAGATAGACGCGAAGCGGTTCACGCCGCGGGCGATCTCTTCGTCGTCCACGCTGATCTGGTCGTTGACGGTGTTCAGGTAGCAGCTCGACAGCTGGCTGCGAATGCTGCCCGCGTTGAAGAGGGTCGGCGTGCTGGCCATGCCGTCGAAGTTCGACAGCAGGTTGTAGAACTCGATGGCGCGGGCGGTGGGGTTGTCTTCATTGATCGCCAGGCCCATGGCCACTCGCATGAAGAAGTGCTGCGGCAGCTCGATGATGTTGTCGCTGGTGTCGCGGACCAGATAGCGGTCCACCACGTTCTGCAGGCCGATGTAGTCGAACTGGAAGTCGCGGTCGGGTACGAGCGCGTCGTCCAGTTCCTTGAAATCGAAGCCCAGCATGTGCCGGCTGTAGCGGCCGGCGGCCAAGCCACGGTCGATCACCGAACGCATCGACGGGTAGGTGTTGCCCCCGGTGGCGCGCTTGTACGTCTCGGCCAGCAAGTAGCGGGCGGCGACGAAGGTCATGTCGGGGTTCTCGCGGCCGATCAGGCCGGAGGCTGCCTTGATCTGGGCGCGGAAGATGTCCTGCGTGGACATGCCATCGAAGATCAGGAACTGCACCTGCTCCTTGAGCAGCGCCAGGTCGACGTTCAGGCCCTTGGTGGCGAAGATATCCAGGCGGTCGATTTTGGATTGGTCGAATGGCTCACGCGAGCCATCCCGTTTGATGACGGTCATGTATTCCTAGAGGGGGAGAAAGGGAGAGGGGTAAGCGTCTATTTTAGGTCAGTCAGCAGACACTTACCATATAAGGCAAGAGAGGCCGTCAAGCTGCCTTTGCGCTGTAGATCGCCATCATCTGCATGAACTGCGTGGTCTGCACGCACGCGGCGACCGATGCCATCGAGTCGGCCATGTGCTCGTTGTCATCCATCAGCCGGCCAGCAGGGAGTTCGTACCCCTTGCTGATGAGGTTGCCCGCCGCGTCGAACTTGTCAGGCTTGCGGAACTTGCCTGTTGCGCGTAACCACGGCAGATGCGGCGCCAGCTGGTGAGCCCACTCGATGATCTCGGCCTTGGTGGCGTTCTTCTTCCCGGTCGCAATCTTCACCTCCCGGGGCGTGACTTCGATGATGGGCACTGGCACGCTTGCAAGCAGCATGATGCTCATGCCGAAGCTGAGTGCTGCGCGCGCGTCTTGCGCCCCGCTGGGAACTTCGCCGGTGATGATGTTCGGGCGCCATTCGGCGAACTGCTTGTGCACGCCGCGGTGGAGCTCACGGGCGCTCACGAGGTCGGCCGAGTTCTGTCGCTGCACCTTGGCTTTGTCTGCCGGCTTGGTCTGCACCATGGCGATGCCGCGCCAGTCGATCTCGCCAGTCGTGATGTCCACGTGCCCCAGGCACATGCCCGTGTTGCGCAGGGACGGGTCGATGCCCATGATTCTCAGGACGGTCATTTGCTTCCTTATAGTTAGGTCAGGAGTTGAGGATTTTTTCGGCTGGAATGCCGAGTTGTGCGGCGGCTGCAACGATGTTCTCGACCGTCAGCGCCTCCAGGGCTCGCGTGAAGTCCCGGGCTTCGATCTCGGCGACGAACTTTCGCCATGCCTGGTTTCGCTCGACGTAGCGGGCGTAGTGCTCCTCGCTCAGGTAGGCCTGGCCGCTGTAGCCATATCCGTTGCCTCCCACGCCGAAGCGCAGGTCTTCCAAACTCACGATCTCATCGGTGCTGCGGCCGAGTCCCCAGTAGGCGTAGGCGCGCCCGACCCGCGTGATGGTGACGGTCTTCGTTTTTGCCGGTCCGGAATACTGCTTGTTCCACACGAGAAACAGGGTGTCGCCCGCCTTGAGGTTGTGCTTGCTTGCCATTACCAGGCGCCCCACTCTTCGCTGCCCTGCAGCTCCTCGGGCTTGATCGCCGGCGCGAACACCTGCGGCCCCTGCTTCTTCATGTGCAGCGCAGGCGCCTCGGTCATCTGGGCTCCCACCCAGGCTTCGAGCCCGTCGAAGTACTGGAAGGCAGTGGCCATTTCCAGCGTCATGTTGGCGAAGCCGTCCTTGAGCAACTTGAGGTTCGTCGGCGCGGCCACGAACGTGGCCTTCAACGTGGTCGCATCGCGGTGGATATTTGGCTCTTGGTAGACCGACTGAAGGACCAGGTCCTCGCCCGCCCCGAAGCTCCACTGCGTGGAGCTGGAGACCTTGGCGGCTCCCGTGCGAAACCGGGCAGGCAGCGAGCACGGTGCAGCTACCTTCAGGTGGAGCGGCTCTTCCTTGAGCTTCATGTTCATCCACATGACCCAGGCCTTGATGACCTCAGGCCCGCCTTGATTGGCGATCTCAAGTCCGGTCAGTCGCACAGCGCGCCCTCCACCGTCGACACGCCGTCGGCTTTGGTGACCGTAGTGACGTTGTCGATCCAGTCACCCAGCGAGTTGTGGCTGATGACGATCACGGTTCCCCGCTCGCGCGCCTTGCGCTCCAGGATGGTCATGAGCCGCTCGAGGCCCGAAGGGTCGAGTGCATCGTCCACCTCGTCCCCGAACCAGATATCGATCGGCTGGGTCGCGCGGCTGGCCACCAGGTCCTGCAGCGCTAGCGCGGTTGCCAGACGAACCTTGCGCTTCTCCCCGCCCGACAGGCCCGCGAACGAATCGGCGCCCTTGCTGTGCGTGACCTCGATGCTGAACTTCTCCTTCAGGTCACCGGTGGCCGACTTGGTCAGGGTGGTCCAAATGGCCTGCATGGCGCCGTCGCTGAGCACCGAAAGGTAGTCGGCGGTGCGCGCGTTCAGGAACGGCGTGACGGTGTCCAAGATCTGCGCCCGGACGCCCGCGGGGCCGAACACCTTGACCACGCCCTCGGCTACCGCCACCTCGGCTGTGGCCTTCGCAATCTCGGCCGTCCAGCCGGAGATCTGCGTGTTGTCGTAGGTCAGCCGCTCTTCAAGCTCCTCCACCACCGACTGCTCGGGGTTGACGGCCGCCTTTGCGTTGTCGAGCGACAGCTTCTCCTGGTCGTAGGTCTGCTTGGCAGTCTGGGCGACGCGGATGGCGTTCTGCAGAGCGGTCTTGTCGGCTTCCAACCCAGCGCGCTCGGCGTTCAGAGCGGTGACGTCCGGCACCGCGGCGAGCGCTTCTTCATGGGTGGTCTTTGCGGCCTGCACGGCGAGCACTTGGCTGCGCACCCGGACCTTCAGGTCTTCGAGTGTGCCCTTCGCCGCCACCAGGAGCGCCCGCTTGTGGTCACGGTAATCGTCCAGCTTGTGCAGCGACCCGGGCTGCCCGCACGAGCGGCATGGTTTGCTCAGGTCCTGCTCGGCGTTGTCCACGTCTGCCTGGGCCTGCACGACCGCTTCGGTCGCCTGCTGCAGCTGGTGCTTCTCGACGGCCAGCTCGGCGCGGCTCAGGGCCTTCTGCGCATCGGCGGCGGCGCGCTGCGCTGTTGCGTGGGCGGCCAGCGAAACGCCGATCTCGGCCAGCCGGGTGGTCGCGGCATCCGCCTTTGGCTTCAGGGACTGAGCGTGCAGCGCCTTTGTGGTGGCATCTGCCTTCGCGGCATTCACGCGGGCTTCCAGGCCGGCGATCACACCGGCGCGGCCGTCGTTCCACTGCTTCGCCTTCTCGCGGCGGATCTCCAGCGCGCTCTCGGTGCGCAGCAGGCCGGTCTTGGCGGTCTCGAGCCGCGCGACATACCCGTCCAGCACGTACTTCGCGCTGGTCAGTCGGGTGCGCGAGAGGGCGTAAGCGCGCTCGATGCGCTGCATGCCTGCGCCCTCCTCGATCAGCCGCTTCAGGTCACGGTCGCCCATCTTGGGCAGGTCGGGCATGGCTTCCTGGCCGCTGTAGACCGCGGCGATGAACACCTCGAGGCTGCAACCCAGGATCTTCTCGACCTCCTTCTGGGTTTCGGCGTCGGTCCCGCGCGTCATGTCCACGCCCGGGGCGGTAGGGTCGGTGATGGCGTACAGGCGCAAGCTGTTCTTGCCCGTGGCGTGCTTGCGATAGCGCTCGACCTTGTAGGTGGTCGCACCGTTCTCCAGCATCACGATGACGGCGGTGTTCTTCTTTGCCTTGAGGTTGACGACAGAGTCCCCCTTCACGCCGCGCGCGGTGACGCCGTACAGGCACCAGCAGATCGCGTCGACGATGGAGGACTTCCCTGCCCCGTTGCTCGAGGCCGAATCGTCGTCTGCGTTGACGCCCTGGATCAGGTTGAGCCCGCGGTCGGCCAGCTTGACGGTGCCGGCGGCGACCGTCAGGAAGTTTTCGATGTGTGCGCTGAGAAATTTCATGTGTCAGTCCCCCGAGGTTTCGACGGACGCAAGCACGTCCATAGCGGCGGTCGCGACTCGGGTGCTGTCCGCCAGCCCGGTCATGCCCTTGATGAATTCAGACACCGACGCTTCGAGCGACGCGCCTGCGTTGACGGTGGCTACGGTGGCCCCTGCGCGCACCGCGGCGGCCTTGGGCATTGCCTGCACGAGCACGGCCATCGCGCCCATGTCCATGAGTTCCTTGCGGGCGGTCTCGACCTCCTTGCTCTTGTCGGCCTCGACGCGCACTCGGACATAGTTGCCATCGACCAGCAGCGGCACGTCGTTGGGATCGAAGGCCACCAGCTGCGACAGGTCGACGAACTGCGGAAGGTGGCTCTTGCGCCAGGTCATCGTGTCCTCGTCGACCAGCAGGAAGCCGGCCTTCGTGCCCACGTCGGACCAGGTGTGGTGCGCCAGTGCGCCGATGCTGACCACCTCGGTCACGGCAAGGCCTGCGGGGAACACCTTGTGGTTGTGATAGTGCCCCGAGTAAACGCGGCGGAAACCCGTCTCGCTCAGCCAGGCCGGGTCGAGCCCGTGCGACGGCAGGCCATCGATCACGCCGTCGATGGGCGCATGCAGGACCAGGTCCCAGTCCACGACGCTGCCTTCGGTGGTCGATCCGACCAGCTCGTCACGCACGCGGAGGATCTCGGCCTTGAGGCTTTCGGTGCTCTCGTGCCAGGGGATCATGGCGACCTTGTGCTCGGACAGCGTCAGCGTGTCCGCAGTGACGGTCACATAGTCACATTCAAGCGCCGTGACGGCACTGCCCAACCGCTCACTGTCGCGCCCGGCCAGGTCGTGATTGCCCGGGATGATGACGAACCGCGTCCCGTACTGCTTGTGGCACGCGGCCAGGCAGTCGATCAGGCTGTTGAGCACCACCGGGTTCACTGAGCCGCGCACATGGAAGACGTCCCCGGCCATGATGACCGTCGGGTTGGTGTCCGTGTCGTTGGCTTGCGAGAGCTCCTTGCAAGCGCGCTCGATCTCGTCCAGCAGGCCGCGCAGTCGGTTGTTTACCCCGTCGGGGTTCATGGATGCAAATGCAGACCACTGGTGCATGTGCAGGTCGGCCATCAAGGCGTACATCGGCGGAGTCCTTTGATAAAAATCCCGCGTCGTGCGCGGGCTTGGTTCATTATAGATAGACAGTCAGTATTTACTGTTTGTCAGGCGCGATAGAAGACGTGCGCGCCGAGGGTCTTCACCCGCGTCATCGCGAGGCGCCAGCTCGGGGCGACGCGCTTCGCGTGATAGAACTTGGCGCCCTTGGTGAGGTCGGGCATGTTGCCGGCCAGCGACCACTGTGCGATGCGCCATGCCAGCGCCCAGGCTTCGGGCTCCTTGTTCGTGGCATTGATGAGGTGTGCCGGGATGGCCCAGCCCTTCTTCGTGAGCTTCACGTCCTTGGTCCAGCTGAACTGATGACGCTTGAACACCACGTCGCAGACCTTGGCCGGGTCCTGCTCGGCACGGTTGAGCGTGACCATTGCGACGGCGTACTGGCCCGGGATGAACTCGCCACGGGCCTCGTGAAAGACGTTCAGGGCGAGGCACAGGGCGGCGGTGGAGATGAGCATGGGATTCCCTTCGTGTTTCGATAGGGACAGTGTCCCGGTCAGGTCTTGGCTTTGGGCAGGCGACCGCGCTTGATGCGCACTTGCTTGAGCATCTCCTCGCTGCGCTGCTCGGGCGGTGGGAGGCTGATGTGCCAGAGTGCATCGGGCACCACGTACTGCGTCGGCAGCGGGCGCCCAGGCGTGGTCTGCACGCGCTTCTCGACACCCCGCGCCAGGCCCTCGGGGCCGAAGAGCGTGGCCGGCGCCAGCAACTTGGTGCCGTCCTCGACCATGAGGAGGACGTGAGTGAGCCCGTAGTTGCGCAGGGCGGACACTGTGTCGACGTCCACGGTCCAGGCCTGGCGGTCATGCAGGCGCTGGTCGGTGCGCCGCGGCGCATGGAAGATGTTCAGGCGCTTGCCCGTGGCCAGCTTGTAGGTGCGCAGCTCGCCGATCTTGCGACGGTTCTGACGCACCTGGCGGACGGTCCCGTTGCCGTCCTTCGCGGGCTTGGGCTCGCTGATGCGGTGGCTGTCAGCCACTGATGTGTTCTTTGAGGCCCCCGCGGTTGGTGACGCGCCACTCGCGTCCGGTGCGGACGATCAGCCCAGTGGCGGGCAGCTTGTGCTCCTGGTTGAGCAGGCCGATGACGGCGGCCTTGTCGGTCTTGATCTCGACCTCGTAGACGCGCACGCCCGGCAGGTAGACGATCTCCGTCAAGTCGACTGCTTTGGCCTTCGCCAGTGCGAGAGTCTCGGCATAGTCGACACGTTCGTCGTTGACGATTTCATAAGCTTTCATCTGTCACCTCTTTCAGAAAAATTACAGAGCAGGGAGCACTGTCAGCGGTTCGGTTCGGACCCCAGTGCTTGAACCTGCGGCGGATTGATTCAAGGAGCAGCTGGGGTCGGTCGGCGACCGGGTGCTCCTGCCAGTTGTGCGCCCAACGCCCGAAGGTGCTCGCCATCGCTGCAAGCTCACCCGTGGTGACGCTCACGACCTTGGCGGTCTTCAGCGGGCGCTTGGTGCGCGCATCGATCAGCTCGACGGTGTCGCCCTGCGTGAGCTTCTCGGCCCACTTCGACCCCAGGCGGAAGGTGGCGAACGTGCCCTCGAGGCCACGTCGCGGGTGGGAGAAAGCGATGGTCTTTGTCATCACTACATAGTAGGGAGCGGACCATCGCCCTCGGCCCTACGACAGTGGCTGCAGCGTCTTCGCCAGGTCGATCGCCCGGACCAGAAGGTCACGCTGGTTGGTCGTCTTCTCCAGGCTCTCGCGCAGACGCGAGACTTCCTGCAGCGAGCAGACCGGGCAACGCATCAGCGCCGGGTGGATACTCTTGCCCGCCGCGTCCTTCAAGTCCCGCACGCGATCAATGTCGAAGGCGAACTTCAGGTCGTGGACGGTGCAGAGCACCTCCTGCATGTGCGCAGCCATCAGGCGTGCAGCATGGCGGTGAGTTCAGCCTGGCGGCCTTCATCGTCGATCTTCTTCGACAGCACGCTGGCCCAGTACTTCTTGCCTTCCCACACGACCATCTTGCCGTCCTTCTCAATCTTGCCCATCTCGACGAGCGTGTCGACCAGGCCGCTGGTGAAGTCCAGATGCGCCTTGCCGTCGGCGTCGTAGGTCAGGCGCAGCTTGGTTTCCTGGAACGGCCGGGTGGTCTTGCTCTTCGTGCACTTGAGCGTGATCTCGCGGCCCGCGAACTCCTTCTTGCCGTTGACCTCCTTCATGATCTTGGCCGTCGAGACGGCCAGACGGGTGACCGAGTAATACTCCGGCGAGCCACCGCCCGGGGTGTAGCTCGGATCACCATGCGTCACGCCAGGCTTCGTGCGAAGCTGGTTCAGGTAGATGGCCACCACGTTGTGCTGGCGCGCCACGTCGGCAATCTGGGGCAGCACGGCGGCCGTCGCGCGAGCCAGCGCGGTGGTGTCGTTCATGTTGCGGTCTTCCATCGACTTGAGCTTGCCGGTCTTCGAGTCGTACTTGACCGACTTCGGTGTGGCCGCGGCGATGCAGTCGGTCACGATCACGATCGGCGCGGTGGCGTCGATGGCCTTGTTGACGCGCACGTACTCGGCCACCGTGAACGCCTTCTGCTGGCCCTGCTCCCACGTGTCCGGGTCGATGTACATGAAGCGGGGGAACGTCAGGTCCAGGCCGAACGAGGCGGCGAACGTCTGATTGAAGGCGTGTTCGTGGTCGACAAAGATCGCCATGCCGCCGGCGCGCTGCGCCTGGATCATCATGAGCGTGGCGAGCAGCGTCTTGCCCGACGCGGGCGGCCCGTAGACCTCGGCGATGCGCCCTTCGGGGAAGCCACCGACGTAGCTGCCGCTCAGGATCAAGTCCAGGGGCGGATAGCCCGTGCTCAGGAAGCGATCGGGCGTGGGCTCCTTGTCTTCCGCGAAGAGCTTCGCCATCTCTGCGGCCATCGAATCGAGTTTGCTGGTCATGGTGTGTAATCCTTTACTTACTTGCAGTTGGGGAAGTGCCGCAGGAACATGCCCTGTTCGCGCAGCATCGAAGCGAAGCTCAGGCGCCCGCACAGTTCGAGAAAGCCTTCGCGGCTGCCCGGTGCGGCCTGGATGATCATTTCGCCTTGCTCGGGCTTTCGACAGTGCTTCATGTCCATGAGCTGGACGTTGCGCCTGAAAAGCACCCTGCCCTCAGGACTGGCCAGAAGCTCCTCGGGGTGCTTGCTGGTCGCGGTCTTGCTCTTTCGAGTGGCGGGCGTGTACGTGCCCGCGTCGACCTCGGCGAAGAAGCGTTCGATCGACTTCCAGCGCGCAAGCAGTTGCTGCGCAGTGGTTTCGCCGAGCTTGTAGATGCCGGGGATGTTGTCGGACGAGTCGCCCTGCAGGCACTTGCCTTCGACGAACTCGGCGGGCGTCATGTAGCCCGTGAACTCGAAGAAGTTGGCGCTCGTGACACGACGGTCGCGGATCGGGTCGAACCACTCGACGTCTTCCTGCACCAGTTGGAGCCAGTCCTTGTCGCCGGACACGAGCGTGATGCGCGTGCGGTCGGCCGGGGCCTTCAGCTTGTTTGCGGCAACGATGGCGGTCACGAGGTGCCTGGCCAGGTCATCAGCCTCCAGCAGCGGGCTGCGCATCTGCTTCACACCGAGCAGCGCCACCGCCTTCTCGATGATCGGCGTCTGCTTCTTGAACGCCTTGTGGTGCGCCTCCTGCTTGGGGTCGCGCTGGGTTCGGTTCCCCTTGTACTCGGGGAAGATATCCAGGCGCCACTGGGCTTTGCCGTCCCAGAGCACCACGGGCTCGCCCGGGTCCTTCTCGAGCATTGCCTTGAGCGAGCGCAGGAACCCGAAGATCGCCTGCACCTGCATGCCGGAAGGGCCGCCCATCGTGAGCACGCTGCCGTTGTGGTTGGCGTGCGCGATGGAGTTTCCGTCGATCAGTTGAATGTGTTTTGCCATTCGTGTCCTCAGTGAAAAAGGGCGGACCCGAGAGCCCGCCCTTTTGTCTTTTGAGTGCCTGGCTTAGAGGCCGGCGAGCAGCTTGTCCAGCTCGGGGTCGCCCGTCGATTCGACGGCAGCTGCGGCCACGGGCGCTGCAGCAGGTGCGACGGCGGGAGCAGCGGCCGGCGCCGGTGCGGCGACCAGCTCGGGCACGTCGTCGAATTCCACTGAGGGCGTCGCGCCCTTGCCCGGAGGGGGAGCAGCGGCGTAGTCGTCTTCGATGGTCGCGGCTGCGACGGCGGACGACGGCAGGCGGGCCGTGGGGATGCCCGAAGCGCCCAGACCGGCAGGGCCGGAGCCCGCAGCGGGCAGCAGACCAGCGATCGACTTCACGGCGTTCAGCGCGCGGAACGAACCTTCTGCCGATTCCTGGGCCACGTAGGCTTCCAGGTCGTTCAGCTGCTTCATCACTTCGGGCGGCACCGAGGCGACGCGATTCTTGACCGCGGCCTGCACCGTGTACTTGGTGTTCAGGCCCGTGCCTTCACGCAGGATGATGATCTCGCGGCCCTTGGCCACGTCGAAGATGGACTCGCCCGCTTCTTCGTATTCCTGGGCCAGCGTGATGATCTGCTCGAACACCGAGGGGCGGATCTCGAGGATCTCGACCTTGGTGGGGTTCGGGCTGTCGGTCTGCAGGGCGTTCAGCAGGACACTGCCGGAGCTCTTCGCGTCCTTGAGCAGCTGCATCGTGGCGTCGTCGGTGCACGACTTGATGGCCTGGCCGATCAGGGCGTTCAGCTCGGACGGGCGACCGAAGGTCTTTTCCGTGTCGACATAGATCGCGAGGATGTTGCCACCAGCGTCCTTGATGAAGTGCTGGCCGAAGTCTTGCCAGAACTGCTGGTCCGCGCCCTTCCACGAGGGCAGGATGCGCCACATGCTGCGGTTCGGCGGCGGCTTCACCGTGCGGCCGCGCTTGCCAGCGGCGAGGGCTTGCTTCTTTTCCTTCAAGAGATCCATGAGAGACATGCTGTTTTTCCTTTTCGGTTTGCGGGTTTGGTTGTCGGTTTGCAGGTGCGGGCTTCTATGTACCCGCCCCTACATTATAGTGTGTCAGTACTGAGCCATCTATTTCGACTCAAGTGTTCTCCATGCCGATCGAGGCAGCCGAAACCGGAGCGCCATCGCGACGGCGGGCCATCGTGTCGAGGAGATCTTGGCGGCTCGCCTGCTGGGAGCGGTTGCGCTCCACGCGGGTGCCGTCGCCACCGCCCTTCACTTCAAGCGAGGTCATGTTGTCCAGGCTCTTCTTGCGCTGCTCCATCGCGGAGACGGCGTTGTCGGCCAGACGAGCGATGTAACTCGCGTCGTGCAGCCGGCCCTGTGCTGCCTTCCAGCGTACGTCGTTCACGATCGAGGAGCGGACCTGCGCTTCGGTCGGGGCCTTCACCCGGGACTTCGGGTCGGCGGCGATCGCGCCTTCGTACTCCTCCTGCAGTGTGGAGCGGTACTGGGCGTCGAGCTTGGCTTCCACCATCTCCACCACAGTCTTGTAGCGATCCTGCTGACGCTTGGCGCGCACAGCGATATTCGCGTACATGAGGAACAGGCCCGGCTGGCGGGCGCATTCTTCTCGCAGGTAGGTCGGATCGATGTCCAGGTCCTTCTTCAGCTGCGCCGCATCGATCAGGATGTCGAGCGCAGCGTCATCAGAGGATGCAACGGGTGCGGTGGTGGGTGCAGTCATGGCGCGTTAAATGTGTCAGTAGTTACTGATTCATTATAGGGAAGCGGGTCTTCCTTAGACGCCCTTCAGCACGTCTCGGAGCTGGTCCAGACGCGCTTCACTGCCCCCGGGGGACAAGGCGTTCAGGGCTTCCAGGTCGAGTTGAATTCGGGTTGTCATGGGGTCCTTTCATGTGTCAACTGAAGAAAATGGTCATACCAAGACTTAACTGTGAGGTCCCAGCTATGGATTTACGTGTCCTATTTGTTGGCGCCATTGCGGCGATCAGCGTCACCTCGGCTTTTGGACAACTCAACGCTGGCCACGCCACTGAGACTGGGGGGTCAAGGGAGAAAACATGCCGGGCCGCTTTTGAAAAGGCCAGCCGCATCGCTACAACTCATTTGGGTAACCGTAGAGGTCACTTCATCTCCGTTGACGAAGGATGCGACCGCTGCACTGTTCAGAAATTCCACAGTGAGAAACAGGAGTCTTGGACCTGTCGCACAAACTGGCGGATCGTTCCGGAGCCTAAGTCCCGTTAGCACACAACAAGTTGGCGAGCTGGTCGAACACCGATTGCACCAGCGTAATCTTGGAAGGTCAGAGTGGCAGGTGAGCCCACGTTCGGCCGTGACCGCATTGCGAATGCTGTACTGCCCCACCCCGTACCTGCGTGCCAGGTCGGCGGCCGAGGTCCGAGATCTCGTAACGGCCTTCGTAGCCGATGACGGCTGTCCAGATTTCTTCGCTCATGACAGGAGCGTGTAGAGCTGATCAAACACGCTTTGGACGAGGGTGATCTTACTGGGGTCGTGATAGAGCATCCCGGGGTTGAGCCCGAAGATGATCGATGCGTCGAGCTTGGCGTCGTAGACGACCTTGCCCGCGAGGTCCGCGGGCGAGCCCTTCAGCCCGGGCGAGAACCAACGCACGGCGTTGGAGCCCATGGCAATGATGACGGGCGGCTTCAGTATCTCGATCTCTTGGCGCAGGAACTCGCCGCCGTCCAGGATCTGCTGGTTGGTGATGGCCTTCGCGCCCTTCTCCTTCGCCACCTTGCACAGCGCGGTGTAGTAGCCGTCAGCGGCCCGGAGCTGCACGTCCTTGAGCGCCTCCTTGACGATGTCGGCGGTCTTGCCTTCGAGCATCTTTCCCGCGCGCTCCTCCTCCCACGACGGGGCGTCGAACACCAGCATGAAGCGCGGCGCGTCGCCCATGCGGGGCACAGGGATCGGCTTGCCCTTCAAGCTCGGGGCATCGCTGCTGCGCATTTCATCGATCAGCCGAGTGATCTGCAGCTTGGCGAGCTTCTCGGCATTCAGGGTGCGGTCTGCTTTGACCAGTTCGACGGTGAAGCCTGGCATGAGCTCCAGTCGGTCCTTCAGGCGGTCGGGATGGGATGCGGGGTGGCCCTGCTTGTCGAGGTTCCACAGTGCGCCCACGCGGCTGAGCTTCTCCCGGTGTGCCGAGTTGACCTGCGTGCGGCCCAGCACCTTCTTCTGGATGGTCGGGTCGAACTCCATGACACCACCATCGGAGTTCAACGAGAAGCCGCCGGCATAGACGCCCAGCGACGTGTCCTCGTATTCACGCAGCTTGAGGATCGACGCAGCGACGTTGCCGCTGATGCCCTTGATCGCCTGGAACGGCGCATAGAGCTTGTCGTCACCCTCGATTTCGATGCGGTTGGAGCTAATGTTCAGGTCAGGCGGCAGGATCTGCAGGCCCTTCGAGCGGGCGTCCAGCACCAGGCCCGCCAGCTTTTCTTCCTTGTCGATCACCGTCATGGCGGCGGCGAAGAACTCGGCAGGGTAATACACCTTCAGCCACATCGTGACCCAGGAGATCAGCGAGTACTCGGCTGAGTGCGACTTGTTGAAGGCGTAGCCCGCGAAGCCCAGAATGGTTTCCCACAGGGTTTCGGCCTTGTACTTCTCCATGCCCGATGCTTCCGCGCCGGCGACGAAGCGAACCGCGTACTCGGCCATCTTCTCGGCGTCCTTCTTGCCGATGGCTTTTCGCACGCCGTCTGCTTCGCCCGGGGTGAAGCCACACAGCACGCGGCACAGTTTCATCACCTGCTCCTGGTAGGTGATGACCCCGAACGTCTCGCTCAGGCACTCCTCAAGCAGCGGGTGGTCGTAGTGGGCGTGCGACGCGCCCTGGCGCACCTGCACGTAGCGGTCACACAGGCCGGCGTCGAGCGGGCCCGGCCGGAACAGCGCGGTCGCGGCGCACAAGTCGTTGAAGGTGAGCGTGCCGCCCATGGCCATGTCCTTGAGCAGCTTGGTCATGCCCCCGCCCTCGAACTGGAACACGCCCTTGGTTTCCCCGCGCCCGAAGGCTTCGAGCACGCGGTTGTCGTCCAGCGGGAGGCTGAGCAGGTTGATCTTCTTGCCATGCCGCTCGAGGATGTAGTCGAGCGCGGTCCCGATCAGGTCCAGGGTGTTCAAGCCCAGAATGTCCAGCTTGATGAGGCCGAAGTCTTCGACCTTTGTCTTGTCCCACTGCACCACGGGCAGCGAGTCCTCTTCCTTGTGCATGCGCACGACGGCGCGGTTGGTCACGGGTTCACCCGCGACGATCACGCCTGCAGCGTGCTGCGACAGCGTGCGGTTGGCGCCTTCGAGGCGAAGCGCGTGGTCCCAGACGACCGGGCGCTCGACCATGAACTTGCCGATGTCAGGCACGCGCTCGGCCGATTCAGCCAGACTCAGGCTGACCCCGTGCTCCTTCTCCATCTGTTTCGAGCAGGCGTACTCCCACGGGTCCAGCTCGTGCATGCGGGCTGTGTCACGCAGCGCCGATGCCGGACCGAGGGTGGAGAAGTTCACGATGCCAGCGACGTTCTCGCGCCCCCAGCGGTTGATGATGTAGTCCACGACCATGTGGCGCTTGCCCGACTCGAAGTCCAAGTCAGCGTCAGGCAAGTCGGTACGGTCGGGGTTGATGAAGCGCTCGAACAGGAGACCGAAGCGGATCGGGTCGACGTCCGTGATGCCCATGAGGTACGCGACCAGCGAGCCACCTACCGAACCCCGTCCTGGCCCGACGCGCACCCCGTTGTCTTTGGCCCAGCTCACGATCTCCTGTACCAACAGGAAGTAGCCGCTGAAGTTCATCTTCCGGAGCACGCCGAGCTCGAACGCCAGGCGCTCCTTGTAGACCGTCGCCAGCTCTTCGTCGGTGGGCTTGTGGCCCCAGACCTCTTCTTTGAAGCGCTCGCGCCAGCCCGCCTTGCACCCGTTGACCAGCGCGACGAACTCGTCGTCGGCCATCTTCGGGAGGCACGGGGCCATCTTGGCGAAGCGGTAGGTGCACTTCCCGGCGATCTCGACCGTCGTCGCCAAGTTGCGCCCGTTCGCGCCGGCGCCACGGTCGGTCATCGCCTTGAGCTCGGCGGCGAACTCCGCGGGCGTCAGCATGCACAGGTTGCGCGTGTACGGACGGGGCACCCATGGGCTGGAGACCGGCGTGTTCGTCGCGATGGACTTCAGCACGTCGGTCGCGTTGGCGTCTTCGGGCGTCGCATAGAAGGCGGGCCGACTGACGAACCACTGCGTGCCGGTGAACAACGATGCCAGCTCTGCCTGCTTGTTCAGGCGGTCGAAAAGCGGCGTGTTGATGGCCACGTGCTCCACGTAGTAGTCGCCCTTGAAGCGCTGGGCCAGCTCGCCATGCAGCTCGCTCGCGCGTGGGTGGTGCCACAACGACTGGATGTCGCCGCTGGTGACCACCACGTCTTCCAGGTCGAGCACGTCCTGAAAACCCAGGCGCGCGTGGTAGTAGTAGTGGTCCGCGTCCATCGACTTCGTGAGCGCGGCGAAGAGGGACTTCAGGCCCTTCTCGCTCTTCACGTAGACCTTCAGGCGGAAGGCGTTGTTCGGGCGGTCCTTGAGCTTCGCGGTGGGGTCATCCACCACGATCACCGTGCAGCCCGTGATGACCTCGATGCCGGCCTTCTTCGCCTTCTCGCTGAAGGTGGGCATGGACGACACGCTCATGGTGTCGGTCAAAGCGATGTGGCTGTAGCCGCACTCTTTCGCCCGCTCAATGATCTTGGAGATCTGGAACGAGCTTTCGCCCAGGCTGAAGTCGCTGCGCACCGAGAGCGCGACGGCAAGTGGATTCATTCGGTTCCCCGTTGGTTGATATCTATGGTCTGTCGACTGGGTTGGCGACCAGTTGGAGCTTCCCGCCCGTCTCGACGGCCAGGTTCCCCGCTGCGAAGATCGACAGCGCGTTGGACAGCTGAACCTTTGCGCTCGCCGCCGTCAGGTTCAGCTCCTGCATGAAGGCAAGGCGCAGCGACTCGCGCGTGGCTTGCCCGCCCAGCAGCTGGCGGCAGTAGGTGTCCTTCCAGCCCTTGTCGGCTGGATTGCGGCCGGCAAGCAGCTCGGCGCGGGCGAACTCGAACCACCCCGTGGTCATCAGGCTGCGGACCTGGCTGGCCACGCGCTTGGGTAGCCCCTGCACCAGCGCTTCTTCCTTGGGGGTCAGCGACACGCGCTGCACGCCCCGGGTGCTCGCCACGACGAGCGGGGCACCCTCGCCCTTGACGCGGGTCAATGGCAGGTGAAGAAGGGCTTTTCCTGTGACCACGATCAGTTGCCGCTCTCGGCGTACGACCTCGCTGTCGGGCAGCCCGACCAGGAAGAGCGCAGCATCCCGCACGCAACTGCGTGCATGCGGGCAGGCTTGGCATGTCGGGGACTGCGCAGAGACGGCCGAAGCCATCCCATGGCAGGCCGGGGCCTCAATCACCATTCCGTGAAGCCGAACTTCTCAGTGATCTCGGCGCGAACGCGGCGCGCCTCTGCAGCGTTGAGGCCGGCGGCCACAGCGATGTTGCTGAAGCGGGCCGTGCCGGTTTTGAACTTGTCGTCGCGCTCGTTCAGCAGCAAGGCCGTCACGAAGCGCTGCGCGGCCGGCGTCAAGCCTGCCAGGCGCTGCTTCATCTCCTGGCGCGCGATCAGGCGGTCCTCGGGGCGGGAGTCGTCGAGATCGGCACCGAGGCGCTCCATCGGGTCCCCGTCCTCGTCCTGCATGGAGGGCGCGCGGTCGTCGATGGAGTACATGCCCAGCTCGCGCTTTTCCTCGCACATCTTCTCGATGCGGTTGCGGAAGTTGTGCATGCACGCTGTCGTGCAGTAGCTTGAAAACTTGGCGCCGCCGTCGGGGCGCCAAGCCTTGAATGCCTGGAGGTAATAGACATCCATCTCCTGGCGGACATCCTCGTAGTTCATGGGCAGCTTGAGCGCCTGGACGCGGGCGTACGACTTGATCGCCAGGCGGGTCAGCATGGCTTCGACCGATTCGTAGCTGCCGTCGTTGGCGAATTTCTGCCCCTTTCGCCCGCCCATGTTGTGGCGGACTTCGCCCATGCGTTTGACGGGCAGGTCGACGGCGAGAGTGGCTTCAGCGGTGGTCATAAGTGTCTGGCTGGTGTGCTGGTGGACGGGGATCAGGCGAAGACGCGCTGCGCCACTTGACGGGCTGCTTCACGGTCGGTGCTGGAGAGACGGTTGATGAAGGCCAGGTCGAGGCCTGCCTTGAAGTCGCGCTTGCCCACGCCGATCTTTGCGGCGTAGATCAGCGAGCGTGGCGAGATGGGGTTGCCCAGGCGGCCGCCGTCGAACTCTTCGCGAATGCGCTTGGCGAAGTCGACCAGCTTCTTCGCGTCGGCCATCGGGATGCGGCCCTGCTGCGAGACGAGGCGCTCCTCGAGTTCTTTGGACATGTAGTCCATGCGCTGGACCACGCCGAAGCGCTCATAGTTGGCGCTGTTCTGCAGGTTCGTGCCCGTGTACAGGCCGGTTTCATCGCCCTGCCCGTTCGTGTTGCCGGTGGCGACGATGCGGAAGTCGGGGTGCGGCTTGATGACGCGGTTCTCGGGGTCGGCTTCCTTGATGACCAGCGGCTTGCCCTCGAGCACTGCCTGGTAGACCGAAGTCACTTCCGGGCGGCCGAAGTCGTACTCGTCGGCCATGTACAGCCACCCGTACTTCATCGCCATCCCCAGCGGGCCAAGCTCGAAGTGGGTTTTCCCATCGCGAAGACGCCAGCCGCCGACGATGTGCTCTTCTTCCATGTTCGCGGTGTGCTGCACACGGAACAGTGGCCGCCTCGTGTACGCGGCGATCTGCTCGAAGATGGTGGTCTTGCCGGTGCCGGCGTGGCCCCAGAGGTACGTGGGAATGCGCATCTCCAAGCCCATCATCATGGTCTTGAGCACGTCCAGATTGAACACGTAGTTCGGGTCGATTTCAGGAATCATCGACTCGTGCTCTGGCAGCGGCGCGCACTGCGTGACCATGATTTCCTTGCCGCTGGCGCTCAGCGTGGCGGCGTTCTTGCCCAGGCCGAAGAGGTCATGAAACACAACCTTCTTGGCAGCTGAAGGTGTGTGTTTGCTTACTGTTGCAATAGTCCCAGCTTGGGCAGCCTTTTCCGCTTCGCGCTTCTTGATCGCGTCGATTGCCTTCTGGCTCAGCATGGGCTGGCCCGGGTACTGCGCCTGGTACTCTTCAGCCGTCACGGTGGGGTGGTCGGACTTCAGGTGCATGTGCACCGCATGGATCTTCGCACCGCAGATCGCGCACTTGATGGTTTCGTCGGCAGGGGCCGCTGCGTTGGTGGTCATAAAACTCTCCAGTCTTAAAAATTTGGTGTCGCGTCAGCGCGATGAATGAATGATCGCGCCCGACGCTTGGAGTATATCAGTACTGACTTACTATTTTAGAGTCAGGAGAGCAACATCTTGGTCAGCTGACCCATCACAACGGTCGGCAGTTCTGCCAGGTTGTTCAGGACGATGTGCTTGTCGTAGTAGCTCTTGACGGCGGTGGTGCGAATGCCGATGCCCACGACCTCGATGCCTGCGGCCTGCACCTTTTTCACGGCCTCGCGGGTGTGGTTCCGCAGCTGGTTGACGTTCGAGCTGCCGCCCGGCGAGCAGTTCGGGTCGCCGTCGCTCAGCACGCACATGATGTGGCGCTCAGCGCGCTGGCTCTTCAGGCGGTGCGCAGCGATCTGGATGCTCTCCCCGTCGATGTTGCAGCGGCAGAAGTCCGGGTAGCCGATCATGCTCGCGAAGCGGGCCTTGACCTGCGTGCCCAGGCGCTCGCCGAAGCCCTTGAAGATGGGCATGTAGATAGCCTCGTCGCGGGCATAGTCGTCGGGCGTGACGGTGCCCGTCAGGTCATCGGCCATCGCGCGCTCCATCTCCTTGCTCTCGAACGTCGTGAAGCCGAGCACTTCGTGGGTGACCTTGATGCGTTCAAGCACTTGCGACAGCGCATACGAGGCTCGAGCAGCGACGACGAGGTTGTCCGAATAGACCATCGAGCCGGAGTTGTCGACCAGGAGCGTGAACGCGGTGTTCTTCGCCTGCGTCTCGAAGCGCTGGCGGAACAGTCGGTCATCGCCCACGGCAGACTTGAACAGCGCACCCGGTGCGATCCGGCCGCGACGCTGGGCGGGGTTCCAGCTCTTGCGCGCCTTCGCTGCGATGGCACGCTCCAGCTGCTTCTGCATCACGCCCAAGGTTCCTTCAGTGCCCTTGTCGAGCGCCTCAATGTTCTCCTTGATCTTGGACTCGCGAGCTGGTTCGATCCGGTCCCACTCGGTGGAGTAGATCTGGTAGCTGGCCGAGTTGAACTGGTGCTCCGCTTCCTTGGTCAGACCTTCGCTGATGGCGTCGTCGAAGTCACGCTTCTCCTCGAAGATCTCGCTGAGGTCGCGCTCGGGGTCTTTCGTGGTGGCTTCAGCATCTTCGTTCGAGCCACCCGGCACCTCCTTGCTGGCCGTGCTGGTGTCGCCTTGGGTGCGAGCTTCTTCCTGTGCCTGGCTTTCGCCCGACTCTGCATCACCCTCTGCGCCATCTTCGCTGTCGCCCTCGGCCGCCGACGTCTGTTCGTCACCGTCGCCCTGCAACCCGTCGCTGCCGTCGTCCTCCGCATCGCTGTCGGCGGGGGCGTTGCCCGGTGCAGCATCTTCACCCGCGTCGTCGTCTTGGCCCTCGTCTGAGGGGTCGGCAGGGGCGCCCTGCGCGGTGTCGTCGCCCTGCTCTTCGTCGCTTTCGGGCTCGGGCTCTTCGTCCTGGTCATCACCACCGCCACCAGCGGAAGGTGCCCCGGGGTCGGACGTGTTGCCCGCGTCATCCAG
Source organism: Variovorax paradoxus (assembly GCF_009498455.1). NCBI lineage: Bacteria > Pseudomonadati > Pseudomonadota > Betaproteobacteria > Burkholderiales > Comamonadaceae > Variovorax > Variovorax paradoxus. The sequence continues at coordinate 3,928,782 of NZ_CP045644.1, read as the reverse complement.
GTCATTGCTTTCCGGCTCCGGGGTGCCCTCATCGCCCGTGTCGTCGTCGCTTGGGTCGCCCGGCGACGGGCTGCCCGGCTGATCGTCGTCTTCGTCTTGCTCCTCGTCCTGATCGTCGTCTTGCGGCGGCGGAGGTGCCGTGGGTGGGACTGACGGCGCAGGGGGCGGCGGGGGCGCGGGAGGAGGTGGCGGCGGAGGGTGAGCGCCTTCTTGACCTCGAGCGCCAGGTCCAGGCACTCCTGGCTGCTGCTCACGCGGGTGAGCTTGCGCAGGATGTCGTCGCCCAGCTTCGCCTTCAGCGGTTCGACCAACGGTGCGACGTGCGGCTGCTTGATGAAGTCCTGTGCGGACGTCTGGCCGGCCCACGCCCGGAAGGCTGCGACGAATGCATACCCCTCCGCTTTTTTCTGGTCGCCGGCGGCGAGAGCGTCGGTGATCCCCTTCCCACAGATTCGCTCAAGATAGAACTTGCGGACCTGCTCCAGGTTGTGCGACGAACCCTGAAACGCCTCGGTCATCTTGCGCTCGATGAACACGTCTTCAACGATGTTGGCGAGGTTCGCGACCTTGGCGCCCAGCTTGCTGGCCGCGATGACGACCTTCTGGTCCGTGAACAGCACGTGGCCGACCTCGTGGTCCAGGAAGCCCTGGACCGCGGCGATGAACTCGGGCGTCGCGTCGTCGGGCAAGTACGGCACGTTGACCACCTTGATCTTGCCGGTCTTCGGGTCGTAGGCCACATACGCCTTCACTCCGCGCTGGGTGACCTTGATGGCGCGCGAAGTGAGCATGGAGACGATCTTCCCGATCGAGTCGCGGATGACCTGAATGTCTTGCTTCATTGTGAAAAACCTCGTGTCGTTGATTCGTTGCATCAACTTTAAAAATGAGCCCTTGGAGGGCGCGCCCGGCATTGCACCGGGCTCTCACGCAGCCGACTTTTAGTGAGGGCCCGTGAACTTCAGGCCCGGCCCGACCAGGCTTTCGATCACGATGATCGTCTCGGCACCGGTGTCGAGCCACCGCGCTTTCAGCTCCCCTGCGCTGACCGACTTCGTTTCTGTGGACGTGGCGAGGATGTCCGCCATTTGCTCAATGCTTACCAACTGGCAGTCGACCGATTCCATGTTGAGATTTCCGATAGTTTGTAATTGATGACTTACTTAAATATGACTCAAGCAAAGAGAGTCAGCGTGCACACATTATAGGGCTCGACGCACTTGGACCGCTGTTGGTGGCTTCCGCGGTGAGCAGTTGTCTTACACGGCGGTGCGAAAGCCATTTGCTATAAAGTCACTCACTGCTGAGCATTGACATCTGCACACAGTGTATGTAAGTACATAGCAATATAATGTGTTCGCTTAGTCTCTTTTTCGATGAACGCGAGCATCACTTTTTAAAGTTCCCAAGAGGAGAAGTTAATGAACGCCACCGCAACCAAGAAGGCAGCTGCCCCGAAGAAAACCGCGGCCGCCGGCATCCCGCTCAACGAGTTTCTGGCTCGCCGCCAGGACGAAGCTGGCATGCGCAACTACGAGCTCGCCGAGAAGATGGGATACGGCTCTGCGAACGTGGTGGCCATGCTGCGCAGCGGGAACATGGCGTTCCCCGTGAACAAGGTGGGCGTCACCGCAAAGGCACTCGGCATCGATCCGGCCTTCCTGCTGACCCGCGTGCTTGAAGCTCGCAACCCCGAGCTGCTCGAAGTGCTCCAAGAGATCTTGGGCAACCAGCTGGTCACTGATCTGGAAGCAAAGATGCTGGGCTGGGTTCGCAAGGAAACCGACGGCGTCGAGTTCGACATTGATCGGTACCCGGACTTCAAGAAAGAGTTCGGAGCAGGCCTCAAGGAGATCGCCAAGCGTGAAAAGGCGCTGCATGGCGCCTCGATGGACGCGATCAAGCGCAACTACAAGCCGGGCCCAGCGAAAAAGGCAGGGTGAGCACCTTGCCCCTAACCCCACCAAGCCACCTTCGGGTGGCTTTTCTTTTGGCCGTTTGGGTGCGTCAGTGTCAGGTTATTCCAACCGAGCGCACTGCAAGTGGTTCCAGTAGTGGTTCCAGATCGAAAACACAAAGAAAAACGGCCTAGGGTGGTAAGCCCTAAGCCGTTGATTTCATTACTTATTATTGGTCGGTGTGAAAGGATTCGAACCTTCGACCCCTTGCACCCCATGCAAGTGCGCTACCAGGCTGCGCCACACACCGAAGCTCTCGATTATAGCGGGCTAAATTCAGTGTCCGACAGTCAGCAGCTCACGAATTTCAAAAAGCTCGCGGCGAAGGTGCAACAACTGCGACAGGTCGACGGTCTGCGTGGTCGCTGCAGCCCCGGGCTCGTCCTGCACGGCAGCGTCGAATTCCTCTTGGCCGATCTCGATGGCCTCCAGGCCTTCGAGCGGCACTTCGCCTGCCTTGCGGCGATCGCGCTCGCCCTGCGTGAGCTCCTGCAGCTTGTTGCGCGCACCGCTGATGGTGAAGCCTTGGTCGTAGAGCAGGTCGCGGATGCGGCGGATCATCAGCACTTCATGGTGCTGGTAGTAGCGACGATTGCCGCGCCGCTTCATCGGGCGGAGCTGCGTGAACTCCTGCTCCCAATAGCGCAGCACGTGCGGCTTCACACCGCAAAGCTCGCCGACCTCACCGATGGTGAAGTAGCGTTTGACTGGAATCGGCGGGAGCGCTTTCTCCATTATTTCCATTGAAATCAAGACTGTGCGCGGGAAACCTCATAGATTACTCTACGCGGCAGCACAGCACCAAGCACTATTCCGCGCCCAGGCTCCACTCGACTTCGGAAGTGCCGTCCTGCGGCTCGATGCTGCCCTGGATCTGCTCCTTGAGCTTCGCGCTCGCATGGAAGGTCGCCACGCGGCGCTCGCCGATCGGAATGGCTTCACCGGTGCGCGGGTTGCGCCCCGGGCGCGGCGCCTTGACGCGGATCTGGAAGTTGCCGAAGCCCGAGATCTTCACGTCCGTGCCTTCGATGAGGCTGCCGGCAACGAGCTCGAAGAACGCCTCCACCATGTCCTTCGACTCACGCTTGTTCAGGCCGATCTGCTCGAACAGGAGGTCGGCCAGGTGCGCCTTGGTGAGCGCCGGCGTTTCGAGGGCTTCGAGCGTGAATTCGGCGGCGTTCATCTTCATCCCCTCAAGCGGCCGCCCAGGGTGGCGCCCAGTTGTTCGACGATTGCACGGACAGCAGGTTCGACCTGCTCGTCCGTCAGCGTGGCGACATCGCTCTGGAAGGTCAGGCGCACGGCCATGCTCTTCTCGCCCGGTGCCAACGCACCCGGCGCCGCCACGGCGCCTTCGCGCAACGGCTGCGGACGGTAGATGTCGAACAGCGTCGCATCGCGCAGCAGACCCGAGGCGGATGCGCCCGCACGGATGGCCTGCATCAGCGCATCGTGCGACACCGCTTCGGCCACGACGACCGCGATGTCGCGCTCGACAGCCTGGAGCTTGGGCACCGGCTGCGCCACGGGCACGGCCCGCGCCGTGACGGCGTCGAGGTCCAGCTCAAACAGCACGGGCGCCTGGGTGAAGTCCCACTTCTGGCGCCAGCGCGGGTGCAGCTCGCCGATGAAGCCGACGGCCTGGCCGTCCAGCAGCACACGGGCCGAACGGCCGGGGTGCAGGGCCGGGTGCTCGGCCGCCTCGAAGGTCGGCACGCGCGGTGCGAGCAGCGCTTCGACGTCGCCCTTGACGTCGTAGAAGTCGGCGCGTTGCGGCTTGCCGTCCCAGCGCGACGCCTCGGCATCGCCCCAGGCGAGGCCGGCCACGCGCATGGGCTGGTTCACACCGCGCACGGTGCTGTCGGTGGTGACGACGGTGTCGTCGCGCAGGAACACGCGGCCCAGTTCGAACACGCGCACGCGCGGTGCCTTGCGGTCGAGGTTGAACTTGAGCACCTGCAGCAGCGAGCCGAGCAGCGAGGAGCGCATCACGCTCATCTGGCTGGCGATGGGGTTCAGCAGCTTGACCGGGTTGGCATTGCCCGCGAGGTCCTGCTCCCAGTGCGCTTCGACGAAGCTGAAGTTGATGGTTTCCTGGTAGCCCAGCGCTGCAATGCTGCGACGCACTGCGAAACGGCTGCGCTGTGCTTCGGGACGCACGCGGGCCGTGATGGGCGCGAGCGGTGCGGTGGTCGGCAGGTTGTTGAAGCCGATCAGGCGCGCCACTTCTTCGATCAGGTCTTCTTCGATCAGCAGGTCGAAGCGGTGCGGCGGCGGCGTGACGGTCAACGTGCCTTCGCCTTCGGTGAGGGCGAAGCCGAGGCGGTTGAGCGCGTCGGCGCATTGCGCCTGCGTCAGCGGCATGCCGATGACGCGTGCAGCGCGGGCCACGCGCAGCGTGACGGGCGCGGCTTCGGGCAGGCGCAAGGTCTGGTCGTCCATCTGGCCGGCTTCGCCGCCGCAGATCTCGACGATCAGTTGCGTGATCCGCTCGATGATCTGCACCGTGCGGCTCGGGTCGACACCGCGTTCGTAGCGGTGACCGGCGTCGGTCGAGAAGTTGAAGCGGCGCGAACGGCCTTGCACGGCCTCGGGCCACCAGAACGCGGCCTCGACGTAGATGTTGCGCGTGTCGTCGGACACCGAGGTGGCGTCGCCGCCCATGATGCCGGCGAGCGATTCGACTTCGCGGTCGTCCGCGATGACGCCGACCTTCTCGTCGACGGTGATCGTCGTGCCGTTGAGCAGCTTGAGCTGTTCGCCCGCCTTGCCCCAGCGCACCGTGAGGCCGCCATGGATCTTGTCGAGGTCGAAGATGTGACTGGGCTGGCCGTACTCGAACATCATGTAGTTCGAGATGTCGACCAGCGGCGTCACGCTGCGCTGGCCGCAACGCGCGAGGCGCTCGACCATCCAGGGCGGCGTGGCGACCTTGGTGTTCACGCCGCGCACGATGCGACCGGAGAAACGACCGCACAGGTCAGGCGCTTCGACCTTGACCGGCAGCACGTCGGCGAACGACGTGGCCACGGGCACCATGGCCGGCGTCTTCAGCGGTGCGCCGGTGAGCGCTGCGAGTTCGCGCGCCACGCCGTACACACTGAGGCCGTGCGCCAGGTTGGGCGTGAGCTTGAGGGTGAGCAGTGCGTCGTCGAGCTTGAGCACGTCGCGCACGTCGGCGCCGAGGGGTGCATCGGCGTCGAGTTCGAGCAGGCCGCCGTGGTCTTCGCTCAGGCCGAGTTCACGCGCCGAGCACAACATGCCCTCGCTCTCGACACCGCGCAGCTTGCCCAGCTTGATGAGGAAAGGCTTGCCGTCTTCACCCGGCGGCAGTTCGGCGCCGACGAGGGCGCACGGCACCTTGATGCCGACGCGCGCATTCGGCGCGCCGCACACGATGTTCAGCAAGGCGCCCTGCCCCACGTCGACCTGACACACGCGCAAGCGGTCGGCATTCGGGTGCTGCTCGGCTTCCTTGATTTCGCCGACCACGATGCGCGTGAAAGGCGGCGCCACCGGACGGCGCTCTTCAACCTCGAAGCCGCCCATGGTGAGCGTTTCGGCCAGTGCGGCGCTGTCGAGGGGCGGGTTGCAGAACTCGCGCAGCCAGGATTCCGGGAATTGCATCTCTTCGATCTCGATCTGGTTTTTCTATCTGTGGAGGGGGCGTGCTTACTGGAACTGCGAGAGAAAACGCAGGTCGCCGTCGAAGAAGAGGCGCAGGTCGTTCACGCCGTAGCGCAGCATGGTGAGCCGGTCGGGGCCCATGCCGAAGGCGAAGCCGATGTAGCGCTCGGGGTCCAGGCCCATGTTGCGCACGACGTTCGGGTGCACCTGGCCCGAACCGGCGACTTCAAGCCAGCGGCCGGCCAGCGGGCCGCTCGCGAACTGGATGTCGATCTCGGCGCTCGGCTCGGTGAACGGGAAGAAGCTCGGACGGAAGCGCAGCACGAGGTCGTCGCGCTCGAAGAAGGTGCGGCAGAAGTCGGTGAAGACGACCTTCAGGTCCTTGAAGCTCACGTTCTCGCCGAGCCACAGGCCTTCGCACTGGTGGAACATGGGCGAGTGCGTGGCGTCACTGTCGACGCGGTAGGTGCGTCCCGGCGCGATCACGCGGATCTCGGGCGCCTTCAAGGTGCCGGTGGTGTCGGCGGCAGCAGCGGCAAATTCGGCCGCGTACTTCTTGGTGTGCTGATGGGCATAGCGCACCTGCATCGGGCTGGTGTGCGGACGCAGGTTGTAAGGAATGCCGTCGTCGCCCTTGAGGTCGACGTAGAAGGTGTCCTGCATCGAACGCGCCGGGTGGTTCGGCGGGTTGTTCAGCGAGGTGAAGCTGTGCCAGTCGCTCTCGATCTCGGGGCCGTCGGCAACGTCGAAGCCCATGCTCGAGAAGATTTCTTCGATGCGCTCCAGCGTGCGGCTCACGGGGTGCAGTCCGCCGCCGGCGCGGTGGCGGCCGGGCAGGCTCACGTCGAGCGCTTCGGCGCGCAATTGCAGCGAGAGTTCTTCGTCGGCGAGTTGCTGGCGGCGGTCGGTCAGTGCGGCCTCGATGGCCTGCTTGCCGACGTTGATCGCGGCGCCGCGGGACTTCTTCTCTTCGACACTCAGCGCGGCCATGCCCTTCATCAGCTCGGTGATGCGGCCCGACTTGCCAAGGAACTGGGCCTTGGCGTTTTCGAGCTCTGCGGGCGTTTTCGCTTCAGCGAAGGCGGCGCGTGCGGTGTCGACCAGGGAGTCCAACTCGTTCATAGCAACAAAAATCTTCGAGGGGAAATAAAAAAGAGCTGGAGCCTTTTCAAGCGCCAGCCCTTGAGCCGTGGGCGCAAGAAGCCGTCCGGAGACGGCAACCTGCTGTGCAAAATCAAGCAGCCAGCTTGGCCTTGACCTGCTCCACGATGCCGGCAAAAGCGGCCTTGTCGTGCACGGCGATGTCCGCAAGCATCTTGCGGTCGATCTCGATACCCGCCTTGCGGATGCCGTTGGCGAACTGGCTGTAGGTCAGGCCCAGTTCACGCGAGGCGGCGTTGATACGCGCAATCCACAGCTGACGGAACACGCGCTTCTTGGTACGACGGTCACGGTAGGCGTATTGCCCAGCCTTCATCACCGCCTGTTTGGCGACGCGGAAGACATTACCGCGGCGACCGCGAAAACCCTTGGCGAGTGCGAGAACTTTTTTGTGGCGGGCGCGAGCCGTTACACCACGTTTGACGCGAGGCATGTGTTTACTCCTTGTTCGTCTGAATTAAATGCCACGGCCGGGCAGCATGGCGGCGACAGAAACCATGTTGGTCTCATGCACTGCGACTGCACCACGCAGGTGACGCTTGTTCTTGGTGGTCTTCTTCGTCAAGATGTGACGCTTGAAGGCTTGACCGCGCTTGACGGTGCCACCGGGACGAACGCGGAAACGTTTTTTCGCGCTGCTCTTGGTCTTCATTTTGGGCATATGAATGCTCCTTTAGTTTGTGCTCGTGAGGCGCCGCGGATACTCCACGGACTTGTTGGCCCCGAGACACTTCTTTATCTCGCCCCCGCCTGCACTTCTTTCGAAATGCGGGCCAGGGCGAAATCCCTTCAAAACCCGTCTACTGCAAACGCCTCAGGCGGTTGCCGTAGGCGCCGCTGCCGGCGCAGCGTCTGCAGCCGGCTTCGGCGCCGCGCTGCCAACCTTCTTGCGGCCCGGCGCGATCATCATGATCATCTGACGGCCTTCCAGCTTCGGGAACTGCTCGACCATGATCGTGTCGCCCAGTTCGTCGCGAATGCGCTGCAAGAGTGCCAGACCGAGCTCCTGGTGCGTGATCTCGCGGCCGCGGAAGCGCAGCGTGATCTTGCATTTGTCGCCCTCTTCAAGAAAGCGCTTGATGTTGCGCATCTTGATGTTGTAGTCGCCATCGTCGGTACCGGGCCGGAACTTGATTTCCTTGACCTCGATGACCTTCTGCTTCGACTTCGCCTCGGCTGCCTTCTTCTGCTCGTGGTACTTGAACTTTCCGTACTCGATCAGGCGGCACACGGGCGGATTGGCCGCAGCAACGACCTCCACCAGATCCACGTCGGCCTCACCCGCAAGGCGCAAGGCTTCGGAAAGGCTCATGACACCCAATGGCTCGTTTTCCGGGCCGACCAGGCGGACTTCCGGGGCCATGATTTCCCGGTTCAGGCGGTGTTGGCGTTCCTCGCGGTGGCGGCGGTCGCGAAATGCAGTAGCGATGGTCAGAATCCTTCAAAGTTTGCTACAAAATCTGTAGCGATCGCCGCTCAGTCTTCGCGGACAGGCGGCACGACTTGGCAGAGAAACATATGGGGTGTTTCAGAGACAAATCAACGCTTGTCAGCAACGTCCTGGACGAGCCGTTGCGTGAACGATTCGAGGGACATTGCACCGAGGTCTTGATTGCCCCGGGCGCGCACTGCGACGGCACCTGCTTCCTTTTCCTTGTCACCCACGACGAGGATGTAAGGGAGCTTTTGCAACGAATGCTTCCGTATTTTATACGTAATCTTTTCGTTGTGCAGATCAAGCTGAACTCTAAGCCCTTGATTTTGCAGCGTTTTCGCAACTTGCGCAGCGTAATCGGCCTGTCCTTCGCTGATATTGAGCACCGCCACCTGCACCGGAGCGAGCCATGCGGGCATCGCGCCGGAGTGGTGTTCGATGAGCATGCCGATGAAGCGCTCGAGGCTGCCGACGATGGCGCGATGCAGCATCACGGGGTGGGCGCGGCCACTCGATTCCGTGACGTACTCGCCGCCCAGGCGCTCTGCCGTGTTGAAGTCGACCTGCATCGTGCCGCACTGCCACTGGCGGCCGATGGCGTCGCGCAGCGTGTATTCGATCTTCGGGCCGTAGAAGGCGCCATCGCCGGGCGAGATGATGAAGTCCACGCCCGAGCGGCGCAGCGACTCCATCACCGCATGCTCGGCCTTGTCCCACAGCTCGTCGGAGCCGACGCGGTTCTCGGGCCGCGTCGCGACCTTGTAGAGGATGTCCGTGAAGCCGAAGTCGGCATACACCTTCTGCAGCTGCGCCGTGTAGGCGATGCATTCGTCGAGGATCTGGTCTTCCGTGCAGAAGATGTGGCCGTCGTCCTGCGTGAAGCCGCGCACGCGCATGATGCCGTGCAGCGCGCCGCTAGGCTCGTTGCGGTGGCACTGGCCGAACTCGCCGTAGCGCAGCGGCAGGTCGCGGTAGCTGCGCAGATCGCTCTTGAAGATCAGCACGTGGCCCGGGCAGTTCATCGGCTTCAGCGCGTACTCGCGCTTCTCCGATTCCGTCGTGAACATGTTGTCGCGGTAGTTCTGCCAATGGCCCGTCTTCTCCCACAGGCTCTTGTCGAGAATCTGCGGACCCTTCACTTCCCAGTAGCCCGTGTCGCGGTAGATGCCGCGCATGTACTGCTCGACCTGCTGCCAGAGCGCCCAGCCCTTCGGGTGCCAGAACACCACGCCCGGCGCCACTTCGTCGATGTGGAACAGGTCGAGTTCCTTGCCCAGCTTGCGGTGGTCGCGCTTCTCGGCCTCCTCGATGCGCTGGATGTAGTGGTCGAGCTGCTTCTTGTCGGCCCAGGCCGTGCCGTAGATGCGCTGCAGTTGCTCGTTCTTGGCGTCGCCGCGCCAGTAGGCGCCGGCCAGCTTCGTGAGCTTGAAGACCTTCAGGAAGCGCGTGTTCGGCACGTGCGGGCCGCGGCACATGTCGACGTATTCCTGGTGGTAGTACAGGCCCATGGCCTGCTCGTCGGGCATGTCTTCGACCAGGCGCAGCTTGTAGTCCTCGCCGCGCGACTTGAAGACCTCGATGACTTCCGCGCGCGGCGTCATCTTCTTGACGACGTCGTAGTCCTGCGCAATCAGCTCGCGCATGCGCGCCTCGATGGCGGCCATGTCCTCTGGCGTGAACGGGCGCTCGAAAGAGATGTCGTAGTAGAAGCCTTCGTCGATCACGGGCCCGATCACCATCTTGGCCGCCGGGTAGAGCTGCTTGACCGCATGGCCGACCAGGTGGGCCGTCGAGTGGCGGATGATCTCCAGGCCCTCGTCGTCCTTGGGCGTGATGATCTGGAGCTTGGCGTCACGGTCGATGACGTCGCTGGCATCGACGAGCTTGCCGTCGATCTTGCCGGCCACCGTCATCTTGGCGAGGCCGGGGCCGATGGACTGGGCCACTTCGGCCACCGAAACCGGGCCGGGGAACTCGCGGCGCGAGTTGTCGGGGAGCGTGATCTGGATCATGTGAAAACCTCGGGGAGAAAAACAAAAAAGCGCGGTGGATGCCGCGCTTTGCTTGGTTGGTGCGCTGGAAAAACCAGCGAGCGCGGGGCTACCGGCCCTTTCCTTCGAAGAAGAAAAAGCCGCTGAATCCTTGCGGGGTAGTTCGCGGTGTCATAACCAAGGTGCCTTTCTCGCTCTTGTTGAGTGCAGAGTCGGCGATTCTAGCCGCTGCCTGCTGGGGCCGTGAGGCCGCGCCCATTCGTCGAAATGCCCACGGAAAAGCCCGGCACGGGGCCGGGCTTGGGGGCGACAGCGCAACGCGCCGTCACTCAGCGATCAGCGAAGGCAGCTCAGTGGAACTGCTCTTCTTCGGTCGAACCGGTCAGCGCCTTCACGCTGGACGAGCCGCCCTGGATCACGGTGGTCACGTCGTCGAAGTAGCCGGCGCCGACTTCCTGCTGGTGCGACACGAAGGTGTAGCCCTTGTCGCGTGCGGCGAACTCGGGTTCCTGCACCATGTTCACGTAGTGCTTCATGCCTTCGCCGTTGGCATACGCGTGGGCGAACTGGAAGGTGTTGAACCAGTTGATGTGGATGCCGGCCAGCGTGATGAACTGGTACTTGTAGCCCAGCTCCGACAGGTCTTCCTGGAACGAGGCGATCTGCTTGTCGTCCAGGTTCTTCTTCCAGTTGAACGACGGCGAGCAGTTGTACGACAGCAGCTTGCCCGGGCAGGCGGCATGCACGGCTTGCGCGAATTCACGGGCGAAGCCGATGTCAGGCACGCCGGTTTCGCACCACACCAGGTCGGCGTACGGTGCGTAGGCGACGCCGCGGCTGATGGCTTGCTCCAAGCCGTTCTTGACGCGGTAGAAGCCTTCTTGAGTGCGCTCGCCCGTCAGGAACGCCTTGTCGTTGGCGTCGTGGTCGGACGTGATCAGGTTCGCGGCTTCCGCGTCGGTGCGGGCCAGAACGATGGTCGACACGCCCATGACGTCGGCAGCGAAGCGGGCCGAGATCAGCTTCTCGCAGGCTTCCTGCGTCGGCACGAGCACCTTGCCACCCATGTGGCCGCACTTCTTCACGGCGGCCAGCTGGTCTTCGAAGTGAACGCCGGCAGCGCCCGACGCGATCATGTTCTTCATCAGCTCGAAAGCGTTCAGCACGCCGCCGAAGCCGGCTTCAGCGTCGGCCACGATCGGCAGGAAGTAGTCGATGAATTCCTTGTCGCCCGGGTTGATGCCGCGGCCCCACTGGATTTCGTCGGCGCGCTTGAAGGTGTTGTTGATGCGACGGACCATCGTCGGCACCGAGTCGTAGGCGTACAGCGACTGGTCGGGGTACATCGTTTCCGAGGTGTTGCCGTCGGCGGCGACTTGCCAGCCCGACAGGTACACGGCTTCCAGGCCAGCCTTGGCTTGCTGCATGGCCTGGCCGGCGGAGATCGCGCCGAAGGCGTTCACGTAGCCCTTCTTGGCGCCGCCGTTGATCTTGGCCCAGAGCTTTTCAGCACCGCGCTTGGCCAGCGTGTGCTCGATGGGGAGCGAACCGCGCAGGCGAACCACGTCGGCGGCGCTGTAGCCGCGCTTCACGCCCTTCCAGCGCGGGTTGGTGGCCCAGTCCTTTTCGAGGGCGGCAATTTGCTGTTCGCGGCTCAGTTGTTCGTTCAGGGTCTGGGGCATGGTCACTCCGTGAGGTTGATTGAAGGTTGGCGTTGCGGCCGTGGAGTTACTGTAATCCGATTGCGGACTCTTATGTCTTATAGAAGACATATTTTTGAATCAACAAAATCAACAACTTACAGAGATATTTCTCAATGAGAAATTATTTTTCTCATATCGAGAAAAAATATTGCGGCGCAGCAGCACGATTTTTCGCGATACGGAATCACTCTTTCGGTTGTGAAAACGTGCGCGCTTCGCCTTCGATTTCCGCCGCATGCGCGATCCAGTCGCCGCTGTCGATCACGCAACGACCTGCAATGCGCGTCGGATGGATCTCGTAGACCAGGCACTCGACCGATTGCGTGCCCACCGCCACGCGCACGCTGCGCCGGATGTACTCGCCCGAATCGTCGTCGGCCACTTCTTCGAGCCGGTCGAGTTCGCGCTCCACCTCCGGCGCGATGCGGTAGACCTCGCCCTTCACGCGCCCTGCCCCGCCGAGCACCACGCCCGGGTACGCGCCCAGGTCGTACAGCGTGCCGGCAATGAAGGCCTCGCCGACGAAGACCGGCGCCGGCCGGTAGCGCGCGATGTCGTTGCGCCCGCCGCGCCGCAGCGTGCCGTAGACAAGAACGTGGGGCATCATCGAATCCATCCGATCATCAACCAGCACCCAGTCTATTGAACCCCGCCGCTTCCACCTCCGGCCGCCTCGTGGCCTACGGCTGCCTGGCCTTGAGCATGTCGCTCGTCGGCATCTATGTCGCCCTCTCCAAGCCGCTGGTGGCCGCCTTCCCGGTGTTGCTGCTGGCCTGGCTGCGCTTCGGCATCGCGGCGCTCGCGATGCCGCACTGGCTCCAGCGCACGCCCGACGAACCGCCCATGAGCGCACGCACGCGCGGGCTCGTCTTCCTGGAGTCGTTCCTCGGCAACTTCCTGTTCTCGATCTGCATGCTGTTCGGCGTGAGCCTTACGAGTGCCGTGTCGGCGGGCGTGATCATGGCGTCGATCCCCGCGGCAGTCGCGGTGGCGAGCTGGCTCTTCCTGCGCGAGCGCATCACCGTGCGCATTGGCCTGGCCATCGGCTGCGCCGCGCTCGGCATCGGCCTGCTCGCGTTCACGCCTGCGCATGCGCCGGCCGCCACCGGCAGTGGGGTCGCAGCGCCGTCGATGCCGTGGCTGGGCAACCTGCTCGTGTTCTGCGCGGTGCTCTGCGAAGCCGCCTACGCAGTGATCGGCAAGTCGCTCACCGGCAAGCTGGGCCCCAAGCGCATCGCCTCGCTCATCAACCTGTGGGGCTTCGTGCTGTCGATGCCCTTCGGCATCTGGTTCGCGCTGCAGTTCGACTTCACCGCCGTGCGCTTCGGCACGTGGGCGCTGCTCGTGGCCTACGCACTGGCCGCCAGCATCTGGACCGTGTGGCTGTGGATGACCGGACTTCGCCACGTACCAGCGGCACAAGCGGGCGTCTTCACTGTTTTGCTGCCCGTCAGCGCGGCGCTCGTGGGCGTGCTCGTGCTCGGGGAAAACCTCACTTCGCCGCAGCTGATTGCGTTCGCGATCGCGCTCGTGGGCGTGGTGCTGGCGACGTGGCCTGGGCGACGAACGTGAACAACGCCCCTTCTCCCCTCTGAAAAAACAACAGCTCCCAATGAAAAAAGCGCTTTTTCCCTTGGAAACGCGTTTTTTCTCATTTAGCATCCGCACTGCCACTGGAGACGCAAGTTTTTCATTGGTGAACGTTCAACCAAAAAAGGAAATCAACCATGGCAACTGCAAAGAAGGCTCCGGCCAAGAAAGCTCCGGCAAAGAAGGCCGCTCCCGCAAAGAAGGCTGCGGCTCCTGCAAAGAAGGCCGCTCCGGCCAAGAAGGCAGCGGCACCCGCCAAGAAGGCAGCAGCTCCTGCAAAGAAGGCTGCACCGGCGAAGAAGGCTGCTCCTGCAAAGAAGGCTGCTCCCGCCAAGAAGCGCACTCCCAACGCTGCGTTCATGAAGGCCCTGACCCCCAGCCCGGCACTGGCCGCTGTGGTCGGTTCGACGCCTCTGCCGCGCACCGCTGTGGTGAGCAAGCTGTGGGACTACATCAAGAAGAACAACCTGCAAGACAAGGCCAACAAGCGCAACATCAACGCCGACGCCAAGCTGAAGGAAATCTTCGGCAAGGCTCAGGTTTCGATGTTCGAACTGGCAGCGCTGATTGGCAAGCACGTCAAGTAAGCGTTCGGGGGCCTCGTGCTCCTGAGTCAAAAAGCCCGCGTCATGCGGGCTTTTTTTTCGCCTGTGACCCGTCCTGAAATGGGTTGACACCTTTTCCGTCAAGAAAAGGCAAGTCAATGGAATCAGGCGTCAAACGCACGCAGCGGGACTACACGCTGGCTTTTAAGCTGTCGGTGGTCGATCAGGTAGAAAAAGGCGAGCTCACGTACAAGCAGGCTCAGGCGCGCTACGGTATCCAGGGCCGCTCGACGGTGCTGGTGTGGCTGCGCAAGCATGGTCGCCAGAACTGGGGTTGGGCATCATCGGGGCTGCCCATGCCAATACCGATCAAGAAACCCTCATCTGCCCCCACGGCACCACTGACTCCCGAACAGAAGATCAAGGCCCTGGAAGTCCAGCTTCGCGAAGCCAACGAGAAGGCCCAACTGTTCGAGGCGGTGATCGATGTCCTGAAGAAGGACTACGGGGTGCGCATCGTAAAAAAGCCTTCGGGCAAGTCCTCTCGCAAAAGCTCCTCCCGGGGCTGAGCGTGGCGAGGGCTTGCCGCCATTGGGGCGTCAGCCGCCAGGCCTACTACCAGCAGCTGCAGCATCAGCAGCAGCGCTGTGCGCGCGCCGACACCGTGATCGAGCTCGTTCGGGAGGTGCGCCTGCGCCAGCCCCGGCTGGGCGCGCGCAAGCTGCACCATCTGCTCAAGCAGCCGCTGCAGCAAGCCGGTGCGTGCCTGGGGCGCGATGCGCTGCTGGACGTGCTGCGCGAGGCCCGCATGCTGGTGGCGCCCCGGCGGGCGTATCACAAGACCACCGACAGCCATCATCGATTCCGACGCCATCCCAACTTACTCAAGCAGGGGCCGCAGCAGGTGCGAGCCACCGCCAGCGAGCAGGTGTGGGTGGCCGACATCACGTACCTGCCCACTGACGAGGGGTTCGTCTATCTCAGCCTGGTGACGGATGCGTGGTCACGCAAGATCGTCGGCCATCACGTCCATGACAGCCTGCACACCGAGCAAGTCAGCCAGGCGCTGAAAGAGGCGCTCAAGGGGCGCCAGACCCCGCAAATGCTGGTGCATCACTCCGACAGAGGCATCCAGTACTGCTCGAACGACTATCAGGAGATTCACAGGCGCCATGGCATCACCTGCTCGATGACCGACGGCTACGACTGCTACCAGAACGCGTTGGCCGAGCGCGTCAACGGGATCCTGAAGATGGAGTTCCTGCTGCATCGGCCCGCAGATCTGGCGCAGGCCGCCCGGATGGTCCGTCAGGCCGTGCAGATCTACAACCAGGAAAGACCGCACCTGTCCCTAAAATTGAAAACGCCCGATGAGGTTCATCGGGCGTCTATTGCCGGATTCAGCACGCCGGCTATGTGTCACTCGTAGGTGTCAACCTATCGCAGGACGGGTCACTGCGGCAAGCCGCCACCCGCCTCGAAGAAGCGCGCGGGCGTGCAGCCGAAGTGCTTGCGGAAAGCCTCGATGAAGGCGCTCACCGAGCTGTAGCCCACCGTCAGCGCCACGGCCGTCACCGACTCGCCCAGGCTCAGCAGCTCCACCGCCTTGAGCAAACGCGCCTGCTGGCGCCACTGCGCGAAGCTCCATCCCGTCTCTGCAGCGAAGCGTCGCGTGAGCGTGCGGCGGGCCATGCCGATGCGATCGGCCCACTCGTCGAGGCCATCGGCCAGCGCCGGATCGTTCGCCAGTGCGCTCGCCATCGCCACCAACCGCGGGTCCTGCGGCATCGGCAAGTGGAGCGACTCGCGCCCACCGGCGGCCAGTTCGTCGATCAGCACACCCACCAAGCGCGCGCGGCGGGGCTCCAGCAGTGCATCGGACGCCTCCAACGACATCAACCGCGCCAGCAGCTCCCGCACCAACGGCGTGGCGGCAAAGACGTGAGGCCCGTCCGGCAGCGCCGCCGCAGCCGATGCGTCGATGTGCAGGCTCCATCCCGACGTGGCACCGAAGCTCTGTGCGGCATGGGCACAGCGCGGCGCGATCCAGCCGATCCATCCCGGCGGCTGCACCCAGCGGCCTGCGGGCGTCTCGATGACCTGGAGGCCTTCGCGCAGCGCGAACAACTGGCCGGTCGCGTGCGCGTGGTAGCCGGTGACGCGCGGCGCTTCATGCGCGTAGCGCCAGAGCGTCGTGGGCGACTCAACCGCCATGACTGGCCCGCTGGCGGTATCGATTGGCCTCGCGCCGCAAGCCCGGCACCGCCCCACTGCCTAGCATCGGATGCATCAGCCAGCTCACCAAGGAACCGCCATGAAAGCGCAAGACATCATTCCCGACGGGCAGGACTTCGCCGTCATCGACGGCCACACCGTCCGCAAGGGCTCGGTCGGCGCTTTCCTGGCGAATGCGCGCGTGCTCGAAGACGCCAATGCGCCAGCCGACGCACGCCGCATCGCCCGCGACGACCTGCTGTCGCTCGTCCCCACGCTCGATGCGCTGGGCCTGTTCGACGTCTTCGAACTGCGCTCGCCCGCGTTGCGCGACGAGGTGGCCCGTCATCGCGCCACGCTCAGCCCTGCGCCTGCTGCTTCGCCGCGCGCGTGATCGACGCGAGCGTGCCGCGCGTGGTGATCACCTCGGGGTCGAGCGGGATCTCGATCAGCGTGCCCGTGTCGGCCGCCAGCGCGCGCAGCAGCGCGGCTTCGAACTGCGCCGTCTCGGTGACCCGCTCGGCCGCGTAGCCATACGCGCGCGCCAGCCCGCAGAAGTCCGGGTTGCGCAGCGCGGTGCCACTGGTGCGCTCGGGGTACTCGCGCTCCTGGTGCATGCGGATCGTGCCGAACATGCCGTTGTTGAGCAGCACGACGATGCTCTTGCCGCCGTGCTGCGAGGCCGTTGCCAGCTCCTGCCCGTTCATCAGAAAGTCGCCGTCACCCGCGATGGTGAAGGCCACGCGCCCGGTCGCAATGCTGGCCGCGATGCCGGCCGGCACGCCGTAGCCCATCGCGCCGCTGGTCGGCGCCAGCTGCGTCTTCGCACCCTTGGCGAGCCCGTGGTAGCGGAAGTAGCGGTGCACCCAGCTCGCGAAGTTGCCAGCGCCATTGGTGATGGCCGCATCCGCGGGCAGGTGCTTCTGCAACAGCGCCACCACGGCCGCCATGTCGACCGCGCCGCGCGGTGTTTCGGCCGGCATGCCGGTGAGCGCCTGCGGCTCGAGCCAGGCTTCGTAGTCGGCATGCAGCTGCTGCGCCCAGTCTTCCCACGGCAGCGAAGGCGGCGCACTCAGCACCTCGAGGCTGCGCGCGGCGGCGCTCATGCCGGCGTTGATCGCCAGGTCGGCCTGGTAGACACGGTTCAGCTCCTCGGCGCTCGCATGGATGTGCACCAGCCTCTGCCTGGCCTTCGGCGCTTCGAGCAGCGTGTAGCCGCCGGTCGTCATCTCGCCCAGGCGCGGACCGATGGCCAGGATCAGGTCGGCGTCCTTCACATGCTGCGCGAGCTTCGGGTTGATGGCGATGCCCACGTCACCCGCGTACAGCGGGTGGTGGTTGTCGAAGGTGTCCTGGAAGCGGAAGGCGTTCGCCACCGGCAGGCGCCAGTTCTCAGCAAAGCGCTGCAGCGCCTGGGCGGCCTGCGTCGTCCAGCCACCGCCGCCAGCAATCACCAGCGGGCGCTGCGACTTCAGCAGCAACTCGCGCAGCGTGCGCAACGCGCCGGGGTCGCTCCACGGCTGGACCGCCTCCACGCGCGCCAGCGGCCGTGCGGCCGTCTCGGTGCGCAACATGTCTTCGGGCAGCACCAGCACAACCGGGCCCGGCCGGCCGTTCATGGCGGTGGAGAAGGCACGCGCGATGTACTCGGGAATGCGGTCGGCGTCGTCGATGCGCTCCACGCGCTTGGCGAAGCCTTTGGTGCTCGGACCGAAGAAGCTGGCGTAGTCCACTTCCTGGAAGGCTTCGCGGTCGCGGAAGTCGCTGCCGACGTCACCCACGAACAGCACCATCGGCGTCGAATCCTGGAACGCGTTGTGCACGCCGATCGAGGCATTGGTCGCGCCCGGTCCGCGGGTCACGAAGCACACGCCCGGCCTTCCGGTGAGCTTGCCGTGCGCCTCGGCCATGAAGGCCGCGCCGCCCTCCTGCCGGTTCACCACGAAGCGTGCGCGCTCACCGTACGCATGAAAGCCGTCGAGCACCGCCAGGAAACTCTCGCCCGGCACACCGAAGGCGACCTGCATGCCTTGTTCGACCAGGCACTCGACGATCAGGTGGCCGGCGGGTTGTGATGTACTCATGAAAAATTCGAACCTCAGTTGCAAATGTCTCCGGCAATTATGTGCGCCCGCCTTCCACGCCTTGTCTTAATTCCCCAATTGGTTAAATTCGCGTCATGAAGGCCCCCAAGGACTCTTTGCCCGAAACGCTCGAGCCGCGCTCGCGCGACGCCGACCGCTCGCAGCTGGCCATCCTCGCGTCGGCGCGCGACGAGTTCGCCGCGCGCGGGCTCGCCGGTGCGCGCATGGACAGCATCGCCGAGCGCGCAGGCCTGAACAAGCGCCTCATCTACTACTACTTCGGCAGCAAGGACGACCTGTTCCTGGCCGTGCTGGAGCGCGTGTACGCCGACATCCGCGCCGCCGAACAGCGCCTGCACCTGGACGAGATCGAGCCCGTCGAAGCCATTCGCCAGCTGGTGTCGTTCACCTGGCACTACTACCTGGAGCACCCCGAGTTCATCACGCTGCTCAACAGCGAGAACCTGCACGGCGCCTCGCACCTGAAGCGCTCCGACCGCATCCAGGAGATGAACTCGCCGCTGGTGCAGCTGCTCGCCACCGTGCTGGAGCGCGGCAAGAAAGACAACCTCTTTCGCGCCGGCGTCGACCCGGTGCAGCTTTACATCTCCATCGCGTCGCTGTGCTACTTCTACCTCTCGAACAACCACACGCTGTCGGCCATCTTCGGGCGTGACCTGCGTGCCCCCAAGGCGATGGCGCAACGCCTCTCGCACATGACCGACCTCGTGCTGGGCTACGTCCTGCACTGACCTGACGGACCGGCGCGCGCCCCGCCGCGGGCGCGCCCACCCCTCTCCTTCGC
Source organism: Variovorax paradoxus (assembly GCF_009498455.1). Lineage (NCBI taxonomy): Bacteria > Pseudomonadati > Pseudomonadota > Betaproteobacteria > Burkholderiales > Comamonadaceae > Variovorax > Variovorax paradoxus. The sequence continues at coordinate 3,909,669 of NZ_CP045644.1, read as the reverse complement.
TCTCCGGGTAATCACTAGGCAGCCGCCGTTGACGCTGCGGCGCAGCCGTTCCTAAAATCGGCAATTCACTCGTTGGTGAATTGATCGATCCAAGAATGCGGCCCGACCGCGCGGAGACACACCTTGAAGCCCCTTGCCAGCACTGCACGCACCACCGTCCTTGCCTCGCTGACCTGCATCGCCGCCCTGTTGCCGGGCCTGGCCGCAGCGCAGAACGGCTACCCCACCAAGCCGATCCGCGTGATCGTTCCCTTCGCCGCCGGCAGCACGACGGACATCATTGCCCGCGCCATCGCCGACAAGATGAGCACCAGCATGGGCCAGACGCTGGTCATCGACAACCGCGGCGGCGCCAGCGGCACCATCGGCCAGCAGGCGGTGGCCACGGCCGCGCCCGACGGCTACACGGTCATGATCCATTCGTCGTCGCACACGGTGAGCCCGTCTACCTTCGCCAAGCTGCCCTTCGACACGCTGCACGACTTCGCGGGCGTCACGCCCATCTCGTCGCTGCCCAACGCGCTGGTCATCTCGCCCAGCAAGAACATCAAGACCCTGCCGCAGCTGCTGGCCGCCGCGCGCGCCAAGCCCGGCAGCATGAACTTCGCCTCGGCCGGCCAGGGCAGCGCCACGCACCTGAACGCCGAGAAGTTCAAGATGGCCGCGAAGATCGATGCGACCAACATCCCCTTCAAGGGATCGGGCGAGGCCGTCACCGAAGTGCTGTCGGGCCGCGTCGACTACTACTTCTCGCCCATCGCGCCCGTCATCGGCCAGATCAAGGACGGCCAGCTGCTCGCACTGGCCGTGGGCTCGCCCAAGCGCGCCGCGGCCCTGCCCGACGTGCCCACCACCACCGAAGCCGGCGTGCCCGGCTCCGAGTTCAACTTCTGGATCGGCATGATGGCGCCCGCCAAGACGCCGCGCGACGTCGTCAACCGCCTGCACGACGAGGTGGTCAAGGCGCTGGCCACGCCCGAGGTGAAGGAGCGCTTCCTCAAGCTGGGCGCCGACGCCTGGACGCTCAAGCCCGAGCAGTTCGACGCCTACATCAAGGACGAGATCGCGAGCAACGCGCAGCTCGTGAAGGCCGCCGGCCTGTCGGTCCAGCCGTAGTCCGACACAAGAGGCTGCCGTCGTCATCGCCATGTTCCGCAAGCTCCTGCTCTCCCCGGCCCTGCGCCCGTTCTTCCTGATCCTGTTGCTGCTGGTGCTGTGGGACCTGACGATCCGCCTCTTCAAGATTCCGGCCTACCTCATTCCCCCGCCGTGGGAGGTCGTGAAGCAGCTCGTGGCCGAATGGCCGCGCCTGCTCGCAGAAGCCTGGAAGACCACGCTCGCCACGCTGGGCGGCTTCGGCCTGACGATCGTCATCGGCATTCCGATCGCGATGGTCATCGCCTACTCGCGGCTGGTCGAGTCGTACGTGTACCCGCTGCTGGTGTTCTCGCAGAGCATTCCGAAGGTCGCGATTGCGCCGCTGTTCGTGGTGTGGTTCGGCTTCGGCATCCTGCCCAAGGTGATCAGCGCTTTTCTGCTGGGCTTCTTCCCGGTGGTGGTGTCGACGGTGATGGGCTTCAAGTCGGTCGAGCCCGACATGCTCGACCTGGCCCGTTCGATGGGCGCGAGCCGCCTGCAGACCTTCTTCAAGATCAGCCTGCCGCAAGCGTTGCCCGCGATCTTCAGCGGCCTGAAGGTGTCGGTCACGCTGGCCGTGGTGGGCGCGGTGGTCGGTGAATTCGTCGGCTCCAACTCGGGCATCGGCTACGTGCTGCAGGTGGCCAACGGCAACTTCGACCTGCCCTTGATGTTCGCCGCGCTCGTCGTGCTGTCGAGCATCGGCGTCATTCTTTTCGTCGCCGTCGACCTGGTCGAGCGCGTGATGATTCCGTGGCATGCCTCGCAGCGCCACGTGCAATGAGTTCCTTCGCCATACCCAGAAAACTCCCGGAGACAACGCCATGAAGAAACTGCTGCTTCCCTCGCTGCTCGCCGCAGCCGCGCTCGCCACCTTCGCCATCGCCCCCGCCCACGCGCAGGCCGACAAGCCGAAGAACAAGGTCACGCTGATGCTCAACTGGTACCTGTACAGCGAGCACGCGCCCTTCTTCCTGGGCAAGGAGAAAGGTTTCTACGCCGAGGAAGGCATCGAGCTCGACATCCAGGAAGGCCGCGGCTCCGCCGTCACCGCGCAGGCGGTGGCCGCCAAGTCGGCGACCTTCGGCTACATCGACGTCACCACGATGATCAAGGCTGCTGCCAAGGGCGCGCCGCTGAAGTCGACCGGCGTGCTGTTCCAGGTGAGCCCGATGTCGGTCATGGGCTTCACCGAGAAGAACATCAAGACGCCCAAGGACATCATCGGCAAGACCGTGGCCGTGACGCCTGGCGATTCGATGTCGCAGATGTGGCCGCTGTTCCTCAAGGTCAACAACATCAAGGCCGACCAGGTGAAGATCGTCTCGGGCGACGGCCAGACCAAGCTCAATGCCGTGACCAACGGCCAGGCCGATCTGCTGCTGGGCTACGTGATGGACCAGGCCATCAAGCTGCAGGACGCCACCGGCAAGCCCGTGACGCCGATCCGCTTTGCCGACTCGGGCGTGAACCAGATCAGCTCCGGGATCATCACCCACAAGAACCTGCTGACCGAAAACCCCGACCTCGTGAAGCGCTTCATGCGCGCCTCCACCAAGGCCGCTGAAGCCGCCGAGAAGAGCCCCGAGGCGGCCGTGGACGCGATGCTCAAGGCCAACCCGAAGGCCGGCGTGCGCGACACGCTCATCGTCGGCATGAAGCAGAGCGTGGCGCTGTATCACACGAAGGACACGGCCAACCAGCGGCCGTTCCGCGTGGCGATGAAGAACGTGAACGACTCGCTCGACCTGCTGGTGCAGTACGGCGGCATGGATGCGTCCACACGCGGCAAGCCCGAGGACTACGTGACGCTCGACTTCCTGCCGAACTGATTTCCTGCCCTCTCACGCATTCCATGTCCCAAGTCAACCTGATCGAAGCGCGCGGCGTCTCGAAGACCTACCAGAGCAAGGACGGCCCGGTCGAGTCGCTCAAGCCGCTGGACTTCGCCATCGAGGAAGGCGAATTCGTCTCCGTCGTCGGCCCGTCGGGCTGCGGCAAGAGCACGCTGCTCAAGATGGTCGCGGGCCTGCTGCCGATCAGCGGCGGCGAGCTCACGCTGGCCGGCAAGCCCATCAAGGGGCCGCAGAAGGACGTCGGCATCGTGTTCCAGAGCGCCGTGCTGCTGCCCTGGCGCAGCGTGGAAGACAACATCCTGCTGCAGGCCGAGATGCGCCACCTGCCCAAGGCCGCCTCGCAGGCCCGGGCGCGCGAGCTGATGGAAATGGCCGGCCTCAAGGGCTTCGAGGGCAAGTACCCGTGGCAGCTCTCGGGCGGCATGCAGCAACGCGCATCGATCTGCCGCGCGCTGTTGCACGACCCGTCGGTGCTGCTGATGGACGAGCCCTTCGGAGCGCTTGATGCGATGACGCGCGAGAAGATGAACCTGGAGCTGCAACGCATCTGGATGGCCTCGAAGAAGACCGTGATGCTCATCACCCACAGCATTCCCGAGGCGATCTTTCTGTCCGACCGCGTGATCGTGATGAGCGAACGCCCCGGCTCGATCGCCGCCGTGTATGACATCGACCTGCCGCGCCCGCGCACGCTCGACATGATGGCGTCGCCCGAGTTCGGCCAGTACACGAAGCTGGTGCGCGCGCATTTCTTCTCGCAGGGCATCCTGGACCACTGAAGCGGCCATGACCGACGCGCCCCGTTTCCACATCGAAGAGATCCGCTTCGCCGAGCGCGACGTGGCCCTGCGCCTGCCGTTCCGTTTCGGCGCGGCCACCGTCACCGCCTGCCCGCAGGTCTACGTGCGGGCTCGTATCCGCTTCGAGAACGGCGGCACGGCCGAGGGCTGCGCGGCCGAGATGATGGTGCCCAAGTGGTTCGACAAGAACCCCGCACTCACCAACGAACAGAACTTCGAGCAGCTGCGCTTTGCGCTGCGCGATGCGCGGGACGCGTACGTCGGCGAAGACGATGCGCAGACCGCGTGGACGCACTTCGCCTCGAACTACGCTGCGCTGCAAGCCCGCGCGAAGGCCAAGGGACTGCAGGCGCTGGTCGCCAGCTACGGCCCCGCGCTGATCGACCGCGCCGTGATGGACGCGCTGTGCCTGCACACCGGCACCAGCTTTGCAACGGCCATGAGCGCCAACCTCTGCGGCATCGACATCGCTGGCAGCGGCCTCGCCGACGATCTCGCGGGCTTCGACATGCCCGCCTTCCTCGCCCGCCAATCGCCGCGCACCAGCATCGCGGCACGCCACACCGTCGGCCTGGCCGATGCGATCGACGACAGCGACGCGCTGCCCGACGCACCGACAGACGGCCTGCCCACCACGCTCGCCGCGGCGGTGAAGCGCTACGGCCTCACGCACTTCAAGCTCAAGCTCTGCGGCAACACCGCGCAGGACATCGACCGGCTCCAGCGCATCGCCCGCGTGATCGACGGCCACGCGCAGCTCGTGACGCTCGATGGCAACGAGCAGTACGCCGATGCCGACGACTTCGCCGTCTTCCTCGACCGCATGCTCTCGACGCCCGTGCTGTGGAAGCTCGCGCAGAAGACCGTCTTCGTCGAGCAGCCGATCCGCCGCGATGCCGCCTTGGAGCGCAGCGTGTCGGCGCTCGGCAAGCGCATTCCGCTGCTCGTCGATGAATCCGATGGCACGCTCGATGCCTTCGTGCAAGCCCGTGCGCTCGGCTACACCGGCGTGTCGAGCAAGAGCTGCAAGGGCTTCTACAAGTCGGTGGTCAACGCGGCGCGCTGCGCGTACTGGAACGCGGCAGAAGACAAGCCGCGCTACTTTCTCTCCGGCGAAGACCTGACCATGCAGGCCGGCATCGGCGTGCAGCAAGACCTCGCGCTCGTCGGCTGGCTCGGCCTGTCGCACGTCGAGCGCAACGGCCACCACTACGTCAACGGCCTCGCCGCCGTGCCCGAGGCCGAGCAGCAGGCGCTGCTGCAGCTGCACCCCGGCCTCTACGAAACCAGCGACGGCGCCACGCGCCTCGCCCTCCGCGACGGACAGTTGTCCCTGTCCTCGCTCGCCACCGCGCCCGGCTTTGCCACCGGCAAACCCGGCGCCGGCATCTCGTGGGACGCCATGCGTTCCGTCTACTGAAGCACCCCTCTCGCATCCCAAGGAAGAAAACGATGGCCACCCAACGTCTCGGAATCATCATGCACGGCGTCACCGGCCGCATGGGCATGAACCAGCATCTGATCCGTTCCATCTGCGCGATCCGCGCGCAAGGCGGCGTCACGCTGTCGAACGGCGACAAGGTCATGCCCGACCCGATCCTCATCGGCCGCAACGCCGAGAAGATGGAAGCGCTCGCCAAGACCCACAACATCGCACGCTGGGGCACCGACCTCGACAAGGCGCTGGAGAACAAGGACGACACCATCTTCTTCGACGCCGGCACCACGCAGATGCGCCCCACGCTGCTGGCCAAGGCCATCCGCGCCGGCAAGCACGTCTACTGCGAGAAGCCGATCGCGACCAACCTGAACGAAGCCGTCGAGATCGCGCGCCTCGCCGAAGGCTCGGGCCTGAAACACGGCGCGGTGCAGGACAAGCTGTTCCTGCCGGGTCTGCGCAAACTCGACATGCTGCGCCGCGCCGGCTTCTTCGGCCGCATGCTCAGCGTGCGCCTGGAGTTCGGCTACTGGGTGTTCGAGGGCGACCTGCAGCCCATTCAGCGCCCGAGCTGGAACTACCGCAAGGAAGACGGCGGCGGCATGATCCTGGACATGATGTGCCACTGGCGCTACGTGCTGGACAACCTGTTCGGCGAGGTGAAGTCGGTCTCGTGCATCGGTGCGACGCACATCCCCAAGCGCTGGGACGAAGCCGGCCAGCCGTACGAAGCCACTGCCGACGACGCGGCCTACGCCACCTGCGAACTCACGGGCCACAACGGCGAGCCGGTGATCGCGCAGATCAACATGAGCTGGGCCACGCGCGTGCGCCGCGACGACCTCGTGACCTTCCACGTCGACGGCACCGACGGCTCGGCCGTGGCCGGTCTGTCGAGCTGCCGCGCCCAGTCGCGCGTCGCCACGCCGCGTCCGGTGTGGAACCCCGACGAGAAGCAGATGATGAATTTCTTCGACCAGTGGCAGGAGATTCCGGATTCGCAGGTCTACGACAACGGCTTCAAGATCCAGTGGGAACACTTCATTCGCCACGTGGTCGAGAACGAGCCCTACAAGTGGACGCTGCCCGAAGGCGCCAAGGGCGTGCAGCTGGTCGAGGCCGCACTCGAGTCGTGGCAAGACCGCCGCTGGGTCGACGTGCCCGCGCTGAAGGTCTGAAGAAGAAGCTGCCATGGCACTGTCGCTGACCCTCCCCACCGCGAGCGGATCGCTCGCGCCCTACGCCCTGCGCGGCACCGCGCCGGTGAAGCCCGAAGCGGGCGTCAAGTTCAACCGCATCGCCTACTCGGCCGCGCACGTCGTGGCCGATCCGCTCGCGGCCGTCGATCCGTGGCTGCAGGCCGCGGTCGACTGGGACACCACCATCGCCTACCGCCGCCATTTGTTCTCGCTGGGCCTGGGCGTGGCCGAGGCGATGGACACCGCGCAGCGCGGCATGGGCCTCGATTGGCCCACCTCGCTCGAACTGATCCGCCGCTCGCTCGACGCCGCGAAAGATGTGCCCGGTGCACTCGTCGCTTCGGGCTGCGGCACCGACCACCTGAACATCGACGACGTGAAGAGCGTCGACGACGTGATCCGTGGCTATGAAGAACAGATGGCCGCCATCGAAGCGCTCGGCGGCAAGCTGATCGTGATGGCCAGCCGCGCGCTGGCCCGCGTCGCGAAGAGCCCTGCCGATTACGAGCGCGTTTACGACCGCATCCTCAGCCAGGCCAAGCAACCCGTCGTGCTGCACTGGCTTGGCGACATGTTCGACCCGGCGCTCGCCGGCTATTGGGGCACGAAGGATGTCGATGCGGCGATGGACACCGCCGTCGGCATCATCGCAGCGCACCCGGAGAAGGTCGACGGCATCAAGATCTCGCTGCTCGACAAGGACAAGGAAATCGCCATGCGCCGCCGCCTGCCGAAGGGCGTGCGCATGTACACGGGCGACGACTTCAACTACGCCGAGCTGATTGCCGGTGATGGTTTCGGCGACGAGCCGATGCACGGCAAGAGCGATGCGCTGCTCGGCATCTTCGACGCCATCGCGCCCGCCGCGAGTGCCGCGCTCGGCGCACTGGCACAAGGCAACACCGAGAAGTTCCACGCGATCCTCGGCCCCACGGTGCCGCTGTCGCGCCACATCTTCGCGGCGCCCACGCGCTTCTACAAGACGGGCGTGGTATTCATGGCCTGGCTCAACGGCCACCAGACGCACTTCACGATGGTGGGTGGCCAGCAGAGCACGCGTTCGCTGCAGCACTTCGCCGAGCTGTTCCGTCTCGCGGATGCGGCCAACCTGCTGGAGCAGCCCGAGCTTGCGGTGCGACGCATGAAGACCTTGCTGGCTTTGCACGGCGTGGAAGGCTGAGCGACCTCATGCGCGATTTCTCGCAGAACCACGACTGGCTGTCGATCAACACGGCCACCATTCGCAAACAGTCGGGCGCCGAGGTGTCGCTCGACCGCCTCATCGACCAGTGCGCCGAGCGCGGCATCCGCGCCATCAGCCCGTGGCGCGACCAGGTCGCGGCCGTCGGGCTCGACAAGGTGGCGAAGCAGCTGAAGGCGCATGGCATCGGCCTCTCGGGCTACTGCCGCGGCGGGTTCTTCCCGGCGCCCAATGCGGCGGGCCTGAAGGCCGCGCTCGACGACAACCGCCGCGCCATCGACGAAGCCAAGACGCTCGACGCGCCCTGCCTCGTGCTCGTCGTCGGCGCCCTGCCCGGCGCGCTCGACGGCAAGGCCGCGTACACCGACATCGCCCGCGCACGCAGCGAGGTGCGCGACGGCATCGCCGCATCGCTCGAATACGCCCGCGAAGTCGGCATGCCGCTGGCCATCGAGCCCCTGCACCCGATGCAGGCCGCCGACCGCGCCTGCATCAACACGCTCGAACACGCGCTCGACCTGTGCGACGAACTCGACGCGGGCAAGACCGGCATGCTCGGCGTGGCGCTCGACATCTATCACGTCTGGTGGGACCCGAAGCTGCAGCAACAGATCGCCCGCGCCGGCCGCGAGCGGCTGCTGGCGTACCACGTCTGCGACTGGCTCACGCCGACGCGCGACCTGCTTTCCGATCGCGGAATGATGGGCGACGGCGTGGTCGAGCTCAAGAAGATCCGCGGCTGGGTCGAGGACGCGGGCTTTGCCGGGTTCAGCGAGGTCGAGATTTTTTCGAATCTGGACTGGTGGCAACGGCCTGGGGCGGAGACGCTCGACGTTTGCATCGAGCGGCACAAGACGGCGGTCTGAGCGCGGCTGTTCAGGGCGCGTGCCCAGGCCACTGGGCGCTGTCGTTGTGCCAGCCGAACAACCACCGCGCTGAACCCGCTCACGTCGATGAGGTGCCTTGCGCAGCGAAATCAAGGAGGAGGCCGCAGGCCGGGGGACATTCGCGGAGCAAGGTACCTCGTCGGCGGGAGCGACGCCCTGAACTGCAACTCGCCACGAAGCGAAAACCGGCGACCTGTGCTGCAATCCGCCCATGGCTGACCCGACCCTCGACGACCTGCGCCGCTACGCCGTCGCGCGCACCCTCTTCACGCCCACGACGCTCCCCGCCGCGATCCGCAAGCTCGGCTTCGTGCAGGCCGACCCGATCCGTGCGCCCGCGCGTGCGCAAGACCTCACGCTGCGCCACCGCGTGAAGGACTACCGCGCAGGCGATCTCGAAAGCCGCTACGCGCGGCTTGCGATCGAGGAAGACTGCCTCGTCAACTACGGCTTCCTGCCGCGCGAGCACCTCGCGCTGATGCATCCGCGCGAAGCCAAGCAGGCCTGGGACGCCGCCACGCGCCGCAAGGCCGCCGACGTGCTGGCCTATGTGCGCGAGCACGGGCCGGTGCATCCGCGCCAGGTCGAGCAGCACTTTGCGCACGGCCGCATCCAGAACTACTGGGGCGGCTCCAGCAATGCGACCACGCACCTGCTCGACGGCATGCATTACCGCGGCATGCTGCGCGTGGTGCGACGCGACAGCGGCACGCGCGTCTACGAAGCCGTGACGCACGTGCCCACCGACGACAGCCCCGCCGGGCGCGCGCAGCGTGCGGCGGCGCTCATCGAACTGGTGGTGCGCAAGTACGCGCCGCTGCCCGCGGCCAGCCTCACCTACCTCGTGCGCCTGCTCGGCTACGGCGCGCCGCATCTTTCTGCGCAGACGCAGGCGGCGCTGCGCCTGGCACGCGAAGAACTCGCGAGCTGTCGCATCGACGGCACCACCTGGTACTGGCCCGCCGACGAGAACCCCGCCTCGCGCCGCCATGCACCCGACGACGCGGTGCGTCTGCTCGCGCCCTTCGACCCGGTGGTGTGGGACCGCCGCCGCTTCGAGTTGCTGTGGGGCTGGACGTACAAGTTCGAGGCCTACACGCCGGCGCCGAAACGGCAGTTCGGCTACTACGCGCTGCCGATGCTGTGGCACGACCGCGTGATCGGCTGGGCCAACGTGAGCGCGCCGGAAGGCCGGTTGCAGCCGGCCTTCGGCTACGCCGACGCGAAGAAGCCGCACGGCGCGGCTTTTCGCTCCGGCCTCGACGAAGAACTGCACCGCATGACGCAGTTCCTCGCCGGCCGCTGACGCGGCCTTTTATAATCGCCCGCCTCAGCCAGCCGCCCGCGCCCGCCGCGAGCCCGCCAGCCGTCTTCGAAGGAACGAAGACGCAGCAGCCCGAGCGACGACACCACCGTGTCGTCGCACCCGGCCACTGCCCCCACGACGCCGTAGACACACAACACCAGCCGGTGCGCTTTCCTTTCGGAAAGTGCCACGGCACGCACGCGTTCGTTCGTTTCGTTTTTCTGATCGCACCGGAGAAGCCATGGCGCGCCCGATCGCCCGCCGCAGCCACTCGCCCGCCCTAGACACATCCGACGCAGGACACAGGAGAAGCTGCACATGACATTCAAGAACCATCGCCCCGGAACGCCGCGCACACGGCGCGGCTATGCCGCGTTCGCGGCCACCGCCGTGGCACTCGCCGCCAGCGCCCACGCCCACGCGCAAGAAGCCGCCGCGACCGAAACACGGCAAGCCCTGCCCACCGTCACCGTCTCGGGCGACGCGGGCGAGACCGCCACCGGCCCCGTGACGGGCTTCGTCGCGCGGCGCGGCAGCACCGCCACCAAGACCGACACGCCGCTCATCGAAACGCCGCAGGCCATCTCGGTCGTCACGCGCGACCAGATGGAAGCGCAGGGCGCACTCACGCTGCGCGAGACCACCAACTACACGGCCGGCGTGGTGTCGAGCTACTTCGACAGCCGCGGCGACTCGTTCAAGGTGCGCGGCGGTGACGCCGTCCAGTACCTGGACGGCATGCAACGCACCTACGGCGTCTACAACAGCAGCAAGCCCGACCCGTACATGCTCGAACGCGTGGAGCTGCTGCGCGGCCCCTCGTCGGTGCTCTATGGCCAGGGCGGCGTCGGCGGCGTGCTGAACCTCGTCTCGAAGCGCCCGCAGGCCGAGACGCAGCGCGAAGTGCAGCTGCAGCTGGGCAGCCACTCGCGCAAGCAGATCGCCGCCGATTTCACCGGCTCGCTCGATCCCGAAAGCAAGTGGATGTACCGCCTCGTGGCCGTGAACCGCGACAGCGGCACGCAGGTCGATCACGTGTCGGACGACCGCATCGCGATCGCGCCCTCGCTCACCTGGCGCCCGAACGCCGACACCTCGCTCACGCTGCAGGCGTCGTACCAGAAGGACAAGAGCGGCTCGCTGATCGGCTTCTTCCCGTGGCAGGGCACGCTGCTGCCCTCGCTGTATGGCCGCATCCCGACCTCGACCTTCACCGGCGAACCGGGCTTCGACCGCTTCGACACGCGCAGCACCTCACTCGGCTACCTGTTCAGCCACCGCATCAACGACACCTGGACGGTGCGCCAGAATCTGCGCTCGACCGAGAGCAAGGTTTGGTACAACACCTCGTACACCAGCTTCGCGGCCAACCGCCTCACGGGCCGTCCGGCGCGCCCGGTGTTCAACGCCGACCAGCGCACCATCGAGCGCGACCTGAGCAGCGACATCAACGGCGGCAAGATGCTGCTGCTCGACAACCAGGCCGAAGCGCACTTCAAGACCGGCGAGGTCGAGCACACGTTGCTGCTGGGCGCCGACTTCCAGCGCAACACCACCTCCAAGCTCTCGGGCCGCGGCCGTGCAGGCGCGCTCGACGTGTACGCGCCGGTGTACGGCAACTACACGGCACCCACCAGCTACACGCGCGCACCCGAGGTGGTGCAGAAGCAGGCGGGCCTGTACGTGCAGGACCAGGTCAAGTACGGCCGCTGGATCGGCCTGCTGGGCCTGCGCCACGACAAGGCCACCACCGACACCGAAGGCCGCCCCGCCGCGGCGGCCGACGACAAGGCCACCACCAAGCGCGCCGGCCTGGTCTACCTGGCCGACGGCGGCTGGGCGCCGTACCTGAGTTACGCCGAATCGTTCCTGCCGCTGGGCGGTGTCGACACGTCGAACAACCCTTTCAAGCCGCAGCGCGGCAAGCAGTGGGAAGCCGGCGTGAAGTGGGAGCCCGCGGGCCAGCGCACCTCGTTCATGGCGGCCGTGTACGACCTGCGCGACACCAACCGCAAGACCACCGACCCGACCAACCCGCTCAACAGCGTGCAGCTCGGCGAAGTGCACGTGAAGGGCCTGGAGCTCGAGTACAAGGGCAGCATCGCGCGCGACTGGGACTGGACCACGTCATACGCGTACACCGACGCGCGCGTGTCGAAGAGCAACGGCTCCGACCTGGGCAAGCGCATCTCGGGCGTGCCCAGGCACACGGCCTCGGCCTGGGTGACCAAGCGCTTCTCGATCGGCGGCCTGCACGGCTTCTCGGCCGGCGGCGGCGTGCGCTACATGGGCAAGTCGTACGACGGCATGGACAACAACCCCGTGCCCGCGGTCACGCTGTTCGACGCGATGTTCGCGTGGGACAACGGCCCGCTGCGCCTGGCGCTCAACGTGGCCAACCTGACCGACAAGGTGCAAATCACCACCTGCCTGGCGCGCGGCGACTGCTTCTACGGCCAGCGCCGTACCCTGACCGCCAGCGCCACGTACCGCTTCTGAAGAAAATCCCCGCGCGGGCGAAGGTCTGGCGCGCGGGTGACAACCCCGCGCCGCAAGGGGCTTCTAGAATCGCGCCGTCGTCCGGTTCGCCGGACGGCAAGCGTTCTCAGGGCGGGGTGCAATTCCCCACCGGCGGTGATGGCGACGAAAGTCGCACAAGCCCGCGAGCGCCTTGGACCTGCCACAGGTTCGAGGGTCAGCAGATTTCGGTGCGATTCCGAAGCCGACGGTCACAGTCCGGATGAAAGAGAGCGCGAAATGCGGGCATGCCCGCGCGCCTTGCTTTGCTTTTTTTTGAGGCATACCGGCGCGCGAGCGGGCCTGTGGTTTCGTGCGCCCTGATTCAGGAAACCTGCTTTCTAGAGGCACACCATGAGTCAGATCAACGACCTTCCCCTTTCTGCCGTCACCGCATCGGGTTCGCCGCGCGGCCAGCGCATCGCATTCGTCGAGGCGCAGTGGCATTCCGACATCGTTCACCAGGCACGCGACGCCTTTCTCGAAGAGATGGCGCGGCTCGGCGTGGCGCGCGAGCTCATCGACATCTTCGATGTGCCCGGCGCCTTCGAGATTCCGCTGCACGCCAAGCGCCTCGCCAACTCGGGCAAGTACGCGGCCATCATCGGCTGCGCGCTGGTGGTGGACGGTGGCATCTACCGCCACGAGTTCGTCGCCAACACCGTCGTCAGCACGCTGATGTCGCTGCAGCTGGAGACCGACGTGCCAATCTTCTCGGCCGTGCTCACGCCGCACCACTTCCACGAGCACGTGGAGCACCGCAAGTACTTCCACCGCCACTTCGCGATCAAGGGCACGGAAGTGGCCGAGGCCTGCTTCAAGACCCTCGAGGCGCTGGACAAGGTCGACGCGCTGCTCGCCGCCTGACCCCGCAGTTGGCAAGCGGCGCAAGCCTGCAGTAACCTGCGCGGATGGCCTCTCCATCCGCTCCAGCGGCCGCAGCAGCTGCCGACCGCTACACCCTCTATGGCGCACCCGGTTCGGGCGCCACGCCCATCCACGCCGCGCTGACGCTGATCGGCGCGCAGGTCGACACGGTCGACATCGCCCCCTGGGAGGGCGAGTCCGAGCGCGAGCGGCTGACCGACGTCAACCCGATGCAGCAGGTGCCCGCGCTCGTGCTGCCGTCGGGCGAGGTCATGACCGAGAGCGCGGCGATCCTCATCTGGCTCGGCGATCGCTACCCCGAGGCCGGGCTCTGCCCCGCGCCCGACGACCCGCGCCGCGCGCAGTACCTGCGCTGGATGGTCTACCTGCCGGCGTCGATCTATTCGATGTTCTGGGTGCGCGACGAACCGACGCGCCTCGTGCCCGACCCCGCGGCACAGGCCACGATGCTCGAGCGCACAGCCGAGCGCATTGCGCACTGCTGGCACCTGATGGACACGCAGATCGACGAGCCCGCGCCCTACCTGCTCGGCGAAAAGATCAGCATGCTCGACCTGTACGTGACCGTGGTGTCGCGCTGGACGCCGACCCGCCGGCGCTTCTACCGCGTGGCGCCGCGCATGGCGCGCGTGGTGCGGCGCGTGGACGCCGAGCCGCGGCTGGCGGAATTCTGGGCGGCGCGCTTTCCCTTCTCGCTGGACACGAGCGCGCCGGGCGGCTGAACCCGGTTTCCTATCATCGACCCCATGACCGCACGCACACCGACCACCGCCTACCCGATGACGATCTATCACAAGCCCAACTGCAGCACGTCACGCAACGTGCTGGGCTTGATCCGCGAAAGCGGCGTGGAGCCCGAGATCGTGCTGTACCTGGAAACACCACCCTCGAAAAAGAAGCTGCGCGAACTGGCGAAGGCCATGGGCCTGACGGCGCGCGACCTGTTGCGCACGAAGGAAGCGCCTTATGAAGAACTGAAGCTGGCGGATGAGAAGCTGACCGACGACCAGCTGTTCGATGCGATCGTGGCGCACCCAATCCTGTTGCAGCGCCCCATCGTCGTGTCGCCGCGCGGCACGCTCATGTGCCGTCCGTGGGAGCGCGTGCGCGAAATCCTGCCGGTCTGACGCGCTACTGCGCGAGCGCCCACGCGACATGCTCGCGCACCAGCGCACTCGGATGCTCGGCACGCGTGGCCAACGCTTCCTTCGCGCCGCCCTCGCCTGACCGCACCGCGTTGCCCAGCGCCACCGCGATGTTGCGCAGCCAGCGCTCGTGGCCGATGCGGCGGATCGGGCTGCCTTCGGTGCGGCGCAGAAAGTCTTCTTCGCTCCACGCGAACAGCTCGGCCAGCGTGCGGCCCGTGAGCCCCTCGCGCGCATCGAAGTCGGGCAGCGTGCTCTTCTTCGCGAACTTGTTCCAGGGGCAGATCAGCTGGCAGTCGTCGCAGCCGTAGATGCGGTTGGCCATGAGCGGGCGCAGCTCCGTCGGGATGGCGCCGGCGTGCTCGATCGTCAGGTACGAGATGCAGCGGCGCGCATCGAGCCGCTGCGGCGCGACGATGGCGCGCGTCGGGCACACATCGATGCAGGCGCTGCAGCTGCCGCAGTGCGCGCTGACGGGCTCGCTCGGCGGCAGCGCCATGTCGACGTAGATTTCGCCCAGGAAGAACATCGAGCCCGCGTCGCGGTCGAGCACCAGCGTGTGCTTGCCGCGCCAGCCCTGGCCGCTGCGCGAGGCCAGTTCGGCCTCGAGCACCGGCGCCGAATCGGTGAAGGCGCGGTGACCAAAGGGGCCGACCTCTTCGGCGATCTGCTCGGCCAGTTTGGCGAGGCGGTTGCGCAGCACCTTGTGATAGTCGCGGCCCCGCGCATAGACCGACACGATGGCCTCGCCGGGCCGCGTGAGCCGGTCGAACTCCACGGCCTGCCAGTCGCCCGGCGTGCCGCGCGGCAGGTAGTCCATGCGCGCGGTGATCACGCTCACCGTGCCCGGCACCAGCTCGGCGGGTCGCGCGCGGCGGGTGCCGTGTGTTGCCATGTATTGCATCTCGCCATGGAACCCATGGGCCAGCCATTGCATCAGACCGTCTTCGGCGCTCGACAGATCGACGCCCGCGATTCCGATTTGGGAGAATCCGAGTTCCCGGGCCAAGGCCTGAATACGAGCAATGAGTGGATGGCTGACGATCACTTGCCGATTGTAGAAACGCGCACCCTGCGCTGGCAGGGCGAAGACGACACCGACGCACTGGCGCGCGCGCTCGCCGCATCGCCCGCGTTGCGCGACGCGTTCATCGCGCTGCAGGGCGACCTGGGCGCCGGCAAGACCACCTTCGTGCGCCACCTGCTGCGCGCGCTCGGCATCACCGGGCGCATCAAGAGCCCCACCTACGCGGTGGTCGAGCCGCACGAGGCGCCCGACGGGCTGGCCATCTTCCACTTCGACTTCTACCGCTTCGCCGATCCGCGCGAATGGGACGACGCGGGCTTTCGCGACATCTTCGCGGGCCCGGGCCTCAAGCTGGCCGAGTGGCCGGAAAACGCCGCGGGGCGCACCCCACCTGCCGACCTAGCTATTAAAATAGAAGCAATGACTGACGACACCCGCAGCGTGACCCTTCTTGCGAACACCCCTCGCGGCAGCGATCTGCTGGCGTGCCTCGCCGCATGAAGGCGACCGGCCTGAAACGGCGCGTGCTGCTGCAAGGCGGCAGCATCGCGCTGATGCTGGGCGTGCACCAGATCGCGCGCGGCGCCAGCATCCTCGCCGTGCGCGTGTGGCCCGCCGCCGACTACACCCGCGTGACCATCGAGTCCGACGCCCGCCTCAACTCGCAGCAGCTCGTGGTCGGCAGCCCGCCCCGGCTGGCCGTGGACATCGAGGGCATCGACCTCAACACCGAGCTGCGCGACCTCGTCGGCAAGATCAAGCCCGGCGACCCGTTCATCAACGGCCTGCGCATCGGGCAGAACGCACCGAAGGTGGTGCGCATCGTGTTCGACCTGAAGCAGACCGTGCGCCCGCAGGTGTTTTCGCTGGCGCCCGTGGCCGCCTACAAGCACCGGCTGGTGCTCGACCTGTACCCCGAGCAGGCCATCGACCCGATGGAAGCGCTGATCGCCGAGCGGCTGCGCGATGCGCCCAAGAACGGCAGCACCAGCGCGCCGAGCAACGGCCCCGCTGTCGCAACCGCGCCGCCCGCCGCGCCCTCGCCGGCGCCCGTGCGACCCGCGATGCCGCCCGGCGATCCGCTCGGTGACCTGATGGCGCAGCAGGCCATGCGCCCCGGTCCGTCGGCGCCCGCGCCGGCGCTGCCCCCCGGCGGCATGCCACTGCCGATGCCACCGGCACCACCGCCCGCCGTGGCTGCAGCGCCGCCGGCGCGCCCCGTGACACCGCCCGGCCCGCCGCCGCGCGCCACGGCCAGCCGCACCGACCGCATCATCATCGTCGCGCTCGACCCCGGCCATGGCGGTGAAGACCCCGGCGCCATCGGCCCGAACGGCACGCGCGAAAAAGACATCGTGCTGCAGGTGGCGCACCGCCTGCGCGACCGCATCAACGCGGCCAGCGTCAACGGCAGCCCGATGCGCGCCTTTCTCACGCGCGACGCCGACTTCTTCGTGCCGCTGGGCGTGCGCGTGCAGAAGGCGCGGCGCGTGCAGGCCGACCTGTTCGTGAGCATCCACGCCGACGCCTTCACCACGCCCGCCGCGCGCGGCGCCAGCGTGTTCGCGCTGAGCCAGAGCGGCGCCTCGAGCAGCGCCGCGCGCTGGCTCGCCAACAAGGAAAACGACGCCGACAAGGTCGGCGGCGTGAACGTGGGCAACCACGAGGCGCAGGTGCAGCGTGCGCTGCTCGACATGAGCACCACCGCGCAGATCAACGACAGCCTGAAGCTTGGCGGCGCGATGCTCGGCGAGATCAAGGGCATCGGCGCGCGGCTGCACAAGGCGCAGGTCGAGCAGGCCGGCTTCGCGGTGCTGAAGGCGCCCGACATCCCGAGCGTGCTGGTCGAGACGGCCTTCATCAGCAACCCCGAGGAAGAAGCCAACCTGCGCCGCGCCGACTACCAGGAGAACCTGGCCGACGCGCTGATGCGCGGCATCCAGCGCTACTTCGCGCAGAACCCGCCGCTGGCGCGCAGCCGGCAGCTCTGATTCAGAAGCCCGCCACGCGGGCGACCCACGCGGCCGCATAGAGGCCGACGCCGAAGACCGCGTGCGTGACCAGGCTCTGGAATCGCGCCATCGCAGGGCGCGGCGTGCGGCGGGCCGCAAAGCCCGCGCCCATCGCGGGCTGCATCACGCAGAACGGCAGGATCACGGTGCCGATGCCGACGATCAACGCGGGGCCGAGCGTCGGCTGGTGCGCCCAGCCGAGCCCCCAGCCCGCGAGCAGCACGGCCGCGAACGCGATGCCGAGCAGGTAGTGCGCAGTCCAGCCGATCACACCCTCGCCCGCCACGCGCGGCGACTTGCCGATGGGGTCGTGAAAGAAGCGCCCGCGCGTCAGGTGCATGAGCCAGCGGCCGACGAGCGCGTAGTCGAGCGAAGGAATCCCGAACAGGCGCCGACGAAGCACCGCCCAAAGGTCCATCACCACCGTCGCACCAGCACCGATCCACAGCGTGCGCAGCGCGAACTCGACCGCCTCAGACACCGTCGCGCTCCTGCACCGACGCACGCGCGGCGATCATCCAGCAGGCCGCGATGAAGCGCACTTCGTCGCCCTGCACATAGGGCGCGAAGGCGGCGTGCAAGGTCTGGACAACCTGCGCGCGCGTCTTTGCATCCACCTCCTGCAGGAAGAGCCCGACCGGCCCGAGCCGCGTGAAGTAGTCGACCAGCGCCGTCGCAGGGAACGCGCACTCGACCTCGAACGGCTGGATGTCGACCTCGCCCCACCCGCTCGCCTCGAGGATGCCCGCGACCCGTGCGCGGTCGGCAAACGCGAACTGGCCCGGTGCGTTCGGCCGGCGCGGCGGCAAGCCGGGCAACAGCGGTGCGGCGGCGCGCTCGGCGGTCGTCATGAACGGGTTCTCGGCCCCGCCGCGCCAGGCGATGCAGCGCAGGGCCGCACCGTCCGTCGCAGCGCGCCGCAGGTTCGCGAAGGCCTGCACCGGATCGTCGAAGAACATCACGCCCAGGCGCGAGATGACCATATCGAACGCGCCCGGCTCGAAGGCATGGCCCTGCACGTCGGCGCAGACGAAGCGGGCCGACGGCAGCGCCTCGCGCGCGGCGCGGGCCTTCGCCGCCTCGATCATCGGCGCCGAGATATCGACGCCGAGGCACTGGCCCGTCGCGCCGAGCTGCCGCGCCACGGCGAGCGTCGTGCGGCCGGTGCCGCAGCCCACATCGAGCACGCGGCGGGCGCCCACGGCGCGCACCGCGTCGGTCAGCCGTGCTTCGAGCGGCTGGAACATCGCGTCGAGCACGGCCTGCGTCTGGACCCAGGCGCTGCCGGCGCGGCCGTTCCACAGGGCGGCCTGTTCTGCATTGGCGGGAGATGTGTCGTCGTCCATGATCGTTTTCCTTCAGGTGCCGTCGAGCGGCGAAGGCTAGACTGTGCCAATTCAAGTCGACTTGAAGTCAAGAGGGAGCAGCACATGGACATTTCGGAAGTCGCGCAACGCGCCGGCGTTCCCGCCTCGACGCTGCGTTTCTATGAAGAAAAAGGGCTGATCGCGTCGACCGGCCGGCATGGCCTGCGCCGCGTGTTCGCACCTGACGTGCTGGAGCGGCTGGCGCTCATCGCGCTGGGGCGCGCCGCCGGTTTCTCGCTGGAGGAGATCGGCCGCATGTTCTCGCCCGAAGGCAAGCCGCACATCGACCGGCAGCTGCTTGCCGACAAGGCGCAGGACCTGGACCGCACGATCCGCCAGCTCACGGCGATGCGCGACGGCCTGCGGCATGCCGCGGTCTGCCCCGCGCCCAGCCACATGGAATGCCCGACTTTCCGCCGCATCCTGCGGGCGGCGTCGTCGGGTGCGCTGGAAGCACCGAAGAAAAAAGCGCCGAAGCCGCCCAAGCCCCGCACCGCCTGACCCCACGCGTTTGCTTGCAGGCGTTGCGTCCGGCAACACGCGCCCTGTCCCACGCTGCGCGGCCCGACCCTGCGCACAGGCACGTGCGGCAGGCTCCTACACCGCGAAATGCGTACTTTTGACCATGATGAGCCATCACTCCTCGAAAGGTGGACACCATGTTGAAGACACGTCTCTGGATCGCCGCTGCAGCTGCCACTTCGGTCATGACGCTGGCGGGTTGTGCGAGCGGTCCCAACCAGAACCTCGGCACCGGTATCGGCGCACTCGGCGGCGCGGCGGTGGGCCATGCAATCGGTGGCAACACCGGCTCCACGCTCGGCGGCGCAGCCATCGGCGGCGTCATCGGCAACCAGGTGGGCCGCAACGTCGACGAACGCAACTACTACGAGCAACAGCAGCAGCAGCGCTACCCGCGCGGCAGCGGCTACTACCCGTACAACGGGCCCCGCTACTGATCATTCATTCACACCCTCAACGAAAAAACGCGCCATCCGGCGCGTTTTTTTCATGGGTGAGTTTGCAGCGACTCAGGCCTGCGATGCCGCCGCCCGCGCCTTCTCGGCCTTCGAGGCGCGCCACGCGCCGAAGATGGCCAGCAGGCCGGGCACGAAGATCAGCGCCCAGATGATCTTGTCCAGGTGCAGCCGCACGAACGGCAGGTTGCCGAAGAAGTAGCCCGCGGTGGCAATGCCCAGCACCCAGAGCAGCGCGCCGCCCACGTTGTAGGCCGTGAACTTCGCGCGGTTCATCTCGGCCACGCCGGCCACGAAGGGCGCAAAGGTGCGAATGAAGGGCATGAAGCGCGCGAGCACGATGGTGATGCCGCCGTAGCGTTCGTAGAAGCTGTGGGCCTGGTCGAAGGCCTTGCGGTTGAAGAATCGCGAGTTCTCCCACTGGAACACCTTGGGCCCGAAGTAGCGTCCGATCGAGTAGTTGCACTGGTCGCCCAGGATGGCCGCCACGATCAGGATGCCGCAGGCCAGCGGAAAGCTCATGAGCCCCACGCCGCACAGCGCGCCGACGATGAACAGCAGAGAGTCGCCCGGCAAGAACGGCATGACCACCGCACCGGTCTCGACGAACACGATCAGGAACAGCAGCGCATAGACCCAGGGGCCGTAGGCGACCACGAAGGCCTCGAGGTGTTTGTCGACGTGAAGAATGAAGTCGACGAGAAAGCTGATGATTTCCATGGGCGCGGATTATCCTTGTTGGCATGCTGCCCCCTTTCCGAATCACCCCATGATCCAGATCCGCGAAGCCCTCGATGCCGACTGGCCCGCCCTCTGGGCCGTCCTCGAACCGACGTTCCGCCGCGGCGACACCTACACCTACCCGCCCGATGTCACGGAAGAAGATGTTCGTCACTCGTGGATGAAAGTGCCCACGCTGACCTTCGTGGCCTGCAACGACGAAGGTGCCGTGCTCGGCACCTATGTGATCCGCCCCAACCAGCCGGGCCAGGGCGCACATGTGAGCAACTGCGCGTATGTGGTGTCCGAGGCGGCGCGCGGCCTGGGCGTGGCCTCGGCGCTGTGCGAACACTCGCAGCAGCAGGCCCTGCGCATGGGCTTCCTGGCGATGCAGTTCAACTTCGTCGTGTCGACCAACGCGCGCGCAGTGCAGCTGTGGCAGCGCATGGGCTTCGCCATCGTCGGCACGCTGCCGGGCGCGTTCCGGCATCCGCAGCGTGGCTTCGTGGATGCCTTCGTCATGTTCAAGCAGTTGCAGCCTCTGCCCGGCGCGGCATGAAGAAGATCGAGCCCCGACTCCTGCAGGCCTTCGTGGCCGTGGCCCGCGAGGGCTCGGTGTCGCGCGGCGCGCAGCGCCTGTTTCTCACGCAGCCAGCCGTGAGCCTGCAGCTCAAGGAGCTGGGCGCGCTGGTCGAGCTGGAGCTGTTCCAGCGCACGCCCACCGGCCTGCTGCTCACGCGCGACGGCGCGGCGCTGCTCAACCATGCGGAGCATGCGCTCGAAGGGCTGAACGATTTCGCGGTGGCTGCCGAACGGCTCAAGGGCGGCGTGCGCGGCTCGCTGCGCATCGGCACCATCCTCGACCCCGACTTCACGCGGCTCAGCCCCTTCCTCACCGAGCTGGTGGCGCTGGCGCCCGAGCTCGAGACCGAGCTGCACCAGGGCACGAGCGGCGACGTGCTCGCCCAACTGCTCAACAAGGAACTGGACATCGGCTTCTATCTCGGCGACCCCGAAGCGACCGACCTGCCGCAGGCCAGCGCGGCCGCGCGCCGCCAGGAAGGCGGCTTGCTGTTCCATTCGCAGGTGCTGACGCGCTTCAACTACCAGGTGATCGGCCCGAGCGGCTGGGCGCCCCAGGTGCTGGGCCGCGAGTGGCCCGAGCTGGCGTATTTGCCGTGGGTGCTGGCACCGCCGACCTCGTCGCATTCGCGGCTGCTGGCGCCGGTGCTGCAGGCCCACAAGCTGGTGCTGAAGAAGGCTGCGCAGGCCGACCAGGAGATGTCGATGCTGGCGCTGGTGCGCGCCGGCGTGGGCATTTCGCTGGCGCGCGATGCGCTGGCGCTGCAGGCCAGCCAGCGCGACGGCCTGGTCATTGCCGACCGCGTGAGCATCGGCTGCGACCTGCGCTTTGTCTGCCTGGCCGGCGCGCTCAAGCGGCCGGAAGTGGACTGCGCGTGGCAGGCGCTGTCGCGCGTCTGGCGACAGGCCTTCTGAAACCGACTAGGCGCGCGCCCGGCCGTCGCGCACGGCAGCCGGCGCCGCCGCAGCCCCACTCTTCTTCGCCACGCGCCAGCCCTTCGGCATGAGCGCCAGCATCAACGCGGCCAGCAGCGCCGCGCTGCCCAGCGTGTACAACCCCGCAGCCGAGCCGCCGTGGTTCTGTTCCACGTA
Source organism: Variovorax paradoxus (assembly GCF_009498455.1). Taxonomy (NCBI): domain Bacteria; kingdom Pseudomonadati; phylum Pseudomonadota; class Betaproteobacteria; order Burkholderiales; family Comamonadaceae; genus Variovorax; species Variovorax paradoxus. Next base: position 3,887,518 of record NZ_CP045644.1, on the reverse strand, counting down.
GGTCCGCAGGTTGGGCGCGACGAAGCCGCCGAGGTTGCCGATCGAGTTGACCAGCGCAATGCCCGTGGCAATGCCCAGGCCCGACAGCCGCTCCGACAGGAAGGCATAGAAGATCGGCGTGCCCGACAGGTAGGTCGACGCACCGATCGACAGCGCCGCGATCGCGAAGACCGGCGAGCCGTGCGCCGACAGGCACACGCACACGCCGAAGATCGTGTACAGCGTGGCCACGGTGACGCGGCGGCGGTCGTGGTGACGGTCGGACCAGCGCGTAACGAAGTACACGACGAACAGCGCCAACAGCCACGGGATGCTGGTGACGAAGCCGACCAGCAGGCCGATCTTCTGGCCCAGGATCTGCGCCACCTGGGTCGGGAGATAGAAGATGAGGCCGTAGGCCGCGATCTGCACGATGAAGAAGTTCAGCGCGAAGAACATGACCCGCGGATTGCACAGCGTCTGCCACACGGTCTGCGGGCTATCGGCCGACTTTTCTGCCGCTTCCTGGTCGAGCACGGCCTGCAGCGCGTTCTGCTGCGCGGTCGTGAGCCAGGGCGCGTTGTGCGGCCGGTCGACGATGACGAAGAAGGCCACGATGCCCACCACCACGGCCATCAAGCCCTCGATGAGGAACATCCACTCCCAGCCCTTTAGGCCGCCGATGCCGTTCATGTCGAGCAGCGCACCGGAGATCGGCCCGCCGATGACGAGCGCGCCCGCAAAGCCGAACAGCAGGATGCCGTTGGCCTGCGCACGCACCTTGGCCGGGAACCAGTAGGTCAGCGTGAGCAGCACGCCGGGGTAGAAGCCTGCCTCCGCAATGCCGAGCAGGAAGCGCAGCACGTAGAAGGAGGTCTCGGTGGTCGCGAACATCATGGCCGACGCCACGAGCCCCCAGGTGACCATGATCCGGCACAGCCAGATGCGCGGGCCGACGCGCGACAAGATCACGTTGCTCGGCACTTCGAAGATCGCGTAGCTCACGAAGAAGATGCCGGCGCCGAGCGCGAAGGCGCTGTTGCTCAGGCCGGTGTCGATCTGCAGCGCCTGCTTGGCGAAGCCGACGTTCACGCGGTCGAGAATCGACATGATGTACATGACGATCAGCATCGGCAGCAGGCGCCAGCGCGCCTTGTGGATGGCGCCTGTGACCAGTTCGCCGTAGGGACTCGTGGTTGTCATTGTTGTTGTCTCCTGAATAGGTATGTCTGTCTGAAAGCCGTGAAGGCTAGCCGCGTGCGACCGCGCCGTGGACCGGATTGGTCACCGCACCGAGCCCATCGATCTCGACCGAGACCACGTCGCCGCGCTTCAGGAAGCGTGGCGGCTTGAGGCCCAGGCCAACGCCGGCGGGTGTGCCGGTGAGGATCAGGTCACCGGGTTCGAGCGTGATGGCGCGCGAGAGGTACGCGACGAGGAACGCGACCGAGAAAATCATCTCGCTCGTGTTGGACGACTGCACGGCCTCGCCGTTGACGAGGCAGCGGATGCCCAGCGATTGCACGTCGGCCACTTCGTCGCGCGTGACGACGGTGGGCGCGAGCGGGCAGAAGCCGTCGAGCGACTTGCCGCGCACCCATTGCGCCTCGCCCAGCTGCACGTCGCGCGCGCTCACGTCGTTGGCGGCGACGTAGCCGAACACATGCGAGAGCGCATCCGCTTCGCTCACGCCCTGTGCGCGTTTGCCGATGACGACGCCGAGTTCAGCTTCCCAGTCGACTTTCTCGGTGAAGCCTTCGGGCCAGGTGATCGCGTCGCCGTCGGCCGCCAGCGTGTTGGTGAACTTGGCGAAGACGACGGGCTTCTCGGGGATGGCCAGGCCGGTCTCGATGCAATGGTCGCGGTAGTTGGCGCCGATGCAGATGATGTTCCTCGGTGCGAACGGCAAGGTGGGCTTGACGTCGGCGAGCGGGATCGGCTGGCCTGCGTCGTTCCAGGTTTTCCCTTCGACGATGTCCTGCATGCGGGCCGCATCGACGGGCTGCAGTGTGCCGTCCTTGATGTAGCCCACGCGGGGGCCTTGGGGCGTTTGAACGCTCATCCACTTCATGTCTGACTCCTTCTTTTGAATTGAAAAAATTCTTGTGCGGTCGTTCAGGGCGTGTGCTCAGGCCACCGGGTACTTCCCTCCGCGAATGTCCCCCGGGCTTCGCCCTCCTCCTTGATTTCGCTGCGGGAAGCACCCAGTGCCCTGAGCACACTGGGCGCTGTCGTTGTGCTGGCCCGATCAACGACCGCGCTGATGACGCTCACGTCGATGGGGTGCCTTGCGCAGCGAAATCAAGGAGGAGGGGCGCAGCCCCGGGGGACATTCGCGGAGCAAGGCTCCCCGTCGGCGGGAGCGTCGCCCTGAACTGAACAACAACGTCAGTGATTCCGACGCGGAATCCCGGCGGTCTGCGCCACGCGCTGGTACTTGGTCGCCGGCTTCAGCACCATGCCTTCGGACAGCGTGTCCACCATCGCGCGCTGGATCTCCTGCCATGGCGTCTGGCTCGCGGGAATCGGGTAGCCGCCCTTCGCCTCGAGGTCGCGGGCGCGCGCCTGCAGCACGGCGTCATCGACGAGCATGTTGACGGTGCGTTCCTTCAGGTCCACGCGCACCTTGTCGCCGGTCTGCAGCAGCGCGAGGCCCGCGCCTGCGGCGGCTTCGGGCGAGGCGTTGAGGATCGACGGCGAGCCCGAGGTGCCCGACTGGCGGCCGTCACCGATGCAGGGCAAGGCCGACACGCCGCTCTTGAGCAGGTGCGAGGGCGCGCGCATGTTGACCACTTCCGACGAGCCCGGGTGGCCGATGGGGCCGACGCCGCGCATGAACAGGATGCAGCTCGCGTCGATGTCCAGCGACGGGTCTTCGATGCGGGCCTCGAAATCTTCCGGGCCGTCGAACACGATGGCGCGGCCCACGAAGGCGTCGAGGTCACCGGCCTTGCTCAGGTAGCGCGCGCGGAACTCGTCGGAGATGACGCTGGTCTTCATGATCGCGCTGTCGAACAGGTTGCCCGACATCACGAGGAAGCCGGCGTTTTCGCGCAGCGGTTGGTCGAAGGGGCGGATGACGTCGGCGTCTTTCACGGGCGCGTCGGCGCAGTTGACGGCGAGCGTGTGGCCGTTGACGGTGCGCGCGTCGGTGCGGATCAGGCCGTGGCGATGCAGCTCGGCGACCACGGCGGGCACGCCGCCTGCGCGGTAGAACTCTTCGCCGAGGTACTTGCCGGCGGGCTGCATGTCGAGCAGCAGCGGCACGTCGAGGCCGACCGTTTCCCAGTCCTGGATGTTGAGCTCGACGCCCGCATGCTTGGCGATGGCGATGAGGTGGATCGGCGCGTTGGTCGAACCGCCGATGGCCGAGTTGACGACGATCGCGTTCTCGAAGGCCGAGCGCGTGAGGATGTCCGAGGGCTTGAGGTCTTCGCGCACCATGTCGACGATGCGGCGGCCCGTTTCGTAGGCCATCTGGCCGCGCTCGCGGTACGGCGCGGGAATGGCCGCGCAGCCGGGCAGGCTCATGCCCAGGGCTTCGGCCAGGGCGTTCATCGTCGAGGCCGTGCCCATCACGTTGCAATGGCCGGCCGAGGGCACGGTGGAGCCCACGAGGTCGATGTAGCCCGGGAAGTCGATGCTGCCCTTGGCGAACAGCTCGCGCGCCTTGAACAGCGTGGTGCCGGTGCCGGTGCGCTGGCCTTCGTGCCAGCCGTTGAGCATCGGGCCGCCCGACAGCACGATGGCGGGGATGTTGGCGGTGGCCGCGGCCATCAGTGCGGCGGGCGTGGTCTTGTCGCAGCCGGTGGTCAGCACCACGCCGTCGATCGGGTAGCCGGTGAGGATTTCGACGAGGCCCAGGTAGGCCAGGTTGCGGTCGAGCGCGGCCGTGGGGCGGCGGCCGTTCTCCTGGATCGGGTGCATCGGAAATTCCATCGCGATGCCGCCCATCTCGCGGATGCCTTCGCGCACCCGCAGCGACAGCTCGCGGTGGTGGCGGTTGCAGGGCGTGAGGTCGGAGCCGCTTTGCGCGATGCCGATGATCGGCTTGCCCGATTGCAACTCTTCGCGGGTGAGGCCGTAGTTCAGGAACCAGGCCAGGTGCAAAACCGAGAGTTCGCTGTGTTCGGGGTTGTTGAACCAGGCGGCGGAGCGCAGGGGGCGGGGTGTCGTCATGGCGTCGGCTTTCAGGGGGTCGGCGAACGCGCGCGGCGGCCCCCTGCGCGGCATGGCGGCGTGCCATGACGGTGTCGTGGGTGTCTCCGGTGCGTTCTTGTTGTGGTGCGAATACGTTGGCGAGAGGAAGCTTAGGTTTTCGCCTTCGCCAAAGCCAATGAGATCGGTTGAGGATCGGTATAAGCGCACCAAATACACCCCGATACCCCGCCAGCCGCCCGGTCGGCGCCCCGCTTCTAGAATGTTTCCGGTGAGTGCCCTCCCTCCTCCCTCCCCCGCCGAACGCCGCCCGATCCGTGAACTCCCGACGAGCTGATCAGCCAGATCGCCGCCGGCGAAATGGTCGAGCGCCCCGCCTCGGTGGTGCGCGAACTGCTCGACAACGCGCTGGACGCCGGCGCGCGCCAGATCACCGTGCGGCTGGCCTCGGGCGGCGTGCGGCTGATCTCGGTCGAAGACGACGGCCTGGGCATTCCGCGCGAAGAACTCACGGTGGCGCTGCGCCGCCACGCCACCAGCAAGATCGCGAGCCTGAGCGACCTCGAAACGGTCGGCACCATGGGCTTTCGCGGCGAGGCGCTCGCAGCCATCAACGCGATTGCCGAACTCAGCATCCTCTCGCGCTTCACCGGCGCCGACAGCGCCTTCGTGCTCGACGGCGGCACGGGCGAACTGCGGCCCGTGGCGCGCTCCGTGGGCACCACGGTCGAGGTGCGCGAGCTGTTCTTTGCCACGCCCGCGCGGCGCAAGTTCCTGAAGACCGACGCCACCGAGCTGGCCCATTGCATCGAGGCCGTGCGCCGCCATGCGCTGGCGCGGCCCGAGGTGGGCTTCTCGGTCTGGCACGACGGCAAGCTGATCGAACAATGGCGCGCCGCCGCCACGCCCGAGCAGCGGCTGGCCGATGCGCTGAGCGACGACTTCGTGTCGCAGAGCGTCTCTGTGCTGCGCGAAGGCGGCCCGGTGCGCGTGGTCGGCCGTGCCGGCATTCCCGACGCGGCGCGCTCGCGCAACGACCAGCAGTTCTTCTACGTCAACGGCCGCTTCGTGCGCGACAAGGTGCTGTCGCACGCCGTGCGCAGCGCCTACGAAGACGTGCTGCACGGCCAGCGCCAGCCGGTGTACGTGCTGTACCTGGAGATCGACCCCGCGCGCGTCGATGTCAACGTGCACCCGACCAAGATCGAGGTGCGCTTCCGCGACGGGCGCGAGGTGCACCAGGCGGTGCGCCACGCCATCGAGGACGCGCTGGCCGCACCGCGCGCCGGCGATGCGCTGGCACCGGCCGATGCGCCGCCGCAGCCTTTCTTCAAGCAGACGCCGCTGCCACCGAGCGCGAGCTGGTCGCAACCCGCGATTGCGTTCCAGGCGCGCGAGCGCGGCACCGGCGACTTCGAGGCCATGTGGCCGCGGCGCTCCGAGGAACAAGGCCATGCGTTGGTCACGGGCGCGTCGCAGTGGCAGACGGAAGCGCCGGCGATGTCGTTCCGCGCGCCGGTCGGGTTGCCGGAGAGCGAAGCCCCGACACCCACTGCGGCCCCCGTCATGAACCAGGACGCCTGGCCGCTGGGCCGCGCACTGGCGCAGCTGCAAGGCATCTACATCCTGGCCGAGAACAGCCAGGGCCTCGTGATCGTCGACATGCACGCGGCGCACGAGCGCATCGTCTACGAGCGGCTCAAGACCCAGCTCGACGGCGCGGCCATCACGAGCCAGCCGCTGCTGATTCCGGCCACCTTCGCGGCCACGCCGCAGGAAGTGGCGACGGCCGAGGCCTGCGCCGAGGTGCTGCCCACGCTGGGGTTGGAGATCACGCCCTTCTCGGCCCGCACGCTGGCGGTGCGCGCCGTGCCCGGCACGCTGGCCGACGGCGACCCGGTGGAGCTGGCGCGCAGCGTGCTCGCCGAGTTGGGCCAGCACGACGCGAGCACCGTGGTGCAGCGCGCGCAGAACGAGCTGCTGTCGACCATGGCCTGCCACGGCGCGGTGCGCGCCAACCGCAAGCTCACGATCGACGAGATGAACGGCCTGCTGCGCCAGATGGAAGCCACCGAGCGCTCCGACCAGTGCAACCACGGCCGGCCGACCTGGCGCCAGCTGTCGATCCGCGAGCTCGATTCGCTGTTCATGCGCGGGCGGTAAGCCCTTCATCGGTCGCTGCGCCGACATGCCGCAGCGTGACGGCAGCCAGCACCGCAAGAACCGCGATGCTGACGGCGCTGGTGGCTGCGGCTGCATTCAGTCCCGCGAGGAAGGCGGCTTGCGCCTGCTCCAGCACGCCGGCAGGCAGTTCGCGCGCCACCGAAGTCGCGCCGGCCAGGCTGTCCGACACCGCGCGTTGAAGCGCCACGGTTATGCCGTCAATCGGCTCGCCCATCCGCGTGCGATACACCGCCGTCGTCAGGCTGCCCAGCGTGGCGATGCCCACGACCAGGCCCAGCTCCTGCACCGTTTCGGACAAGGCCGAGGCCGACCCGGCCTTCTCGGGCGGCGCCGCGCCCACCACCAGGTCGGTGCCCAACGCGGCGATGGTGCCCAGCCCGAGGTACACCAGCGAGAACGCGGCGGTCACCAGCGCAATGCCGTGCGGCGTGCGATCGAGCTGGCTCAGCATCAGATACCCCACGACCGACAACCCCAGCGCGCCCGCCATCACATGGCCCGGTCGGATGCGCCGCGCGAGCAGTGGCGCCGCGATGCCGGCCACCAGCATGGCGAGCGCCGGCGGGCCCATCCACAGCCCGGCCGCGAGCGGTGACAGCCCCGCCACGAGTTGCAGGTACTGGGTCACCAGCAGCATCGTCCCGCCGACACCGACGAGCCCGACCAGCAGCACCACCAGCGCGACGCTGAAAGCCCGGCTGGCGAACAGGTCGAGGTCGATCAGCGGATGGCGCAGCCGCCGTTGCCGCCGGACGAACAGCAGCGCGAAGGCCAGCCCACCGAAGAGCGCCAGCACGGCGCCGACACCGATCCCGTCCTTGGCCACCTGCTTGACGCCGTAGACCACCGGCAGCAAGGCGAGCAGCGACAGCGCGACGCTGGGCAGATCGAGCCGGCCTTGCTGCGGCGCGCGGTACTCCGGCAGCAGGAACGGCGCCGCCACCAGCAGCAGCCCGACGACCGGCAACGCCACGAGAAAGGCCGCGCCCCAGCCGTGGTGCGCCAGCAGCACGCCGCCCACCACGGGCCCGGCCGCCATGCCCAGCGCGAACATGGTCGCCCACAGCCCGATGGCCAGCGCGCGCTGGTGCGGGTGCAAAAACATGTTGCTGATCAGCGCCAGCGTCGACGGCATCAGCGTCGCGCCCGCCACGCCGAGCACGGCGCGCGCGGCGATCAGCTGGTTGGCGCTGGTCGAAGAGGCCGCAATCACCGACGCCACGCCGAACGCCGCCGCCCCCACCATGAGCAGCTTGCGCCGCCCGATGCGGTCGCCCAGCGTGCCCATCGTGACGAGGAAGCCGGCAATCATGAAGCCGTAGGCATCGACGATCCACAGCGCCTGCGCGCTCGTGGGGCGCAGGTCGAGGGCCAGCGCGGGCAGCGCGAGGTGCAGCAGCGTGAGGTCGAGGCCGAGCAAAAGGGTCGGCAGCGCCAGCAGCGCGAGCCCGGTCCATTCGCGGGCGCCTGCGCGGCCTTCGCGCCTCGCAGCGGGAGGCCTTTCGGCAAGGGAAAGTGAGTCGCAAGGTGCTGTCAAAAAGGGCCTCCGGGTGCGTGGTCGGGTTACGGAAGCCCCATCTTCAGGACAAGATCATCACATTACAATTTAAGTGTTTATCCTATTACTGAAGACAACAGCCGTGATCGAACGCAGCCTCAGCCGCACCAAGAACGAGCTGTCGGAGTTCCTGACCCGGCACCGCCGGAAGCTGACGCCCGCCGATGTCGGCCTGCCCTCGCAGGGGCGGCGCCGCACGCCGGGCCTGCGGCGCGAGGAAGTCGCGGTGATGGCCGGCGTGGGGCTCACCTGGTACACGTGGTTCGAGCAGGGGCGCGAGATCCAGGTGTCGCAGAAATTCCTGCTCGGCGTGGCGCACGCCTTGAAGCTCGACGACGCCGAGTGCAGCCACCTGTTTCTGCTGGCCCACAAGCGCCCTCCGCCGCCCGAGGCCCATCAGCAGGTGTCGGTCACGCCGCACATCCAGCAACTGATGGACGACCTGCCGATCCGCCCGGCCTACGTGTGCAACCTGCGCTGGGACGTCGTGGCCTGGAACGCCGCGGCCGAGGGGCTGTTCGGCTTCAGCACGCGCGAACGCGAGGTGCGCAACCTGCTGCGCATGGTGTTCGCCGACCCCGAACTGCGGCGCCGCCTGCCCGCCTGGCGCGACGATGCGCCCCGGCTGCTGGCGCAATTCCGTTACGACTTCGCCATCGCGCCCGACGATCCGGCCATGTCGGGCCTGGTCGCGGACCTGAAAGAACTCTCGCCCGACTTCCGCCGCTGGTGGGACACCCCCGACAGCGCGACCGCCCGGCGCGGCCTCGGATGCGTACGGATGACCGACACCGGACCGTTGGACTTTCACCACGAAACGCTGGTGGTCGACGAGCACCGGCACCTGCGGATGGTGGTGTATTTCGCGCAGCCGGCACCGGCCTGAGCACAGCGGCTCGCGCGCCAGATAAGCGCCGTCAGCACCCGTTTTCAGGGTTTTCGAGGGTTTTTGCGCGTCATCCGCAGCGCGGGCACGCACGTTGCATGGTCTCGTGCGAAGCGCCGGCGAGCGCCGCACAGGGAGGGCTGACACGCGATGCCGACGCGTTTCAGAAAGCAAGCAGATGAACTTTCGGCCGACTTTCGCTGTCCCTCCACGCAATGATCAAACGCTGGCCCCTCCTCGCGTCCATCTTTTCGCTCTGTGCCCTTCTGGCCGCCGGCTGTTCGACCCTCGACGAACGGCAGCGCGAGTGGATCTTTCAACCCAGCGACCGCAGCTGGGGCAACTCGGCCCAGATGACCGAAGGCATGCAGGACGTCTGGATCGACTTTCAATCGTCCATCACCGGTGAGCCCGCGCGCCTGCACGGCCTGTGGCTCGGCGGCGCGCCCGAAACCACCGAGACCCCCGTGCTGCTGTACCTGCATGGTGCGCGCTACAACGTGGCCGGCTCGGCGCCGCGCATCCAGCGCATGCACGAGCTGGGCTTCTCGGTGCTGGCCATCGACTACCGCGGCTTCGGCAAGAGCTCCAAGGGCCTGCCCTCGGAAGCCTCGGCGCGCGAAGACGCCCGCGCCGCCTGGACCTGGCTCGCCGCGCGCCATCCGCGCCAGCACCGTTACATCTTCGGCCACTCGCTGGGCGGCGCCATCGGCATCGACCTGGCGGCCACGGTGGGCGACGAGAGCGGCACCATCGTCGAGAGCACCTTCACCTCCATCGCCGACGTGGCCAGCAGCTTCAAGTGGGGTTGGCTGCCCTTCGGCCCGTTCATCACGCAGCGCTTCGAGGCGATTCGCACGGTCAAGGACATCGGCGCGCCGCTGCTCGTGGTGCATGGCACCGCCGACAGCCTGATCAACCCGACGCTCGGGCGCAAGCTGTACGAGGCGGCCACGGTGCCGAAGATGTTCGTGCTGGTTGAAGGCGGCTCGCACCACAACACCAACTCGGTGGGCGCGGCGCAGTACCGCGCGGCGCTGTCGCAGCTGTTCCGCATGAAGCCCGAAGGCAGCAGCACGGTGGCAGACAGCCGGCCGCAGCCGCGGCTGGTGTCGCCGCAGCCGTCGCTGCCTTCTTCATTGCCTTCTGCCGCGTTGTCGCCGCAAGAGGTGCGGGGCCAGGCGCACACGCCGCCCGCCCCCGCTGCCATCTAACTAAAAACCAAACCGGCTTTTCAGCCGGTTCCGTTCCCGCGTCAGGCCGAGGCCAGATCGAACGGCAGCTGGCGCAACGGCTTGCCCGTCAACCGCGCCACGGCATTCGCGAACGCAGGCGCCAGCGGCGGCAGGCCCGGTTCGCCCATGCCCTTGGGCGCATCGGCACTCGGCACGATGTGCACGTCGAACTCGGGCATCTGCGTGATGCGCGCCACGGTGAAGTCGCCGAAGTTGCCCTGCTGCACGACGCCGTCCTTCAATGTGATGGCGCTGCCCTGCAGACAGGTCGACAGCCCCATCACCGCTGCGCCCTGCACCTGCGCTTCCACGCTGCGCGGGTTCACTGCCAGATTGCAGTGCACGCCGGAGGTCACGCGGTGCAGCACGGGCTGGCCGTCCTTCACCGACGCTTCGACCACATAGGCCACCACCGACTCAAAGGACTCGTGCACCGCCACGCCCCAGGCGCGGCCTTCGGCCAGCTTCTTCTTGCCGTAGCCGCTCTTGTCGACCGCCAGCTGCAGCGCGGCACGGTGGCGCGGTTGCTTGTCGCCGAAGAGGTTCATGCGATAGGCCACCGGGTCCTGCTTGGTGGTGCGGGCGATCTCGTCGATGAGCGTTTCCATCACGAAGGCCGTGTGCGTGGAGCCCACGCTGCGCCACCACAGCACCGGCACGTTGACCTGCGGATGGTGCACCGTGAGGCGCATCGGCACGGGGTACGGATCGCGCATGCCTTCGACGGCCGTGGCGTCGATGCCGTCCTTCACCATGGAGCCGGCGAACACCGTGCCGCCGGTGATCGACTGGCCCACGATCACGTGGTCCCACGCGAGGATCTTGCCGCGCGCGTCGAAGCCGATGCGTGCGCGATGCAGGTGCATGGGACGGTAGTAACCGCCCTTGATGTCGTCCTCGCGGCTCCACAGCAGGCGCACGGGGGCGTCTTTGAGGCCCGCGGTGCGCGCGGCCTTGGCGATTTCGCAGGCCTCGACCACGAAGTCGCTCGAGCCCACGAAGCGCCGGCCGAAGCCGCCGCCCGCCATCTGCACGTTCACCTTCACCTGCTCGGGCTTGAGCTTCAGCGTGCGCGCCGCGGCCTGGCCGTCGAGGTCGGCGGACTGCGTGCCGACCCACAACTCGGCGCGGCCGTCCGTCAGCTTCACGGTGCAGTTCAGCGGCTCCATGGGCGCGTGCGCCAGGTAGGGAAACACGAACTCGGCGTCGAGCTTGTGCGGTGCATTGGCCAGCGGCGCCATGTCGGCGTCGAACTTGCGATTGCCGGGGCGGCCGGCCAGTTCGCGGTACTGCGCCAGCTGCTTCTCGCTGTCGACCTTCTCGACGGCGGCGGTGTCCCACTGCAGCTTGAGCGCATCGCGGCCCAGCTTGGCCGGCCAGTAACCGTCGGCCACCACGGCCACGCCCTCGGCACCGCGGTCCAGCGGAATGCGCAGCACGGCCTTCACGCCCTTGACGGCGCGCGCGGCGCTGTCGTCCACAGAGGCCAGGCGCGCGCCGAACACGGGCGGATGCGCGACCACGGCCGTCAGCTGGCCGGGCTGCTTCACGTCGATGCCGAAGTCTTGCCGTCCGCTGCTCTTGGCGCGCGCGTCCAGGCGCGTGGTCGGGCGGCCGATGATGCGGAAGTCCTTCGGGTTCTTCAGCGTGACCTTCTCGGGCACGGGCAGCGCCATGGCCGCTTCGGCCAGTTCGCCGTAAGTCGCCTTGCGGCCGCCCGGGCCGATCACGGTGCCGGCCTGCGTGCGCAGCGTGGCCACATCGACCTTCCAGCGCTGTGCGGCTGCCGACAGCAGCATGGCCCGCGCACGCGCGCCGAGTTCGCGGTACTGCGTGTAGCTGTTCTTGATCGAGTTGGAACCGCCGGTCAGGTGCATGCCGAACAACGGGTCGGCATAGGCCGCATCGTTGGTGCCGTTGCGGCTGCGCACCAGGGCCCAGTCGGCATCGAGCTCTTCGGCCAGGATCATCGGCAGGCCGGTCTGCACGCCCTGGCCGAACTCGAGGCGGTTGATGGTGACCGTGACCTCGCCATTCGGCGCGATCTGCACGAAGGCCGACGGCTGTTGCGTCGGCTTGAGCGCGCCGCCGGCCTTGGCCGGACCGTCGGCCTGCGCCATGGCCATGTGCGGGAAGGCGCCGAGCACGAAGCCACCGGCGCCGGCCATCTTCAGGAAGCTGCGACGGGGCAGCGTGGCGACCTCGTCGGCTTCATCGGTCTCAGGCCGGGCCATCAGGCGCTGCAGCGCGCGCGGAAGTTCGTTGTAGTCGATGTTTGGCAGCATGTCGGCTCCTTAGGCGAGGGTCTTGGCCGCATCGGCCACAGCGGCGCGGATGCGGGCGTAGGTGCCGCAGCGGCAGATGTTGCCGGCCATGGCCGAGTCGATCTCGTCCGTGCTGGGCTGCTTGCCCTTGGGCAGTGACTGCAGGAAGGCCGTCGCACTCATGATCTGGCCGCTCTGGCAGTAGCCGCACTGCGCGACGTCGTGCTTGACCCACGCGGCGTGCACCGCAGCGCCCACGCGGTCGTTGCCGCCGGTCACGGCTTCGATGGTGGTGATCTTCTTGCCCTCGGCCGCCGAGATCGGCGTGATGCACGAGCGGATGGCCTGGCCGTCCATGTGCACGGTGCAGGCGCCGCACAGCGCGGCGCCGCAGCCGAACTTGGTGCCGGTCATGCCCAGCGTGTCGCGCAGGGCCCAGAGGATGGGGGTGCCGGGGTCGGCGTCGACCGTGTGGTCACGGCCGTTGACGTGGAGCGCGCTCATGTTGTTGTTCTCCGTGGGTTGAGTTGAAGGATTCGATTCACTTGGCGCCGTCTAGCACCCATTGCGCGAGCGCCTGCAGGTCGGCCTCGGGCACCTGGGGTTGCGCGGGCATCGGCATCGCGCCCCACTTGCCCGAGCTGCCGCCCTTGATGCTGGCCGCCAGCTGCGCGGCCGTGCCCTTGCCGTCGCCATAGCGCGCGCCGATCTCTTTCCAGGAAGGGCCGACCACCTTCACGGCGGCCTGGTGGCAGGCCATGCACGCGTACTTCTGCGCCAGCGCGGTGCTGGCGACAGCGTGCGTGGGCCACGCGATGCTTACGCCGACGGCCAGTGCGGCCACGAGCGAGGCGGTGATGCGGCGGTCGATGCCGCGGTGCGGGTTTCGTTCGTCGTGGGTCATTTCTTTTTTCATCATCGTGGAGGGGAAGCACGGTCCCCGCGCCGCGCGCCGCAAGAGGACTTCACGGCGGCCAGTGTCCGATGAAGCGCCCACGGCCACTTGCCCAATCCGCGCGCGTTCTTGCCTGAAACAACGAGACTGCGCCGGAAACGCCAGTCGCATGAGAAGCGCCCGATAGACTTTGCGCAAGCAGCCGAAAGGATTCAGATGGAAGTGCTACAGCCGACGCAGCCCAACGATTCGGCCGTCCTCGGCGCCCTGGCCACGGCCGTCGGGCGCATTGCCCGAAACGACGGCGACCACGCCACCGCCATTCCCGCACTGTCGCTGTACCGCCGCAGCGCCGCGACCGACCCCGTGCATTGCATCTACGGCCTCGGCCTGGGCATCACGGTCGGCGGACAGAAGCGCGCGGCGCTCGGCGACGAGATCTATGAATACGCCGCGGGGCAGTCGCTGCTGATCACGGCCGACCTTCCCGTGGTCGCGCACGTCACCCGTGCCAGCGCGGCGCAGCCCTTCCTGGGCCTCATGCTCAAGCTCGATGCGCGCGCCATCGTGCAGGTGGCGACCGAGATGGCGCTGCCGCCGCCGTCCAGGGAGCTCCACAACCAGCGCGCGCTGTCGCTCGGCGCGCTCGACCCGACGCTGCTGGGCACGGTGACGCGGCTCGTGGAGCTGCTGGCCGAGCCCCAGCTCGTTCCCCAGCTGGCGCCGCTGCTGCAGAAGGAAATCATCGTGCGCCTGCTTGCCGGCCGCCACGGGCCGCAGCTGCAGCGCCTCGTGACCGTCGGCTCGCCGAGCCAGCAGGTGGCGCAGAGCCTGGCGTGGCTCAAGATGAACTTCACCAAGCCCGTGCTGGCCGATGAGCTGGCCGCGTCCGCGCACATGAGCCCGTCGACCTACCGCCAGCACTTCCGCGCCGTGACCGGCATGAGCCCGATGCAGTACCTGAAGCAGTTGCGCCTGCAGGAAGCGCGGCAACTGATGCTGAACCAGAACATCGACGCGGGCACGGCCGGCGTGCGCGTGGGCTACGAAAGCGCCTCGCAGTTCAGCCGCGAGTACGCGCGCCTGTTCGGTGCGCCACCGCTGCGCGACATCCGCCGGATGCGGGACGCGACCGTCGTCGCCGCCTGAAGCACCGGGTCTGCGTCGCAAGCAAGCCCCGCGCTGCCGCCCGGCGCGCGCCATTTGCTACCCTCGACGCATGCCCCCCGCTTCCCTGTTCCCCCGCGCTACATCGCGCTCGCCGGCCCCACCGCGTCCGGCAAGACCGCCGTGGCCCTGGCCGTTGCGCAATTGCAGCCGGTCGAGATCGTCAGCGTCGATTCGGCGCTGGTCTACCGCGACATGGACATCGGCACCGCCAAGCCCACCGCCGCCGAGCAAGCCGCCGTGCCGCACCACCTGATCGACATCCTCGATGCGCGCGACAGCTACAGCGCCGCCGCCTTCGTGGCCGACGCCACACGGCTCATCGACGCCATCCGCGCGCGCGGCGCGCTGCCGCTGCTCGTGGGCGGCACCATGCTGTACTTCAAGGCGCTGTTCGACGGCATCGACGCCATGCCCGCTGCCGACCCCTCCGTGCGCGCGCGCCTCGACGCCGAAGCCGCCACACTCGGCTGGCCCGCCATGCATGCGCGGCTCGCGCAGGTCGATCCCGTCACCGCCGCGCGGCTTGCACCGCAAGACAGCCAGCGCATCCAGCGCGCGCTCGAGGTGTGGGAAAGCAGCGGCCAGCCGCTGTCGAGCTTCCATGCGAGCGACACCAAGGCGGCCAAGGCCGTCGACGGCGGCGTGCTCGTGTCGCTCGAACCCGAGGACCGCGCCTGGCTGCACGGCCGCATCGCCGAGCGCTTCGACGCCATGCTCGCCGCCGGTTTTCTCGACGAGGTGAAGGCGCTGCGCGCGCGCGGCGACCTGTCCCCCGACCTGCCCTCGATGCGCTGCGTCGGCTACCGCCAGGCCTGGGACATGTTCGACGCCTGCGGCGACGCACCGCCCGATGCCAAGGCCCTGAACGAACTGCGCGAACGCGGCATCGCCGCCACGCGCCAGCTCGCCAAGCGGCAGATCACCTGGCTGCGCAGCATGCCGCAGCGCACCGTCATCGCCTGCGATGCGCCCGACGCGGTGCAGACCGCCGTGCAGCACATCGCCCACATCGCACGCGAGGCGACGCCCGCATGACCCTGCTCCTCTCCAACCTCGGCAAGCACTACGGCGACGCGCCCGTCTTCGAACACGTGAGCTTGCAGGTCGCGCCCGGCGAGTTCGTCGCCATCGTCGGCGAATCGGGCGTGGGCAAGTCGACCTTGCTCAACTGCATGGCCGGCCTCGACAGCTGGGACGAAGGCAGCGTGTCGCACGACGGCACCGACATCGGCGCGCTCGACGGCGAGGCGCGCGCGCTCTGGCGCCGCCAGCACGTCGGCTTCGTGTTCCAGGCCTTCCATGTGCTGCCGCACCTCGACGTGGCGCAGAACGTGTCGCTGCCGCTGATGTTGCTCGGCCGTCCGCGCGAAGACGCACGCGTGGCCCACATGCTCGAAGCCGTCGGCCTGCCCGGCATGGGCGCGCGGCTGCCGCAGACACTGTCAGGCGGTCAGCTGCAGCGCGTCGCGATCGCGCGTGCGCTCGTGCACCGGCCCGCGCTGCTGCTCGCGGACGAGCCCACCGGCAACCTCGACCCGTCCACCGCCGCGAAGGTGATGGACCTGCTGATCGGCCAGACACGCGAGCATGGCGCGTCGCTGGTGCTGGTCACGCACTCGGAGAGTGCGGCGGCGCGTGCGGACCGCTTGCTGCACCTGACAGTGAGCGGTATCCGGGCCTGAAAAAGAATCAGCTGATCAGTGACGCGTAGCGCGACAGGTCGACGTTCCCACCGCTGATCACGATGCCCACGCGCTGGCCTTCGATGGCCTTCGCAGCTGCAATGGCACCCGCGAACGCGAGGCACCCCGTCGGTTCCACCACCATCTTCATGCGCTCGGCGAAGAAGCGCATCGCCTCGACGAGCTGCTCGTCGGTGACGGTGAAGATGTCGTCGACATCGCGCTGGATGATGCCGAAGGTGTACGCGCCCAGATGCTGCGTCTGCGCGCCGTCGGCGATGGTCTTGGGCGTTTCGATGTGCACGATCTTCCCGGTGCGCAGCGACTGCTGGCCGTCGTTGCCGGCCTCGGGCTCCACGCCGTAGACCTTGCACTCGGGCGACAGTGCGCGCGCCGACAGGGCCGAGCCCGACAGCAGCCCGCCGCCGCCGAGGCACACAAACAGGTGGTCGAGCGGACCCGTCTCTTCGATGAGTTCCTTCACCGCCGTGCCCTGGCCCGTCAGCACATCGGGGTGGTCGTAGGGCGGAATCATCGTCATGCCGCGTTCCTGCGCGAGCCGCCTCGTCAGCGCCTCGCGGTCTTCGGTGAAGCGGTCGTACATGACCACTTCGGCGCCGTAGCCCTTGGTGGCCGCGACCTTGGCGGCGGGCGCGTCCTTGGGCATGACGATCACGGCCGGCATCGACAAGAGCCGCGCCGACAGCGCGATGGCCTGCGCGTGGTTGCCTGACGAGAACGCGATCACGCCACCCTGGCGCTGCGCCGCATCGAACTTCGACAGCGCGTTGAACGCACCGCGGAACTTGAACGCACCCATGCGCTGGAAGTTCTCGCACTTGAAGAAGAACTGCGCGCCCCAGCGTTCATTGGCGGTGGTCGATTGCAGCACCGGCGTGCGATGGGCATGGCCTTCGAGCCGCGCGGCCGCGGCAATGACGTCGTCGTAGGTAGGGAGTTGCATGCATCGAGCTTAGCGGCGGCGCCCCCTTTTTTGCAGTCCCGATGGGTAAAAACCCGGGGATGCGTCCGGCGCCGGAACTCCGTACTCTGTATACAGAGTTCAGAAAAGGCCCCTCATGCCCGCCCAGTTGCTCAGCATCGAAGTCGCTCCCGACCTCGTCGATCAGGTCTACCGCGCCCTGCTCGGCGCCATCAGCAGCGGCGCGCTCGCGCCGGGCGAGCGGCTCACGCAGGAGGACATCGCGGCGCGGCTTTCGGTGTCGCGCCAGCCGGTGCTGCAGGCGCTGCGGCTGCTCAAGAAAGACGGCTTCGTGCAGGACGCGCCCGGCCGCGGCGTGCTGGTGGCGCCACTCGAGGCCGAGGCGATGCGCAAGGTCTACCAGGTGCGCGGCGCACTCGACGTGCTGGCCGCGCGGCTGGCGGCGCAGCAGCGCTTTCGCATCGACCCGAAGCTCATGGAGCGCGGCCGGCGCGCGGCGCGCGGGCGCAACGTCGAAGCCATGATCGATGCCGACGTGGCCTTTCACCAGGCCATCTACGCCGCCTCGGGCAACCCGCTGATCGGCCAGAGCGCCGACCCGCACTGGCGCCACCTGCGCCGCGCGATGGGCGCGGTGCTGCAGGCCGAGCCGCAGCGCGAATCGCTGTGGGACGAGCACGAAGCCATTGCCGACGCGATTGCCGCCGGCGACGTCGAACGCGCCGCGCGCCTGAGCGACGAGCACGTCTCGTGCGCCAGCGATGCGCTGGCCGAGCGGCTCGCGCAGCAGCTGGCGCGCATGGCATCCGCATCCGCATCTGCAACCCCCGCTAAAAAAGGAGACAAAGCATGAAGCTGACCCCCGAGCAACGCGCGCAGTTCGAGCGCGAGGGCTACCTGTTCTTCCCCGGCCACTTCTCACCCGAAGAGACGAAGGTGCTGACCGAGGCGGTGCCCGACCTGTACAGCAAGCGCGCGGCCTTCAACGTGCGCGAAAAGGGCTCCGACGCCGTGCGCACGAACTTCGCCGCGCACCTCATCAGCGAGCCCTTCGCGCGGCTGGCGCGGCACCCGCGCATGGTCGGGCCGGTGATGGACCTGTTCGACGAAGCGGTCTACATGCATCAGTTCAAGATCAACGGCAAGATGGCCTTCGAAGGCGACGTGTGGCAGTGGCACCAGGACTACGGCACCTGGCTCAACGACGACCTGATGCCCACCGAGCGCGCAATGAACGTGGCGATCTTTCTCGACGAAGTGACCGAGCACAACGGCCCGCTGATGTTCATTCCGGGCAGCCACCGCAAGGGCGTGGTCGATGCGAAGCATGACCTCACGACCACGAGCTACCCGCTGTGGACGGTCGACAACGACCTGATCCGCCAGCTGGTCGATCGCGCCGGCGGCACGCAAGGCGGCATCGTTTCGCCCAAGGGGCCGGCCGGTTCGATGATCCTGTTCCACAGCTGCCTGGTGCATGCCTCGGGCAGCAACCTCTCGCCCTTCAACCGGGTGGCGGTGTACCTGAGCCTGTGCGCGGTCAGCAACCACATCCGCCGCCACAAGCGGCCCGAGTACATCGCGCATCGCGACTTCACGCCGATCGAGATGCTGCCCGACGACTGCCTGCGCCAGCCCTACCCCGTCGACGTGCCGTGGAAAGACGGCCTGCCCGAGAGCGCGCTGCGCACCTCGCTCGACGTCATCGACTCCGTGGAAGCCTGAACACCATGAGCCTGCACACCCGCCTGCAACAACGCGCCGCCGAAGGCCGCCCCATCCGCATCGGCCTGATCGGCGCCGGCAAGTTCGGCGCCATGTACCTGGCGCAGATTCCGCGCACGCCCGGCGTGCAGCTGGTCGCCATTGCCGACCTTTCGCCCGCCGCCGCGCGCGTCAACCTGGAGCGCGTGGGCTGGCAGGCCGAGCGCAGCAATGCCGCCTCGGTACAAGAGGCGCTGAAGACCGGCGCCACCTGGATCACCGACGACTGGCAGGCCGTGACGCGCGAGCCCGGCATCGACATCGTGGTCGAGTGCACCGGCAACCCGATTGCCGCGGTCGACCATTGCCTGGATGCGTTTGCACACGGCAAGCACGTGGTCAACGTGACGGTCGAGGCCGACGCCTTCTGCGGCCCGCTGCTCGCGCACAAGGCGCAGCAGGCCGGCGTGGTGTATTCGCTGGCCTTCGGCGACCAGCCCGCGCTGATCTGCGACCTGGTCGACTGGGCGCGCACCTGCGGCTTTCCGGTGGTGGCGGCCGGGCGCGGCCACAAGTGGCTGCCGCACTTCACCGAATCGACGCCCGAGACGGTGTGGGGCAACTACGGCCTCACGCCCGAGCAGGCGAAGCGCGGCGGGCTCAACCCGAAGATGTTCAACAGCTTCCTCGACGGCTCGAAACCGTCGATCGAAAGCTCGGCCGTGGCCAACGCCACCGGCCTGGGCGTGCCCTCCGACGGCCTGCTCTACCCGCCCGCGAGCGTGGAAGACATTCCCTTCGTCACGCGCCCGAAGAGCGAAGGCGGCGTGCTGGAGCGCAAGGGCATGGTCGAGGTGATCTCGTCGCTCGAAGCCGACGGCCGCAAGATTCCGTATGACATCCGCATGGGCGTGTGGGTCACGGTCGAGGCCGAGACCGACTACATCAAGAACTGCTTCGAGGAATACAACGCCCACACCGACCCGAGCGGGCGCTACTTCACGCTCTACAAGCGCTGGCACCTGATCGGGCTCGAAGTCGGCATGTCGGTCGCCAGCGTGGCGCTGCGCGGCGAGCCCACCGGCGTGGCCACCGGCTGGAACGCCGACGTGGTCGCCACCGCCAAGCGCGACCTCGCGGCGGGCGAGATGCTCGACGGCGAAGGCGGCTACACCGTCTGGGGCAAGCTGCTGCCGGCCGAGCGCTCGCTGCGACTGGGCGGCCTGCCGCTCGGGCTGGCGCACAACGTCAAGCTCGTGCGCCCCGTGAAGAAGGGCCAGAGCCTGAGCTGGGCCGACGTGGCGATGGACACCACCACCGCCGCCTACCGGCTGCGCCAGGAAATGGAAACGCTGTTCACGCCCGCGGTGCACGCCCGCGCCGCCTGAGCACCGGCTGAACGGGCCCCGCAGCCGCGGGGCCTCTCGTTGCACCAAAGGACGAACAGGACAAGAATCTTCTGCTCGGCACCGTTCCGGTGTCGAAATGACCGGTTGCGGGCCGTCATTGTGGTGAGCGCTCTTGCTCGGCAAGCTTTTCCTTCACGGAGAAACACCATGCAGTACATGTTGATGTTCTACCAACCCGCCGCCGAATTCGAACAACGCAACGACGCCTCGTCGCAGGCCTACCGCGCCAGCTGGGTCGCGTATGCCGATGCGGTGCGCCAGTCGGGCGTCGCGCTCGGCGGCCACGGCCTGTTGCCGCCCATGACCGGCACCACGCTGCGCGTGCGCGGCGACAAGCGCCAGGTGCAGGACGGCCCCTTCGCCGACACCAAAGAGCAGCTCGGCGGCTACTTCGTGGTCGACGTGCCCGACCTCGACGCCGCGCTCGAATGGGCCGCGCGCGCCCCCTGCGCCGCCAGCGGCGGTGTCGAAGTGCGGCCGGTCTTCACCGCCACCGCAGCGGCGGCCACGAGCCAGACGTGACCACTCCGGCGGCACATGACGCCGCCGAACGCGCGGCACGCGAGTCGTACGGGCGGCTGCTCGCCATCCTGTCCGCACGCACGCACGACATCGCGGCCTCCGAAGACGCCCTGGCCGACGCCTTCGCGCGTGCGCTCGAACGCTGGCCCGCCGACGGCGTGCCGGTGCAGCCCGACGCCTGGCTGCTGAGCGTCGCGCGGCACCGCAAGCTCGACGCCTGGCGCCACAGCCGCGTGCAGGACGACGCCACGCAGACGCTGCTGCTGCTCGCGGGCGAGATGGACGAGGCCGACCCCGATGCCGCCACCGTGCCCGACGAGCGGCTGCGCCTGTTTTTTGTCTGCGCGCACCCGGCCATCGACGCCGCCGCGCGCGCACCGCTCATGCTGCAGACTGTGCTCGGCCTCGACGCCGCGCGCATGGCCGGCGCGTTCCTCACCTCGCCCTCCGCGCTGGGCCAGCGGCTGGTGCGCGCCAAGGCCCGCATCCGCGCGGCCGGCATCTCGTTCGAATATCCGCAGGCGCGCGACCTGCCGCACCGGCTGCGCGACGTGCTCGACGGCATCTACGCCGCCTACGGCACCGGCTGGGACGACGTCGACGGTGCCGACGCCCTGCCCCGCGGCCTGACGACCGAGGCCATCGACCTCGGCCGCATCCTCTGCCGCCTGATGCCCGCCGAACCCGAACCGCTCGGCCTGCTCGCGCTGATGCTGTTCTGCGAGGCGCGCACCGCCGCGCGCCGCACCGAGGCCGGCGCCTACGTGCCGCTCGACCAGCAGGAGATCACGCGCTGGGACCACGCGCTGCTGGCCGAGGCCGAGCACCATCTGCGCACAGCGTCGGCCATGCAGTCGCTCGGGCCGTACCAGCTCGAAGCCGCGATCCAGTCGGCCCACTGCGAACGCCGCGCGGGCGCACCGGTGCCGCCGGAAGTGCTGGTGTCACTGTACGAAGGCCTGCTCGCGCTGCGTCCGAGCATCGGCGCGCAGGTCAGCCTGGCGTGTGCGCTGGCGAATGCGCGCGGGCCAGAAACCGGGCTGCGCGCGCTCGATGCGATTCCGTCGGACGAGGTGGCGAGCTACCAGCCGTTCTGGGCGGCGCGTGCGCATCTGCTCGCGGCCGGTGGCGCGCGCATGGCGGCGCGGCAGGCGTATGACCGGGCGATCGGGTTGAGCAGCAATGGCGCGGTGCGGGCGTACCTGCACGCGATGTCGGAACGGGCCTGAGGGGATCAGTCCTGCGGCACAGCAGCCGCGACCCGCCGCCCCTCAAGCCGGCTGCCACCCTGCGTCAGCGTGACCCCATTCACTTCACCGCCCTCACCACGCCGGAACACGAACTGCGCACCAATCGCCGTCACCGCAAAACGATCAGGCCCGGTGGGCGTGAGCCCGTTGTAAGCCTTGCCCGATTCGCGCGCCAGCAAACGCCCGTCGCGCACGGTGAAGCCCAGCACCTGCGACTTGCCGACGCGAAACTCGCCCGCGTAGTCGGCCAGGCGCTTCGGATCGATCGGCACTTCCGCGGTCGGCACCGGGTAGCGGCTCTTGCCGATGGCGAGCATCACGGGTTGCAGCGGTGCGCGCTGGTTGCTGGCGAGCACGATGAGCGCTTCGCCGGTGTCGGGCGCGAGCAGCCAGAGCGTGCGATAGCCCTCGGTGACGCCCGCGTGGTAGTAGGTGCGCCGGCCGGTCTCGGGGCCGCGCACCATCACGGCATAGCCGATCTCGGCGCCCTCGTAGCGCGCGAGCGGCGTGAGCAGGCGTGCGCCGGCCGGGCCCAGCGGACCCTGGGCGCCCGCGAGGATGGCGCGGCTGAAGGCCAGCATGTCGGCGGCGGTCGAGCGCAGTGCGCTGGCGGGAGCGTAGGCATGCATGTCGAAGCGCTGCTGGCGCTGGTCGCCCGCGAACGGCGGCGCCATGCGCGAGGCCTTGTCGCCGAGCGGGATCACGGTGTCGTTCATGCCCAGCGGTTCGGTGATGCGCGCGCGCACCAGCTCGCCCCACGAGGTGCCGTAGCGCAACGCCAGCAGCTGCCCGAGCAGCGCCATGCCGAAGTTGCTGTAGCGCGCCTCGCACGGCGCCGCGACGGCCGTGAGGCGGATGCGCGCGAGCGCGGCCCAGAACATCGGCAGGTCGAAGCTGCGGAACTGCTCGGCCAGCGGGGCGCCGCCGGTGACGCCGTCGGCCATCACGGGCAGGCAGCCGGTGTGCGTGACGAGCTGCTTGAGCGTGATCGCGGCCACGGCGGGCGGCACGCCTTCGGCCTGGCCGGCGAGCAGCTTGCCGACGCTGTCGTCGAGCGCCACGTCGCCGCGCTCCACGGCCTGCGCCAGCAGCAGGCCGGTGAAGACCTTGGTGACCGAGCCGATCTCGAACATCGGCTGCTCCGCGCTGGCGGGCGCAATGGCGCGTGCCACCAGCGGCTCGGGGTTGTGGGCGATGCCGTAGCCGGCCTTGTCGCCGCGCAGCACGCCGACCACCAGCGTGCCGCGCTCGGTGCCGAGCGCGGTGCGGGCCAGCACGGCGGGGTCGCTGGCGAGCGAGAGCGGTGCGGCGGGTGCGGACGGCGGTACGAGCTGCGCGCTCGCCGCGCCCGCCAGCCAGGGCGCGAGAAGCCAGGGTGCCAGCCAACGGCGGCACCAGGCGGAGGGCAGAAGCCGCATCGTCGGAATCCTCGGACGTGAAGTGGGAACAGCCGCCATCCTGCCACGGCGGCCACAATGACCCCATGCGTGCATTGCTTTCGACTTTCTCCTGGCAGGAACTGCGCCACCATCCCTGGCGCAACGCGGCGGCCGTGCTGGCCGTGATGCTGGGCGTGGCGCTGGCGTTTTCGGTGCAGCTCATCAACGCCTCGGCGCTCGACGAGTTCTCCAGCGCGGTGCGCTCGGTGAACGGCCAGCCCGACCTCGAGGTGCGCGCGGCGCAAGGCAGCTTCGACGAGGCCGTGTTCGGCCGGCTCGCACGCCGGCCCGAGGTGGCGCTGGCGAGCCCGGTGCTCGAGTTTCAGGGCCTCGCGCTGGGTGGCGACGGGCACCAGGTACCGCTGCGCGTGATCGGCGTCGATGCGCTCGCGCTGCCCACCATCGCGCCCGCGCTGATGCCGCAGCCGGCCGACGGTGCCGACCGCTTCGCGCTGTTCGCGCCCGGCCATGTGTTCCTCAACGCGGCGGCGCGCCAGGCGCTGCAGTTGCCGCTGCAGCCCGCGTCCGGTGAAAGCCTGCAACTGCGCAGCGGTGCCGCGTGGCAGCGCCTCGCAGTCTCGGGCCACGTGACGGCCGGCGGCACGGCGTTGGCGGTGATGGACATCGCGGCTGCGCAGGAGTTGTTCGGCCAGCTCGGCCAGTTGAGCCGCATCGACCTGCGGCTCACGCCGGGCACCGACCGCGCGGCCTTCGTGGCCGCACTCGAAAAGTCGACCGACTGGCCCGCGGGCCTGAAGTTCGCCGAGCCGGGCGATGCGGCCGAACGCGTGAGCAACCTGTCGCGCGCCTACCGCGTCAACCTCACGGTGCTGGCGCTGGTGGCGCTGTTCACGGGCGCGTTCCTGGTGTTCTCGGTGCTCGCGCTCAGCGTGGCCAAGCGCGCGCAGCAGTTCGCGCTGCTCGGCGTGCTGGGCCTCACGCCGCGCGAACGGCTGCGGCTGGTGCTGGCGGAATCGCTGGTGCTCGGGCTGATCGGCAGCGCGGCCGGGCTGGCACTCGGCACCGCACTCGCGGCCTTCGCGCTGCGTGTGCTGGGCGGTGACCTCGGCGGTGGCTACTTCGAAGGCGTGGCACCGCGGCTGCATTGGAGCGGCGCCGCCGCGCTGCTGTACGGCGGGCTCGGCGTGGTCGCCGCGCTCGTGGGCGGCTGGTGGCCCGCGCGCGCCGCGCAGGCATTGCCCGAGGCGCAGACGCTCAAGGGCCTCGGCGCCGCGCCCACGCAGGGCCGCCACCACTGGCTGGCGCTCGGGCTCATCGGCGCGGGCGCGGCGCTGGCCAACCTGCCGGCGATCGGCGGCATTCCGGTGGCGGCCTATCTGTCGGTGGCCTGCCTGCTGGTGGGCGGCATCACCGCCCTGCCCTGGCTCATCGCGCTGCTGTACGACCGCGTGGCGCCGGCGTTCGCGCGGCGCGTGCTGCCGATGCTCGCCATCGAGCGCGCGCGCCGCATGCGCGGCACGGCGGCCGTGGCGGTGAGCGGCGTGGTCGCGAGCCTGAGCCTCGCGGTCGCGCTCACGGTGATGGTCGCGAGCTTCCGCGAATCGGTCACGCACTGGCTCGACGTGGTGCTGCCGGCCGACCTGTACGTGCGCGCCACCTCGGGCGGGCGCGGCAGCGGCAACAGCGGCGGCACCAGCAGCACCGACACCGCGACCTTCGCGCCGGCCTTCGTGCAGGCGCTGGCGCAGTTGCCCGGCGTGGCGCGCACCGGCACGCTGCGCACGCAGTCGCTGCAGCTCGACCCCGCGCAGCCGGCCGTGACGCTCATTGCGCGCAGCCTCGAAGGTGGCGTGGTGCGCGGGCTGCCGCTGGTCGGCGAGGCGCTGCCCGTGCCGCCCGGTCAGACCGGCATCTACGTGAGCGAACCGATGGTCGAGCTGTACGGCGCGAAGCCGGGCACCGCGTTCGCGCCGTTGGCCGATGCGATGCGCACGGCCACGCCGCAGGTGTTCTTCGTGGCCGGCGTGTGGCGCGACTACGCGCGGCAGTTCGGTGCCATCGCGATGGACGCGCGCGACTTCGAGCGCATCACCGGCGAGCGCGACGTGAGCGACGTGGCGCTGTGGCTCGCGCCCGGTGCCTCCGAGGCCGAAGTGCAAGCGGCCGTGCGCGAACTCGCATCGCAGGCCTCACGCGACGGCGCCGTCGAGCTCGCCTCGGTCGGCCAGATCCGCGCGACCTCGCTGCGCATCTTCGACCGCAGCTTCGCCGTCACCTACTGGCTGCAGGCCGTGGCCATCGCCATCGGCCTGTTCGGCATTGCCGCCAGCTTCAGCGCGCAGGTGCTGGCGCGGCGCAAGGAGTTCGGCCTGCTCGCGCACCTGGGCTTCACGCGGCGGCAGGTGCTGGCCGTGGTGGCCGGCGAAGGCGCGGCCTGGACGGCCATCGGCGCGGTGGCCGGGCTGCTGCTCGGGCTGGCTGTGTCGGTGGTGCTGGTGAAGGTGGTGAACCCGCAGAGCTTCCACTGGAGCATGGACCTGCTGGTGCCGTGGATGCGGCTGCTGGCGCTGTGCGCCGCCGTGGTGGCGGCGGGCACGCTCACCGCGTGGATGGCCGGGCGCGCCGCGGCGGGGCGCGACGTGGTGCTGGCGGTGAAAGAGGACTGGTAGCGCCCTCTTCCATTTCCGCTCCCCCTAGCGCCCCGGCGTCAGCTGGATTCGTTCCACCGTCTCTTTCTCGACGGCCCCGCGGCTGTAGACCAGCGGCACGTACTTGCCTTCGAGCCACAGCGGCGCCAGGTCGCGGTAGTTCGGGCTGTCGGGGTTGCCCGACTGGCCCGGCGTGTTGATGACCCGCGACGCGTCCCAGTTGCCCACGTCGAGCACCATGCGGAACGACGCGCCCGAGGTCAGCTTGTAGTCGTTCGCGCGGTAGGTGGCGGCCATCGGCGTGAACGACGAGCCGGACATCGGCCAGTCGCCCACCTCGAGCTTCTTGCGCGTGGCCGCATCGACCACGCCGCCCAGCGGATGCCGGAACTCGGCGCGGTGCAAGGCGCCCCACTTCCATGCCGCCGGGTCGGGCCCGAGCTTGGCGGACAGCTCCTGCATCGCGGCAGGCAAGGTCGTCAGCAGCAAGGCGTCGCGTTGCGCGTTGCTGACCCAGCCGGACGGGTTCTCGAGCAACAGCACCATGCGCGTGTTGTCGCCCGGCGCGGCAAGCGCGGCGGCGGCATCGCCCGCCCCGGCCTTGAGCACGGCCTGGCGCAGGAACTTGCTGCTCCACACCTCGTACAGCGCAGCGGCCGCGCTGTCGCGGTCCATGGCGCCATTCCAGCCCTGCAGCAGGCGCAGCGCTGCGGCGGTCTGTGCGTCGTCGCTGCGCTGGCCGGCCAGCAGCTTCAGCAGCCGTTGCGCCGGCGTCGCGACGATGTCGTTCTGCATGCGCTCCGAGTCCTCGATGGTGAAGCGTGAACCTGCCGCCACCTTGGCCGCGAACAGCTCCTTGAGCCGGCGCGCGCGGGCCGCATCGCTCCATTCGTAGCCCACGCCCTTCTTGGCGGCGGGATGGTCGGGCGGGATATTGTTCTCGTTGGCCGTGACCACATAGCCGCGCGCGGGGTTGAACTCCGACGGCAGCTCGTCGCCGTTGCGAAAGCCCGACCATTCATAGCGGCCGTCGCCCGGCACGGGCATGAGGCCGTCCCAATTCGGACGGATGGGCGTGAGCCCGCCCGGAATCCAGCCGACGTTGCCGCTGCTGTCGGCATACACCTGGTTTTCGCCCGGTGCGCCCCAGCGGTTCATGGCGGCGCGGAACTGGTCCCAGTTGCGTGCGCGCATGTAGTCCATCGAACCGAAGTACGGCGCCATGCCGGGCTCCAGCCACGCGGCGCGCAGGGCAAACGCGCGGCGCTTGCCGGGCTCTGCCACCAGCACGGGGCCATGGCGCGTGAAGGTGTTGACCACCTCGCGCGGCGCGCTCTCGCCCTTGACCGCGATGCGCTCGGTGACGCGCGTCATCGGCTCCCAGCGGCCCTGGTAGCGGTACTCCTCGGGGTTGCCCGGGTTCAGCTCGTACACGTACAGGTCTTCCTGGTCCATGTAGAAGCGCGTGAGGCCGAAGGCGATGGTGCCGTTGTGGCCGATCGACAGGCCCGGCAGGAAGGGCTCGCCCGCGCCGATGGCGTCCATGCCGGGCGCGCTCAGGTGCGTCATGTAGCGCAGGCTCGGCGCGCCGTGCGAACGGTGCGGGTCGTTCGCCAGAATCGGCCGGCCCGTGGACGTGAGCTTGGGTGCGATGACCCAGTTGTTGCTGCCGTAGGCGGCCGTGGGATCGCCTTGCGATGCGCGTTGATCCGCTTCGTCCTGCTCGGCCTTTGCGGCCATCGACTCGGCGCTGCCGGGCAGCAGCGCGACCGGCGTGGAAGACGCGCCCGCGTTCATGCCCACGCGCGTGTTCTCCTTGGTGAAGCGCGGCGAATCGGTGGCCCGCAGGTAGGCCGCGCGCAGTTCTGCCGCGGGAATGGTGCAGGGATCGAAACCGTCAGGCACCTTCGGCGTGACCGGCGGATCGAGTTCGCGGCGCAGCCAGTCGGCCTTGGCACCCGGCGCGCCGGCGCAGAAGGCGCGTGCGCGGTCGACCTCGGACGTGAAGTTGAGCGTGAGCCCGTGGTGCCGGATGCGCACCACGTCCTCGGGCGACCAGGCGGCCGGCTGGTAGCCCAGCAGCGCGAACTCGGTCGGCAGCAGCGCGGGCTGTGCGCGCACCTGCGCCACGTAGGCATTGACGCCGGCCGTGAAGGCCTCGGCCACGCGCTTGGCGTCGGAGCCGTAGGCGAGCCATTCGCGGTACATGTCGCCGCGGTAGAGCACGGCGCGCGCGGCGCGGTCGCTCTCGACCCAGGCGGGGCCGAAGTCCTTGGCCATTTCGCCGAGGCCGCGCTTGCGCCACAGGTCCATCTGCCAGAGCCGGTCGCGTGCGGCGATGAAGCCCTGCGCCACGAAGGCGTCGTAGAGCGTGCCGGCGTACAGGTGCGGCACGCCCCAGCGGTCGACCAGCACCTCGGCGGGCTTCTCGAGGCCGGGCACGGGGAAGGATGAGGCGGGGCGCGTGGGTGTGTTACTGCCCGGCGAAGTGGACGCACAGCCTGCGAGTGCAAGGACCGCAAGCGACACGGCGCCCAGGGAAAGCCGATGGCTCGTTCTCTTCATGTCTCTCGTCTCCTGTCTTGTTGTGGATTGGCAGCGCACAGTATCCCGATTTCCGCCGCTTTCCGTCACCCGCCGGGTGACAGGGCATGACTTGTAGACTGGCGCGCTATGCAGCCCACCCCTTCATCCTCCTCCTGCGGCGACTGGCTCTCCGGCGCGATCCGCCGCATCGAAGCCGACTACCAGCGCAGCGCCGACACGCACCTCATTCCGCTGCCGCTGCCCGCGCTCGCCGCGCACGGCATCGACCTGTACCTGAAGGACGAATCGACGCACCCCACCGGCAGCCTCAAGCACCGGCTCGCGCGTTCGCTGTTTCTCTACGCGCTGTGCAACGGCTGGGTGCGCGAAGGCACGACCATCGTCGAGGCGTCGAGCGGTTCCACCGCCGTGAGCGAGGCCTACTTCGCGCGGCTGCTGGGCCTGCCCTTCATCGCCGTGATGCCGCGCAGCACCTCGCCCGAGAAGGTCGCGCAGATCGCCTTCTACGGCGCGAGCTGCCACTTCGTCGACCACGCGGCGCAGGTGTACGACGAGGCTCGCGCGCTGGCCGAGCGCAGCGGCGGCCACTACATGGACCAGTTCACGTACGCCGAGCGTGCGACCGACTGGCGCGGCAACAACAACATCGCCGAGAGCATGTTCCAGCAGATGGCGCGCGAGCGGCACCCGGTGCCCGCGTGGATCGTGGTGGGCGCCGGCACCGGCGGCACCAGCGCCACCATCGGGCGCTACGTGCGGTTTCGCTGCCACGACACGCAGGTCTGTGTGGCCGACCCCGAAGGCTCGGTGTTCTCGGCCTACCACCGCAGCGGCGACACGACGCTGACCGCGCCCGGTTCGCGCATCGAAGGCATCGGCCGCCCGCGCGTGGAGCCCAGCTTCGTGCGCACGCTGGTCGACCGCATGCTCGAAGTGCCCAACCTCGACTCGGTGGCCGCCATGCATGCGCTGTCGGCGCTGCTGGGCCGCAAGGTCGGCCCGTCGACCGGCACCAACTTCGTCGGCATGCTGGCCGTCGCGCACGAGATGCGCGCGGCCGGCCAGCAGGGCTCGATTCTTTCGCTGCTGTGCGACGCGGGCGAACGCTACCTGCCGAGCTACCACGACGCCGACTGGGTGCGCAACGCCTTCGGCGACATCGCGCCGGCGCAGCAACGCATCGACGCGCTGGTGGCAGGTTGACGATGTCCACGCGCGCACCCGGCGGCCTCATCGCGCGGCGGCAGCTGTTGCTGCTGGCCGCGCTGGCCGCCTCGGGCGCGCCGCACGCCGGATGGGCCCTGCCCGCGAAGGCGCTGCAGTTTCCGCGCGACTTCGGCAGCCACCCCGAGCTGCGCACCGAGTGGTGGTACATCACCGGCCACGGGCAAACCGCCGCGGGCCGCGCGTTCGGCTTCCAGGTGACCTTCTTCCGCTCGCGCGTCGACGCCACGCAGGCCATGCGCTCGGCTTTCGCCGCCAAGCAGCTGGTGTTCGCGCACGCCGCCGTCACCGACCTCGAAGGCCGCGTGCTGCGGCACGACCAGCGCATCGCCCGCGCGGGCTTCGACGTGGCCTCGGCCAGCGAAACCGACACCGACGTGCGGTTGCGCGACTGGTCGCTGGTGCGCGATGCCGGCAGCGGCGCCTACACCGCGCGCATCCCGGCCGGCGAGTTCACGCTCGACCTGCGCTTTGCGCCGTCGCAGCCGGTGCTGCTGCAGGGCCGCGAAGGCCTGTCGCGCAAAGGCCCCGACCCCGAGCAGGCGAGCTACTACTACAGCGAACCGCAGCTGCAGGCGCAAGGCCGCCTCACCTTGCAGGGCCAGGCCCCGTTCGAGATCGCCGGCACCGCGTGGCTCGACCATGAATGGAGCGAAGCGCTGATGCATCCCGAGGCCGTGGGCTGGGACTGGATCGGCATGAACCTCGACGACGGCAGCGCGCTCACCGCCTTCCACCTGCGCCGCCGCGACGGCAGCGCGTTGTGGTCCGGTGGCTCGTTCCGCCCGCGCGGCGGCGCGGCGCGCATCTTCCAGCCCGGCGACGTGCGCTTCGACGCCCTGCGCAGCTGGAGCAGCCCGCGCACCCGCGCGAGCTACCCCACGCACTGGCGCATCGACACGCCCGCGGGCCGCTTCGAGGTGCAGGCGCTGCTCGACGACCAGGAACTGGACAGCCGCGGCTCCACGGGCGGCGTGTACTGGGAAGGCTTGAGCGAGCTGCGCGATGCGCAGCAAGGCAAGCGCGTGGGGCGCGGGTACCTCGAGATGACGGGGTATGCGGCGCCGCTGCGGTTGTGAGCCGAAGCACAGCGCGATGGGCTACTTCACGCCCTGGCTCAACGCTTGCGCCGTGTTGCGCGACAGCGCGCGGACGTAGCCGTCGATCGCCGAAGCAACCGGCGCAAGCTCGGTGCTGCTCAGCCGCTTGAGGTCGCGCGGTTCCTGGAAATCCTTCAGTTGCCGCACCCGTTGCCGCTGCTGGGAGAGCATCGGCTCGTAGGCCGCGAGGTTCAGCGGCGGGTCCATGACGAAGACCTTGGCTTCGATCGCGGGCACCGCGAAGTACCGCGTCGACGCGAGCATGCCGCGCGTGAAGAGGCCCGAGTTCTGCATGAAGCTCTCGTCGCAGGGGCCCCCGATGCACTCCATGCGCGCCTGCGTTCGCGTCGCCTCGACGAGGACCACCGCGGAGATCTGATCCTCCTTCAGCTTGCGTGCAGCCCACGCCTGCGCAGGATTCGCGATCCAGCGACCGTCCTTGAAGATGGCCAGCGCGTTGACGGAGGTCGTGGCAAAGCTCGTCAACCGAACCACCTGGAAGCCCGCCTTCTCGAGCTCCGACGTGAAGGCCTCGTAGACCTTGGCCGTGGGGTTCCAGGGGAACGGGTACGGGGTCGAGAAGTTGTTGAAGACGGTCGTGCCCACATGCATGTGTTCCGCGGATGCGGGCATCCGGACGAGCAGGCCGACCTTGGCGCCCTTCGCGAGCTTGCCGGCATCCGGCGGCAGCGTCGGCGGGGTCATGCACCCCGTCAGCGCGAGCGCCATGAAAAGTGCGAGCAGTCGTCTGCGCATGGGGGTCTCCTCCATCTTCTTGTCGGTGTGGGCCTGTGCGGCCGGGTGCGGATGATTGTGCCGAGCGCTGCATGCGGCGTCGCCACGGGAACCGGTGGTTTTGGACAGGGTCGGCTTGTCAGTGCCGATGAGGGGCACGACTCATGCGGAGACCGTCACGCCATTGCGCTCCAGCACGGCCAGCAGCTTCGGAATGTCCGGCGCCGGCCCCACCGGGATCTCGCGGTCGATCGCGGTGAACATCTGCGCGGCCATCGCGTCCTTCCCGGTGATCTCGAGCATCTGGCCGCCGCCCTTGCCGTAGTGAAAGCCATGCACCGTGCCGCGCGGCACATGCACCAGCGTGCCGGGCTCGCACCGGTGAGCCTGGCCGTCGCAGTGGAACTCGACCTCGCCGCCGAGCACGTAGAACGACTCGTCCCAGTCGTGGCTGTGCGGCGGTGGGCCCGTGCCTTCGTCACCGCGCTGGAAGGTGACGCCGTAGCTCTGCGTCGAGGCGTTCGACGCCAGCACCGTCACCTGCGTGCCGAGCACGTTGAGCGGCGTTTCGCGCCGATCGGGTGTGAGGACAAAGTACGGAAGGGCCATGGCCGGCTCCTCGAAGTGGGAGCCAAATTCTGCGCCCCGCGCACAGGGGGCACAAGCGGTGGCACCGCAGGGAGGGTAACCACCTCGCTTTGACGCCCTGACGGCGCAGACGATGCTCGCGGGCACCGTCTGCCGCCGTCATGGCGCCTGCGTCGCTACTTCGCGCGACGCCGATCGATGAAGGCGATGATCTCGCCCATGATGCCCTTGCGGAAGGCCAGCACGCAGATCACGAAGATCAGGCCCGTGACCATGGTGACCGACTCGCCCAGCGTGTTGAACCAGTCGATGGTCGTGACGCGCGCCAGGAAGCTGCCGAGTTCGCCGATCTTGTTTTCCAGCAACACCACCACCGCCGAACCCACGATGGGACCCGACAGCGTGCCCAGGCCGCCGACCAAGGTCATCAGGATGACCTGGCCCGAAGCGGTCCAGTGCACGTCGGACAGCGTGGCAAAGCCCAGCACCAGCGTCTTGAGCGAACCGGCCAGACCCGACAGCGCGGCCGAGATCACGAAAGCCAGCAGCTTGAAGCGGCCCACGTCGTAGCCCAGCGAGAGCGCGCGCGGCTCGTTTTCCTTGATGCCCTTGAGCACCTGCCCGAAGGGCGAGTGGATGGTGCGCACGATCAGCAGGAAGGCCAGCACGACGACGACCAGCGCCACGTAGTACATGGTGAGGTCGTTCGACAGGTCGATGACGCCGAAGAGCTTGCCGCGCGGCACGCCCTGCAGGCCGTCTTCGCCGCCCGTGAACTTGGCCTGCAGCGCGACGAAAAACATCATCTGCGCGAGCGCCAGCGTGATCATCGCGAAGTAGATGCCCTGGCGCCGGATGGCCAGCACGCCGAACAGCCAGCCCAGCAAGGCGCCGGTGAGCGTGCCCGCAATGAGGCCCAGCTCGGGCGTGAGGCCCCAGACCTTGATGGCGTGGCCCGCCACGTACGCGGAGCCACCCAGGAAGGCCGCATGGCCGAAGGACAGCAGGCCCGTGTAGCCCAGCAGCAGGTTGAAGGCCGCGGCGAACAGCGCGAAGCACATGAGCTTCATCACGAACACCGGGTAGGCACCGAAGAACGGCGCCAGCACCAGGGCCACCAGCAGCAAGGCGTAGACGACAGTGGAGATTTTTTTCATGTTCATGCCGTTCGCCTTACTTCTCTTTGCCGAACAGGCCGGCGGGGCGAATCAACAGCACGATGACCATGATCACGAACACAACCGTCGAGGAAGCCTCGGGATAGAAAACCTTGGTGAGCCCTTCGATGACGCCCAGGCCCAGGCCCGTGAGGATGGCGCCCATGATGGAGCCCATGCCGCCGATCACGACCACTGCGAAGACCACGATGATGAGGTTCTGCCCCATCAGCGGCGACACCTGCATCACCGGTGCGGCCAGCACGCCGGCGAAGGCGGCGAGCGCACAGCCGAAGGCGTAGGTCAGCGTGATCATCAGCGGCACGTTGACGCCGAAGGCTTCCACGAGCCGCGGGTTCTCGGTGCCGGCGCGCAGGTAGGCGCCCAGGCGGGTCTTCTCGATCACGTACCAGGTCGCGAAGCAGATCACCAGCGACGCCACGACCACCCAGGCGCGGTAGTTGGGCAGCACCATGAAGCCCAGGTCGGTGGCGCTCGACAGCGCGTCGGGCGCGTCGTAGGGCAACCCCGACACGCCGTAGACCGAGCGGAACACGCCTTCGATCAGCAGCGTGAGGCCCAGCGTGAGCAGCAGGCCGTAGAGGTGATCGAGCTTGTAGATCCAGCGCAGCAGCAACCGCTCGATGACCACGCCGAACAGGCCGATGAGGATCGGCGCGGCGATCAGCATCACCCAGTAGTTGACGCCCAGGTACTCCATGGCCATCCAGGTGAGGACGGCCCCGAGCATGAACAGCGCGCCGTGCGCGAAGTTGATGACGTTGAGCAAACCGAAGATCACCGCCAGCCCGAGGCTCAGGATGGCGTAGAACGAGCCGTTGACCAGCCCCAGAAGGAGCTGGCTCAACAAGGCGGGAAGGGAAATGTTCATAAGCGTTTCAACGAACCCGGGCGCCGCAAGGACGCCCGCGGGAGGTCACTTCCAGAGGGCGCAGCGGCTTTCGGCCTTGGTCGTGAAGACTTCTTCGCCCTTGAGCTTCTGGATCACCTTGTAGTAATCCCACGGCTGCTTGGATTCGGCCGGCGACTTGACCTGCACCAGGTACATGTCGTGCACGAAGCGGCCGTCGGCGCGGATGTTGCCCTTGGCATAGAAGTCGTCGATGGGCGTGGACTTGAGCGTGGCCATGACCTTGTCGGCATCGACCGTCTTGGAGGCCTGCACGGCCTTCAGGTAGGTCATGGTGGCCGAGTAGTCGGCGGCCTGGATGTCGGTGGGCATGCGCTTGGTCTTCTCGAAGAAGCGCTTGCCGAAGGCGCGCGTCTTGTCATCGAGGTTCCAGTCCCAGCTGGTGGTGAGCAGCAGGCCTTCGGTGTTCTTCAGGCCCAGGCTGTGCACGTCGGTCACGAACACCAGCAGGCCCACCATCTTCATGTTCTTGGTGATGCCGAACTCTTTCGCGGCCTTGATGCTGTTGATGGTGTCGCCGCCGGCATTGGCCAGCGCCAGCACCTGCGCCTTGGAGTTCTGCGCCTGCAGCAGGAACGACGAGAAGTCGGACGTGTTCAGCGGGTGCTTCACGCTGCCCAGGACGGTGCCGCCCTTTTCCTTCACGACCTTGGTCGCGTCGGCTTCGAGCGCCTGGCCGAAGGCGTAGTCGGCCGTCAGGAAGTACCAGCTCTTGTCGCCGCGGCCGATCACGGCCGAGCCGGTGCCCTTGGCGAGTGCCACGGTGTCGTAGGCGTAGTGCACGGTGTAGGGCGTGCACTGTTCGTTGGTGAGCGCCGAGCTGCCCGCGCCGTTGACGATGAAGACGCGCTTCTTCTCGTGCGCCACCTTGGCCATGGCCAGGCCGGTGCCCGAGCTGGTGCCGCCGAACAGCATGGTCAGGCCCTGCGTGTCGATCCACTCGCGCGCCTTCGAGGCGGCGATGTCGGCCTTGTTCTGGTGGTCGGCCGTGAGCAGCTCGATGGGCATGCCGTTGACCTTGCCGCCGAAGTCGTCGATGGCCATCTGGATCGCCAGCGCGCCGTTCTTGCCTTCGACGTCGGCGTACAGGCTCGACATGTCGGTGATGAAGCCGATCTTGACCTTGTCCTGCGCCTGGGCGGCACCGGCGGCCAGCACGGCGGCGGCGAAAACGGCGGAGAGAGCGAATGTGGTGGTCTTCATGAATGGTGTTCCTGTGGGGTGTTCGGTGGTGTCACTTCCAGAGCGTGCACTTGGACTCGGCCTTGGTCGTGAACACGGTGTCGCCGGGCAGCTTCTTCACGAGCTTGTAGTAGTCCCACGGCGTCTTCGATTCGGCGGGCGACTTGACCTGCATCAGGTACATGTCGTGCACGTAGCGGCCGTCGGGACGGATCTGGCCGGAGCCGAAGAAGTCGTTGATCTTCATCTTCTTGAGCTCGGCCATGACCTTGTCGGCATCGTCGGTCTTGGCCGCGTCCACGGCCTTGAGGTAGGTCATGGTGGCCGAGTAGTCGGCGGCCTGGATTTCGGTGGGCATGCGCTTGGTCTTGTCGAAGAAGCGCTTGGAGAACTTGCGGGTCTCGTCGTTCAGGTCCCAGTACCAGCTGGTGGTGAACTGCAGGCCTTCGGTGTTCTTCAGGCCCAGGCTGTGCACGTCGCTCAGGAAGATCAGCAGGCCGGCCAGCTTCATGGTCTTGCCGATGCCGAATTCTTTCGCCGCCTTGATGCTGTTGACGGTGTCGCCGCCCGCATTGGCCAGGCCGAGGATCTGCGCCTTGGAGTTCTGCGCCTGCAGCAGGAACGACGAGAAGTCGGACGCGTTGAGCGGGTGGCGCACCGCGCCGACGATCGTGCCGCCCTTGGCCTTCACGACGGTGGAGGTGTCGGCTTCGAGCGCATGGCCGAAGGCGTAGTCGGCCGTCAGGAAGAACCAGGTCTTGCCGCCGCCGTCGACCACCGCGGCGCCGGTGCCCTTGGCGAGCGCGACGGTGTCGTAGGCGTAGTGCACGGTGTAGGGCGAGCACTGTTCATTGGTGAGCACCGACGAGGCCGCGCCGTTGTTGAAGTACACGCGCTTCTTCTCGGCCGCGACCTTGGCCAGCGCCAGGCCGACGCCCGAGTTGGTGCCGCCGAAGACCATGCTCAGGCCTTGCGTGTCGATCCACTCGCGCGCCTTCGAGGCGGCGATGTCGGGCTTGTTCTGGTGGTCGACCGTGAGCAGCTCGACCGGCTTGCCGGCCGCCTTGCCGCCGAAGTCGTCGATGGCCATCTGGATCGCCAGCGCGCCGTTCTTGCCTTCGAGGTCGGCGTACAGGCTCGACATGTCGGTGATGAAGCCGATCTTGATCTTGTCCTGGCCTTGCGCCTGCGCGGACGCTGCGAGCGCCAGTGCAGTGAAAGCCAGGGCGAAAGCGGTGAGCTGATTTTTCATGGATGTCTCCGGCAGTAGCAAGAAGGGGTGAAAGAACTCAGACGCCGAGCAGCTCGGTCAGCACGGGCATCTTGGCTTCGAGTTCGGACGCACCGAATTTCTCGACGATGCGGCCGTGCTCCATCACGTAGAAACGGTCGGCCAGCGGCGCGGCGAAGCGGAAGTTCTGCTCGACCATGACGATGGTGTAGCCCTTGGCGCGCAGCGTGGTGATCATGCGGGCCAGCGCCTGCACGATGACCGGCGCCAGGCCTTCGGAAATCTCGTCGAGCAGCAACAGCTTGGCGCCGGTGCGCAGGATGCGCGCCACGGCCAGCATCTGCTGCTCGCCGCCCGACAGGCGCGTGCCCTGGCTGTGGCGGCGCTCCGCGAGGTTGGGGAACATGGCGTAGATCTCGTCGACCGACATGCCCGGCCCCGCGCCTTTCAGCTCGGGCGGCAGCATCAGGTTTTCTTCGCACGAGAGGCTGGCGAAGATGCCGCGCTCTTCGGGGCAGTAGCCGATGCCCAGGTGCGCGATGCGGTGCGTCGCCATCGAGATGGTCTCGACGCCGTTGACCTTGATGCTGCCCTTGCGGGCGCCGGTGAGTCCCATCACGGCGCGCATCGTCGTCGTGCGGCCCGCGCCGTTGCGGCCCAGCAGCGTGACGACTTCGCCCGGCTGCACGACCATGTCGACGCCGTGCAGCACATGCGATTCGCCGTACCAGGCCTGCAGGCCCTTGATCTCCAATGCAGCGGTCATCAGTGCGCCCCCTGCATCTGGCCGTCGGTGGTGCCCATGTAGGCCTCCATCACCTGCGGGTTCTTCGAGACTTCGGCGTACGGGCCTTCGGCCAGCACGGCGCCGCGCTGCAGCACCGTGATGGTGTCGGCAATGGTCGAGACCACGCTCATGTTGTGTTCGACCATCAGGATGGTGCGTCCGGCCGACACGCGCTTGATGAGCTCGGCCACCCGGTGCACGTCTTCGTGGCCCATGCCCTGCGTGGGTTCGTCGAGCAGCATCAGTTCGGGTTCCATGGCCAGCGTGGTGGCGATCTCGAGCGCGCGCTTACGGCCGTAGGGCAGGTTCACGGTCTGTTCGTCGGCCAGGTCTTCGAGGCCCACCTCGGCG
Organism: Variovorax paradoxus; assembly: GCF_009498455.1. Taxonomy (NCBI): domain Bacteria; kingdom Pseudomonadati; phylum Pseudomonadota; class Betaproteobacteria; order Burkholderiales; family Comamonadaceae; genus Variovorax; species Variovorax paradoxus. The sequence continues at coordinate 3,849,798 of NZ_CP045644.1, read as the reverse complement.
AGCAGTTCGCGGGCGCGCGCATCGAGCGGCTTGAGCGACTTCTCGCTCTTCCAGAAGTGGTACGAGGTGCCGAGCTTGCGCTGCAGGCCCAGGCGCACGTTCTCGAGCAGCGTGAGGTGCGGGAACACCGCGGAGATCTGGAACGAGCGGATCACGCCGCGTCGCGCGATCTGCGCCGGGCGTTCGCCCGTGATGTCGTGCCCGTTGAACAGGATCGTGCCGGCGGTCGGCTCGAGGAACTTCGTGAGCAGGTTGAAGCAGGTCGTCTTGCCGGCACCGTTGGGGCCGATGAGCGCGTGGATCGAGCCGCGCTTCACCGAGAGGTCAACCTTGCTGACCGCGGTGAATCCCTTGAATTCCTTGGTGAGCTGGCGTGTTTCAAGAATGACGTCGCTCATCTCGCGGCGTCGTCCGTGTGCGGAAAAAAGAAATCGGTCATGCGGTCCATCTCAACGCGCCACCATCGAGCGCGGACCGATTGTTGGGGGCCGCTATGCAATTGCATACTGGGGCAAATGCCTATGCTGCACTGCAACCATTCACAGAGTGCGCGGCCTCTGCGCGAGCGACTGTCGTCCCGACGACATTGCGCACTGCAACACGCACACCTGCGAACGCGCGATGCCTGCACGCGCACAGGCATGAGGCGCTCGACCATGCATGCGCCCTTCGCGAAAAACTTGCGCGCTCGCTGCACTGCAACGATGCTCTTTCACCCGGATTGAATCCATCACCGCCATGCCGAACCAGCCGAACTTCCGCTCGCCCGAATTCCTCACAGGCCACATCGCACACACGCTGGCGTTCTATGCGCCGCGCAGCCGCGATGCCTCGGGCGGCTTCTTCCATTTCTTCAAGGACGACGGCACGGTGTACGACCGCCGCACGCGCCACCTCGTGAGCAGCACGCGCTTCGTGTTCAACCACGCGATGGCGTGGCGCCGCTTCGGCCAGCCCGACGACCTCGCGGCGGTGCGGCACGGCCTCACGTTTTTGCAGACCGCGCATGCGCAGCCGAATGGTGGCTATGCATGGCAGATCGACTGGGATGGCCATCAAGCCACCGTGCAGGACGGCACGCAGCACTGCTACGGCCTGGCCTTCGTGCTGCTCGCGCACGCGCATGCGCTGATGGCCGGCGTCGAGGAAGCGCGCGCCGGCCTCGCGCGCACGCGCGACCTGATGGAACAGCATTTCTGGGAGCCCGCGCACCAGCTGTACGCCGACGAGGCCACGCCAAGCTGGCAGGTCGGCCCTTACCGCGGCCAGAACGCCAACATGCACGCCTGCGAGGCGATGCTCGCGGCCTACGACGCCACGCGCGAGCCCTTCTACCTCGAGCGTGCACGCACGCTGGCCGAAAGCATCACGGGCCGGCAGGCCGCGCTCGCCGACGGGCTGGTGTGGGAGCACTACCGCGAGGACTGGTCGGTCGACTGGGACTACAACCGCGGCGACAAGACCAACATCTTCCGGCCCTGGGGTTTCCAGACCGGTCACCTCACCGAGTGGGCCAAGCTGCTGCTTCAGCTCGACAGCCACCTGGGCCCCGACGCGCCCGGCACCGAATGGATCGTGCCGCGCGCGCGCCACTTCTTCGACACCGCGATGCAGCGCGGCTGGGACACCACGCATGGCGGACTGGTCTACGGCTTCGGGCCCGACGGCGCGGTGTGCGACGGCGACAAGTACTTCTGGGTGCAGGCCGAAAGCTTCGCCGCCGCCGCCCTGCTCGCGGCGCGCACGGGCGACGCGGGCTACTGGGACTGGTACGACCGGATCTGGGCCTACAGCTGGGACCATTTCGTCGACCACACGCACGGTGCGTGGTACCGGGTCCTCACGCCGCAGAACGCGAAGATCAGCGACGAGAAGAGCCCGGCCGGAAAGACCGATTACCACACGATGGGCGCGTGCCATGACGTGTTGAGGGCGCTGGGCCACGGCATGCAGTAGACCGCTCTCCAGTCGCCGTAGCTTCTGCTAGCCGACCTCGCGTTTGGGCCTCTTGTGCGCCCCGCGATGCCGAGTCGCGTGAATTTTTCGCAATCCGCTGAGCCAAGCTCCTGACATGCCGGGTGTTTCACCATTGTTTGCAGAACCGGAACGGCGGGGGCAGCAGACTCCGCAGACTCCTCACCCCGGTCTGCCGCACGTGCCTCACACCCTCTCCATTTCCAGCACCGCCATTCCATTGTTTGACGGCGTTCCGACGCTGGCCCCCATACGGCTCGCGGGCCAGGAAGGCATGAACAGCCTGTTCGCCTATGAGTTGCTTCTCAAGACACCCGATGCCCTGAATCTCGGCGCGAGCGAGGCGGCCAACTTCGACCTCGATGCGTTGATCGGTCGCGAGATCAACTGCATGATCGAACTCGACGGCTCCGGAACCCGCTCTTTCGGCGCCACGGGCTCGGACACCGATCACATCGGATCCGGCGTGCGGCAGATCAATGCCCTGATCACCGATGCTTCCGTTTGGGGCGAGGAAGGCCGACACGTCCAGTACAAGCTGACGCTTCGTCCCTGGCTGCATTTGGCCACCCTGACGACCAACTGCAAGATCTTCCAGGACATGACCGTTGTCCAGATCCTCGACGAACTACTGGCCGACTATCCATTCCCTGTCGACAAGCGCCTGTTCGAGACCTATCCACCTCGTGATTTTCAAACTCAATTCAACGAGACGGACTTCGATTTCTTCAGCCGCCTGTGCGAGGAATGGGGTCTGAGCTATCACTTCGAGCATTCCGCAGACAAGCATCGGCTGATCCTGAGCGACGCCATGGGCGCCTACAGGCCGGCCGACAGCGAGGCTTACCACGAGATCGAGTACCACGCGCCCGGCTGGAAGACCGATGCCGAGTACATCAGCAGCTTCGTTCCCCACAGCCATCTCACAAGCGGTCAATACGCCACCCGCGACTATGACTACACCCGACCACGGGCCGACTTGAGCGCAGGGCGCAAGGCCCCCCGACCGACTGGTCAGGCCGAAGGCGAGGTCTACGAGTGGCACGCCGACCACGCCGGGAGTCACTATGCCCAACCTCGCGCCGGCATTGCCGAATCCAACGATCCTCAAGACGAAGGCCGGCTGATCGCCCTGCTGCGGATGCAGACCCTGCGCACGCACGGCGAGCGCGCACAGGCCAGCGGCAATCTGCGCAGCATCGTGCCAGGCCGCACGTTCCGGTTGCGCAGGCACCCACGCGAGAGAGCCAACACCGAGCACCTCGTCCTCGACACCCATTTCGTCATCGAAAACGTTGGGCAAGACAGCCAGAACCGGGATGCCACACGAGAGCGACAACAGCAATGGCAGGTGCACGTCGACTTCACGGCCCATCCGACGAGTCAGCCCTTGCGGCCGATCCCGGTACGCGCCAAGCCAAAGACTGGTGGCCCGCAACCCGCACTGGTGGTTGGCCCCGAAGGCGAGAACCTGTGGACCGATGATCTCGGCCGCATCAAGGTTCAATTCCCCTGGGATCGATTCGGCCAAAAGAACCAGCACAGCAGTTGCTGGCTGCGTGTCAGTTCGCCTTGGGCTGGTAATCAGTTGGGTGGCATCCACTTGCCACGCATCGGGCAGGAAGTGATTGTCGAGTTCTACGGTGGAGACCCCGATCTCCCGATCTGCACCGGACGCGTGCCCAACCAGATGAACACGCCGCCCTGGCGGTTGCCGGAGCAAAGCGCATTGTCGGGCTTCAGAAGCCGAGAACTCACCGAAGGCGGCGGCAACAGCGCAGCCGGGCGCAGCAACCACATGGTGCTGGACGACACCCATGGAAAGATCCAGGCGCAACTCAAGAGTGATCACCAGCACAGTTCGTTGAGCCTGGGTCACATCACCCGCGTCGAAGACAACGCCGGCCGCAAAGACGCCAGGGGCGAAGGCTTTGAACTCCGCACCGATGGACATGGGGCGATTCGCGCCAAGGACGGCCTGCTCATTACCACCGAGGCGCGAAACAATGCCATGAGGCATGTCAAGGATCTCGGCGAGACGATCACCCGTCTCACGCAGGCCCGCGAGCAGCATGAGAGCCTTGCGGATGCCGCGCAACAAGCCAGAGCGCAAGACACGGGCAGCGACCAGAGCGATGTCACCGCTGTCCTGAAATCGCAGAACGAAGACATTGCCGGACTCGGGTCACGGGCTGGCAACGAGGCCGGCTTCCCCGAACTGGGCGCACCGCATCTGGTACTGGCAAGCCCAGCTGGCATCGAAACCAGCACACCGGGCAGCACGCATGTGGCCAGCGGAGAACATATCGCGCTGACCAGCGCCCGGCATACCAGCCTGAGTGCAGGTGCCAGCTTGTTCGCAAGCGTGAAGGGTGCGATTCGTTTGTTTGCCTACAAGGCCGGCATGCGCTTGGTCGCGGCCCAGGCTGACATCGACATCCAGGCACTGGAGAAGAATCTCAAGCTGCTCGCCAAGCTGGATATCACCCTCACCGCCAACCGCATCGAAATCACCGCCAAGGAAGAAGTCATTGTCAACGGCGGCGGTAGTTTCAGCCACTGGAAGGCGGAAGGCATCACGCACGGGACCAAAGGTGCATGGGTCGAGCATGCCACCACGCATTCGCTGCTCGGCCCTCGGAGCCTACCCTTGCCAGAGTTCAAGTTCGCCGAGGCGGTTTGCAAGGAGTGCCTGCTCAAGGCCTTGGCCGCGGCTTCGCCGATGGGGCGCCGCTGATGGAACGCGTGTACCTGCAAGACCCGCTGCCGGTCGAAAAAATTCAATCCCTCGTGGAATGGCATCAGCGAGTCGCGTCCAAGGCGCCCAGGGACACGATATGGGCGGTCGTAGACGGCGCCATTCTTGGTGCGGAGGGCTTGACGCGTTTGCAAGCCATCTACGGCGATCCCGTTCGCGCGTTCGATAACACGGCATTGGCCGACTATGAAGAACTGGGCCTCTTGCTGTGGCCGCTGTCCCATCTGGTCGAGAAGGACTCCGCAGAGTCCTTGCGCCTTGCCCTGTCGGGAAAACCTGGACTGAGCTTCGCGCGCACAGAAGATTCACTCGCGCTTTTGACATGCACGCTGACTTGGTTGACCGCCGTGGTCGCAGAGGACGATTTGCCACTCTATCTGCGCGTCGGCGATACCCGCGTGTTGCCCAGCGTGATCCAGCATCTGCGTCCCGAGCAGCATGCCATCTTGCAGGGGGCAGTCAAGGAATGGGTCTGGTTCGACCGGGCGTGTGCGCTTCGCGTGGTGCGCTCGGACGGCGGGCCCGCCTCTCCCGTTCCTGCTGAGAGTTGCCGTATAGATGATGCGCAATATGCAGCGTTGCTGGAAGATGCCGAAGCCGATCTCCTGCATGCGGAACTGCGCCGCGCACTCCCGGAATCTCACACCCCTCGGCGTTCGAGCGAACTCCATTCGTGGCTGGAAAAAATCATTGCGCGTGCCGAAGCACTGGGACTCCAGCGTTTGCCCGATCAAGTGGTTTTCGCAGCGCTCGCCCTGGATGTTCCCGACGGTTTTGAAATGCTGAACGAACTCGGGCAAACATGGCTCGACATGCGCTCCGGCGCCCCCAGCCTGGGCCAGCGCATCGAACGCTGGGGCGACGGCGAGTGGTATGCGATCGAGAATTTCCGGCAGACCATTGCAGCACGTCAGGCCAAGCCTCCCGTTATGGGCACCCGAAGAGGCTGATGCGCTCCCTCTCAACGAGATCCACATGACGAATTTTCTTTCCGAGCTACCGCATGTCGCTGGGTGGCTGCGTCTGGTCGCGGCTTGTCTGCTGCTACTTGGCGCAAGCGGCTGCGAGCCCCAACAGCCAAAGCCACCGGAGCCCATGATCGTGGGCATCACGGGCTACAACTTCACCAGTGAAGGGGTACAGGGGTACAGCGTGAACGACCACTACGGCTCCAACCTCCCGCCATACGGCGGCGGTGGCTCCGTTTCGTGCTGCGTGTCGTTGCCTGCGGAGTGGAGCCCAGATCTCGTGGTTACCGTTCACTGGACGATGGGGCGATGGACGACACCCTACGAGACCCGCAAGCATTTGACTATCCGACAGCAGATCGAGTGTTGCTCCACGGAACGCACGCTACACAAGACCGTTCCTCTTGAGCGCTACGGCAAGAAAGGGGGCCGAGTTCAAGTGTTCTTCTTACCGAACGACGCCATCAAGGTGTACGTCACCGACTACGACCTGGGGCACGAGAAACACCCCTCGGGCATGGCCTACCCGGAAAAACCGGAGGTCGAAAAATGACGAAGCCAGGGGGTAATAGAACCATGCCTGTTCGACTGTTTGCGAGATGGCTGCTACGCACAGCCGCGATCTGCTTGCTGCTTGCAGGAGCGGGCGGTTGCGAGCCCCAACAGCCAAAGCCGCCAGAGCCCATGATCGTGGGCATCACGGGCTACAACTTCACCAGCGAAGGGGTACAGGGCTACAGCGTGAACGACCACCCCGGCTCCAACCTCCCACCATACGGTGGCGGTGGTTCCGTTTCGTGCTGCGTATCGCTGCCAGCTGAGTGGCGTCCCGGATTGACGGTCAATGTTGGCTGGGCGATCGGCCACTACACCGAACCGTGGGAGAAGCGAAAGAGCATGACGCTTCAAGAGGAAACCCAGTGCTGCTGGAAAGAACGCACGCTGCACAAGACGGTGCCTCTTGAGCGTTACGGCAAGGAAGGTGGCCGAGCTCAAGTGTTCTTCTTGCCGAACGATGCCATCAAGGTGTACGTCACCAACTATGACCTGGACCACGAGAAACACCCTTCGGGCATGGCCTACCCGGAAAAGCCGCAAAGCACCGAATAAGCGGAAAGAAAAACAGGGAGATCCCAATATGTCAGTCCAACCCATTCCAGCCCCGTTGCCCGGTGAACGCCGTCTGAGCCTTAAAGAGCAGGTGCAGCGTGCAGCAGCCGCTGGCTGCGTCGACCGCAATGACAAGGCTTCGCTCTGCGGATCCATGATCCACGTCGGCATTTTTTTTGACGGCACCAACAACAACAAGAAACGCGACCAATTGGATGTACTGGCCAAGGATCCCAACGCCCACAACAAGTGCAGCCACAGCAATGTGGTCGTGCTGCACGACGCTTTCCGGGAAGACCGGAAAAACGGCTACCACCGGATCTACGTCCCAGGCGTGGGCACGCCCTTCGAAGAGATCGGGGAAAAAACAGAAACGCCGGACGGCAAGGCCAAGGCTACAGGCGGCGATGCCCGCATCAATTGGGCACTGATTCAATTGCTCAATGCGATGCATCAATCCGTGGTGGGCGAACTGCTTGTGAGCGATAAAGACGCAGGGCATTTGGCCACGCACCAACCGCTGCACGTCGATGGAAGCACCAGCCCCAACATGCCCGGCAAACGGGTCTACTTCGTCGGCCGCGCAACCGGTTTAAATGCGGTTCCCGGTGGCAAGCTCGGGGAACTGCAAAAAGCCCTGCAAAGCAAGCCTCCGAAGAAGCTGCTGCAGGTCAATCTCTCGGTATTCGGTTTCTCGCGCGGCGCAGCGCAGGCGCGAGCGTTCTGCCACTTCTTGCACCACCTGCTCCTGAAAGAGAAGAACGGCAGCTACACGCTGGCGGAGGTTCCGTTTCGCCTTCAGTTTCTGGGACTTTTCGATTCGGTCGCGTCCGTCGGCTTGGCTGACAGCTCGCCTTTCTGGCGGGGTCTTGGCGGGTGGGCCAACGGCACACTGGACATCGTGCCCAGCGTGGAGCGTACGGTGCACTTGTGCGCAGCGCACGAGATACGTATCAATTTCCCACTCTCGACCGGGCGAACGAGCGACAACAGATATCCGCCCAACTGCATCGAGAAGGTATACCCGGGCGCCCACTCGAATGTGGGCGGCGGGTATGACCCCGGTTGCCAAGGAAAGGCCGTGGGCTCACGTGCCAAACTGCTTTCTCAGATGCCGTTGCTGGACATGTACAACGAGGCGCGCCTCAGTGCGGTTCCGTTGTTGAGCACAGCAGAGCTTCTCAAGGTCGAGGGCGGGAAAAACACCGTCGCAGATCTGGAGATTGACACCGAAAGCATTGACCTGTTCAACGCTTACCGAGTGTGGACAGCCCGCAGCCGAGTGGGCGGCGGCATTGAAGCCGCACAGCACGGGCATATGCAACTGTACTGGCGCTGGCGGCTGCTTCACATGGGCCAAGTGGTCAAGCTTCCAAGTTACCAGCGTGCCAATGCACAGGACCGCATCGACATCCGCGAAAGCGACTCCGACTTTGCATCGGACGCCGCTGCCGCACTTTTGCGAGAAAAAAGGGAGTCCGATCTCGCGCCGTTGTCTGCGGGGAAGTCGGGCCTCTCTGCCGCACAGAAGGACTTCCTGCGCATCTACGCCGAGTTCTTGACAAACGCGTCCACCACCAAGCTGCCCGCAGCCGTTGATCGCTTTTTCGACGAGATGGTGCACGACTCTCATGCGTCTTTCTACATGGTGGGGCCGGTGACGGCCTTTGATCGCGAAGAGAAGATCAAGCAGATCAAGCAGAAGATGGAGGTCACGCGGGGACACATCGCCTGGCTCAAGCACACGAGCGCGACGCTCACCCTGCCCCTCAACCCAGAGCATCAGCCTCCGCCGCCAATGGACGAAGCACGATCACTCTCTGACCTGGAGCGGCGTGTGTGGGAGTACCAGAAAACGCACCCTGGCGAATTCCCCGAACTCACCGACGCCGACCGCGAACAGTTGCTGGCGATGGAGGACATCGTGACCAGCGGCGCTGTGCGTCTCGTGACCAACAAGACGCGGCGAGAACTGGGCGGCCACGTGCGCTATCGGCGCGTGTTCGACAAGAGCTGAACGGCCCGAGCCCGTCGAACGCCTAGGGCGCACGGGGGTTGCCGAGCGACCAATCGCTCGCAGGTCCAATCGACCAGTACGCGTCGGCCGCCGCGTCACGATCCGCACAAATCTTGTGCGGCGGCGCCTCTACCCCGCAGCGCGCGGGCTGCCTACGCTTCAGGCCTTCTTTCACTCACGCAGAGAACGCATGAAGCACCCCAGCATCCGCAGCCTCACCGGCGCCGTGCCCACGAGTCGCCTTGACCCCGCCAGCACGGCGCTGATCGCGATCGATTTCCAGAACGAGTATTTCGACGGGCGCATGCCCATCCCCGACGGAGGGGCCGCCCTGCGCCAGGCGCGGCGCCTGATCGATGCCGCCGACCGGCATGCGATGTCGGTGTTCCATGTGCAGCACGTGGCGCCCGCCGACAGCCCGATCTTCGCGGACGGCAGCCACGCCTTCGGCATCCACGACGCGCTGCACCCGGCGCCGCAGCACACGGTGCTGCGCAAGGCGACGCCGAGCGCCTTCGCGGGCACCGCGCTCGAGGCCGAGCTGCAGGCGCGCGGCATCACGACGCTGATCCTCACGGGCCTCATGACGCACATGTGCGTGTCGGCCACCGCGTTCGATGCCGCACCGCGCGGCTACCAGAGCCTCATCGTGGGCGATGCCTGCGCGACGCGCGACCTCGACCTGGAGGAAGGCGGCGTGCTGAGCCACCGCGAACTGCATCGCGCGGCGCTGCGTGGCGTGTCGGATGTGGTGGCCGAGGTGCGTTCGACCGACGAGGTGTTGCGGCTGCTGGAGGCGGGTGCCTGAACGGCCTCAGTCGCCGCCCTGCCCGTCCGCGGGCAGGTAGCGCGCAGCAGCGAAATCGACGAAGGCGCGCACCTTCGGCGACAGGTGCCGGTTCTGCGGATAGAGCGCGTACAGGTTCAGCGGCTGCTGGCGGAACCCGGGCAGCACGCGCACCAGCTCGCCGCGCGCGACATGGGCACGCACGAGGAACGCCGGCGACGCCGCCAGCCCCGTGCCCGCCAGCGCGGCGCTGCGCAGCGCGATCCCGCTGTTGGCCTGCAACCGCCCGCCGACATCCACCGTGTGGACGCTGCCGTCCGGCGCGGTGAAGCTGGGCTGTGCGGCCTTCGCGGCCAATGAGTAGTTCAGGCAGTCGTGCGCCGCCAGGTCGGCGGGCGTCTGCGGGGTGCCGCGCCGCTGCAGGTAGGCGGGCGATGCCACCCACCACTCCTCGAAGCTGGCGAGGCGCTTGACGATCAGCGTCGAATCCGAGAGTGCATACGCCAGTCGCAATCCGACGTCGAAGCCCTCTTCGATCAGATCGACAAAACGGTCGTTGCAGACCAGGTCGGCCTTGACCTGCGGGTGCGTGTCGAGAAACGCCGGCAGCCACTGCGCCAGCTCTTCCAGTCCGAAGGACATCGGCGCGTTGATGCGCAGCAGGCCGGTGGGCTCGACCTGGTGCTGCGCCACGATCAGCGCGGCCGTCTCGACCTGGTCGAGGATCTGCCGTGTGTGTTCGTAGTAGGTCTGACCGGCCTGCGTGAGCGCGAAGCGGCGCGTGGTGCGGTTGAGCAGCTGCACGCCCAGCGCGGTTTCCAGCTGCTTGACGTGGCGCGAGACCACCGTGTGCGACACGTCCATCGCGTCGGCCGCGGCGGTGAAGCCGCCGGCCTCCACGACGGCGCGGAACGCCTTCATGGCCGTGAACTGGTCCATGCGCGCGGGCCGTGCGAGGTCAGTGCGCGCCGGCGGCCGCGTCGCCGCCCGCGCCGCCCTTTTGCGGCCGCGCCAGCCACACCAGCGGGATCAGCAGCAGGAACAGCACGGCCGAGGCATAGAAGATGTCGTTCGTTGCGAGCATGAACGCCTGTTGATCGACAAGGCGGTTGATCTGCCCGAGCACCTGCTCGGTGCTGAAGCCGCTGCCCGTCAGCCCCGCAATGGCGCTGGTGGCCGCGCTGTTGCCCGGGTTCACCGACTCCACGAGCTGCGCATGGTGCAGCGCCGCGCGGCTGTCCCACAGCGTGGTGGCGATCGAGGTGCCCATGGCGCCCGCCGTGATCCGCAGGAAGTTCGACAGCCCCGACGCGGCCGGGATGCGGTCGGGCGTGAGGCCCGACAGCGTGATAGTCACGAGCGGAATGAAGAAGAACGCCATCGCGATGCCCTGGATGATCGTCGGGATGATGATCGTCACGAAGTCGGCCTGCGTGTTGAAGTTCGAGCGCATCCACAGCACCAGTGCGAACACCAGGAACGAGAAGGTCGCGTAGCGGCGCGGGTCGATCTTGGCCACGGTGAGGCCCACCACCGGCGAGAAGAAGATCGCCAGCATCCCCACGGGCGCCATGATCATCCCCGCCTGCGTGGCGGTGTAGCCCATCCACTGCTGCAGCCACAGCGGCAGCAGCACCACGTTGCCGAAGAACAGGCCGTAGGCAATGGCGGTGGCCACCGCGCCCGACCAGAAGTTGCGGCGCTTGAACAGCGACAGGTCGACCACCGGGTGCTTGTCGGTCAGCTCCCAGACCAGGAAGAAGGCGAAGCCGACCACGGCCACCACGGCCATCGTGACGATCTCGGCCGAGTGGAACCAGTCGAGCTCCTTGCCCTTGTCGAGCATGAGCTGCATCGAACCCACCCACAGCACCAGGAGCGCCAGCCCGATGGCGTCGATCGGCACCTTGTGCGTCTTGCTCTCGCGCTTGTGATACAGCGTCCAGGTGATGGCCGCGGCCACGATGCCGACCGGGATGTTGATGTAGAAGATCCACGGCCACGAGATGTTGTCGGTGATCCAGCCGCCGAGCAGCGGCCCCATCACCGGCGCGACCAGCGTGGTCATCGACCACATCGCCATCGCCAGGCCGGCCTTGGCGCGCGGGTAGCTCGACAGCAGCAGCGTCTGCGACAGCGGAATCATCGGGCCCGCGACGAAGCCCTGCAGCGCGCGGAAGGCGATCAGCGTGGTCATGTTCGGCGCCAGGCCGCACAGCAGCGAGGCGATCATGAACAGGATCACGCTGGCCATGAACAGGCGCACCTGACCGAAGCGCTGGGTCATGAAACCCGTGAGCGGCACCGCGATGGCGTTGGCCACCGCGAAGCTGGTGATGACCCAGGTGCCTTGCGTGGTGCTCACGCCAAGGTCGCCCGAGATGGCCGGCAGCGACACGTTCGCGATCGACGAGTCGAGCACGTTCATGAAGGTGGCGGCGGACAGCGCGACCGTGCCCCACACGCGGGCGGAGCCCTCGAGCGGGGGGTGCGCGATGTAAGCGGGAGCAGCGGTGGCCATGGCGCGGGCTGTGAGGGTTCAGCGAATCAGCGCTGCGATCAGCCCGGCTGGCCCTGCGTGGCGACGTGCGCGGCCGGTGCCGCGGTGGCCGCGGCCGGGCGGCTCACGGCCGCCGTCGGTGCGCCGCGGCCGAGGTTGGCGGCCACGATGCGTTCCACTTCGGCGTCGGCGCCGCGGTCGAGCTGGCTGTAGACCTGCGTCTGCGCGAAGGCGGTGCTGCGCGGCGCATCGGCCAGCATCTTGCCGGTCTTCTGCGTGATGTCGATCTCGGCGTCCATCGACAGGCCGATGCGCAGCGGGTTGGCCTTGAGCTGCTCGGGGTCGAGCGCGATGCGCACGGGCACGCGCTGCACCACCTTGATCCAGTTGCCGGTGGCGTTCTGCGCCGGCAGCAGCGCAAAGGCGGCGCCGGTGCCCACGCCCAGGCCGGCGACCTTGCCGGTGTACTCGACCTTCTTGCCGTAGACGTCGGCGGTGAGCTTCACGGGCTGGTCGATGCGGATGTTGCGCAGCTGCACTTCCTTGAAGTTGGCGTCGACCCACAGCTGGTGCAGCGGCACGATCGACATCATCGGCGTGCCGGCGGCCACGCGCTGGCCCAGCTGCACGGTGCGCTTGGCGACATAGCCGTCGACCGGTGCGGGCATGGCCACGCGCTGCGTGGCGAGGTAGGCCTCGCGCACCTTGGCCGCGGCGGCCAGCACGCTGGGGTGCTGGGGCACGCTGGTGCCTTCGGTCAGCGACTGGTTGCTGGCCAGCGCCTCGCGCGCGGCGACCACGCCGGCCTGTGCGGCGGCGAGTGCGCTCTTGGCATTGGCCAGCTGCGTCTCGGCGTGGTTGAGTTCTTCCTTCGACACGGCGCCGTTGCCCGACAGCGCGCGGCGGCGCTGCAGGTCGTCCTGCGCCTTGGCGATGTCGCTCTGGGCCTTGGCGATGTCCGACTGGCGCAGCGTGACCTGCGCGGCCAGCGAGCCGTTGTTGGCGTACAGCGTGCGCACCTGGCGCACGGCCTGCGCGAGCGCGGCCTCGGCCTGCTCGAGCGCGACCTTGGCGTCGGCCGGGTCGAGCTGCACCAGCGGCTGACCGGCCTTCACGAAGTCGGTGTCGTCGGCGCCGATGGCCATGACGGTGCCGCCGATCTGCGGCGTGATCTGGATGACGTTGCCCTGCACGTAGGCGTTGTCGGTGTTCTCGTAGTGGCTGGCGACCAGCCATTCGTACAGGCCCCAGCCGCCACCGGCGACCAGCACCACGGCGGTGAGGGCGGTGAGTGCGCGGCGGCGCTTGCCGTTGCTTGCAGGCGCCTCGGGCGCTGCGGTGGTGGGTGCGTTGGAAGACGGGATGGAAGCGGATGTCGGAGTGTTGTTATCGCTCATGATGGAGTTCTTTCCGAAGAAGGCGGATCAGCAAATCAGTTCTGGGTGGCGGCCGTCGGCGCCGACGCCGTGGCGGTGGCGGGTGGCTGCCAACCGCCGCCCAGGGCGCGCGCCAGGCCCACCTGCGTGTCGAGGGCGCGGGCCGCCAGGTCGACCGCGAGCCGGCGCTGGGCCAGCACGGCGGTTTCGGCGGTCAGCACGTTGAGGTAGTTGCCCAGGCCCGCGCGGTAGCGCTGCACGGCAATGTCGTAGGCGCCTTCGGCGGCCGTCTGCGCGGCGCGCTGCTCGGTCTGCTGGCGCGTGATCGACTGCGCGCTCGACACCTGGTCGGCCGCGTCGCGCACGGCGTCGAGCACCGTGGCGTTGTAGCTTTCGATGGCCACGTCGAGGTCGGCCGACTTGCCGCGCAGGTTGGCGCGCAGGCGCCCGCCTTCAAAAATCGGCAGGTGGATGGCCGGGCCCACGCCCCACTGCTCACTGCCCGACTTGAGCAGCTTGCCTAGCCCCAAGCTCTGGAAGCCGGCAAAGGCCGTGAGGTTCACGTTGGGATAGAACTGGGTCTTGGCATTGGCCACGTCGCTGGTCGCCGCTTCGACGCGCCAGCGCGCGGCGGCGATGTCGGCGCGGCGGCCCAGCAGGTCGGCCGGAATGTTCGCCTGCAGCGCCATCGGCTTCACGCCGGCGAGCACCGGCGGCTTGAGCGAGGCCGACACATTGGGCTGGCCCACGAGCGCATCGAGCGCATGCTGCTGCAGCGCGATCTGCTCGTTGAGCGCTTCGATCTGCTGGCGCGCTTCAGGCAGGCCGCCTTCGCTCTGGCGCAGTTCGAGGCGGGTGTCGAGGCCGGCCGAGACGCGGTCGCGCACCAGCTTGAAGGTTTCGTCGCGCTGGGCCAGCGTGCGCCTGGCCACCTCGACCTGTTCGTTCAGGCGCGCCCATTGGAAGTAGCTGCGCGCCACGTTGCTCGCAAGCAGCACGCGCGCGGCATCGGCATCGGCTGCGGCGGCATTGGCCGCACCGAGGGCGGTGTCGAGTGCGCTGCGGTTCTTGCCGAAGAAGTCGAGCTCCCAGCTTGCGCCGAGCTGCAGCAGGCCGATGTTCTGCGTCGAGCCGCCGAGCGGTGCCGGGTAGATGTAGTTGCTGTTGAACTTCTGGCGGTTCAGGTTGAGGTCGGCGCCGACCTTGGGCAGCAGCGCCGCGCCAGCGATGTCCGCCGAGGCCTGGGCGCGCACAAGGCGCGCACGCGCGACCTGCAGGTTCGGGTTGCCGGCCACGGCCTGGTCGACCAGCGCGTTGAGCTGGCTGTCGCCGAAGGCCTGCCACCACTGGCTGTCGAGGCTGGGCACATTGGCGCGCGCGGGGTCGGCCGCGATGCCGAGCGTGGACGCATCGCGCAGCGTGGCGTGCGAGCCGATGCCGGCCATGTCGGCGCAACCGGCGAGCGCGACCACCGCCAATGCGGCGGCCACGACAGGCGTGCGGCGCAGCGCGCGCACGGCGAAAGACTCAGTCATTCTTCTCTCCACGGGCCGCGAGGCCCTGTGCGTTGTCGAGGATGCGGCGCAAGTAGTCCTTGAGCTGCTCCCATTCTTCGGTGGTGAAGCCGGCCAGGTACTCGTTCTGCACCCGGCTCAGCACATAGGGCACTTCCTTCGCGGCCGCGCGGCCTTCGTCGGTGAGTTCGATGTTGACCACGCGGCGGTCTTCGAGCGAGCGCACGCGGCGGCACAGGCCCTTGGCTTCGAGGCGGTCGAGCAGGCGCGTCATGGCGCCGGTGTCGAGCTCGCAGGCGCGGGCGAGTTCGGCCACGGTGGTGGCGGCGCCAACGTGCAGCTTGTACAGCGGCACCCACTGCGGGTAGGTGGGGCTGCCGGGTTCGCACATGCGCGTGCCGACCGTCTGGCCCACGGACGTGACGATGCGGCGCATGAGGTAGCCGATGCTCTCTTCGGCGCGGTAGTCCTCGGCGCGATAGAAATCGACGGGCGCGCGCACGGCCTCGTCGGTGGTCGGAGGAACCGGGGAAATGGGGGCATCGCTCATGCGGAAAATATTAGCTGCCATGGCAATTACTGTCAAGGCGACCTTTGTGAAGGCAAGGGCTCGGTAGAATCCGCGCCCATGGCTTCTTCCCCTCCGTCGTCCTCCGCAGCCAAGGGTTCGCCCCGCTCGCTGTCGGGGTTGCGCCCCTTCCTTCGCCCCTACCGCGTGCAGATCGTCCTGGCGGGGGTCTTCCTGGTGATGGCGGCCGTCACGACGCTGGCGTTCCCTATCGCCTTGCGCAGTCTGATTGACGGCGGCTTGGTCAGCGCCGACAAGGGCGCGCAGACCATGGCGCTGCGCGAGCACTTCGGCGCCCTCTTCGCGGTGGCCGTGGCGCTGGGTCTGTTTTCGGCCGCGCGCTTCTATACGGTGAGCTGGCTCGGCGAGCGCGTCACGGCCGACCTGCGCAACGCGGTCTACGGCCATGTGCTGCAGCAGAGCCCGGCCTTCTTCGAGACCACGCAGACCGGCGAGGTGCTGTCGCGCCTCACGGCCGACACCACGCTCGTGCAGACGGTCGTCGGCTCGTCGCTGAGCATGGGCTTGCGCAACGCCGTCATGGGCGTGGGCGCGCTGGCGGTGCTGGTCTGGACCAACCCTTATGTGATGGTGCAGGTGCTGGGCATCCTCGTGCTGGTGGTGCTGCCGAGCATGTGGTTCGGCCGCCGTGTGCGCAAGCTGTCGCGCGCCAGCCAGGACCGCGTGGCCGACTCGAGCGCCATCGCGGCCGAGGTGCTGAACGCGATTCCGGTGGTGCAAAGCTACACGGCCGAAGGCCGCGAGGCCGACCGCTTCAACGGCTCGACCGAGAACGCCTTCCAGACCGCCGTGCGCCGCACGCGCGCGCGCTCGGTGCTCGTGGCCTTCATCATCATCGCCACCTCGGCCGCCCTGCTCTGGGGCCTGTACGAAGGCACGCAGGCCGTGCTGCGCGGCGACATCACGGCCGGCCACCTGGGCCAGACCGTGGTCTACGTGGCGATCCTCGCAAGTGCGACAGCAGTGCTCGGCGAGGTGTACGGCGACCTGCTGCGCGCCGCCGGCGCCACCGAGCGCCTGATGGAACTGCTGCATGCGCCCACGGCCATCGCCTCACCCGCACGGCCGGCGGTCGCGCCGGTTCCCGCCGCAGGCAGCGCCATCCGCTTCGACGCGATCACCTTTCATTACCCCTCGCGGCCGGGCACGCCGGCGTTGCGCGATTTCAGCCTGGACATCGCGCCCGGCGAAACCGTGGCGCTGGTGGGCTCGAGCGGCGCAGGCAAGAGCACGGTGTTCCAGCTGCTGCTGCGCTACTACGACCCGCAGTCGGGCCGCATCGTGCTCGACGGCGCATCGCTCGATGCGCTCGCGCTGCACGACCTGCGCACCCGCATCGGCCTCGTGCCACAGGACGCGGTGATCTTCTCGGCCAGCGCCTTCGAGAACATCCGCTACGGCCGGCCCGAGGCCAGCGCCGATGAAGTGCACGCGGCGGCGCGCGCTGCCTTCGCGCACGACTTCCTGCAGGCGCTGCCCGAGGGCTACGACACCTTCCTGGGTGAACGCGGCGTGCGGCTGTCGGGCGGCCAGCGCCAGCGCATCGCCATCGCGCGGGCCATCCTGAAGAACCCGCCGCTGCTGCTGCTCGACGAAGCCACCAGCGCGCTCGATGCCGAGAGCGAACGCATGGTGCAGGCCGCGCTGGAGTCAGCGATGGAAAACCGCACCACGCTCGTGATCGCCCACCGCCTGGCGACCGTGCAGAAGGCCGACCGCATCATCGTGCTGGACCACGGCGGCATCGTCGAACAGGGAACGCACGCGGCGCTGGTGGCGCAAGGCGGCGTGTACGCGCGGCTGGCCGCACTGCAGTTCACGGCCTGACCCGATCGGGACGGTCGGTTACTGCAGGGTTTCTTTGAGCGCCGCCGGTATCGGCAGCGCCATCACCGGAATGCCTTCGTCGAGCAGCGCCTCGGTCTGCTCCGGCGTGGCCTGGCCGCGGATGCCGCGTTCGGCGGTTTCGCCGTAGTGCATCTTGCGTGCCTCGTCGGCGAAGCGGTCGCCGACGTCTTCGGTCTTGGCCAGCACTTCGCGCACGGCGCGCATCCAGCGGGCTTCAGGTGATGAAGTCGAAGTTGCAGGCACTTGGGCAGAAGGCGATGCGGGCGCCGACGGCGTGTGGGCCGCATCGCGCCCTTCTTCCTTCGGCGCCTTGGCGTTGCTCAGGTTCAGGCGCGGTGCGCTCAGCAGCTTGACGATGGCGGTGTCGCCGCAGACCGGGCACTCGACCAAGCCGCTGGCGAGCTGGCTGTCGAACGCCTCGTTGGACGCGAACCAGCCCTCGAAGCCGTGGCCGTGCGTGCAGCGGAGATCGAGAACCTTCATGCGCGGATTATCCCGCGCCGCCTTGCGAGGCTGCGGCCTGCCAATCCAGTGCCCATGCGCCCGAGAGGACGTTCTGCAGCCACAGGGCGCAAGTGAGCGTCTTTGCGTCGGTCACGGTGCCGTCTCGGCACCAGCCGATGAGCTCCTGCGGCGTGGCAGTGAACACGTCGAGAAACTCGCCATGGTCGAGCTTGCGCTCGCCCAACGAGAGGCCGCGTGCAAAGTAGATGTGGATGATCTCGGTCGAGTACGCCACTGCCAGGTGCGTGGCGCCGGCATGCGCCCATTCGCGCGCGGTGTAGCCGGTCTCTTCGAGCAGTTCGCGCTGGCCGCACAGCAGCGGATCTTCGCCAGCATCGAGCTTGCCTGCGGGAAACTCGACGATCACCCGGTCTACCGGGTAACGGAACTGGCGCTCCAGCACCACGCGGCCGTCGTCAAGCAGCGGAATCACCACCACCGCACCCGGATGCACCACGTACTCGCGCGTGGCGTTGTGGCCGTCGGGCAGGCGGATGGTGTCGCGCTTGGCGTGCAGGAACTTGCCCTTGAAGAGCTCTTCGCTGCTGACGAGCGCTTCTTTCAAATGCGAATCGGCGATGGTCATATCGGTCAGTGCCTGTGCTTCATCAGGTAGCGCCAGGTGAACCCCGGGAAGGCCAGCACGACGAACAGCGAAGCCGTCACCGCGTAGAACTCCCAGCCCTGGGGCGCGATCTGCCCTGCCCTGCGCTCGAACAGGAGGCCGATGCCACCGGCAATGAAGTACAGCACCACCAGTTCGCCGAAGCGGATGGCGAGTGACTTGTGCTTGGCCGACAGCGGCACCGCCCCGAACAGGCGCTCATTCAAGAACGGCAGGTTGGCGGCCGCCAGGGCCACCAGCAGCACCACCCAGACCGATGCGGTTTGCGACACCGTGTTGCGGGCCGCGTCAGTGGGCCAGCGTGGCCGCGATGGCGTCGTAGCACAGCGTCATCAGACCGCCGGGCAGCACGCCAAGAATCAGGATCAGCGCGCCGTTGATCGTGAGCACGGTGCGCACGTCGAACGAGGCCGACACGGTGGTCGCCGTGACAGGCGCGTCGAAGTACATGACCTTGACCACGCGCAGGTAGTAGAAGGCGCCGATCAGCGACATGATCACGGCGAACACCGCAAGGCCGATGTAGATGGCGGCACCCGAGGCGATCAGCGCCTGCAGCACGGCCAGCTTCGCGTAGAAGCCGACCAGCGGCGGCAGACCGGCCAGCGAGAACATCGCGATGGCCATCACGCCGGCGTACAGCGGGCTGCGCTGGTTCAGGCCGGCCAGGTCGGTGATCTCTTCGCTTTCGAAGCCTTCGCGCGCCAGCAGCAGGATGATGCCGAAGCTCGCCAGCGTGGTCAGCACGTAGGTGATGACGTAGAACATCGAGGCGCTGTAGGCGGCCTGCGCGTTCTGCGTGCCCTGCTGGTCGGAACCCGCCACCAGGCCCAGCAGCATGAAGCCCATCTGCGCAATGGTCGAGTAGGCCAGCATGCGCTTGAGGTTGCTCTGCGCAATGGCGGCCAGGTTGCCGACCACCAGCGAGGCGATCGCCAGCACGGCCAGCATCTGCTGCCAGTCGATGGCCAGCGGCTGCAGGCCGTCGACCAAGAGGCGGATGATGATGCCGAAGGCAGCCAGCTCGGGCGCGGCACCGATCAGCAGCGTGACGGCCGTCGGGGCGCCCTGGTAGACGTCGGGCACCCACATGTGGAACGGTGCAGCGCCGACCTTGAAGGCCAGGCCCGCCACGATGAAGACCAGGCCGAACACCAGCACCTGGTGGTTCACCTTGCCGGTCGAGATCGCCTTGAAGACTTCGTTCAGGTCGAGCGAGCCGGTCGCGCCGTACATCATCGACAGGCCGTACAGCAGGAAGCCGCTGGCCATGGCGCCGAGCACGAAGTACTTCATGGCGGCTTCGCTGGCCACCGCGTTGTCGCGGCGCAGGGCCACGAGCGCGTAGCTCGACAGCGTGAGCAGCTCGAGGCCGAGGTAGATCAGCAGGAAGTTGCTGCCGCCGATCATCACGAACATGCCCAGCAGCGCCAGCATGCTGATCGTGAACAACTCGCCGCCGCGCAGCATCTCGCGATCGGCCGCGTAGGGACGGCCGTAGACCAGCGTCACCATCAGGGCGAGCGAGGCGAAGCACTTGAGCCAGTTGCCCATGGAGTCGCTCACCACCATGCCGCCGAAGCCGTAGGAGGTCTTGCCGCCGACAGCGGCCAGGCCCGTGAGCACGGCCACGGCCGCCAGCGTGAGCAGCGTCAGGATGTAGGTGCGGGTGCGGCGCGGGCTCGTGTCCGACAGGTCGACCAGCGCAATGATGCAGGCCATGACCAGCAACACGATTTCGGGGTAGATCGTCACCCAGCTGAGTTTGTCAATCATCTCGTTCTCTTCTTCAGCGTGGCATCAGACGGGCAGCTTCGAAATCGCCACATGGCGCAGAAGCTCGACGACGGAGGCATCCATCGCGTCGGTGAAAGGCTTCGGGTACAGGCCCATCCAGAGCACCGCGATCGCCAGCAGCGACAGCATCAGGAACTCGCGGGCGTTGATGTCCTTCAGTTCCTTGACGTGGTCGTTGGCGACCGGGCCCAGGTACACGCGCTTGTACATCCACAGGGTGTAGGCGGCGCCGAAGATCAGTGCGGTGGCAGCGCCCAGGCCGATCCAGAAGTTGGCCTTCACGGCACCCAGGATCACCATCCATTCGCCCACGAAACCGGCGGTGCCCGGCAGGCCGCAGTTGGCCATGGCGAACAGCAGCGCGAACGCGGCGAACTTGGGCATGGTGTTGACCACGCCGCCGTAGTCGGCGATCTGGCGCGAGTGCACGCGGTCGTACAGCACGCCGATGCCCAGGAACATGGCACCCGACACGAAGCCATGGGCAATCATCTGCACGATGCCGCCGGACACGCCGAGCTCGTTGAAGATGAAGAAGCCCAGCGTCACGAAGCCCATGTGGGCGACCGACGAGTACGCCACCAGCTTCTTCATGTCCTGCTGCACCAGCGCCACGAGGCCCACGTAGATCACGGCGATGAGCGACAGCGCGATCATCAGCCACGCCCATTCGTGCGAAGCGTCAGGCGCGATGGGCATCGAGAAGCGCAGGAAACCGTAGGCACCGAGCTTCAGCATGACCGCGGCCAGCACGGCCGAACCGCCCGTGGGGGCCTCGACGTGCACGTCGGGCAGCCAGGTGTGGACCGGCCACATCGGCACCTTGACGGCGAAGGCCGCGAAGAAGGCGAAGAACAGGAAGGTCTGCGCGGTCGAGCCCAGCGGCAGCTTGTGCCAGCTCAGGATGTCGAAGCTGCCGCCCGACTTGTTGTACAGGAAGATCAGCGCGACCAGCATCAGCAGCGAGCCGAGCAGCGTGTACAGGAAGAACTTGAACGCCGCGTAGATCTTGTTCGGGCCGCCCCAGATGCCGATGATCAGGTACATCGGGATCAGCGTGGCTTCGAAGAACACGTAGAACAGGATGCCGTCGAGCGCCGAGAACACGCCGATCATGAAACCCGACAGGATCAGGAACGCGCCCATGTACTGGTTCACGCGCTCGGTGATCACTTCCCAGGCCGAGATCACGACCACGACCGTGATGAACGAGGTCAGCAGCACCAGCCACAGCGACATGCCGTCGATGCCCAGGTGGTAGTTGACGTTGAAGCGCGAGATCCAGCTCGTCTTCTCGACGAACTGCATCGCGGCGGTTCCGTTCTGGAAGCGCATGAACAGCGGCACCGTGACCAGGAAGCTCACGATGGCACCGACGAGCGCGACCCAGCGCACGCCCTTGGCGTGCTCGTCGCGGCCAAACGCCAGCAGCGCGGCGCCGAATGCGATCGGCACCCAGATGGCAAGGCTCAACAAACCCATTTTTCTTTTTCTCCAGCGTTCGGGCTCAACGTTTGAACCAGACGAAGTACGTCATCAGGATGAAGATGCCGAGCAGCATCGCAAAGGCGTAGTGGTAGATGAAGCCCGTCTGCAGCCAGCGAATGACACCTGCGACGCGCCCCACCACCTTCCAGGACCCGTTGACGATCGTGCCGTCGATCAGGCCCTGGTCACCGCCCTTCCACAGGCCGGTACCGAGCATGCGGGTACCGCGGGCAATGACGTTCTCGTTGAACCAGTCCATGTAGTACTTGTTCTCGAGCAGACGATAGACCGGGCCGAACGTCCGCTTGATGGCGGCCGGCAGCGCCGGGTTCATCATGTACATGTAGTACGAGAGCGCCACGCCGGCCAGCGCCAGCCAGAACGGTGCGGTCTGCAGGCCGTGGATCGCCATGGCGACCGGGCCGTGGAAGGCTTCCTTCAGTTCGCCCATCGCGTGGTGCTTGGCACCATCGACAAAGATCGCGTCCTTGAAGAAGCTGCCGAACAGCATCGGATCGATGGTCATGAAGCCGATCACCACCGAGGGGATCGCCAGCAGCACCAGCGGCAGCCAGACCACCATCGGCGATTCGTGCGGCTTGTGGGCGTCATGGCCATGGCCGTGATCGTCGTGGCCGTGATCGCCATGCGCATCGTGCGCGTGGTCGTCGTGGTGTGCATCGGGGTTCTGGTCGTAGCGTTCCTTGCCGTGGAAGACCAGGAAGTACATGCGGAACGAGTAGAACGCCGTCACGAACACGCCGGCCAGCACCGCGTAGTAGGCGAACTGCGCGCCCCACAGGTGACTTTCGTGCACGGCCTCGATGATGCTGTCCTTCGAGTAGAAGCCCGAGAACAGCGGCGTGCCGATGAGTGCGAGCGAACCCAGCAGCGAGGTGATCCAGGTGATGGGCATGTACTTGCGCACGCCGCCCATCCAGCGGATGTCCTGGTTGTGGTGCATGCCGATGATCACCGAGCCCGCGCCGAGGAACAGCAGCGCCTTGAAGAACGCGTGCGTCATCAGGTGGAACACCGCGACCGAGTAGGCCGAGGCACCGAGCGCCACGGTCATGTAGCCGAGCTGCGAGAGCGTCGAGTACGCGACCACGCGCTTGATGTCGTTCTGGATGATGCCCAGGAAGCCCATGAACAGCGCGGTGATGGCACCGATCACGAGGATGAAGCTCAGGGCCGTGTCGCTCAGCTCGAACAGCGGCGACATGCGCGCCACCATGAAGATGCCGGCCGTCACCATGGTCGCCGCGTGGATCAGCGCCGAGATGGGGGTCGGGCCTTCCATCGAGTCGGGCAGCCACACGTGCAGCGGGAACTGGGCGCTCTTGCCCATCGCGCCGATGAACAGGCAGATGCAGATCACCGTGATGAGCATCCACTCGGTGCCCGGGAAGGTGATGCCGGCCAGCATGTTGGCCTTGGCGAAGGCTTCGGTGTAGTTCAGCGTGCCTGCATAGGCGGCGATCAGGCCGATGCCCAGGATGAAGCCGAAGTCGCCCACGCGGTTGACCAGGAAGGCCTTCATGTTCGCGAAGATGGCCGTGGGCTTGTTGAACCAGAAGCCGATCAGCAGGTACGACACCAGGCCCACCGCTTCCCAGCCGAAGAACAGCTGGAGCATGTTGTTGCTCATGACGAGCATCAGCATCGAGAAGGTAAAGAGCGAGATGTACGAGAAGAAACGGTTGTAGCCGTCGTCTTCTTCCATGTAGCCGATGGTGTAGATGTGGACCATCAGCGACACGAAGGTCACGACGCACATCATCATGGCCGTGAGGCCGTCGACCAGGAAGCCGACTTCCATCTTCAGGCCGCCGACGATCATCCACTCGTAGAGCGTCTGGTTGAAGCGGGCACCGTCGACGATGACCGACTTCAGCGTCAGCGCCGAGATCACGAAGGCGACGAACACGCCCAGGATGGTCAGCGAATGCGTGACCTTGCGGCCGATGTGGTTGCCGCCGAACTTCGTGCCGAACAGACCGGCAAGTGCGGCGCCGACC
Source organism: Variovorax paradoxus (assembly GCF_009498455.1). Lineage (NCBI taxonomy): Bacteria > Pseudomonadati > Pseudomonadota > Betaproteobacteria > Burkholderiales > Comamonadaceae > Variovorax > Variovorax paradoxus. The sequence goes on along the minus strand of NZ_CP045644.1, from coordinate 3,825,922 downwards.
AGGGGTGCCAGCGGCACGGCCAACAAGGTGGATGCGGAAAGGGTTGCGCTCATACTGCTGTCAACCCTTGAGCGAGTTGAGTTCGTCGACGTTGATGCTCGACTTGTTGCGGAACAACAGGACCAGCAACGCGAGGCCGATGGCCGATTCGGCCGCCGCCACCGTCAGGATGAAGAACACGAAGATCTGGCCGTGCATGTCGCCCAGGTAGTGCGAGAAGGCCACGAAGTTCATGTTGACCGCGAGCAGCATCAGCTCGATGGCCATGAGCAGCACGATCAGGTTCTTGCGGTTCAGGAAGATGCCGATCACCGACAGCGCGAAGAGCATCGCGCCGAGCGAGAGAAAGTGTCCGAGCGTGATCGTCATGCCTTGTTTTCCTTTGCAGCATCCGCTGCCGGGGCCTCAACCACCGGCTCGGCCGCACGCGTGACGGGCATCTGCACGATGCGCACGCGGTCGCGCGCCTTCACGCGCACCTGGTCGGACGGGTTGACGTACTTGCTGTCCTTGCGGGTGCGCAGCGTCAGTGCAATGGCGGCAATGATGGCCACCAGCAGGATGACCGCGGCGATTTCCAGCGGATACAGGTATTCGGAATACAGCAGCTTGCCCAGCTCGAGCGTGTTCGAGCTGTTGGGCGAGGTCGTCGCCATGGCGCGCGGGCCTTCGCCCAGGCGGAAGCCGCCCATGAGCACGGCGGCCATTTCGAGCGCAATGAGCGCGCCGACGCCTGCGGCCAGCGGGAAGTGCTTCCAGAAGCCCTCTCGCAGGCCATCGACGTCGATGTCCAGCATCATCACGACGAACAGGAACAGCACCATCACGGCGCCGACGTACACGAGCACCAGTGCGATCGCGAGAAACTCGGCACGCAGCAGCAGCCAGATGGCCGAGGCCTGGAAGAAAGCCAGCACCAGGTACAGCGCGGCGTACACGGGGTTGCGGGAGGTGATGACGCGGAAGGCTGCAAACAGCAGCACCGCGGCAAAGAGATAGAACAGACCGGTCTTGACGTCCATTGGAATTCGATTGGTACGGGTTTCGAGCGGAGCCGGCTCAGCGGTACTTGGCGTCGGCCGCCTTGTTCGCCGCGATTTCTTTTTCGTAGCGGTCGCCCACGGCCAGCAGCATGTCCTTGGTGAAGTACAGGTCGCCGCGTTTTTCGCCGTGGTATTCGAAGATGTGCGTCTCGACGATCGAATCGACCGGGCAGCTCTCTTCGCAGAAGCCGCAGAAGATGCACTTGGTCAGGTCGATGTCGTAGCGCGTGGTGCGGCGCGAGCCGTCGTCACGCACGTCGGATTCGATGGTGATGGCCAGCGCGGGGCACACGGCCTCGCACAGCTTGCAGGCGATGCAGCGCTCTTCGCCGTTCTCGTAGCGGCGCAGCGCGTGCAGGCCGCGAAAACGCGGCGACAGCGGCGTCTTCTCTTCGGGGAACTGCACGGTGATCTTGCGCGCGAAGGCGTACTTGCCCGTGATGGCCAGGCCCTTGAACAATTCGAACAGCATGAAGCTGCCCAGGAAGTCCTTGAGCGAGAACGGTGCGGAGGCCAGCTTGGAGGGGCGTGAGAGCCCTCCGGCGGTATGTGAAGCAGTCATGATGTCGTCGCTTCCTGCTTATTTCCAGATGTTGAACGGCGTCTGCATCCAGCCACCGACCACGACCAGCCACACCAGGGTGACGGGAATGAAGATCTTCCAGCCCAGACGCATGATCTGGTCGTAACGGAAGCGCGGGAACGTCGAACGCACCCACAGGAACATGGTGACCACGCAGAAGGTCTTGAGGCCCAGCCAGATCCAGCCCGGAATGAAGCTCAGGAACTCGAACGGCGGCAGCCATCCGCCGAGGAACAGGATGACGGTCAGGATCGAGACGAGCCACATGTTGGCGTACTCGGCCAGGAAGAACATCGCGAAGCTCATGCCCGAGTACTCGATCATGTGGCCGGCCACGATTTCGGACTCGCCTTCCACCACGTCGAACGGGTGACGGTTGGTTTCGGCCAGGCCCGAGATGAAGTAGACGACGAAGATCGGCAGCAACGGCAGCCAGTTCCACGACAGGAAGCCGATGCCCAGGTCCTGGAACATGCCCTTGCCCTGCACCGTCACGATGTCGGACATGTTCAGGCTGCCGGTGACCATCAGCACCACGACGAAGCAGAAGCCCATCGCGATTTCGTAGCTCACCATCTGTGCCGAGGCGCGCAGCGCGCCCAGGAAGGCGTACTTCGAGTTCGAAGCCCAGCCGGCGATGATCACGCCGTAGACCTCGAGCGAGGTGATGGCCATCACGAACAGCAGGCCGGCGTTGATGTTGGCCAGCGCCACATCGGGACCGAAGGGAATCACGGCCCATGCGGCCAGCGCCGGCATGATGGTCATGATGGGGCCGAGCAGGAACAGGCCCTTGTTGGCGACCGTCGGAAGAATGATTTCCTTGGTCATCAGCTTGAGCGCGTCGGCGATCGGCTGCAGCAGGCCCAGCGGCCCGATGCGGTTCGGGCCCACGCGAATCTGCGTGAAGCCGATGGCCTTGCGTTCCCACAGCGTGAGGTACGCCACGGCGCCCATCAGCGGGATCACGACGACGATGATCTTGATCAGCGTCCAGACCACGGGCCAGACGACGGCAGTCCACCAGCCTGCGGCGACCAGCCCCAGGCCGAAGCCATGAATGGAGTCGATCATGCCAGTGCCTCCTCGGCCTGAGCCGGTGCGACTGGTGCGGCTGATGCGTTGCGCGCGTCAGCCGTCAGTTGCAGCGACGGTGCGCGGCGCACGATCGAGTCGAGCTGGTAGATGCTCGCGACCACGGGCGCAGCCACGGGGCCGCTGGCAGCCACAGCCTTGGCGGACGTGGCGTTGCTCAGCGCATTCGCCGGCACGGTGCCCTTGTCACCGACGGTGGCCAGCACCTCGGCGGTCGATTCGAAGGCGAAGCCCGGCAGGCCGAGCAGGTTCGCCAGCACGCGCAGCACCTTCCAGGCCGGACGCGTTTCGCCTTGCGGCTTCACGACGGCATGGAAACCCTGCAGGCGGCCTTCGGCATTGACGAAGGTGCCGGGCGTTTCGGTGAACGGCGCGATGGGCAGCAGCACGTCGCTGAACTCGAGGTTGGCCTTGAAGGGGCTCAGCGTGACGACCATCTGCGCATTGCCGATGACATCGGCGGCGGCAGCACCGGCGGCCGAGTCGAACACCGGCTCGGTGTTCAGCAGCAGCACGGCCTTGAGGCCGGAGCCGGCGGCGAGCATGCGGCCGGCATCGAGGCCGCCGTTCTGCGGGAAGGCGCCGACGAGCTGTGCGCCCACGGTATTGCCCGCTTCGGTCAGGTAGCCGACGGTGGCGCCGGTCTGTGCGCCGATCCAGTTCGCGAGGGCCAGCAGGCTGCTGGCTTGCGCGTGGTGCGCGGCAGCGTTGCCGAGCAGGATCGCCTTGCGCTCGCCGCTCAGCAGCGAGGCTGCGATGGCTTGTGCGGCAGCGTCGGGTTCGTTCTTCGGTGCCAGCGGCGCGGCAGCGCCGTTGGTCCGGCCGATGGCAGCAGCCACGGCGGCCAGTGCCTCGACCCACTGGTCGGCTTCGACGATGGATGCTTGCGCCACGTCGATGGCCCAGGCACCGCGGTCGGCCATGAGGCTGGACGAGGTGATTACCGACAGCGCGGCGCCCTTGCGCACGGCTTGGCGGATGCGCTGTGCAAACAGCGGGTGTTCCTTGCGCAGGTTCGAACCGACGACCAACGCGCGCTGCACTTGCGTGAGCGAGGCGATCGACGTGCCGAGCCAGCGCACGCCTTCGAAAGCCGTGAATTCGGCGTTGCGCAGGCGGTAGTCGATGTTGTCGCTGCCGAGTTCACGCGTGAGCATGGCGGCGAGTTGCAGCTCTTCGAGCGTGCTGTGCGGGCTGACCAGCGTGCCGATGCTTTGCGCACCATGGTCGGTCTTGATCTGCTTGAGGCCGTTGGCAACGTATTCAAGCGCCGTCTGCCAGTCGACCTGTTGCCACTGGCCGCCCTGCTTCAGCATGGGCTGGGTCAGGCGTTCCGTGCCGTTGAGCGCTTCGTACGAGAAGCGGTCGCGGTCGGCAATCCAGCATTCGTTGACGTCTTCGTTCTCGAGCGGCACCACGCGCATCACGCGGTTGTTCTTGACCTGGACGATCAGGTTGGCACCGGTGGAGTCGTGCGGGCTCACCGACTTGCGGCGCGACAGTTCCCAGGTGCGGGCGCTGTAGCGGAAGGGCTTGCTCGTGAGCGCGCCGACCGGGCAGATGTCGATCATGTTGCCCGACAGTTCGGAGTCGACCGAGTCGCCGAGGAAGGTTTCGATTTCGGAGTGCTCGCCGCGGTGCGACATGCCAAGCTCCATCACGCCGGCCACTTCCTGGCCGAAACGGACGCAGCGCGTGCAATGGATGCAGCGGCTCATTTCTTCCATGCTGATCAACGGGCCGACGTCCTTGTGGAACACGACGCGCTTTTCTTCTTCGTAACGCGAAGAAGAACCGCCGTAGCCCACGGCCAGATCCTGCAGCTGGCATTCGCCGCCCTGGTCGCAGATGGGGCAATCCAGCGGGTGGTTGATCAGCAGGAACTCCATGACGGACTGCTGGGCCTTGATGGCCTTGTCGCTCTTGGTGCGAACGATCATGCCCTGCGTGACGGGCGTGGCGCAGGCCGGCATCGGCTTGGGCGCTTTTTCCACGTCGACCAGGCACATGCGGCAGTTGGCCGCGATGCTGAGTTTCTTGTGATAGCAGAAGTGCGGAATGTAGGTGCCCGCCTTTTCGGCCGCATGCATCACCATGCTGCCTTCGGTCACTTCGACCTTCTTGCCGTCGAGTTCGATTTCGATCATGTCTGTGTTTCTTCTCGCACTCAGGCCTTGACGGGCGCCGTCGGGACGTGACCCGGAATCAGGGCCTCGAACTCATGGCGGAAGTGCTTGATCATGGCGCGCACCGGCATGGCCGCCGCATCGCCGAGCGCACAGATCGTGCGGCCCATGATGTCGCCGGCCACGGAGTCCAGCAGCTGCATGTCGCTGGGCTTGCCCTGGCCGTTGTGGATGCGGTCGACCACGCGGTAGAGCCAGCCCGTGCCTTCGCGGCAGGGAGTGCACTGGCCGCAGGACTCGTGCATGTAGAAGTACGAGAGGCGCTTGAGCGACTCGACCATCGACCGCGTGTCGTCCATGACGATCACAGCGCCCGAACCCAGCATGGAGCCGGCCTTGGCGATGGAGTCGTAGTCCATGGTGCAGGCCATCATGATGTCGGCCGGCAGCACCGGCGACGACGAGCCGCCGGGAATCACCGCCTTGAGCGTGCGACCCTTGCGCACGCCGCCGGCCAGTTCGAGCAGCTTGGAGAACGGTGTGCCCATGGGCACTTCGTAGTTGCCGGGCAACTCGACGTCACCACTCACCGAGTAGATCTTGGTGCCGCCGTTGTTCGGCTTGCCGCACTCGAGGTAGGCCTGGCCGCCGTTGCGGATGATCCAGGGCACCGCTGCGAAGGTCTCGGTGTTGTTGATGGTGGTCGGCTTGCCGTACAGGCCGAAGCTCGCCGGGAACGGCGGCTTGAAGCGCGGCTGGCCCTTCTTGCCTTCGAGCGATTCGAGCAGCGCGGTTTCTTCGCCGCAGATGTAGGCACCGAAGCCGTGGGCCGCGTGCAACTGGAAGTTGTACGTGCTGCCCATGATCTTGTCGCCGAGATAACCGGCGGCGCGCGCCTCTTCGAGGGCGGCCTCGAAGCGGTCGTAGCTCTGGAAGATCTCGCCGTGGATGTAGTTGTAGCCCACGCTGATGCCCATCGCATACGCGGCGATGGCCATGCCTTCGATCACGATGTGCGGGTTGAACTGCAGGATGTCGCGGTCCTTGCACGTGCCGGGCTCGCCTTCGTCCGAATTGCAGACGAGGTACTTCTGGCCCGGGAACTGGCGGGGCATGAAGCTCCACTTCAGGCCGGTCGGGAAACCGGCGCCGCCGCGGCCGCGCAGGCCCGAGGCCTTCACTTCGGCGATCACCTGGTCGGGCGTGAGGCCCTCGGTGAGGATCTTGCGCAGCGCCTGGTAGCCGCCGCGCGCTTCGTAGTCGGCCAGATGCCAGTTGGTGCCGTCGAGGCCTGCATAAATTTGAGCGCCGATGTGGCGGTCATGGAAGCAGGTCTGGACACCGGTGGCCTGGAATTGCGAGAGAACCTGTTCGGGCGTCATCACGAAGCCTCCCCTGGCTTGGCACTGCGCAAACCGTCGATGAGCTGGTCGAGCTTGTCATTGCTCATGAAGCTGCACATGGTGCGGTCGTTGACCAGCATCACGGGCGAATCGGCGCAGGCGCCGAGGCATTCGCTCTGCTGCAGCGTGAACAGGCCGTCGGCCGTGGTCTCGCCCATCTTGATGCCGAGCTTCTTCTCGAGATGAACCAGCGCGGTCACGCCGTCGCGCAGCTGGCACGGCAGGTTGGTGCACACGTTGAGCTTGAACTTGCCCACCGGATGCTGGTTGTACATGTTGTAGAAGGTCGTCACTTCGTGCACGGCGATGGGCGCCATGCCGAGGTAGGCGGCGATCTCGCGCTCGCGCTGCACGCTCACGAAGCCTTCGTCCTGCTGGACGATGGCGAGGCAGGCCATCACGGCCGACTGCTTTCCGGCTTCGGGGTACTTCGCGACCTCGCGCGCAAAGCGCTCGAGGATGGCGGCCTTCAACGGCGCCGAAGGCACCGCGTCATGGTGATGGGTTGAGGAAGTCGTCATTCGCTCTTTCTCACCTGTCGATTTCGCCGAACACGATGTCCATCGTGCCGATCACCGCGACAGCGTCGGCGATCATGTGGCCGCGCGACATTTCGTCGAGGGCAGCGAGGTGCGGGAAGCCCGGGGCGCGGATCTTCAAGCGGTACGGCTTGTTGGCGCCGTCGCTCACGAGATAGATGCCGAACTCGCCCTTGGGATGCTCGACGGCGGCATACGCTTCGCCTTCGGGCACATGGAAGCCTTCGGTGAAGAGCTTGAAATGGTGGATCAGCTCCTCCATGTTCGCCTTCATCGATTCGCGCGCGGGCGCAGCGACCTTGTGGTTGTCGGTGATGACCGGGCCGGGATTCACGCGCAGCCATGCCGAGCACTGCTGGATGATCTTGTTGGCCTGGCGCATTTCTTCCACGCGCACAAGGTAGCGGTCGTAGCAGTCGCCGGTCTTGCCGACGGGCACGTCGAACAGCATCTGGTCGTAGACGTCGTAGGGCTGCTTCTTGCGCAGATCCCATTCGACGCCCGAGCCACGCAGCATCGGGCCGGTGAAGCCGAGGTTCAGCGCGCGCTCCGGCGTGACCACGCCGATGCCCACGGTACGCTGCTTCCAGATGCGGTTGTCGGTGAGGAGCGTTTCGTACTCGTCGACCATCTTCGGGAAGCGCTTGCAGAAGTCGTCGATGAAATCGAGCAGCGAACCCTGGCGGTTCTCGTTCAGACGTTCGATCGCCTTCGCGTTCTTGACCTTGCTGACCTTGTACTGCGGCATCGAATCCGGCAGGTCGCGGTAGACGCCGCCCGGACGGAAGTACGCTGCGTGCATGCGCGCGCCGGACACGGCTTCGTACATGTCGAACAGGTCTTCACGCTCGCGGAAGCAGTAGATGAGCATGTTCATCGCACCGCAGTCCAGACCGTGCGCACCGAGCCACAGCAGGTGGTTCAGCAGGCGGGTGATCTCGGCGAACATCACGCGGATGTACTGCGCACGGATCGGCACATCGAGGCCCATCATCCGCTCGATGGCGAGGCAGTAGGCGTGCTCGTTGGACATCATCGACACGTAGTCGAGGCGGTCCATGTAGGGCAGCGACTGGATGAAGGTGCGCGATTCGGCGAGCTTCTCGGTCGCGCGGTGCAGCAAGCCGATGTGGGGGTCGGCACGCTGGATCACTTCGCCGTCCAGCTCAAGCACCAGGCGCAGCACGCCGTGTGCTGCGGGGTGCTGGGGACCGAAGTTGAGTGTGTAGTTCTTGATTTCGGCCATATCTGTCAGTGCAAACCGCCGCCGTAGTTGTCTTCGCGGATCACGCGCGGCGTGATTTCGCGCGGCTCGATCGAGACCGGCTGGTAGACCACGCGCTTCTGCTCTTCGTCGTAGCGCATTTCGACGTGACCCGACACCGGAAAGTCCTTGCGGAACGGGTGGCCGATGAAGCCGTAGTCGGTCAGGATGCGACGCAGGTCGTCGTGGCCGTCGAACACGATGCCGTACAGATCGAAGGCTTCGCGTTCGAACCACGTGGCGGCACTCCAGACGGGCTGAAGCGAGTCGACGACGGGCAGGTCTTCATTCGGTGCGAACACCTTGAGGCGCACGCGCTGGTTGAGGCTCACGGAGAGCAGGTGCGAGACGACGCAGTAGCGCTCGCCCTGCCACTCGCTTTCGCGGTAGTCGGAGTAGTCCATGCCACAGAGGTCGATCAGCTGCTCGAAGCGGCAGCCGGGCGCATCGCGCAGCAGCGTTGCTGCATCGATGTAGTCGGCGGCACTGACCACGACGGTCACTTCTTCGAGCGCGAGCGTCACGCTCTTGGCCTTGGCGCCGAGCGTCTCGGCGATCGTGGCGCGCAGCACCTCCGGCGAAATTGCAAAGTCAGTCATCGTCGGCAATCTCTCAAGCGCGGGCAATGGTATTGGTGCGGCGAATTTTCTGCTGCAGCTGAATCACGCCGTACAGCAGTGCTTCAGCGGTGGGCGGGCAACCCGGCACATAGACGTCGACCGGCACGATGCGGTCGCAGCCACGCACCACGGAATAGCTGTAGTGGTAGTAACCGCCGCCATTTGCGCAGGAGCCCATCGAGAGCACCCAGCGCGGCTCGGGCATCTGGTCATAGACCTTGCGCAGCGCCGGCGCCATCTTGTTGCACAGCGTGCCGGCCACGATCATCAGATCGGACTGCCGCGGGCTGGGGCGAAACAACATGCCGAAACGGTCGATGTCATAGCGGGCAGCGCCCGCGTGCATCATTTCGACCGCACAGCATGCGAGGCCGAACGTCATCGGCCAGAGAGATCCGGTCTTCGCCCAGTTCACGACCGAGTCGTAGGTCGTGGTGACGAAGCCTTCTTTGAGAACGCCTTCAATGGCCATCGTGTTGCTTCCTTGTCATTCCCAGTCGAGCGCGCCTTTTTTCCACTCGTAGACAAAGCCCACGACGAGGATGGCGAGAAAGATCATCATGGCCCAGAAGCCAACAGCGCCGATTTCCTTGAGCGCAATGGCCCACGGAAAGAGAAAGGCAATTTCGAGATCGAAGAGGATGAAGAGAATCGCGACGAGGTAATAGCGCACGTCGAACTTCATGCGCGCATCCTCGAAGGCCTCGAAGCCGCACTCGTAAGGCGCGTTCTTCGCAGCGTTGGGCCGATTGGGCCCAAGGATGTATCCGATGACTTGCGGGGCGACGCCTACGCCGACCCCGACCAAAATGAACAAAAGGACGGGAAGGTAGGAATCGAGATTCATCGAGAAATTTTCACCGCTTGCCACCGACAGAAGAGCCTCTGGATAGAGATCTTCTGCCGGTGAGATTTGGTGCGGTCGGCGAGACTCGAACTCGCACAGCTTTCGCCACTACCCCCTCAAGATAGCGTGTCTACCAATTTCACCACGACCGCGGTTTTAAACTGTCCAGATGGCATGAGGTGCCGTTGAGGCATTTGGCTTTCTGAACAGATTTAGAGTTTACCCTGAAATGAAGCCGTTTCTCACAGACGGCTGCATGAAAACAACCTGATTACTTGGCCGGAATCTGGCCGGTGCCCGAAACAGGAGCCGCAGGCGCCGAAGCAGCCTTGGCAGGTGCTGCTGCAGAGGGGATTTCACCCGCAGCGCCCGTCGCAGGAGCAGCCGGTGCAGCAGGCGTGCCCACGGCGGCGCGCTCCAGCAGGCTGCCACCGCCCGCAGGACGTGCGTGACTGAAGTAAGCCAGCAACAGCGTGCAAGCAAAGAACACCGCAGCCAGCACGGCCGTCGTGCGCGAAAGGAAGTTGGCACTGCCGCTGGCACCGAACAGGCTGCCCGCACTGCCGCTGCCGAAGGCCGCACCCATGTCGGCGCCCTTGCCGTGCTGGATCAGGATCAGGCCGATCATTGCCAGCGCCGACAGCATTTGCACGCCGACCAGAAGATTGAGGACCACGTTCATTCGTTCTTACTCCTAAGTGATGGCTGCCGTTGCCGCGATCAGCGTGCAGCGGCAGAAATGATCTGCAAAAAGTCGGGCGCCTTCAGCGAGGCGCCACCGATGAGGCCGCCGTCGATGTCGGCCTGCGCCAGCAGTTCGGCGGCGTTCGCCGCGTTCATGCTGCCGCCGTACAGAATCTTGATGCCCGCGGCATGCTCGCTCGCCGCATGGTGCAGTTGCGCACGCAGCACGGCGTGCACCGCCTGCGCCTGCGCCGGCGAAGCCGTCTTGCCCGTGCCGATGGCCCAGACCGGCTCATAGGCCACGACGATCTCGCTGATGCAGTGGCCGTTCAGATGAATCACCGCGGCCAGCTGACGCTTGACGACCTCTTCCGTCTGCCCTGCTTCGCGCTGTGCCAGCGTCTCGCCGACACAGACGATCGGCGTGATGCCGTTCGCCAAGGCTGCCGCCGTCTTGGCCGCCACCACGTCGTCGGTTTCGCCGTGGTACTGGCGACGCTCCGAATGGCCGACGATGGCATAGCGCACGCCGAAGTCCTTCAGCATCGCCGCCGATTGCTCACCGGTGAACGCACCTTGCGGGTGGGCCGAGATGTCCTGCGCACCGAGCGCCAGCGACGGCGTGTCCGCCAGCAGCGATTGCAGCTGGGCAAAGTACGGCGCAGGCGCACACAGTGCGACACCGCAAGCCGCCGGGCTGACAGCCAGCCCTTGCTGCAGGGCCTTCACCAGCGCCTCGTTGGCGGCCAGGCCGCCATTCATCTTCCAGTTGCCGGCAATCAGTTTCTTGAAAGTTGTCATCGCGTTGTTCGTCTCACCAAGTCAGCACGATCTTGCCGATGTGCTGGTTCGATTCCATCAGGGTGTGAGCCTGGGCCGCACCGCTGGGCTCACCTGCTGCCGCATAGGTGCTGTGGATCACGGGCTTGACCGCGCCGCTTTCGAGCAGCGGCCAGACCTTCTCGCGCAATGCCTTGGCGATGGCGCCCTTGAACGCCACCGCCCGCGGACGCAGCGTCGAGCCGGTGATCGTGAGCCGCCGACGCAGCACGAGGCCCGCGTTGATCTCGCTCTTCACACCGCCCTGCACCGCAATGATCACGAGCCGGCCGTCTTCGGCCAGGCATTCGATCTCGCGCGCGACGTAGTCGCCCGCCACCATGTCGAGCACCACGTCCACGCCCTTGCCGCCGGTGAGCTGCTTCGCCACTTCGACGAAATCGCTCGTGCGGTAGTTGATCGCGTGGTCGGCGCCGAGCTTCAGGCAGGCTTCGCACTTGTCGTCGCTGCCAGCCGTGACGATCACGGTCGCGCCGAGCGCCTTGGCGATCTGGATCGCCGTGACGCCGATGCCGCTCGAGCCGCCCTGGATCAGCAGGGTCTCACCCTTCTGCAGCCGGCCGCGCTCGAACACATTGCTCCAGACAGTGAAGAAGGTCTCGGGCAGCGAGGCCGCCTCGATGTCGCTCCAGCCCTTGGGCACCGGCAGGCATTGCGCCACAGGCGCCACGCACAGCTCGGCATAGCCGCCACCAGCCACCAGCGCGCACACGCGGTCGCCGACCTTGAAGCCCGCATCAGCCAGCGCCTTGGCGTCGCCCGACACGATCTCGCCGGCCACTTCGAGGCCCGGCAGGTCGGAAGCGCCGGGCGGCACGGGGTAATGCCCCATCCGCTGCAGCACGTCCGGACGATTGACGCCGCTGGCCGCCACGCGGATCAGGAGCTCGCCCTCGCCGGCGACCGGGTCGGGACGCACAGCGACGCGCAGCACCTCGGGGGCGCCGTACGAAGTGATCTCAATGGCTTTCATGGGGTCTCCGAGACTCGGATGCCCGCACGGGGGCGGGCATCAATGGCTGTCCACGAGAGGCGACGGCACCAGGCCGTCGCGCCTCACTGCTTACTCCTGCGGTTCGCGCGGGGCTTGCTGCTGCGACTCGCCAGCGGGCTGCTGTTGCTGCTCGCCGCGGGGCTGTTGCTGCTGGTCGTTGAAGCGCGGTGCGCGCTCGCCACGATCACCACCACGGTCGCCGCCGCGATCGCCACGGTCCGAACGCTCACGGCGGTCGCCACCACGGTCACCGCGATCGCCACGGTCTTCACGCGGCGGGCGCTCGCTGTATTCCATGCCGGCCGGACGCTCGGTCAGGGCCTTCATGGACAGCTTGACGCGGCCCTTTTCGTCCGTCTCGAGAACCTTGACCTTCACGATCTGGCCTTCGCTCAGGTAGTCGGTCACCTTCTCGACGCGCTCGTGCGCGATCTGGCTGATGTGCAGCAGGCCGTCCTTGCCGGGCAGCAGGTTGATGAGCGCGCCGAAGTCCAGGATCTTGGTGACCGGGCCTTCGTAGACCTTGCCGATTTCGACTTCAGCGGTGATCTGCTCGATGCGGCGCTTGGCGAACTCTGCCTTTTCCGGGTCGGTCGAGGCAATGGTGATGGTGCCGTCTTCGTCGATGTTGATCGTCGTGCCGGTTTCTTCCTGCAGGCCACGGATGACCGAACCGCCCTTGCCGATCACGTCGCGGATCTTCTCGGGGTTGATCTTCAGCGTGGTCAGGCGCGGTGCGAAGCTGGAGACTTCGGCCTTGGCCTCGCCCATGGCTTCTTGCATCTTGCCCAGGATGTGCATGCGCGCTTCCTTGGCCTGAGCCAGTGCGACCTGCATGATTTCCTTGGTGATGCCCTGGATCTTGATGTCCATCTGCAGCGCAGTGATGCCGTTGGTCGTGCCGGCCACCTTGAAGTCCATGTCGCCCAGATGATCTTCATCGCCCAGGATGTCGGTCAGCACCGCGAAGCGGTTGTCTTCCTTGATCAGGCCCATGGCGATACCGGCCACGTGGGCCTTCATCGGCACGCCGGCGTCCATCATCGACAGGCAGCCGCCGCAGACCGAAGCCATCGACGAGGAGCCGTTCGACTCGGTGATTTCCGACACCACGCGGATGGTGTACGGGAATTCTTCCTTGGTCGGCAGCACGGCGACGAGCGCGCGCTTGGCCAGGCGGCCGTGGCCGATTTCGCGGCGCTTGGTCGAGCCCATGCGGCCCACTTCGCCGGTGGCAAAGGGAGGCATGTTGTAGTGGAACAGGAAGCGGTCTTCGTACTCGCCGGCCAGCGCGTCGATGCGCTGTGCGTCGCGTTCGGTGCCGAGCGTGGTGATGACCAGCGCCTGCGTTTCACCGCGCGTGAACAGGGCCGAGCCGTGGGTGCGGGGCAGCACCGAGTTGCGGATTTCGATGGGACGCACAGTGCGCGTATCGCGGCCGTCGATGCGGGGTTCACCCGACAGGATCTGGCTGCGAACGATCTTCGATTCGATCGAGAACAGCAGGTCGTTGACCTTGCCGGCGTCGAAAGGCTCGCCGCTCTCCTTCAACGAGGCCATCACGCTGGCATTGGCTTCGCGCAGGGCTTGCGTGCGGGCTTGCTTGCTGCGGATTTGATAGACAGCGCGCAGCTTTTCTTCGGCCAGGCCCTTGACCTTGGCGACGAAGGCCTCGTCTTCGGCAGGTGCCTGCCAGTCCCACACCGGCTTGCCGGCGTCGCGCACGAGGTCATGGATCGCGTTGATCGCGATGTTGGCTTGTTCGTGGCCGAACACCACGCCACCGAGCATGATTTCTTCGCTCAATTGCTGGGCTTCGGACTCGACCATCAGCACGGCAGCTTGCGTGCCGGCGACGACGAGGTCCATCTGCGAATCCTTGCGGGCCGTCTGGCCCGGATTCAGCACGTACTGGCCGTTGATGTAGCCCACGCGGGCGGCACCGATCGGGCCGCTGAACGGGATGCCGGAGATCGACAGCGCGGCGCTCACGCCGATCATGGCGGCGATGTCGGCGTCGACTTCAGGGTTGAGCGACACGGTGTGGATCACCACGTGCACTTCGTTCAGGAAACCTTCGGGGAACAGCGGGCGGATCGGACGGTCGATCAGGCGGCTGGTCAGGGTTTCGTGTTCGCTGGGCTTGGCTTCGCGCTTGAAGAAGCTGCCGGGGATCTTGCCCGCGGCGTAGGTCTTCTCGATGTAGTCGACGGTCAGCGGGAAGAAATCTTGACCGGGCTTGGCCGACTTGGAGGCGACCACGGTCGCCAGGATCACGGTGCCGTCGATGTCGACCAGCACGGCGCCATTGGCCTGACGGGCGACTTCACCCGTTTCCATGACGACGGTCTTGTCGCCCCATTGGAAGGACTTGGTGATTTTGTTGAAGAGGCTCATTGTTGCTCCTATTTTGATAGCGAATCACACAGGATTCGCAAGGGTCGGAGGCTGCTCAGAACACGATGCCATTCCAGCGAAGCTCGGGGTGAACTTCATTGGAATGACACAGCTTCGCTCTGTTGGGCACTCCGAAAGTGGATCGCGAAGTAAAAAACGCCTGAGCTAGCGGACTAACCCAGGCGTTTTTTCATGCGATTCGAATTACTTGCGCAGACCCAGCTTGGCGATCAGCGCGGTGTAACGCTCGGCGTCCTTGGACTTGAGGTAGTCGAGGAGCTTGCGACGGCGGCTGACCATGCGCAGCAGGCCGCGACGACCGTGGTGGTCCTTGGCGTGCGTCTTGAAGTGGGGGGTCAGCTCGTTGATACGGGCGGTCAGCAGTGCGACTTGCACTTCAGGGCTGCCGGTGTCGTTGGCTGCACGGGCGTTGTCTTTGACAACTTCGGCCTTGATGGAGGCTGCGATCATGTTGAATTTCCTTGTTCCGGGATGTTTGACTTGCGGTGAGCACTGGAACTGCCCTCACCGTGCGCCTTGCGGCATGCAAAGCTTTGGGAGTATACATCGGCCGGCTTGACCGCTCCTTCCCGCCGCCTTCCGTCGAGCGACACCAGCCCCACGGCGCCCAGCACGCAGGCGGCGCCGGCGATCTGGGCCCACCCCACCGCCTCCCCCAGCCACCACGCGGCCAGGACCAGCGCCGAGACCGGCATCAGCGCCGTGAACAGCGCCGCCTCAGCGCCCCGCAGCCGGGCGGCGCCGGCGTACCAGAGCAGGAAGCCGGCCACCGTCGGCACCAGCGCGTAGTAGGCCACCCCGGCCAGCGCCTCGGCCGGCACCGGCTGGAGCCACGCGCGCTCCAGCAGCGCCGGAACCACGGACAGCAGCAGCCCCAGCGCGACCATCGCCGTCGACTGCACGAGCGGCGCCAGCGGCACGCGCAGCCGCTTGTTGAGCAGGATGAAGAGCGACTCGAGCGCCACCGCCCCCAGCACCAGCAGGTTGCCGAGCAACGCGGTCGGCGTGCGCTCGCCGCCCTCCCCACCCGGACGCAGCGTGATCGCCAGCACACCCAGGCTCGCGAGCACGATCCCGCCGATCAGATAGCGCCCCGGTCGCTCGCGCAGCGCCAGCACAGCGACCAGCGCGGCCATGGCCGGCAGCGTGCCGGTCACCACGCCCGCGTCGGCGGCGGGCGCCCAGCGCACGCCCAGAATCAGCAGCACCGTGTAGCCGACGCTGCCCGCCGCCGCCTGGCACAGCAGCAGCACGGCGTCGTGGCGATCGGGCCGCGGCCACCGCACGCGCATGAACCCCATGAGCGCCGCGAACACGGGCAGCGCCAGCCCAAAGCGCAGCGCGGTCGCCGTGAACGGCGGCAGGCCACTCGCGATGAGCTTGCTCGCGACCACCGTGCTGCCGACCGTGACCATCGCGAGCGCGCACAGCCACATCCCCTTGCTTCGTTCCGACATGTTTCTTCGCCTTCCGATTGCGTTGGCAACCACAAAGGCGCGAGCGTCTCCCGCCAGGGCATCGGCGGTCTTGAACGAAATTGCAGGGAGGAAAGAAGTCAGCCGCAGCGCGCGGCCGCATACGCACCGGGCGTGAAGCCCAGGAAGCGCACGAAGGCCCGCGTCATGTGGCTCTGGTCGGCGAAGCCCGCGTCGGCTGCCGCATCGGCCAGCGCCCTGCCCTGCGTGATCAGCCGACGGGCGCGCGACACCCGGCACTGCTGCAGCCAGGCATGCGGCGGGAGTCCAAACGCCGCCGCGAAGCCGCGCAGCAGCTGGTAGCGACTCAGGTCCGCCTCGCGCGCGAGTTCGGCGAGCGTGGGCGCATGGATGCAGTCGTCGGCGATACGAGCCCGTGCGCGCTCCATCGCTGCCGGCGCCACACGCTGCGATGACTCAGGAGCCCGCGCGCCAGGCGCATCGCGCAGCAGCTGCAGCACGCCCTGCTCCAGCGCCAGCGCGTCATCCCCTTCGACGACGGCCGTGAACAGTCGATCAAAGCCCTGCCGCAGCGCCGGATCGCTCAACACAGGCCGCGTCAGCTCGAACCCCGACGGCACCCCCTCCGACAGCAGTGCAGGCGCCAGATGCAGCATGCGCCAAGCCCGCGCCTCGCCGCGCATCGCGACGCCGTCGTGCACCTCGCCCGGATTCACCGTGATGACATCGCCGCGCACCGCCTCGACCGCGCCACGCCCGCTGGCCGAGCGTTGTCCGCCGCAGTCCATCACGCCGATGCCGAACACGTCGTGCATGTGGCGCGGAAAGCTGCGGTTCGATTCGGCCGCGATCGCCTGCAGGCCCGGCAGCGCCGATCCGCGGATGCGCACGGCATCGACGGGCGTGGAGCTCGACGCCATGCCCAAAAACCTCAGCCCTGCTGCTTCGCCAGCCAGCCGCGCAGCCGCTCGACGCCCTGCACCAGCCGCTGCGGGTCTTTCGACGCGAAGCACCAGCGCAGCCAGCCCTGCGCCTCGGGCGCGAAGGCGTTGCCCGGTGCGAGCCCCAGGCCCGCTTCGGCGACGAGGCGCTTGGCGAGCTCGAGCGAATCGCCAAAACCTTCGAGCCGGAAGAAGGCATACATGCCGCCCTTGGCCGGCGCCACCTGCACGCCCGGCAGGGCCGCCAGCAGCGGCACCAGCGTGTCGCGGCACTGCTTCAGGTGTGCGACCACACGCGGCGTAATGTCGGCCGTGTGCTCAAGCGCCGCGATGGCGGCGCGCTGCGTGAACACGCTCGCGCACGAGGTGTTGAACTCGATCAGCTTGCCGATGCCGTCGACCATCGCCGGCGGCAGCACCAGCCAGCCGAGGCGCCAGCCGGTCATGAGGAAGCTCTTCGAGAAGCTGTGCGTCACAACCAGGCGGTCGTCCGGCGTCGAGATGTCGAGAAAGCTCGGCGCACAGCCATTCGGTGTGGGCTCGAAGTACAGCCGCTCGTACACCTCGTCGGCCAGGATCCAGGTGCCGGTCTCGCGGCAGTGGTCGAGCACGGCCTGCTGCTCGTCGCGCGTCATCGTCCAGCCCGTGGGGTTGTTCGGTGCGTTGACGATCAGCAGCTTCGTCTTCGGCGTGACCGCGGCGCGCAGTGCGGGCAGGTCGAGCGTCCACTCGCCGTTCACCGGCACCAGCGACACGGTGCGCACGTGCGCGCCCATGATCGCCGGCTGCGCCGTGAGGTTGGGCCACACCGGCGTGACGGCGACCACGTCGTCGCCCGCATCGACCAGCGCCTGCACCGCGAGCATGAGCGCGCTCACGCCGCCCGAAGTGACGGCGATGCGCGAGGCCTCGACCGCCGGATGCAGGCGGCTCGTGTAGCGCGCAATGGCTTCGCGCAGTTCGGGCAGGCCGAGGTTGTGCGCGTAGAAGGTTTCGCCGCGCTGCAGCGACTCGATGGCCGCCTGGCGGATCACCTCGGGAGTGACCTCGTCGCTCTCGCCGAACCAGAAGGCGAGCACGTCGTCGCGGCCCATGCCGGCATTGGCGACTTCGCGGATCTTCGAGGCTTCGAGGTGGTGGATGGCTTCACGCATGTCTGGGAGTTCCTGTGCTGTCGGGTGTCGTTCGCTCAAAGGCCATTCAAGGGCGCTTCATCTTGCAAGAGGTCGGCTGCTCGGCGCGCTCGGGCGCGATCGTCTTGATCACGCGGAACCCGTAGCCCGAGCCCTCGACGTCGAACTGCACGCCGGGCTTGCCCTGCTTGTCCATCACGCCGACGACGAGCTGTTGCTGGAACTGATGGTCGGCCGCGCGCATGCGGCCGCGCTGGCCGTACAGGCTCACGTCGGCCTGCTCCAGCGCACGCGCCAGCGGCACGGCCTCGGTGCTGCCCGCGCGTTCCAGCGCCTGCGCGAGCGACTCGACCAGCAACTGCATGCGCATGTGCACGTAGTCGTCGGCCGGCCGCGGAAAGCGCGTGCGGAACGCGCGGTAGAAGGCTTCGGACTGCGGCGTCTGCACGTTCGGCAGCCAGTCGGCCACCGCAACCACGCGGCCGATGCCTGCATCGCCGATGGCGGCGGGCGCGCCCAGTGCGTTGCCGTAGAAGGTGTAGAAGGTGCCATTGAATCCGGCTTCGCGCGCGGCCTTCACGAGCAGCGTGAGGTCGTTGCCCCAGTTGCCGGTGACCACGGCCTGCGCGCCGCTGGCGAGGATCTTGGTGGCGTAGGGCGCGAAGTCCTTCACCTTGCCCATCGGGTGCAACTCGTCGCCGACGATCTCCACCTCGGGGCGCTGCGCGCCGAGCTGGCGGCGCGATTCGCGCAGCACGGCCTGGCCGAAGCTGTAGTCCTGGCCGATCAGGTAGACGCGCTTGAGCGCCGCGTCGTCTTTCACCACGTCCATCAGCGCGGCCACGCGCATGTCGGCATGGGCGTCGAAACGGAAGTGCCAGAAGCTGCAGCGCTCGTTGGTCAGCACCGGATCGACCGCCGAGTAGTTCAGGAAGATCACGCGCCGCGCGGGGTCGCGCTCGTTGTTCTTGTCGATGGCATCGATCAGCGCCGCCGCCGTCACCGACGAGTTGCCCTGCAGCACGATGCGGGTGCCGTCGTCCATGGCCGCGCGCAGTGCCGACAGTGCTTCTTCGTTCTGGCCCTTGCTGTCGTAGCGGTCGAGCTGCAGCGGCCGTGCGCCGCCGGGCAGCTTCACGCCGCCGCGTGCGTTCACGCGCTCCACGGCCCACAGCAGGTTGCGAAACACGGCCTCGCCGGTGTTGGCAAACGGGCCGCTCATGCTCTCGATGAGCGCCAGCCGGATGGGCGCGGGTTGCGGGGCCTGCGCGAAGCCGGCGAACGGGGTCGCGCATAGCGCCGCCGCTGCGAATTTCAAGGCCTGGCGGCGCCAAATAAAGGGGGATTTCATTGTCTTGAAACGCGTGCCGATGCGCCTAGATGAGGTGTCAAGCGGCACTCACGATGGAAAGGCCGCGCAGTGTAAGGGACACACATTCCATGTCCCCGTTGTGTTCATTCATCCAGGAGTTTCAGCCATGTTTTTCGCCCCCACCCTGCGCACCGCGCATTTCGCTCCCCGTGCCCACGACCGCGCTTTCGAGCGCTTCGTGAACGAGGCTTTTGCCGGCGCCCGCCGCTCTCCCCTGGTCGAGCAGGACGACAAGAGCTGGACCCTGTCGCTCGACGTGCCCGGCCTGTCGCGTGAAGACCTGTCGGTGGCCATCGAAGGCGCCGTGGTCCGCATCGAGAGCAAGGCCGAAGCCAAGCGCCAGATCAAGCTCGCCTACGAGCTGCCGCAAGCCATCGACCTGGCCACCAGCGACGCCAAGCTGGAGAACGGCGTGCTGACCCTGAAGCTCGGCAAGCTGGTGCCGGCAAGCCAGGTTTCGAACTTGCAGATCAACTAGTCCGAGCGATGCCCCCACGAAGAAAATGTTAGTGACAGCTTGTTTTGACTTTAAACAAGCGTCGTATTCACAATAGTGCCGTATAACGTCACATGATGTGACGATTTATTAGTACTTTCTTCTTCGTGGGCATCTCGTAAACGCATCGAGTTCCCGGGGCGGTGCGGACAGCGGGTGTGCCTCAAGGCACCATGAAAACGCACCTGCAGTCAGCCAATGACACCGAACAATCGGACACGCTCCTGATCTTCCTGCCAGGGGCTTACCTCAAGCCCGAAGAGTTCGAGCGCGAGGGTTTCATCAGTGCGGTGCGCGAGCGGCACCTGGCCGCCGACGCGCTGCTGGTGGATGCAGACGTCTCCTACTACTACGACCAGACTTTGAGCGAGAGGCTGCACGCCGACGTCATCGAGCCCCAGCGGGCCAAGGGCTACACCTCGATCTGGCTGGTCGGCATTTCCATCGGTGGGTTCGGCGCGTTGATCCACGAACTGGCGCGGCCGGGCTCGGTGGACGGCATCGTGGCGCTGGCGCCCTACCTCGGACGCCGCGTGCTCGGCGCGGAGATCAAGAAGGCCGGCGGCCTGCGCGCCTGGCAGGCGCCCACCGGGCCGCAGCCCGACGAAGAACCCGACCGCAAGCTCTGGCCCTTCTTCCAGCAGTACCTGGCGCCCAAGCCTGACAAAGACCTGCCGCCGCTGTACCTGGGTTTCGGCCTGGCCGACCGCTTTGCCAGCAATCACAAGCTGCTGGCCGACGCCTTGCCGCCGGGACGCGTGTTCACCACCGAAGGCGGCCACGACTGGCCCGAGTGGCGCCAGCTCTGGCGCAATGTGCTCGACGTGCTGCCGCTGCCCGCGCTGGGGCGCGGCGCACGCGCGCCGGCTAGGCGGTTTCCGGCAGTGGCGTCTCTGGCGTCATCAGCGATGCCATCGGCCATCGCGGCTTGACATCGAAGGCGTAGCGCTCCGAGGCCTGCGACAGGCCCGACTGCAACCGCATCGCGGCGGCCATGGCGATCATGGCGCCGTTGTCGGTGCACAGGTGCAGCTCGGGGTAATGCACACGCACCTTGCGCTTGGCGCACGCCGCGTTCAGCTGCTCGCGCAGGTTCCTGTTGGCCCCCACGCCGCCCGCCACCACCAGCCGCTTCAGGCCGGTCTGGTCGAGCGCCGCGAGCGATTTCTTCAGCAGCACCTCGACGATCGCCGCCTGCGTGGACGCCGCCAGGTCGGCCTTGCGCACGTCGAGCTGGTCGCCGAGCTTCTTGGCCTGCGTGAGCACGGCCGTCTTCAGGCCGGCGAACGAAAAGTCGAGGTCGCCACTGTGCAGCAGCGGTCGCGGCAGCTTGAAGGCCGCGGCGTCGCCGTCTTCGGCCAGCTTCGCGAGCCAGGGGCCGCCGGGATACGGCAGGCCCATGAGCTTGGCGCTCTTGTCGAAGGCCTCGCCGGCCGCGTCGTCGATGGTTTCGCCGAGCAGTTCGTAGCGGCCCACGCCGTCGACCCGCATCAGCTGCGTGTGGCCGCCCGACACCAGCAGCGCCACGAACGGAAATTCGGGCGGATCGGCGCTCAGGAACGGCGACAGCAGATGCCCTTCGAGGTGATGCACGCCCAGCACCGGCTTGCCCAGCGCCACGCCGAGCGCACAGGCCACGCCCGCGCCCACGAGCAGCGCGCCGGCCAGGCCCGGGCCGCGCGTGTAGGCCACCACGTCGATCTCGGCGAGCGAGCGCCCGGCCTCGGCCATGACGGCTTCGGTGAGCGGCAGCACGCGGCGGATGTGGTCGCGGCTGGCCAGCTCGGGCACCACGCCGCCGTAGGCCTGGTGCATGGCGATCTGGCTGTGCAGCGCGTGCGAACGCAGCAGCGGCAGCGCGTCGCCGTGCGACTCGACCAGCGCCACGCCGGTCTCGTCGCAGGATGATTCGATTCCCAACAAGAGCATGGCGCCGAGTGTAGGGGTCGCCCGTCGGCGGCGCCCGCGAAGGGGCAAGCGAGGCACGGAAGTTGCACGAGTGGGGTGCGCCCTCCCCACTCCCCCACGAATGACTTCCGGCCTGAACTTCCTGATCGCCGCGCGCCGATGCGAGATCGACGCGCTGGACCAGCTCGCGCGCACCAGCGAGCTGGTCGGCGCGATCGGGCGGCTCGTGCATGCGCTGCAGCGCGAGCGCGGCATGTCGAACGTGTTTCTCGCCTCGCACGGCGGGCGCTTCGCCGACCAGCGCGGCCCGCAGATCGCCGAATGCCTCGCGCTCGAACAGCAGGTGCGTGCCGGATTCGACCGGCTCGAGGCCGAGCACCACCGCGTGGTGGGCGCCGGCCACGGCGCGCGCCTGTTCAGCCGCATCGCCTGGGTGCTGCCCGGCCTGGACGCCCTGCCCGCGCTGCGCCAGCGCATCGACGCGCTCGGCCTCCAGCCGGCGCAGGCCGTGGCCGCCTTCGCCAAGCTGGTCGCCGGCCTGCTGGCCGTGGTCTTCGAGGCGGCCGACGGCGCCACCGACCCCGAAATCTCGCGCCTGCTGGTGGCGATGTTCAACTTCATGCAGGGCAAGGAGTTCGCGGGCCAGGAGCGCGCCTTCGGCGCCGCCGCGCTCGCACTGGGCCGCGGCGACGAGGCGCAGCGCCAGCAATGGCGGCACCTCATCGAGTCGCAGGAACGCTGTTTCCAGGTGTTCATCGATTTCTCGGGCGACGCCGTGCGCGCGCTCTGGCACGACAGCCAGTCCGACACCGTGCTGGCCGAGCTCGAACGCCTGCGCCGCAAGGGCGCCACCTCGGTGCCGGCCGATGCGCTGCTGAGCCAGGCCTGGTTCGATTGCTGCACGCGGCGCATCGACGCCATGCAGACGGTCGAGAACCGCCTCTCCGCCGACCTGCGCGCGCTGTGCGACCACAAGACCGCCCAGGCACGCAGCGAGCTGGCCGCGTACCGGCAACTGCTCGGCACGCTGGCCCCGCAGGCCGGCGGCGCGCTGTTCTTCGACGATGCCCAAGCGCAAGATGCCACGCCCGCGCAGCTCGGGCACCACCTCGAGCGCTCGGTGCTCGACATGGTCCAGGAGCAGTCGCAGCGCCTGCAGGCCATGAGCGACGAACTCGACACCGTGCGCGCCTCGCTCAACGAACGCAAGATCGTCGAGCGCGCCAAGGGCCTGCTGATGGCGCACCGCCGCCTGAGCGAGGCCGAGGCGCACAAGATGCTGCGCCAGACCGCCATGAACCAGAAGCGCCGCCTTGTCGACGTGGCCGAGTCGATGCTGGCCATGGCCGACTATCTGCCGCTCGAACCTGCACCGCGGCGCTGACCCGGGCCGCTTGGATTGGTGCAGCGCACAACAGTTGTGCGTCGCCCGGTTTCGCAGGCCGGCAGGAACTTTCCCCTGCACCGGCGCGCCTTGCCAGCTATCTTTTCCATAGCTTCCAACGGCGATTCCGGGCTGGCACACCGCTTGCATGGAGCTTGTCACAGACCGCAAGGTCTTGAGGCAGGTTGCACCCAACGGCGGGTGCGGCCCACCGATCCGGACAAAGGCGTCCCCATCCCGCAAGGGCTCGTTCACGAGCGGCCCCTGCGCGGTGCGGACGCCTTTTCGTTTTTGTCTTTCACTTCTGGAGCCCCGCCCATGTCCGATCTGCTGCTGACAACCAAACTGAGCCGGCGCCGCGTGCTGCAGGCCGCCGCCCTCGGCGCCGTGGGCATCGACCCCGCGCTGCGCGCCGCCGTCTGGGCCCAGGGCTCGGACAAGCCGGAGAAGGAAGAAGTGAAGATCGGCTTCATCCCGCTGACCGACTGCGCCAGCGTGGTGATGGCCTCGGTGCTGGGCATCGACAAGAAGTACGGCGTGAAGATCGTGCCCAGCAAGGAAGCCAGCTGGGCCGGCGTGCGCGACAAGCTCTCCAACGGCGACCTGGACATGGCGCACGTGCTCTACGGCCTCGTCTACGGCATGCACCTGGGCCTGAGCGGCCCCAAGAAGGACATGGCCGTGCTCATGACCCTCAACAACAACGGCCAGGCGATCACGCTCTCGAAGAAGCTGGCCGACAAGGGCGCGGTCGATGCGGCCTCGCTCGCCAAGCTGATTGCGACGGAGAAGCGCGAATACACCTTCGCCCAGACCTTCCCCACCGGCACGCACGCCATGTGGCTGTACTACTGGCTCGCCTCCGCCGGCATCGACCCATTCAAGGACGTGAAGAACATCACCGTGCCGCCCCCGCAGATGGTCGCGAACATGCGCGTGGGCAACATGGACGGCTACTGCGTGGGCGAGCCCTGGGGCCAGCGCGCGATCATGGACGGCATCGGCATCACGGCGATCACCACGCAGGACATCTGGAAGGACCACCCCGAGAAAGTGCTCGGCTGCACCGCGGAGTTCACGAAGAAGTACCCGAACACCGCGCGCGCCGTCACCGCCGCCATCCTCGAGGCCAGCAAGTGGATCGACGCCGGCCTGCAGAACAAGAACAAGATGGCCGAGACCATCGCCGACAAGAGCTACGTCAACACCAGCGTGGACGCCATCAACCAGCGCATCCTGGGCCGCTACGTCAACGGCCTGGGCAAGAGCTGGGACGACCCCAACCACATGAAGTTCTACAACGGCGGCGCCGTGAACTTCCCGTACCTGTCGGACGGCATGTGGTTCCTCACGCAGCACAAGCGCTGGGGCCTGCTGAAGGAGCACCCCGACTACCTGAAGGTGGCCACCGAGATCAACCGCATCGACATCTACAAGCAGGCCGCTGCCGCCACGCAGACGCCCGTGCCCAAGGACACGATGCGCAGCAGCAAGCTCTTCGACGGCACCGTCTGGGACGGCAAGGACCCGAAGAAGTACGCGGACTCGTTCAAGTTGCACGTTTGATGTTCGAGGAGAAACACACCATGGTCAGCGCCGTCTTTCACTCGCCCCTGAACGCATCCCTCCCTCTCCCGCATGCGGGAGAGAGCCGGGGTGAGGGTGCGGCCCACGCCAAGGCCGCCCCGCTCCCCCGCGCGGAGAAAGAGAAGAAGCCACGCACGCCTCTCGACCTGCGCGCCTTCTGGATGCGCGTGCTCCCGCCGCTCCTGGGTTTCGGCCTGCTGGTGCTGGTCTGGGAGATCGTGGCCATGAAGAGCACCACCGGTTTCCCCACGCCGCTCGCCACCTGGCAGCAGGCGCTCACGGTGTTCAGCGATCCGTTCTACAGCAAGGGTCCGAACGACCAGGGCGTGGGCTGGAACGTGCTCTCGTCGCTGCAGCGCGTGGCACTGGGCTTCGGCCTCGCGGCGGCGGTCGGCATTCCGGCCGGCTTTGCCATCGGGCGCTTCGAGTTCCTCTCGCGCATGTTCAACCCGCTGATCAGCCTGCTGCGCCCCGTGTCGCCGCTGGCCTGGCTGCCCATCGGCCTGCTGGTGTTCAAGGGTGCCAACCCGGCCGCGATCTGGACCATCTTCATCTGCTCGATCTGGCCGATGGTCATCAACACTGCGGTCGGCGTGCAGCGCGTGCCGAGCGACTACATGAACGTGGCCAAGGTGCTCAACCTCAGCGAATGGAAGATCCTCACCAAGATCCTCTTTCCGGCCGTGCTGCCCTACATGCTCACGGGCGTGCGGCTCGCCGTCGGCACCGCGTGGCTGGTGATCGTCGCGGCCGAAATGCTCACGGGCGGCGTCGGCATCGGCTTCTGGGTGTGGGACGAGTGGAACAACCTCAACGTCGCCAACATCATCATCGCGATCTTCGTGATCGGCATCGTCGGTCTGGTGCTGGAGTTCGCGCTCATCAAGCTCGCTACCGCATTCACGTTCGAAGAGGTGAAATCATGAACGACGATTCGAAGTACATCGAGATCCACGGCGTCGAGCAGGCGTTCAAGACACCCAAGGGTCGCTTCGTCGCGCTGCGCGACGTGAACCTGAACGTGGCCAAGGGCGAGTTCGTCACGCTCATCGGGCACTCGGGCTGCGGCAAGTCGACGCTGCTGAACCTCATCGCCGGCCTGACCACGCCCACGCAGGGCGTGCTGCTGTGCGCCAACAAGGAGATCAAGGGCCCGGGCCCCGAGCGCGCCGTGGTGTTCCAGAACCACTCGCTGCTGCCCTGGCTCACCTGCTTCGAGAACGTGTACCTCGCGGTCGAGCGCGTGTTCGCGGCCACCGAGAGCAAGGCGCAGCTGCGCGAACGCACCGATGCGGCGCTCGCGCTGGTGGGCCTCACGCCCGCGGCGCAGAAGCGGCCCGGCGAAATCTCGGGCGGCATGAAGCAGCGCGTGGGCCTCGCCCGTGCGCTGTCGATGGAGCCCAAGGTGCTGCTGATGGACGAGCCCTTCGGCGCCCTCGACGCCCTCACCCGCGCCAAGCTGCAGGACGAACTGCTCGCCATCGTGCAGAAGACGCGCAGCACGGTCGTCATGGTCACGCACGACGTCGACGAGGCCGTGCTGCTGTCCGACCGCATCGTGATGCTCACCAACGGCCCGGCCGCCACCATCGGCGAGGTGCTGGCGGTGGACATCGCGCGCCCGCGCAACCGCGTCGCGCTGGCCGAAGACCCGGCCTATGTGCACGCACGCAAGGCGGTGATCGATTTTCTCTACACGCGCCAGGCGCATGTGGAGAAGGCCGCGGCCTGACCCCGCAGGCGCAGCACCACGGGCGTCAAGACATGATGACCTGCAGGCTGTGCTCGTACCACCCGGTCAGGCGCTCGAAGGTGTCCACGAGCGCCTCGCTGGAACGCACCAGCGTGGCGCGCCCTTCGGGGCTGTCGAGCGCCTGCACGCCGCCGACGAGGCGCAGCCACTCGTCGCGCGCGCTCACCAACCCGGCGCGGATCTCGGGGGAGCTGAGCGGTGCGCGCTCCAGCTCCAGCAGCGCGGCTTCGAACTCGTTCATGGTCGGCAGCAGCCGGTCGCGCGAGGCGCCGGCCGCGAGCGTCGAGGCCAGCAATGCATCCTTCGCCAGCCGCTGCGCGCGCATGCGCTGCCGTCCGCAGATGTTGACGATGCGCAGCGCGCGCCGCGCGCCCGAAGCCTCCAGCGCATCCGTCAGGGATTCGGCCGCCGACAGCAAGGCCTCACCGCGCGCATCGATCGCAGCAAGCCCCGTCGACGCGGGCTTGGCGCCCAGCAGCGCAGCCAGCCCAGTCCACGCGGCCTGCACCTCGCCGAGCGCCTGCACGCCGGCCGGGCCCAGCTCGAGGGCCGCCAGATGATCCAGCGTCTGCTGCACCCGCTCGGTCGATTGCGTGCGCAGCACGCGCGCACGCTGCGCATCGATACCGGCCGCGAGCTGCGCCGCCACCCGCACCAGCCGCTGCGAGAGCATGCGCAGCTGGCCCGCGCGGTTGATCGCCTCGGCCCACTGCGCAGCTTCGATGACCGAGCGCGACACCTCGCCCAGCCGCAGGTTGGCGTGCATTGCGGCACCGCGCAGCAGGCCGAAGGCTTCGTCCTCGCCGATGCCGCGCGCGGACATCAGCAGGCCCTTGGCGCGGTCGACCCACTTGCGCTCGTCCATGCGCGTGCGCAGGCCGTCGAGCTCGGTGCGCAGCGCGGCCTCGCGCGTCCAGCGGGCCTGCGCCTGCGCAATCAGTGCGGCGAGCGAATCGACGCCTTCGTGGGGTACCCACGCGTGCACGCCCGCGGCCACGAGCGCGGCATGCTGCGTGCCGTCCAGCGGCGCGCTCATCACACCCAATGCGCAGGGCGGTGCGCCGCGCCATGCGGCCAGCGCTTCGAGCAGCGCATCCAGTTGCGGCGGTGTTTCATCCAGATGCACCAGGACCATCGACGGTGCAAGCGCCTGCGTGCGCTGCACCAGCGTATGGCAGCCCGCACGCCCCAGCACCGTGACACTCGCGACGCCCGCGGCATCGATCGACTGCTGCAGCGACGCCGGCAAGGACTCGCCCTCAGCGGGTTCGGGGGAAAGGACGACGAGAAGGGACATGGCGGCAAGGAGTGGCAAGGCCCCGGAAGCATAGGTCACGCCAGCCTGAATTCGCGGGCACGCCTCTTGCATCGAACAGGGCACGGTGTAACGAAGCACCGCTTTGGTGAGGCTGCAGGTTCCTGCATCCAACCCGGCCACTCTCAGGCCGGGCCCCCCCCATGCCGACGGCGTTCGCCGACGGTACCCCGACTCCACCCCTGTCCGTCGACACGGCCGCCTCCCGGTCGCGCCGCGGCTTTTTGCACGTTTGAACACCATGTCAGGTTTCAGGAATTTCTTGCAGTCAGGCCACAGTCCGACCCTGTTCGCGGCCTTCCTGTACTTCTCGTTCTCCTGCTGCATCTGGGTGCTCAACGGCGCCATGGCGCCCTTCATCGGCGAGACCTTCGATCTCTCGCCCGCGCAGAAGGGCCTGATGCTGTCGGTGCCGATCATCGCGGGCGCGCTCATGCGCTTTCCGCTGGGCCTGCTCTCGCAGTACATCGGCCGCAAGAAGGCCACGCTGGTCGAGATGGGCCTCATCGCCGTGGCGATGCTGTTCGGCTTCTTCTTCGTGAAGAGCTTCAACGACCTGCTCGCGATGGGCGTGCTGCTGGGCATCGCCGGCGCGAGCTTCGGCGTGGCGCTGTCGCTGGGCTCGGGCTGGTTTCCGCCGCAGCACAAGGGCCTCGCCATGGGCCTGGTGGGCGCGGGCAACGTGGGCACGGCCGTGTCGGTGCTGGTGGCGCCGCCGCTCGCCCTGTGGCTCGGCTGGCAGGCGGTGTACGGCGTCGCCGCAGTCGCGATCCTGATCCCGATGGTGGTGATGGTGCTGTTCGCGAAGGAACCGCCCGATGTGGACCCCCACGGCAGCTTCCGCGCACACATCGCCTGCCTGTTCGAGAAGGACGGCTGGGTCTTCAGCCTGATCTACGGCGTGACCTTCGGCGGTTTCATCGGCCTCACGACCTTTTTGCCCTCGTACTACTACGACCAGTTCGGCGTGAGCAAGGTGCAGGCCGGCCAGCTGACGATGCTCGCGGCCTTCATGGGTGCGGCGGTGCGCATCGTAGGCGGGTGGCTGTCCGACCGCTGGGGCGGCGTGAACACGCTCACGGTGGTGCTGCTGGTGGTGGCCGTGGGCCTCGTGCTCGTGGGCTTTTCGTCAGGCTCGCTGGCGCTCACCACGCTGCTGCTCATCGTGTGCTTCGCCGCGCTGGGCGCGGGCAACGGCGCGCTGTTCCAGCTGGTGCCCCTGCGCTGGCCCGCGAGCACCGCAGTGGCCGGCTCGATGATCGGCGAGATCGGCGCCCTCGGCGGCGGCCTCGTGCCCAACGCCATGGGCCTGTCGAAGCAGTACCTGGGCAGCTATGTCTGGGGCTTCGTTTTCTTCGCGCTGCTGTCGCTCGTGATGCTCGGCGTGATGCGCGTGATGCAGATCCGCTGGACGCGCACCTGGGCCGAAAAAGGTGGGCGCGCACGCGTCACGCCCGCCCTTGCTGCTGCCGCAAAGCCCGCGCCCGTTCGCAAGGCCGCCCGCTCATGACCCTTGCCGCCCGCCCCCGCTCAACGTGGCAGGAAGAGAAGCCACACGATGAGCAGCACGTTGAACAGCACCGACACGCCGAGCGCGAGCTGGTACAGCGCGAGCGGGTCGCGGCGGATCAGCGGCGTGGCGGCGGGCGCGTTCACGGGGCGCGAGGCGCCGCGCTCCAGCGCGAGCAGCATCTCCTCGGCGGTCTCGAAGCGTTCGCGCGGATCCCGAGCCACGGCCTTGCGCACCAAATGGTCGAGCCACACGGGCACGTCGGGCCGCAGGCGCGAGAGCGCGACCGGATCGCGCCGGTAGCGCGCCACTTGGTAGGGCTCGATCTCGCCGTAGGGCAGGTGCCCACCCAGCCACTGGTACAGCGTGGCGCCGAGCGCGAACAGGTCGCTGCCCGCGTCGGCCACGCCACCCTCTTCCCACTGCTCGGGGTTGATGTAGCTCGGCGTGCCCGCATGCAGCTCGCGCTGCGCCGCGCCCTCGCGGCCCGAGATCGCCACGCCCAGGTCGAGGATGCGCCAGCGGCCGTCGTCGCCCCGGTGCAGGTTGCCCGGCTTGATGTCGCGGTGGATCACGCCGTGGCGGTGCAGCCGCCCGAGCGCGCGGCTCACCTCGATGGCCGCGGCGACCACCTCGGCCACGGTGCCGCGCGCGCCGTCCTTGCGCATCTGCTCGAGCGTGCGCCCGCCGTGCCAGTCGAACACGATGTACAGCGCGCTGGCGTCCGGCGCGCGCTCGTGCACGCGCACGAAACCGCCGCCCTCGCCCACGCGCTGCCCCAGCCACGCTTCGTGCGCCAGCATCGCGCGCTCCTGCGGGTCGCTGGCGCGCGAGGGATGCAGCGTCTTGAGCGCAACGAGTTCGCGCGTGACCGGATGGCGCGCCTGGTACAGCAGGTGCACGCCGGTGTCAGCCACGGGCGCGGTGACGACGTAGCCGTCGAGCACGTCGCCCACCTTGAGCACGGGCGGCGGTGCGAGGCGTCGGCCGTCGCCGAGTTCGTCGTCGAGCTGGCGCGCGTCGAGCCCCACCACGCGGATCACCAGCGCGGTCGCGTTGTCGCGCGTGCCGGCGTCGAGCGCCGCATGCACGAGCGCCTCGCTCGCCGCTTCGGCATCGCCCTGCAGCGCGAGCGCGGCCACCTGCTGCGGCCTGAGCACGCCGTGCACGCCGTCGGTGCTGAGCACGAAGCAGTCGCCCACGCGCACGTCGCCCTGCACGTAGTCGACGCGCACCTGGTCGTCCAGGCCGATGGCGCGCGTGAGCCGGCTGCGCATGTCGGGGTGATCGAAGGCATGGTCTTGCGTGAGCAGCTGCGCGGGCTCGCCGTCGGCGCGCACGCGCCAGGCGCGCGTGTCGCCCACGTGGGCGAGCGTGTAGCTCTGGCCGTGCAGCACCAGCGCGGTGAGCGTGGTGAGCGCCGTGCCGGCGCCCTCCTGCTTGCCCTGGCGCCGGCGGTTGTGGTCGGCCAGCCAGCCGTTCTGCGCGCCGATCAAACGGTCGAGCGCGGCGGTCGGTTCCCAGGTCGCGGGCGTGGCGAAGTAGTCGGCCAGCAAACCCATCACCGTGGTCTGCGCCGCTTCGCGGCCGCGTCCGCCACTCGACACCCCGTCGGCAATGGCCGCGATGAGCCCGCGCGCTTCGTCGCCAGCGGGTGCATGCACCGCGCCGGCGAAATCTTCGTTCGCGTCGCGCGGCCCGCGCTGGCTGCTGTAGCCGATGTCCACTTCAAAGCTCATGGCGCGATTCTGACCGCGCGCCGCGGGCCGTCGTTCGGTTGATTTCCCTGAAAGGCCCCGCCCCATGAAGAAAATGAAACTCGTGATGGTCGGCAACGGCATGGCCGGCGTGCGCACGCTCGAAGAGCTGCTGAAGATCGCACCCGACCTGTACGACATCACCGTCTTCGGCGCCGAGCCGCACCCGAACTACAACCGCATCCTGCTGTCGCCCGTGCTCGCGGGCGAACAGACGGTCGACGAGATCGTGCTCAACAGCTGGGAGTGGTACTCAGACAACCACATCACGCTGCACGCCGGCAAGAAGGTGGTCGAGGTCGACCGCGTGAACCGCATCGTGCGTGCGGACGATGGCACCGAGGCGCCCTACGACCGCCTGCTGATGTGCACCGGCTCCAACCCCTTCATGCTGCCCGTGCCGGGCAAGGACCTGAAGGGCGTGATCGCCTACCGCGACATCGCCGACACCGACTACATGATCGAGACCGCGCGCACGCACAAGAACGCGGTGGTCATCGGCGGCGGCCTGCTCGGCCTCGAAGCGGCCAACGGCCTGATGCTGCGCGGCATGACCGTCACCGTCGTGCACGTCATGCCCTGGCTCATGGAGCGCCAACTCGACGACGTGGCGGGCAAGCTGCTGCAGAAGTCGCTCGAAGACCGTGGCCTGAAGTTCCTCATGGGCGCGCAGACGCAGGACCTCGTCGGTGGCGACGATGGCCGCGTGAAGGCCATCCGTTTCAAGGACGGCACCGAAGTCGCGGCCGACCTCGTGGTGATGGCCGTGGGCATCCGCCCCAACGTCGAGCTGGCCGAGAAGATGCGCCTGCACTGCAACCGCGGCATCGTCGTGACCGACACCATGCAGACCGTGACCGACGCGCGCATCTACTCGGTGGGCGAATGCGCGGCGCACCGCGGCATCGCCTACGGCCTGGTGGCGCCGCTGTTCGAGCAGGCCAAGGTCGCGGCCAACCACCTGGCGCTGTTCGGCATCGGCCGCTACCTGGGTTCGCTCACCTCGACCAAGCTCAAGGTGACGGGCATCGACCTGTTCAGCGCCGGTGAGTTCATGGGCGGCGAAGGCACCGAAGAAATCGTGATGAGCGACCCCTTCGGCGGCGTCTACAAGAAGCTGGTGCTGAAAGACGACAAGCTGATCGGCGCCTGCCTGTACGGCGACACGGTGGACGGCAGCTGGTACTTCAAGCTGCTGCGCGACGGCCGCAGCGTGCACGACATCCGCGACAAGCTGATGTTCGGCGAATCGAACATCGGCGACACCGGCCACGAGGGCCACAGCAAGGCCGCGAGCATGCCCGACGACGCCGAGGTGTGCGGCTGCAACGGCGTGAACAAGGGCACCATCTGCAAGGCCATCAAGGAGAAGGGCCTGTTCACGCTCGACGAGGTGAAGAAGCACACCAAGGCCAGCGCCAGCTGCGGCTCGTGCACCGGGCTGGTCGAGCAGATCCTGATGTTCACGGCCGGTGGCGACTACTCGGCCACACCGAAGAAGAAGGCGATCTGCGGCTGCACCGAAGCCAGCCACCAGGACGTGCGCGACGCGATCCGCAAGGAACACTGGCTCACACACGACGACGTGTACCGCGCCATGGGCTGGCGCACGCCCAACGGCTGCGCCACCTGCCGCCCAGCCGTCAACTACTACCTCATCAGCACCTGGCCCAAAGAGGCGAAGGACGATCCGCAGAGCCGCTTCATCAACGAACGCAGCCACGCCAACATCCAGAAGGACGGCACCTACTCCGTCATTCCACGCATGTGGGGCGGCCACACCACGCCCGACGAACTGCGCCGCATTGCCGACGCGGCCGACAAATACAAGATCCCGACCGTCAAGGTCACGGGCGGCCAGCGCATCGACCTCTTGGGCGTGAAGAAGGAAGACCTCGAAGGCGTGTGGAAGGACATCGGCATGCCCTCGGGCTTTGCCTATGCCAAGTCGCTGCGCACGGTGAAGACCTGCGTGGGCAGCGAGTGGTGCCGCTTCGGCACGCAAGATTCCACGCAAATGGGCAAGGACCTGGAGCGCGCGCTGTGGGCCATGTACTCGCCGCACAAGGTGAAGCTGGCCGTGTCGGGCTGCCCGCGCAACTGCGCCGAGGCCGGCATCAAGGACGTGGGCGTGATCGGCGTCGACTCCGGCTGGGAGCTCTACGTGGGCGGCAACGGCGGCATCAAGACCGAGGTGGCGCAGTTCCTCGTGAAGGTGAAGACCGCCGAGGAAGTGATGGAGCACGCCGGCGCCTTCCTGCAGCTGTACCGCGAGGAAGGCTGGTACTTGGAGCGCACCGTGCACTACATCGGCCGCGTGGGCCTGGACTACGTGAAGAAGAAGATCCTCGAAGACGTCGAAGGCCGACAGGCCCTGTGGGAACGGCTGCAGTTCGCGCTCGACGGCGAGCCCGATCCGTGGTTCGAGTCGGCCCAGGCCTCGGTGGATGTGCGGCAGTTTGCGCCGCTGTCGGTGTGAGCCACGCATCAGAACAACAAGGAGCGCCCACCATGAGCGATTGGAAAGCCATCTGCCGCCTCGACGACATCCCCGTGCTCGGCGCGCGCCGCGTGATGCGGCCCGCCGGCCTGGATGTGGCCGTGTTCCGCAATGCCGAGGACCAGGTCTTTGCACTGCTCGACCGCTGCCCGCACAAGGGCGGCCCGCTGAGCCAGGGCATCGTGTTCGGCACCAGCGTGGCCTGTCCGCTGCACAACTGGGCCATCGGCCTGGACGACGGCTGCGCCCGCTCGCCCGACGAAGGCTGCACGCCGAAGTTCGCGGTGAAGCTGGAAAACGGCGTGGTGCACCTCGACACCGGCGAGCTGGCCACGCACGCACTCGACCTGGAGCGCCCGGTCGCCGGCCCGAAGGTGTTGTCCCCTCTCCCTCTGGGAGAGGGCTAGGGTGAGGGCAGCAGCGTGCGCATGAACAACGTCGTCACCATCGCCAAGGCCGCCAGTCCTCGCCTCCCGGGAGAAGACGTGCTGCGGGAAACGAAATCCACCTGCCCGTACTGCGGCGTCGGCTGCGGCGTCGTCATCGAATCCGCCGGCGACCAGATCACCGGCGTGCGCGGCGATCCCGACCATCCCGCCAACTTCGGCCGCCTGTGCAGCAAGGGCTCGACCCTGCACCTCACGGCCAGCGCGACCGTCACGCGCCAGACGCGCTTGCTGCAGCCGATGCAGCGCGCGGTGCGCGGCGAAGCGCCTGCAGTCGTCGGCTGGGACACCGCGCTCGACCACGCCGCCGGAAAGTTCGCGCAAGTGGTGCGCGACCACGGCCCCGACGCGGTCGGCTTCTACGTGTCGGGTCAGCTGCTCACCGAGGACTACTACGTCTTCAACAAGCTGGCCAAGGGCCTGGTCGGCACCAACAACATCGACACCAACTCGCGCCTGTGCATGAGCAGCGCGGTCGCGGGCTACAAGCAGACGCTGGGCGCCGACGCGCCGCCGGCCTGCTACGACGACCTGAAGCACGCCGAGTGCCTGTTCATCGTGGGCAGCAACACGGCGTGGGCACACCCCATCCTGTTCCGGCGCATCGAGGACGCGAAGGCCGCGAACCCGGCGCTGAAGATCGTCGTGGCCGACCCGCGCCGCACCGACACGGTCGAGATCGCCGACCTGTTCCTGCCGATCCAGCCCGGCACCGACGTGATGCTGTTCCACGGCATGCTGCACCTGATGCTGTGGGAAGGCTGGACCGACACCGCCTACATCGCGGCCCGCACCAACGGCTTCGACGCACTGAAGGCCACCGTGCGCGACTGCACGCCCGACACGGTCGCGCAGATCTGCGGCATTCCGAAGGACGACCTGCTCGCGGCGGCGCGGATGTTCGCCACCTCGCCCGCCACGCTGAGCCTGTATTGCCAGGGCCTGAACCAGTCGTCCAGCGGCACGGCGAAAAACGCCGCGCTCATCAACCTGCACCTGGCCACGGGCCAGATCGGCAAGCCCGGCGCGGGCCCGTTCTCTCTCACGGGCCAGCCCAATGCAATGGGCGGACGCGAGGTGGGCGGCCTGGCCAACCTGCTGAGCGCGCACCGCGACCTGGCGAACCCGGACCACCGCGCCGAAGTGGCCGCGCTGTGGGGCCTGGATCGTGAAGGACGCTCGGTGCCCGAGAAGCCCGGCAAGACGGCCGTGGAAATGTTCCAGGCCGCGGCCGACGGCGAGATCCGCGCACTGTGGATCGCCTGCACCAACCCCGCCCAGTCGATGCCCGACCAGGCCACGGTGCGCCGCGCACTCGAACGCGCCGAGTTCGTCGTGGTGCAGGAAGCCTTCGCCACCACCGCCACCTGCGCCTTCGCCGACCTGCTGCTGCCCGCCACCACCTGGGGCGAGAAGGAAGGCACCGTGACCAACAGCGAGCGCCGCATCTCGCGCGTGCGCCCCGCCGTGGCCGCACCGGGCGAGGCGCGCAACGACTGGTCGATCGCCGTGGCCTTCGCGCAGCGGCTCGAACGGCAGTTGGGCCGCAGCTTCACGCTGTTCCCTTACGACAACGCCGAATCGGTCTGGAACGAGCACCGCGAATCCACGCGCGGGCGCGACCTCGACATCACCGGCCTGAGCTACGCGATGCTCGAGCGCGCCGGCCCGCAGCAATGGCCGCTGAAGGAAGGCGACCGCACCGGCCGCGTGCGCCTGTACGAAGACGGCGTGTTCCCCACGCCCGACGGCCGCGCGCGCTTTGTCGACACGCCCTACAAGCCCGTGGCCGAGGCGCGCGAGGCACGCTTTCCCTTCTCGCTCAACACCGGCCGGCTGCGCGACCAGTGGCACGGCATGAGCCGCACCGGCACGGTCGGCAAGCTGTTCGGCCACGTGGCCGAACCCATGGTGCAGATGAACGCGCAGGACATGGCGCGCCGCCAGATCGCCGAGGGCGACCTGGTGCACCTCACGTCGAAGCGCGGCTCGATCCTGCTGCCCGCGCGCGCCAGCGCCGAGATCGGCCTGAGCCAGGCCTTCGTCGCCATGCATTGGGGCGAGGAATACCTGAGCGGCTGTTCGTCGACCGGCACGCGGCTCGCCGGCATCAACGCGCTGACCACACCGGCCTACTGCCCGACCTCGAAGCAGCCCGAGCTCAAGCACACGCCCGTGAAGATCCTCAAGGCCGAGCTGCCGTGGTCGCTGCTGGCCATGGCCTGGCTGCCCGCCGGCGACGCGCTCACGGCCCAGCGCGCGCTGCAGCCGCTGATGGCGCTGTTTCCCTTTGCCACCTGCGTGCCGTTCGCGAGCAACGCACCGGGCGAAGAAGAGCGCAGCGGCGTGCTTTTTCGCGCCGCCGCGCACGACGCGCCCGACGCCGCGCTGGTCGACAAAATCGAAGCCCTGCTGGGCCTGCAGACCGCCGACACCCTGCGCTACGCCGACCACCGGCGCGGCCAGCGCCGCGCCGCGCGGCTGGTGCGCCGCGCCGACGGCAGCGCCGGGCTCGAAGCCTTTTTGCTGGGCGGCGACACCAGCGCCGAAGCCTGGATCGCCACCCTGCTGCGCGAGGAACTGCCCGCGCAGAGCTACGGCCGCCTGCTGCTGTCGCCGGGCGCCCGCGCGCCGGTGGCCGTGCAGTCGCGCGGCAAGCCGGTGTGCGCCTGCTTCAACGTGACCGACCGCGCCATCGAGGCCGAGCTGGGGCGCTGCATCGGCAGCCCCGACGAGCGGCTGGCGGCGCTGCAGGGGGCGCTGAAATGCGGGACGAACTGCGGGTCGTGCATTCCTGAGCTCAAGCGCATGGTGCGGGCAGCGCCGGTGGAAACGGAGGCGACGTTGTGATACGTCGTCTGCATTGCCCCCTCTCCCCTTGGGGAGAGGGCTGGGGTGAGGGTGGGCGGCGATGACGTCCGCGCAATATTGCAAGGCCGCTGCCCTCACCCTAACCCTCTCCCGCAGGCGGGAGAGGGGACAAGACACCCGATGCATAAGCCGACTCACATTCCGGCATAAGCGTTGCAGGACAATCCGCCTACCCATGGGAATCAGCCACTACATCAAGGAAATCGGCCGCGGCGCGCGAGGCGCCCGTCCGCTCACGCGCGAGCAGGCCTGCGACCTGTTCGGTCAGGTGCTGGACGGCACGGTCACCGACCTGGAAATCGGCGGCTTCTGCCTCGCGATGCGCATCAAGGGCGAGACGCCCGAGGAGATGGCCGGCTTTCTCGACGCCACGCACGCGCGGCTGAACCCCGTGACGACCCGCGGCGGCCCGCTGATCGCACTGCCCAGCTACAACGGCGCGCGCAAGCTGCCGGTGCTCACGCCGCTCCTGGCGCTGCTGCTGGCGCGCGAAGGCCTGGCGGTGCTGGTGCATGGCAGCGCGAGCGAAACCTCGCGCGTACTGGCATCGAACGTGCTTTCAGCCCTGGACATGCCCCCCATGACCACGCTCACCCCGCTCGCCGCCGGCCAGGTGGGCTTTGCCCCGACCGAGCTGCTGAACCCCGCGCTCAAGCGCCTGCTCGACGTGCGCCGCGTGGTGGGCCTGCGCAACCCCGGCCACAGCGTGGTCAAGCTGATGCGCCCGACCACCGGCCCCTGCGTGGTGGTGGCCAGCTACACGCACCCCGAATACGCCCGCACGATGGGCGAGACCTTCGAGCTCACGGGCATGACCGCCCTGCTCTCGCGCGGCCTCGAAGGCGAAGTGGTGTCCGACCCGCGCCGCACCGCGCAGATCGACGGCTTCGTGCGCGGCGTGCGCAGCGAACTCCAGGCCCAGGCTGCCGGCACCACCGCCGACGTGCCCGGGTTGCCGAAAGAAATCGACGTCGCCACCACGGCCGAGTACACGCGACGCGTGCTGGCCGGCGAGCTTCCCGTGCCCGAAGCCATCGCGACGCAAGTCAGGCACATCACCGAACTGGCCTCCCACGCATGAACCACGCACTTCCCCTCATCACCGGCCGCTGCACGCTGGTGGGCGCCGGCCCCGGCGACCCCGAGCTGCTGACGGTCAAGGCCGTCAAGGCGATCCAGGCCGCCACGGTGCTGCTGGTCGACGACCTCGTGAACGACGCCGTGCTCCAGGCCTATGCCCGGCCCGGCGCGCGCATCGTGCATGTGGGCAAGCGCGGCGGCTGCAAGAGCACGCCGCAGGCGTTCATCGAGCGCCTCATGATCACGGCCGTGCGCGAGGGCGAGACCGTGGTGCGCCTCAAGGGCGGCGACCCGTTCATCTTCGGGCGCGGCGGCGAAGAGGTGGAGCACCTGCGCGAAGCCGGCATCGAATGCACCGTGGTCAACGGCATCACCGCCGGCCTGGCCGCCGTGACCTCGCTGGGCGTGCCGCTCACCCACCGCGACCACGCGCAGGGCGTGGTGTTCGTCACCGGCCACGCCAAGACAGGCGCCGGCGCGGCCGAAGACCCGACCGACTGGCGCGCGCTGGCCGCCACGGCGCACAACGCCCGCCTCACGCTGGTGATCTACATGGGCGTCTCGGGCGCCGGCCATATCGAGCGCGAACTGCTGCACGGCCTGCCGGGCGACACGCCCGTGGCCGTGGTGCAGCACGCAAGCCTGCCGCACCAGCGCCACCTCGTGGCCACGCTGCAGGGTCTGCAGGCCCGCATCGCCGATGCCGGGCTGGTCAGTCCGGCGGTGATCGTGGTGGGCGATGTGCTGCAGGGGCTGGCCGCAGCCGCGCTGCAGCCGGGCGACGCCGGCCGGTTCGGTACCTAGCCAGTTTCTCCACACCTTGTTCCCGTCAAAGCCGAGGCGCGCTCCGCGTGGCCGCGACGGCGCAGCAGATACCAGGCCGCGGGCACGACGAGCATGCTGAGCAGCGGCGCGGTGACCATGCCGCCCACCATGGGCGCGGCAATGCGGGTCATCACCTCCGAGCCGGTGCCGCTGCCCCACAGGATGGGCAGCAGCCCCGCCATCACAACGGCCACGGTCATGGCCTTGGGCCGCACGCGCAGCACCGCGCCTTCGCGGATCGCTGCCAACAAGGTGTCGTCGTTCATCGGCTCCCCGGCGTCCAGGCGCCGTGCCAGCGCATTCTTCAGGTAGATCAGCATCACCACGCCGAACTCGGCCGCCACGCCCGCCAGCGCGATGAAGCCCACCGCCGTCGCGACCGAGATCGAGTGGCCCAGCGCCCAGATGAGCCAGAAACCGCCGACGAGCGAGAACGGCACCGCCGCCATCACCAGGGCCGCATCGGCGAATGAGCGGAACAGCAGGTACAGCAGCACGAAGATGACCGCCAGCGTGGCCGGGACCACCAGCTTCAGCCGCTCGGTCGCACGCTCCAGGTATTCGAACTGGCCGGACCACGACACCGCATAGCCGGCGGGCATCTTCACCACCTTCTCGACCGCCGCCTGCATGTCGTTGACGGCGGAGCGCAGGTCGCGCCCGCGCACATCCACGTAGACCCAGCCCGAGAGCCGCGCGTTCTCGCTGCGCAGCATCGGCGGGCCGTCTTCGATCGCGATGCGCGCGACGTCGCCGAGCAGCAACTGCGCGCCCTTGTCGGTCACGAAGGGCAACTGCCGCAGCCGCTCCAGCGAATCGCGGATCTCGCGTGGGTAGCGCACGTTGATGGGGTAGCGCTCGCGGCCCAGGATGACCTCACCCACGTTCTCGCCGCCGATGGCCGTGGACACCACGGCCTGCACATCCGCCACCGAGAGCCCGTAGCGCGCCGCTGCGAGCCGGTCGACATCGACGTCGATGTAGCGCCCGCCGGTGAGCCGCTCCGCCAGCGCCGACGACACGCCGGGAACGTTCTTGACCGCCACCTCGATCTGCGTGGTGAGCGAATCGATGGTGCCCAGGTCCGCCCCCGCCACCTTGATGCCGACCGGGCTCTTGATGCCCGTGGCCAGCATGTCGATGCGGTTGCGAATGGGCGGCACCCACACGTTGGTCAGGCCCGGCACCTTGACGGCGCGGTCCAGTTCCTCGACCAGCCTGTCGGGCGTCATGTCGGCGCGCCATTGATCCTTCGGTTTGAACTGGATGGTGGTCTCGAACATCTCGAGCGGCGCCGGGTCGGTCGCGGTGTCCGCGCGGCCGGCCTTGCCGAACACGCGCGCGACCTCGGGCACGGTCTTGATCAGGCGGTCGGTCTGCTGCAACAGCTCGGCGGCCTTCGACACCGACAGCCCCGGCAGTGCCGAGGGCATGTAGAGCAGGTCGCCTTCGTCCAGCGGCGGCATGAACTCACCGCCCAGCCGCATCAGCGGAACGGCCGTGAGCGCGAGCACCACGGCAGCCACGGCGAGCGTTCCCTTGGGAAAGCGCAGCACCAGCTCCAGCGCGGGCCGGTACACCGCCATCAGGAAGCGGTTCACGGGGTTGGACGCCTCGTGCGGAATGCGTCCGCGCACCAGGTAGCCCATGAGCACCGGGATCAACGTGACCGACAGGCCCGCCGCAGCGGCCATGGCGTAGGTTTTGGTGAAAGCCAGCGGCGAGAACAGCCGCCCCTCCTGCGCCTCGAGCGAGAACACGGGCACGAAGGACAGCGTGATCACCAGCAGCGAAAAGAACAGCGCAGGCCCGACCTCCACGGACGCATCGGCAACAAGCTGCCACCGTTCCCCCACTGTCGGCTGCCGGCCCTGCGCCGTCTCGAACACCTCGATGTGCTTGTGCACGTTCTCGACCATCACGATGGCGCCGTCCACCATCGCGCCGATGGCGATCGCGATGCCGCCCAGCGACATGATGTTGGCGTTGACACCCTGCCAGTGCATGACGACGAACGCCGCCAGCACGCCGATCGGCAACGCCACCACCGCCACGAGCGCGGAGCGCAGGTGGAACAGGAAGACCGCGCAGACGAGCGCGACGACGATGAACTCCTCGATCAGCTTGCCGCGCAGGTTGTCCACGGCGCGGTCGATCAGCAGCGCGCGGTCGTAGGTGGGCACGATCTCGACGCCCGGCGGCAGGCCGGGCCTGAGCGTCTCCAGCTTGGCCTTGACGGCCTCGATGGTCGAGCGCGCGTTCTTGCCCGAGCGCATGACGATCACGCCGCCGGCCACCTCGCCTTCGCCGTCGAGCTCGGCGATGCCGCGGCGCATCTCGGGGCCGATCTGCACCGTCGCCACGTCACGCAGCAGCACCGGCGTCGCGCCCGTCAGGGCCAGCGGGATGGTGCGGAAGTCGTCCAGCGAACGCAGGTAGCCGCGCGAACGCACCATGTATTCGGCCTCGGCGAGTTCCACGACCGAGCCGCCCGAGGCCTGGTTGGCCTTCTGCAGCGCCGCCACGACCATCGACTGCGTGATGCCGAGTGCGCGCATGCGGTCGGGGTCGAGCACCACCTGGTACTGGCGCACCATGCCGCCGATGCTGGCGACCTCGGCCACGTCGGGCACCGTCTTGAGTTCGAACTTGAGGAACCAGTCGTTCAGCGCGCGCAGCTGCCCGATGTCGCGCGTGCCCGTGCGGTCGACCAGTGCGTACTCGTAGACCCAGCCCACGCCCGTGGCATCGGGGCCCAGTGATGCATTGGCACCGGCCGGCAACCTGCTCTGCACCTGGTTCAGGTACTCGACGACGCGCGAGCGCGCCCAATACGGATCGGTCTTGTCGTCGAACAGCACGTAGACGAACGAGTCGCCGAAGAAGGAGTAGCCGCGCACGGTCTTGGCGCCGGGCACGCTGAGCATCGTGGTGGTCAGCGGGTAGGTGACGAGGTCTTCGACCACCTGGGGTGCCTTGCCAGGGAAAGGCGTGCGGATGATGACCTGCGTGTCCGACAGGTCGGGCAGCGCATCGAGCGGCGTGCGGGCGGCCGACCACCAGCCGGCAGCCACCAGGAACAGGGTCGCGATCAGCACCAGGAAGCGGTTGCCGACCGACCAGCGGATGAGGGCGGCGATCATTGCTTCGCACCCTGTGGCATGCGCTGCACGGAGACCAGTTCGTAGCCCGTGGGGCCGCCTTCCTTGAACTCGAAGCGGATCTGGTCACCGGGCTTGATCTGGGCGAAGGCGTCTGGCGACGTCTTGGCGAAGCCCATCGTCATGGATGGCCACTTGAGCGTGGCGACAGGGCCGTGCGAGATCGTGAGGCCGTCTGGCTCCACGCTTTCGACCCTCCCTTCGGCCTTGTGCAGCACGGCGGCCGGAGGGGTCGTTGCCGGCGAAGGTGCCATGGTGCCCAGCACCGAACGCAGCCGGGCTTCCGAGTCGATGAGGAACTGGCCGCTGGCGACGACCTGGTCGCCTTCATTCAGGCCCGAGACGACTTCGGTGTCGTCGCCCAGGTCCGCGCCCGGCGACACGTCGCGCGGCTCGAACGCGCCGTCTGCCTTGCGCACGATGACGACCGCGCGCTTGCCGGTGCGGATGACGGCTTCGGACGGCACGACCAACCGGGTGCTGGCGGGGCCCGTCACCTGCAGGCGCAGCAGCATGCCGGGTGTGAGCTTGCCGTTCCTGTTGTCGACCTCGAAACGGGCCTTCAGGGTGCGGGTCGACGTGTTGATCTCGGGAAGGATCTCGTCGAGCGCCCCCTCGAAAGACTGGGCCGCATCGGCCTGAAGGATCGCCTTGACCTTCTGGCCGCGCGCGAGACGCACGGCCCGCGCTTCCGGAATCTCGGCCACCGCCCAGACCTTCTCCAGGCCCGCGATGCGGAACAGCGTCATGCCGGGCGTGACGGCGACGCCTTCGCGCACGCCCAGCTCGGCCACCACGCCGTCGGACGGCGCAGTGAGCACGTAGCGCGCCTGCGCCGTGCCGGTCTCCTCGCTGCGGCGAATGAGCTCGGCGGGGATCGACAGGGCCCGCATCCGGTCACGCGCAGCTGCAATGAGATCGGGGGCGACGCCCGATCGCTTGAGGGCCAGCAGCTCGTTCTGCGGCCCGAGCCACTCCGGCGCGAAGACCGTCGCCAGCGCCTGTCCCTTGCGCACGCGCTCCATGGGCGCGCGGACCGACAGGCGCTCGACGTAGCCGGCGACGCGCGTCTGCACGGCGACGTTGCGCCGCTCGTCGAACTGCACGGTGCCGACCGCATCGAAGGACGCGGCGCTTTGTGTGCGCCGCACGCTCGCAAGCCGGATGCCGAGGTTCTGCTGGACCGTGGGGCTCACCTGCACGCTGCCCTGGTTGGCCGTGCCTGTGGCGCTGTCTGCGTACATGGGCACAAGTTGCATGTCCATGAAGGGCGACTTGCCGGGCTTGTCGAAGCGCGGGCCCGGAACCATGGGGTCGTGCCAGTAGAGAACCTTGCGACCGTCGGCCGTGGGTGCGTGGGTCGGCACGGCCATCGACGCGTCCGTGGGTTGTGCCGTCCTGCGGCCCAGGTAGAAAGCGCTCGCTGCGAGCACCAAGGCGGCCAGCAGCGCTGCGCCGATCGTTCGGGTCCGGTTCATGGGGCCACCTCGGCAGCAAGCGGCCGGAAGGCCAGTTGAACGTGGGTCCTGGCCAGGTCGCGCTGCAGCGTCAACAGCTTGCGCTGGGCTTCGACTTCGGCATGCCGTGCCTCGAACAGCGTGACGAGGCTGCCCTGGTTGGAGCGGTAGGCCGCGGTCGCGGCAGCCGTTCTGTGGCCGGCCGGAACGACGACGCCGGCGCGGTAGCGGTCGATGCGCTGTAGCAGGCGTTGCGCATCGCTGCGGAGCGCCCGGTATTCG
Organism: Variovorax paradoxus; assembly: GCF_009498455.1. Taxonomy (NCBI): domain Bacteria; kingdom Pseudomonadati; phylum Pseudomonadota; class Betaproteobacteria; order Burkholderiales; family Comamonadaceae; genus Variovorax; species Variovorax paradoxus. The sequence goes on along the minus strand of NZ_CP045644.1, from coordinate 3,782,252 downwards.
GCGGTCGCGGCCCGGGTGGCTTCGGCCAGGTCGGCCTCGGCCTTCTCGACCAGCGCCAGCTTGGCCGCGGTGTCCCGGTCCTGCCTTTGCGCGGGGGCAACGGGCAGCGGAATGCTCAGGCCGACCGACACCATGTCGGCATAGCCGCTGCGCTGGCCGTAGGCGAGCTCCCAGGTCCAGTTGGGCTTGCGGTTGGACGCGGTGACGGCGGCCGTCTGCCTGGCCACATCGACATCGCGCTGCATGGCCGCGACCGTGGGGTGTGCGGCCACATAGGCTTCTTCGGATGGCAGGGCGATGGCAGCCGGAGGCAGCAGGTCGTCAGGCGGTATCCCGACCCAGCGCTGGAAAGCGACGCTTGCGGCCTCCTGCTGCTGCAGGAAGTCTGCCGTCTCGTCTTCCGAGACGCCTCTGGCGCCAGCCAATGCCAGCACGTCCTGGCTGCTCCCCGCGGCCGAAGACAGGCGCGCACGCGACGCCTCCCACTCTTCATGCGCATGGAGCTCCATGAGCCGCGCGAGCTTCAGGCTCTCCCCGAGGTAGAACGCGTCCACGTACGCGAGCGCGGTCTGCTGGCGGGTGTCGGCGGCTGCGGCCTGCACCTGCACCGTTTCCCGGCCGACCGAGGCATCGGCGGCGGCCTGCCGCGCGGCGCGCTTGTCGGCGGACAGCCATTCCTGGCTGATGCCGATGCGCTTCATCGTCATCGAGTCACGCGTGGTGTGGAAGCGATCCGCGCCCGTCGCGGGCAGGTTGTCGACACCGATGCGCAGTGTGGGGTCGGGAAGCTCCGGGGCCGCGGATGCCGCCGCCGTGGCGCTGGCGACGCCGGCACGGGCGGCGCGGGTGGCTTCGGAACGCCGGGCGGCAAGCTCAAGCGCCGCGTCAAGGGACAGGGGGGCCGCCGCCACAAGGGACGGCAGCAACGCGACGGCCCAGACGGCCGCGCGCGACAAAGGAAGGGACATGAGAACTCCGCAAACGAACGAGGTATCGCTGGCAAGCGGACGCGCCGCACCAGCACCAGTCAGTCGAGGGAGGTGTCAGACGCGCAGTCTGCGCGTGGCAAGAAAAACAGGATCGGGCGGTGGATGCTGCCGCTCCGGCACGGCCTGCGGCGGAAGCACGTGGCCTTCCGGCACCAGCACCAGGGGCATCACCACGAGCTGCACGATGGCGGGCAGCGAGGGCGTGGTCAGCTTCACCGGTTCGAAGGACAGCGACAGGTCGGCGGCGTGCTGGAAGCACAGCACGGGCTGCACCGTGTCCATGCTGTCGCAGGGCTCGCCGGAAGCCATCATTTCGGGCATGGCACCCGCATCCGGCGCACCGGGACAGACATAGCCCGCCAGAGCCAGCTGCGAAAACAGCAGCGACAGGGCTGCGAAAAACGCAACCAGGCAGCGATGGAGATGACGGCAGCGGACCATGGCCGGTGGAGTTTAGTCCTGCGCCGGGGGGCGATGCTTCGTCACGCGACGCCGGCCGGATCAGCGCAGGCCCAGCAGCCGGTCCAGCGACAGACGTCCCGGCCCGCGACCGACCAGGTACAGCAGCAGCGCCGCCCATGACAGGTGCGTCGGCCAGGCATCGGGATACACGAAGACCTGGATCACCAGCGTCATGCCCAGCAGTGCGAGCGCCGAGAGCCGCGTGAACAGGCCTAGCACCAGCAGCACCGGAAACAGGTGCTCCGCATAGGCTGCGAGGTGTGCCGCGATCTCGGGGGGCACGAGCGGCAGCTTGTATTCGGTGCGAAAGAGTTCGTAGGCGCTGTCGGTCAGCGTCAGGAAGCCCTCGACCTTGGTGCGTCCCGACAGGAGAAAAATCGCCGCAATGCCGATCCGCGTGACCACGGCGAGCAAGTCGTGCGGAACGATGCACGTGAGCCGGTCGGCCAGCGCGTTCCAGCGCGCGCGAAGATCTTTCCCGCGGGCGACCGCGGCAGGCTTGGGTGTGTCGGCACGCGAGTTCATGAGGCGCCTCCAGGGGGATCGAGCGGGAGTGTGCCGCCGGTGAATGCGCCGGCGCGCAGCAAGGTGCCGAAGAGCGCGGCAAGGTCAGCGGCGGGATCGATGGCGAGCGCCTGTTCGGCCGCCTCGGCCAGCGGCAGTCCGACCGCACAGGCATCGAGGAAGGTGCAACCGGCTTGCGGGATGGCGCACCAGTGCACCACGTCTGCGGGCCGCGTCAGCACCGCGCCCTCGCCCTTCCAGAGCAGTTCGAGGGACTCGGTGGCATCTGCGTCGAAGGTGTGGTCCGCACCCTGGCGGTTGCGCGACCAGATGCTGAAGACAGGCTGCGCATCGAACCACGCCCACCGTGCCGCCGGATGGGGACTCGCCTTCAGGCGGGCAATGGCCTCGGGTGCGACAGGCGCCAGCCCGGCCGCGTCGAGCACCGGCGCATCCTGCGCAGCATGGGATTCGCGCCACAGGGCGTCGAGCTGCGCCACGCCGGGCAGGTAGGGGAGCTCCGCCGCTGGGCCGAAGTTGCGCAGGAACTCGGCAAACCGGCTGCCGTAGGTCAGCATGCGGCCGTCGCGCGGCGCCTCGGCGGCCACGTACACGGCGGCGGCGGCCCGGAACCACGGGCTGCCGACCAGCCGCACCACCGCCGGAAAATTTGCTTCGAGCGTATCGACGCAGCCTTTCATCACGGTGTTGCGATAGACCGCGAAGGCCGGCTGCTCAGCCAGATGCCGCAGGCTCGGGTCCACCCGCTCTCGCGGCGCGAAAAGCGCATCGGCGAAGGCCGCCTGGAACTGTGCGTGCGACGTGTTCATGCCACGGCCTCCCAGGCCGCGCGTTGCAGTTCGGCGGCGGCCCGATGGCGCTCGTCCATCAGTTCGCTGAAGGCCGGCAGGTTGCCGTCGCGCTCGATCAGCGTGGGGCGAGGCCCCGCGCGCTCGATGAAGCGGCGATAAAGCTGCCAGACCACCGGTGCTATGGGGGCATCGTGCGAGTCGATCAGCAAGGTCTCGCCCATCGCCGGATCACTCGAATGGCCCGCGAGATGGATTTCGCTCACCATCGCCTGCGAAACGCGGTCGATCCAGTCTTGCGCCGGGTACGCCAGGTTGGACGCCGAGACATGCACGTTGTTGATGTCCAGCAGCAGCGTGCAACCGGTGCGCCGCGCCAGCGCCGAGAGGAAATCGACCTCGTCCCATGTGTGGCCCTCGATGCGCAGGTAGTGGGACGGGTTCTCGATGGCGATGGTGGTGCGCAGTGCATCCTGCGTGCGCGCGATGTTGTCGGCGATGCGGTGCAGCGCCTCGGTGCTGCGCACGAAGGGCAGCAGGTCGGGGAAATACCGGCCATCCCACCTCGACCAGGCGAGGTGTTCGGAGATCAGCGCGGGCTGGATGCGTTGCGCGAGCGCGGCCAGTCGCCGCAGGTGTGCGGGGTCCGGCGGCGCATCGCCCGCGAGCGACAGCGAGACCCCGTGCAGCGACACCGGATGGTGAGCCCGAATGGCTTCCAGCCACCCGAGCCGCGGACCGCCGTCCACCATGTAGTTCTCGGGATGCACCTCGAACCACAAGCCTTCGGTCCGGGCCGACAGTGCATCGGCGTAGTGTTCGGGCTTGAGGCCGAGCCCGGCGGTGAGCGGACCTTGCATGGCGGCGGTCGGCGGCGATCAGGACTTGATGGGTGTCAGCGAGCCCATGCCCTTGGGCGTCTTGATGGCGGCGCAGGTGCCGGCCGGGACGTTCTTCCAGGCGTTGCCCTGGTAGTCGACCTTCGACGTGCCGGCGCAGGTGGTGCCGGGGCCGGCGGCGCAATCGTTCTTGCCGGCCATCGAAACGCCGTAGCATTTTTCCATCTTGACCGCCTTGTCGGCCATCGGTTTGTCCTGGGCCATGGCGGAGCCGGCGGCAAGGGCACCCAACGCGAGGGCGGCGGTGACGAGAGGACGATGGATCATGAGTGAACTCCGGTTGGTTGAAGTGGTTGCCACGCTGGAACGCGAGGTCATTTGGTAGTTCGGGGCCCGTGATGCCTTGGTTACAGCAGGCGAGAAAATCGGCTGGTCGCAGCGGATCGTCTCCACGTTCACACCGGACTCTTCGGCCAGTCGTCCTGTCGTGCAAGGCGGTACTGCGCCCCAAGGCCGGGGACCGCTGCGGACAGCAACGGCCCGGGAAGGCCGAGCCACCGAGGCGCTCGCCTGAGCGACGCCTAAAATCCCGCCCGATCCAACGAACAAGAAGGAAGAGGCAGGGATGCTCGACAAACTCAACGAATTCACCGAAAGCCACGGCGAGCTGCGCCGCGGGCGCGGGCTGGTCACGGGCACCATCGCCTTCAGCCTCGCGGCCCTGTGCTTTCTGGGCGTGCTGGCCTTCCACTTCCCGCAGTACCTGACCACGCCCGAGCTGCGCAAGAGCTACAACGTCGACGTGATGCGCGTCATTCTGCTGACGGCGCTGGTCATTGCCGGCGGGCTCTCGCTGGTCAACATCATCTTCAACCGCTCGCGCTGGCTCTCGTCGGCCGCGTTCCTGCTGGTGGTGGTGTCGGCGCTGCTCGGCGGGCACAAGGTGCCGGTGCACGACTTTGCCGATCACACGCCGTACATCGGGCTCGATTGGTTCATCCTCGACCTGCTGGGCTCGTCGCTGATCTTCATCTTCATCGAGAAGCTGTTTGCCTTGCGCAAGGACCAACCCGTGTTCCGCGAAGAGTGGCAGACCGACTTTCATCACTTCGTGGTGAACCACATGATCGTGGGCTTCGTGCTGCTGGCCACCAACCTCATGGTGCACAAGCTCTTCGGCTGGGCCGCCAACGACGGCATCCGCGGCTGGGTGGGCAACCTGCCGTTCTGGGCCGGCATCCTGCTGATCATTCTGGTGGCCGACCTCGTGCAGTACTGGACGCACCGCGCGTACCACGAGGTGCCGGTGCTGTGGCGCCTGCACGCCGTGCACCACAGCGTGAAGAGCATGGACTGGATGGCGGGCTCGCGCCAGCACATCCTGGAGCTGCTGATCACGCGCACGCTGGTGCTGGCGCCGATCTACGTGCTGGGCTTCAGCAAGGACGTGATCGACGCCTACATCGTGGTGGTCGGCTTCCAGGCGGTGTTCAACCACTGCAACGTGAGCGTGCGGCTGGGGCCGCTGCGCTACCTCATCGTGACGCCCAACTTCCACCACTGGCACCACAGCCAGGACATCGAGGCGCTCGACAAGAACTATGCGGCGCACTACGCCTTCCTCGACTATTTGTTCGGCACCGCGGTGAAGAGCACCAAGCTCTGGCCCGAGAAGTACGGCGTGCTGGGCGACTACGTGCCCAACGGCTTCTTCAAGCAGCTGAAGTTCCCTTTCATCTGGAAGGGATGACCATGGCCTCCCTTCTTCGCGCTGCCGCGCTCGCGGTCGCGCTGCCACTGCTGCTCTCGGCCTGCGCCACGCGCATCGAGATGCCGTCCGAAACCTCGGGCCTGCGCCTGCGCGTGCAGAGCTCGGTGATTGCCCCCGGCAACGGCGGCGAACTCATCGGCGCCGAGGTGCTGGAGCCCGGCGACATCCTGCTGACCTCGATTGCCACGGTGAACTCGTTCGGCATCCGCCTGGGCACCTTCTCGCCGGTGAGCCATGCCGTCCTCTACCTGGGCGACGGGCTCATCGCCGAAGCCGTGGGCACCGGCGTGCGCGCGCGCCGGCTGGCCGACGTGGTCGACGAAGAACAGATGGTCGTGGCCTTTCGCGTGCCGGGCCTTGAGTCGAACCACATCGAGAAGATGCGCGACTGGGCAAATTCCAAGGTCGGCACGCGCTACAACACGGCCGGCGTGCTGCTGAACGCGCCTTTCGTGCTGAACCGCCGGCTGTGCGAGCTGCCGCTGATTCCTTCGGCCGTCAGCGCGTACTGCATCAGCGGCATGGCGATGGTGCAACTGGGCGCCAGCCGCAACGACCAGTTCTTCTGCTCGCAGTTCGTGCTGGAGGCCTACCGCCAGGCCGGCGCGCCGATCACCGACGCCGACCCGCGCTGGGTGAGCCCGGCCGACCTGCTCCACATGCGCGAGGGCGACGTGCCCTCGATTGCCGCCACGCAGCCGCTGCGCTACGTGGGCCACCTCAAATACAACCCGCCGCCCGTGCTGGCGGCGGACGGACCCGCTTGAGCTCTTCTCCTCCTTCCCCTTCTTCTTCCTTTGACGTCGTAGTCGTCGGTGCCGGCGCAGCCGGTCTCTTCTGCGCCGCGCTGGCGGGCCAACGCGGGCTGCGCGTGCTGCTGGTCGACCACAGCGAGAAGGTCGGCGAAAAGATCCGCATCTCGGGCGGTGGCCGCGCCAACTTCACCAATCGCGACCTCGACGTGCGCGCCCCGCAGCGCCATTTCGTCGGCGACAACCCGAATTTCTGCCGCTCGGCGCTCTCGCGCTATTCGCCGCAGCAGTTCATCGACATGGTGCAGCGCCACGGCATCGCGTACCACGAGAAGCACAAGGGCCAGCTGTTCTGCGACGGCTCTTCGCAGCAGATCGTCGACATGCTCCTGGCCGAATGCGCCACCGGCAACGTCGAACGCTGGCAGCCGTGCAAGCTGGGCGACATCTCTTTCATCGACGGTCGCTATCAAATCAGTAGCACGCGCGGCCCGATCGACACGCCCAAGCTCGTGGTGGCGACCGGCGGCCTGTCGATTCCCCAAATTGGTGCGAGCGACTTCGGCTACCGGCTCGCCGAGCAGTTCGGCCTGCGCCTGGTCACGCCGCGCCCGGCGCTGGTGCCGCTGACCTTCGGCGGCGACGCCTGGGCGCCCTACGCCAGCCTGGCCGGGCTGGCGCTGCCGGTGCGCATCGAGACCGGCGGCAAGAAGGACAAGATGACCTTCCTGGAAGACCTGCTGTTCACCCACCGCGGCCTGTCGGGGCCGGCGGTGCTGCAGATTTCGAGCTACTGGAAGCCCGGCGCCCCGCTGACGCTGGACTTCGCGCCCGGCGTGAACGTGGCCGAATCGCTGGCCGATGCCAAGCTGCGCTCCAAGAAGCGCATCGCCAACGAACTGGCCGCGCTGGTGCCCTCGCGGCTGGCCGACGCCTGGGTCGGCGAAGACCCGGCCCTTCAGCGACCGGTCAACGAAGCCACCGACAAGGCGCTGATGGTGCTGTCGGAGCGCATCGCCCGCTGGCAGATCACGCCCAGCGGCACCGAGGGCTACAAGAAGGCCGAGGTGACGGCGGGCGGCGTCGACACCCGCGACCTGTCGTCACAAACCATGGAATCCAAGCAGCCGGGCCTGTATTTCATCGGTGAAGTGGTCGATGTGACGGGCTGGTTGGGCGGATACAACTTCCAGTGGGCCTGGGCGAGCGCACATGCGTGCGCACAGGCACTCTGAAGGCGCCCCTGAGGTTTTTTCCAGGACACCGAGGAACCGGCTTTGCCGGGCCTCAGGTGTCGCCCCCGGCGAGGGGGTTGGAGAAGCGACACGAAGTGCGCGCAGCCTGGGGGAGTGCTATACTCGCGGGCTAACTTTTGGCCTTCCCTCAACGGCCACAAAATTGTTCAGTTGAGGAACCCCGGCTTGGGGCCTCGATCTCCCCCGGCCAAATCCATTTCAACGATTCATCAATGACCACCATCCGCGTTAAAGAAAACGAGCCCTTCGACGTCGCCCTGCGCCGCTTCAAGCGCACCATCGAAAAGCTCGGCCTGCTGACCGACCTGCGCGCCCGCGAGTTCTACGAGAAGCCGACGGCCGAGCGCAAGCGCAAGAAGGCAGCTGCGGTCAAGCGCCACTACAAGCGCGTGCGCAGCATGCAGCTCCCCAAGAAGCTGTACTAAGCAACGCCCAGGGCAGCTGGCCCGACGAAAGTCTCCGCCAGCGCCCCGTTGCACCAGCCGCGCCAGGGAAACCTGCCGCGGCTTTTGTTTTTTCCGAAAGGTTGCGAAGAATGACTCTCAAAGAACAAATCACCGAAGACATGAAGACGGCGATGCGCGCCAAGGATTCGGAACGCCTGGGCACCATCCGCCTGCTGCTCGCGGCCCTGAAGCAGAAGGAAGTCGACGAGCGCGTGGAGCTCGACGACGCCATGGTTATCGCCATCGTCGACAAGATGGTCAAGCAGCGCAAGGACTCGATCGCCGCGTTCACCACCGGCGGTCGCAGCGACCTGGCCGACAAGGAAGCCGCCGAGATCAAGGTGCTCGAGGTCTACCAGCCCCAGCGCATGAGCGCCGACGAAGTCGCCACCGCCGTGAAAGCCATCGTGACCGAGCTCGGCGCGGCCGGCCCTGGCGACATGGGCAAGGTGATGGGCGTGGTCAAGACGCGCCTGGCCGGCAAGGCCGACATGGGCCAGGTCAGCGCCGCGGTCAAGGCCGCCCTCACGGGCGCCTGAGGCGGCCACCGCCATGAAGAACGGCAGCAGCAGCGCGATCGGCGCCGCGCCCGTCGCAACGATCCCGAAGGCCTGCGCCTGCCTGGTCGATGCGCGGGGCCGGCTGCTGGTGTTCCGTCACCCCGAAGACGGCAACATGCAGCTGCCCAAGGGCACGATCGAGCCCGGCGAGTCGCCCGAGGCGGCCGTGCGGCGTGAGCTGCTCGAGGAATCGGGCCTGTTGTTCGCCGGCCAACTCGAGTCGCTGGGCACGCTGGAGCGCGAATGCGAAGCCGGCGTCGAAGGCAACACGCACCGCCATCCGCAGCGCTGGCACATCTTCCTGATGCGCGACGAGCGCGACCTGCCCGAGACCTTCGAGCACATGGCCACGGGCAGCCCCGAAGAAGAAGGCCTGGTGTTCTCGTTCTACTGGCTCGAGGCCGACGCGGACATCGAAGACTTCGCCCTGCCCTACCGCCAGACCATCGAGCGCGTGCGCGAGGCCCTGCTGGCCGCAGGCTGACCGATCACATGGCGGCGCGCAGCGCCATGTACGCCCCCAGCAGCGCCAGCCCGATCAGAAAGCAGCGCCGGAACACGGCCACCGGCAAACGCTGCCGCAGCCAGGTGCCCAGCACCATGCCGCCGACGGCCGGTACCAGCATCGCGACCGACCCGCCCAGCACCGCCGCCGGGTAGCTCCCGTTGGCCGCCAGCCCCAGGGCCAGCACCACGGTCGAGGTCGTGAACGAGATCCCCATCGCCTGGATCAGCCCATCGCGCTGGAAACCCAGCGCCTGCAGGTACGGCACGGCCGGCACCGCGAACACGCCGGTCACGGCGGTCACCAGCCCCGTCGCGGCGCCCACCACGGGACCGAGCCAGCGCGCCTGCGCCTCGCTCACGTGCAGCTGCCGCCCCGTCAGCCCCCACAGCGCATAAGCCACCAGCGCCACACCGAGGGCCAGTGAGGCCCAAGCCCCGGCCGGTACGCCCAGCCACCACGCCCCGGCGAGCGTGCCCACCACGACGCCGGCCTGCATGCGACCGATGCGGCGGAACACGGCGCCGAAGCTCGCACGCGGCCCTGTCTGCCAGAGGTTGGTGACCAGCGACGGCACGATCAGCAGCGCCGCCGCCTGTGCGGGCGACATCCACAGCGCGAGCAGCGCCATCGCCACGGTCGGCAGCCCGAGGCCGATCACGCCCTTGATCAGGCCGGCCAGCAGGAACACCGCCGCAGCCGCCGCCCACAGGCCCATCGCATCATTGAACATCGTCATCGCCGCGAAGTCTGCCGACGGGTTCATCGGCTGGAAATGCGGCTTTCGCGCACCCAGCCTCAGGCACAGGCTGAGGCTGGCGTGCTACCTTGCGGCCCACCATGCGATTCGACCTGACCGACCTGCGGCTCTTTCTCCACGTCGTCGAAGCCGGCAGCCTCACGGCCGGCGCCGGCCGCTCGCACATGACGCTGGCCTCGGCCAGCCAGCGCGTGCGCGGCATGGAAGACGCGCTCGGCACGCCGCTGCTCACGCGCCACGCGCAGGGCGTGCGCCCCACCGAGGCCGGCCGCACGCTGCTGCACCATGCGCGCGTCGTGCTGCAGCAGATGGAGCGGCTGCGCGGCGAACTCGGCGAGTACGGCCAGGGCCTCAAGGGCCACGTGCGCTTCATGTGCGGCACCTCGGCGCTCACCGAGCACCTGCCCGAGGTGCTGAGCCGCTTCCTGGCCGAGCATCCGCGCATCTCGGTCGACCTCGAGGAGCGCGCCAGCCCCGACACCGTGGAAGCCCTGCGCAGCGGCCTGTGCGACATCGGCATCGTCTCCGACGCCATCGAGAGCGACGGCCTCGAATGCCACCCCTTTCGCCGCGACGACCTCGTGCTCGTGATGCCACGCGGCCACGCGCTGGCCAGCCGGCGCCGCGTGCACCTGGCCGAGGTGGTCGACAGCGAGTTCGTCGGCCTGCCCGCCGACAGCGCACTGCAACAGCTGATCACCGGGCATGCGCGTGCGCTGGCCAAGCATCTGGCCTACCGCGTGCGGGTGCGCAACTTCGAGGCCGTGTGCCGCATGGTCGAGTACGGCATCGGCGTGGGCATCGTGCCGCAGACCGCGGCCGAGCGCTGCGCCCGTTCGATGAAGATCGCGCGCGCCTCGCTCGCCGACCCGTGGGCCGAGCGCACGCTGATGGCCTGCGTGCGCTCGTCGGAAGACCTGCCGCTCAATGCGCGGCGCATGCTCGACTACCTGATTGCGCCACCGCCGGCAGCGGACGCTACGCGGAAGTGACCGGCCGCCCCTGCTGCGCACGCGCCACGATGAAGGCCTCGAAGGCCTCGCCACTGGTCTTGCGCGGCACGTAGCCGAACTGGCTTTTCAACGCGGTGTTCAGCAGCACCGGCCGGTAGCGCAGAAAGTCGAGCTGCTCGGGCCCGTAGCGGCTCACGCCCAATGCCGAGCCCGCGGCCAGCGCCGCCTGCAGCACGCCGGCCGGCCAGGCGATGGCGCGCTTGCCAAGCCGCGCGGCGATCTCGTGGATCGTGAGCGCGCCGTCGCCCGCGAGGTTGTAGCAACCGGGCGGCGCGCCGCCGAGCGCATGGGCGATGGCGCCGGTCACGTCCTCGTCCCACACGAACACGAAGGGGCTGTCGCTGCCGCGGATGGCGATCAGCTTCTTCTTCTCGAACAGCGCGGTGATCTGGTTGTCGACGCGCTCGCCGAGGATGGTGCCGATGCGCAGCACCGTCTGCGCCAGCGCGGGATGCCGCGTGCGGCAGTCGGCCAGCATCTCTTCCACCTGCCGCTTGTGGTCGGCATAGGCGAACACCGGGTTGCCGCGCAGCGGCTGCGACTCGGCGATCCAGGCCGGGTTGTCCGCGTGGTAGCCGTAGGCCGCGCCGCTCGATGACACCACGATGTGGCCCACGCCGCGCGCCACGCAGGCGTCGAGCACGTTGCGCGTGCCGCCCACGTCGACCGAATGCTCGAAGGCGCGGTTCGAGTCCTTGCCGGGCGTGACGATCGACGCGAGGTGCACCACCGTGTCGATCGCGTGCGCGGCGAGCACGTCGGCGATGCCGTCGTCGCGCACGTCCTGCTGCAGGTAGACCACGCCGGGCAGCCGCCGCGCGGCGGGCACCCCGCGCACATCGAGCGCCACCAGGGTCTCGAACGTGCCTTGCGCGGCCAATGCGGCAAGCACGCTGCGCCCGAGGAACCCGTCGCCGCCGGTGATCAACACACGTCGCGCGGACGCCTTCCAGGTTTCGCTCATGGCGTCGCAGGCTTGCGCCCCCACCAGCTCGCCAGCGCCAGGCCCGCGATGATGTCCCAGAAGCCCCACACGCCGGCCACCACGGCCATGCCGCCGAGCCCGCCGAAGAAGCTGAAGATCAGCACCAGCCCGAGCCCCGCGTTGCGGATGCCCACTTCGATGGACACCGCGCGCCGGTCGTAGTCGCCCAGCCCCGAGAGCCGCGCGCACAGGTAGCCCGTGCCGAAGGCCAGCGCGTCGTGAATGACGACCGCCAGCAGCACCAGCCCCACGTAGTCGAGAAAGTAGCGCCAGTTGCCCGCGATGGCGCCGACGATGAAAGCGATCAGCGCCAGGAAGCTCAGGATGCGCGCCGGCTTCTTGATGCGCGCCGTGAACCTGGGCAGCTGGTGCGCGCAGGCCACGCCCAGCACGAAGGGAATGCCGATGATCATCACGATGTGGCCCAGCATGTCGAGTGGGTCGAGTGCGATGGTCTTCAGCAGCAGCGAGGCCGTGGGATGCAGGCCGCCCCAGAACGCGAAATTCAGCGGCATCACCACGATGGAGAGCGCATTCGAAATGGCCGTCATCGACACCGACAGCGCCACGTTGCCACCCGCGCGGTGCGTGAGGATCTGCGAGATGTTGCCCGGCGGACAGCAGGCCACGAGGATCATGCCCAGCGCGATGCTCGGCCCCGGCTGCAGGATCAGCGTGAGCACGAAGGTCACGGCCGGCAGCACCACGAACTGCGCGCCGATGCCCACCGCCATCGCGCCGGGCATGCGCGCGACGCGCTTGAAGTCGTCGATGCGCGTGTCCAGCGCAATGCCGAACATCAAAAAGCCCAGCACCACGTTGAGCAGCACCAGCGAGGCCGGGTTGAAGTGCAGGCGGATCTCGTCGACAGGCAGCATGCGGAGAACCTCGTGAAGAAAGACGATCGGTCAGTCAGTCAGCCAGTGACGCAGCGGCCTGGCGCACGGCCGCGCGGTAGGTGTCCTTGTGGACGTAGTACGCCATGCGCTCCAGCTGCAGGTACTTGAAGCCGCCCGACAGATCGGGCGGCGGCCCCTGCACCGCAGCACGCAGTGCGGGCGCTTTGGGCGAGCCCGCCGCGTGCGCGCGGAAGTAGCGCGCCAGCAGTTCGGCCTGCTCGTAGCGCCCCTGCCAGCCGATGCCGCTCGCCTCGATCATGCCGAGCACACCCAGCGTCTCGAAGCGCGGCGAAAAGATGTTGAGGTACAGGCGCGGTGCCATGCCCTGCCAGTTGAGCAACTCGCGGTCGATGAACGGGTAGTGCAGCGCATAGCCCGTGGCCGTGAGGATCAGGTCGTAGTCGCGCGCGCTGCCGTCCTTGAAATGCACGGTGCGGCCCGCGAGCCGCGCGATGTCGGCGCGCACGCCGATGTCGCCGTGGCCCACGTGGTGCAGCACCAGCGAATTCACCACCGGGTGCGACTCGTACATCTTGTAGTTGGGCTTGGGAAAACCGAAGCGCACCGGGTCGCCGGTGAACCACTGCAGCACGGTGGCATCGACCTTCTGCTTGAGCCACGGCGGCAGCGGGCGCTTGCCGCCCAGCGTGTCGGCCGGCTTGCCGAACACGTACTTGGGCACGAAGTAGTAGCCGCGCCGCACCGAGAGGTCGACGCTCTGCGCGTAGTGCACCGCATCGACCGCGATGTCGCAGCCCGAGTTGCCCGCGCCGACGATCAGCACGCGCTTGTCCTTGAAGAGCTCGGCGTGCTTGTAGCTGCTGGTGTGCAGCAGCTCGCCGTCGAAGTGGCCTTCGAACTGCGGGTGCTTGGGCTCCGAGAGCGTGCCGTTGGCAATCACCACGCCCTTGTACTCCTCGGTCTCGACCGTGCCGTCGGGCGCCTCGACGCTCACGCGCCAGCGCGTGTCGGGGGCATCGCTCACCGGCTCCACGCGCAGCACGCGCGTACCGAAGCGAAAGTGCGCGCGCAGGCCGAAGCGGTCGGCAAAGTCGCTGAAGTAGCGGCGCAGCTCGCGGTGGCTCGGGTAGTCGGCCACGGTGTCGGCCATCGGGAACTCGACGAACTCGGTGGTGCGCTTGCTCGAGATCAGGTGGGCCGAGTGGTAGACCGTGGAGCGCGGGTTGTCGATGTCCCAGAGGCCGCCTACGTCGCTGTGCGCCTCGAAGCCCTGGAACGGAACGCCGAGCTTCTGCAGATTGCGGGCGCCCGCCAGGCCCGAGGGTCCGGCGCCGATGAGGGCGATCTGTTCGTGCGTGGGAACGGCGGCGGCGGCAGCAGAAGGCGTCATCGGCGGGGAGGTTCTTTCTGGGAGTTCAGGCCGGGAATGGCCGTGGCACCGGCCTCGCCCACGCGCGGCTTGCGCGGCTGGCCACGCAAGAGGCGGTCGTGCAGCGGCGCGGGCAACAGGTCGAGCGCTTTCGACAGCCAGCCGATGCGCCGCGGCAGCACGATCTTTTCGCGCCGTGCGGCCAAGCCCGCCAGCAGCTGGCGCGCGGCCGCGTCGGCTTCGAGCAACCCCGGCATCGCGAAGCGGTTGCCGGCCGTGAGCGCGGTGCGGATGTAGCCCGGGCTCACCGTGTGCACCGTGAGCCCCGTGCCGCGCAGTTCGGCGCGCAGGCTTTCGAGGTAGCGGATCAGGCCGCCCTTGCTCGCGCAGTAAGCGCCGTTGCCCGGCATGCCATGCCAGCCCGCGATGCTGGCCACGCCGACGAGCGCGCCGCGGCCCGCTGCGCGCATCGGCTGCACGAAGGGCTGGAAGGTGGTGGCCGCGCCGAGCAGGTTGATCTCGAGCATGCGGCGGAACACGGCGAGGTCGTCGGCCTCGGCGGTGTCGTAGCCGCCGGCCACGCCCGCGTTGGCGATCACGAGGTCGGGTGGGCCGAAGCGCTGCATCCAGTCGGCAGCCATGGCCTGCATGGCGGGGCTGTCGGACACGTCGGGCGTGTAGGCCTTGCAGCGCCCTTCACCTTGGGCAGCGAGTGCCGCGAGGCGTTCGGTGTCGAGCCCGACCAGCGCGACGCGCGCACCGTTGCCGATCAGCTCACGCGCCAGCGCCTGCCCGAGGCCGCCGCAGGCACCGGTGAGAACGACATTGCGAAACGGCAAGAGCATGGGCAAAGAAGCGCGCAAGGCGGCGAGTGGCAAAGCGCAGCCACTGTAGCCGCGCCCTGCCGCTGCAATCCCCAGCGTTTCCCCTTGCCCCGCGCCCTTGCGGGGCGTTCAGGCCGCTTCGGCGGCGGGAAATTCGATCTGGATCTTCACATCGGTGACGCGCCCGGCCGCGGCCTCCTCGAACGCGGCGATGCCGTCCTCGAACGCGAAGGTGCGCGAGATGAAGGGCTTCACGTCGACCTGCCCCGACGCGATGAGTGCCAGCGCGCGCGGGAAGATGTTGGCGTAGCGGAACACCGACTCGATGCGCGCCTCCTTCGCCTGGATCGCGACGATGTCGAAAGCCACCTTCGCGGCGGGTATGCCCACCAGCACGAGGCAGCCGCCGGGGCACAGCAGGTCGAACACGTGGTCGAAGGCGCGCGTGCTGCCGCTGGCTTCGAAGACCACGTTCGCGCCCCAGCCGTCGGTGAGCGCCTGCACGGTGTCGGCGAGGCTGGCGCTGCGCACGTCGACCGTCGTCACCGCCGGGTTGTTCGCGAACAGCGCCAGCTTCTCGGGCACGAGGTCGGCCAGGATCACGCGCGCCGCGCCGCCCGCGAGCGCGGCCAGCGCGGTCATCGCGCCGATGGTGCCGGCGCCGATGACCACCGCCACGTCGCCCGGCTTCAGCGCCGCCTTCTTCGCGGCCTGCAGGCCGATGGCCAGCGGCTCGACGATGGCGCCTTCGCCGAAGCTCACGTTGTCGGGCAGGCGGAAGGTGAAGGCCGCCGGGTGCACCACGAACGGCGTGAGGCAGCCGTGGATCGGCGGCGTGGCCCAGAAGCGCACCGCAGGGTCGAGGTTGTAGAAGCCTTCGCGCACGGCGCGCGAGTCCATGTCGGGAATGCCGGGCTCCATGCAGACGCGGTCGCCGGGCTTCAGGTGCGTGACTTCAGTGCCCACCTCGGCCACCACGCCCGAGGCCTCGTGGCCGAGGATCATGGGCGCATCGACAACGTAGGGGCCGATGCCGCCGTGCTGGTAGTAGTGAACGTCGCTGCCGCACACGCCCACGGTGTGCATGCGGATCTTCACGTCGCGCGGGCCGAGGTGCAGCGCCACGTCGATGTCGCGCAGCGTGATCTCGTGCGCCTTTTCCAGAACCAGTGCTTTCATTGAATCTTTCGGTGAGGGAGTGTGAAACGAAGGGAACGGCGGCTCAGTGCAGCGCGCCGTCGGGGCGCAGCAGCGACGCGCCCGACTCCACGTCGAACAGATGCACCTGCTGCGCATCGGCGACCACGCGCAGCCGCTCGCCCAGGCGCGGGCTGCCTGCAGACGGCAGCAGCACGGCGATCTCGTCGGCGCCCTGCCCGATGCTCACGAGCACTTCGTTGCCGAGGTACTCGGCGAGCAGCACCTCGCCCGCGAAGCCGCCGTCGCGGCCATCCACCGTGTCGAGGCGCAGGTGCGCCGGGCGCACGCCCAGCGTCACGCGCATGCGGCCGTTGAGCGCGAAGCGGCGCGCGTCCACGCGCACCGAGCCGCCGCCGCCGCGCAGCTCGCAGTGGCCATCGGCCATGCGCTGCACCTCCATCTCCATCAGGTTCATCGGCGGCGTGCCGATGAAACCGGCCACGAAGGCCGAGCGCGGGCGCTCGAAGATTTCCTGCGGCGAGCCGACCTGCTCGATGCGCCCGTCGCGCAGCAGCACGATGCGGTCGGCCAGCGTCATGGCCTCGTGCTGGTCGTGCGTGACGTACACGGTGGTGGTCTTCAGCGTCTGGTGCAGCTTCGCGATCTCGATGCGCATGTGGTTGCGCAGCTTGGCGTCCAGGTTCGACAAGGGCTCGTCGAACAAAAACACCTTCGGCGTCTTGATCATGGCGCGCGCAATCGCCACGCGCTGCTGCTGGCCGCCCGACAGTTCGGTGGGCTTGCGCTCGAGGTAGCGCGCCAGGCCCAGCGTGTCCGACACCTCCTTGATGCGGCTGTCGATCTCGGCCTTGGGCACCTTCAGCCGCTTGAGCCCGAACGCGATGTTGTCGCGCACCGTCATGTGCGGGTACAGCGCGTAGTTCTGGAACACCATCGCGATGCCGCGCTCCTGCGGCGGCAGGTCGTTCACGCGCTGGCCGCCGATGTGCAGGTCGCCGTCGCTGATGTCTTCCAGACCCGCGAGCATGCGCAGGATGGTCGACTTGCCGCAGCCCGACGGGCCGAGGAACACGACGAACTCGTTCTGCGCGACCTCCAGGTCGAATGCGTGGACGACCTGTGTGTCCCCGTAGCGCTTGATGAGGTGGTGACAGCGTATGGCAGACATTTTTTGTTCTGGAGAGAAAGGAGTGGCGGCGGCGCTCATGCAGCCTCCCGCTTGCGCTTGAACGCGGCATTGAGAAAGCCGCTCAGCACGCCCACCATGAGCAGCGGCGGCAGCGACAGCAAGATGACCGAGGCATTCAAGATGCCCCACGGCACATCGCGCCCGAGCTGGCTGAGTTCCGACGCCACGATGGGCAGCGTCTTGGCCTCCGAGGTGGTGAGCATCAGTGCGATGAGGAACTCGTTCCACACCAGCACGAAGCCGAAGGCGATGGCGCCCACGAGCGAGCGCGCGGCAATCGGCAGCGCGATGCGAAAGAAGATCGCGTAGGGCCCGTAGCCGTCGACGCGGCCCGCCTCTTCCACTTCCTTGGGCACCGCCTTGAAGGCCGGAATGGCGAGCCAGATCACCGTCGAGAGCGTGAGCAGCGTGTACGTGGCAATGAGCGCGACGCGCGTGTCGTACAGCTCCAGCTGCAGCCAGATCACCATGAGCGGAATCGCCACGGCCACCGGCGGCAAAAAGCGCATCGACAGCACGAAGAACTGGATGTCGTTGCCCCAGCGCAGCGGGTAGCGCGCCAGCGCGTAGGCCGCAGGCAGGCCCAGCAGCGCGCCGATGATCACCGCCGCGCCGACCACCACGATCGAGTTGAGCAGCCCCGCGCCCACGGCCTCGCGGTTCAGCACGTAGAGGTAGTTGTCCAGCGTGGGCGTGAAGAAGAACTTCGGCACCGACGAGACGATGTCGACCCGGTTCTTGAACGAATTGAGAAAGGTCCAGAGCACAGGCACGAGCGCCGAAAGTCCCGCAGCGATGAGCGCCAGCCGCGCCAGCAAGGTTCCGATGGCAAGGTTCTTCATGACGGCTTGGTCCATTTCCAGATGTAGGTGAACGCGACCGTCGAGGCGACCATCATCAGCACCGCCATGCTCGACGCGTACGAGATGCGGCCCGACTCGATGAAGCCCTGCGAGAAGGCGTACATGTCGAGCGTCTCGGTCGAAATGCCGGGGCCGCCGCGCGTCATCACGTAGATGAGGTCGAAGGCGCGCAGCGACTCCACCATCTTCACGAAGGTCAGGCTGATGAGCGGCGCCTTCAGCATCGGCAGCGCCACGTAGGCATACACCTCCCACGTTGTCGCGTGGTCCAGGCGCGCGGCCTCGAAGGGCTGCGGCGGCAAAGTTTCGAGCAGCTTCAGCACGATGACGGCGAAAAACAGCCCCCACTGCCACACGTCGACGAAGGCCACCGTCAGCAGCGCCAGCACCGGGTCGGCGAACAGGTCGAGCGGCTCGCCGGTGATCGCCTTGTACGGCCAGGTCACGAGGCCGAACAGCGGATGGAAGGCGAACTTCCAGACGAAGGCGGCCGACACGCGCGGCAGCAGCACCGGCACGATGAACAGCATCGACAGCACCTGGCGCCAGCGCGGCGTGGTGCAGCGGTGCATCAGCGTGCCCATGAGCACGGCCAGCGCCATGGTGGCGCTGACGGTCAGCACCTCCCACACCAGCGACACGCGCACCGAGTTCAGAAAGCGCCGGTCCGAGAACAGCTGCACGTAGTTGCTGAACCAGACCCAGCCGGTGTCGGCTTGGCCCAGCTCGCGGTCCTGCAGCGAGATGGCGATGGCGAACACCGTCGGCACCAGCGCCAGCACGGCCAGCACGAGCAGCCCCGGCCCGATGAACACGGCCGGCAGCCGTGTGGTGTGGGAACGCATGCTCACTTCTTGCGACGCGCGATCAGCTGCTTGGCGTAGGCGTCGAGTTCGTCGAGCCCGCCCTGGATGTCGGTGCGCGAGCCAGTGATCAGCTCTTCAAGAATGATCCCCCAGCGGTCGCCCAGATCGGGCCAGGCCGGGTCTTGCCAGAAGTTCACGGCCGTGACCTTGCCGGTGTCGGCCAGCGCCTTGCCCAGGTCGGCGCCGTAGCGCTGGGCGAACTCGGGGCTGCCGAGCACGCTGGTGCGGTTGAGTTCGCCGAACTGGCCTTCCGCCAGGCGGCGCCGCTCGTTCTCCTTGGACGTGGCCCAGGCAATGAACAGGCCCGCGCACTTCTTGGCGTCTTCGGTCTTGTTGGCGCGTGCGCCGATGGCCAGGCCGTGGCCGTAGCCGCCACCGGTGAGCGGCGCGGGCGGCACGGCGTAGGCGATCTTGCCGACCACCGTGGACATCTTGGGGTCGAGCGCGTTGCCCGCGAGCGGCGTGGATTCGACCAGGATCGCGACCTTGCCGGCCAGGAAGGCGCCGGTCGATTCGTCCCATCCGCCGGTCTTGGTGCCGGGCGCGGAGTACTTGAAGAGATCGAGGTAGGTCTGCGTCGCCTTCACGGCGGCGGGCGAGTTGAAGACCGGCTTGTCGCCGTCGAACCACTGGCCGCCGTAGCCGCGGAAGAACGGCATCCAGCGCCACACGTTGGCACCCGAGCCGCGCTGGCCGCGCAGGGCCACGCCATAGATGCCGTTGGCCGGGTCGTTGAGCTTCTTCACGGCCGCCACGAACTCGTCGAGCGTGGCCGGCGGCTTGATGCCCGCCTTCTCGAGCAAATCCTTGCGATAGACCATGAGGTCGCCGCCGCCGGTGAGCGGCGCGAACCAGGTCTGGCCGGCGAAGGTTGCGACCTTCTGGCGGCCGGCGTCGAAATCGGCGTAGTCGTAGCTGGCCGGGTAGTACGGCGTGAGCGGCACGATCCACTTCGACTGGACGAACTGCGCCACGTTGGCCTCGTCGACGTAGTACACGTGGTACTTGCCGACCGTGGACGCATCGGCGCGCGACTTGGCGCGGCGGTCGTTCTCGTTGAGGTTGTCCACGCTGAACGAGGCTCCGCTCAGGCGCTTGAACTCGTCCTTCGATTTCTCGAGCAGCGTCAGGCCTTCGCGCGGCTGCGACAGGACGCGCACGTCCTCCTTGCAGACCTGGGCCAACGCGGCGGGCGCCAGCGTGGCGAGCGCCAGCGCGAGGCCGGCCAGACGGTACGTGGGGGGAAGCGGCATGTCGTGTCTCCTTCGTTGTCGGTGCAAATTGCCAACGAAATGTCGACAAATGCAGCGAAACGAAGGTTAGGCGGCCGCTCCGGGGGGCTGCGTACACGCCCACCGGGCGCCTGATACTTTGATGCCAAGCCCTCTCGGGGTTTCGCCCGAGAGGCAAACCCGTATCAGGGCAGGATCAGGCGGCGAGCGGGGTGTTGTGCGCGCTGCGCAGGCCGAAGCGGCCCTGCGCCTGCTGCCGGTAAGCCGAGGGCGTCATGCCCTTGAGCTGCAGGAAGCGGCGGTTGAAGTTGGCCAGGTTCGCAAACCCCACCTCGTAGCAGATCTCGCTGACCAGCCGGTCGGACACCTGCAGCATCTCGCAGGCCTTCGTGATGCGCAGCCGCGTGACGAAGTCGGTGAAGGTGCTGCCCATGTGCTTGTGAAAGTAGCGCGAGAAGCTGCTTTCGGCCATGTTGGCGATGGCCGACACGGCGGGCAGCGACAGCTCTTCGGCCAGGTGCGCGTGCAAATGGTCGAGCACGCGGCGCATGCGGGTGTTGGCCGTGGGGTCTTCGTCGGTGGGCTCGGCGTTGCTGGAAATCTGGCGCCAGTCGCTCCAGTTCGCCAGCTCGTGCAGCAGGCCGATGAACTCCGACAGCCGCGCCATGCCCTCCTGCTTCTGCACGCGCACGAAGCGCTCGCGCACGAGGTCGCCGATGCCGAAGAACTCGATGCCCAGCCTGGCGCGATCAAGCATCGGCAGCACCGCTTCGAGTTCGGGGAACAGGTCGACACCCTTGCGCAGCGGTTCGTCGCGAAAGTGGATCACCATGCTGCGGTGGGGCACGCCTTCGGGCGGCACGTCGTGCGAGATCCAGGTGTGGGGCAGACGCCCGCCCACCAGGGCCACATAGCCGGGCTCGAAATGGCCGATGTGGTTGCCCACGAATGCGTCGCCGCTGGTGCGGTTGATGCACTGCAACTCGAACTCGTCGTGGTAGTGCCAGCAGTCGAAGGGCCAGGGCACGCCGTGCTGCAGGCAGCGCACCGAGCTCTGGCTCGCCGGCTCGAAGCCCAGGCGCGGGTCGCGCAAGAGTTCGTGTTCGAGGGCCGGCTTGCGCACGGCGCTGGTTTTGCTCATTTCCTGTCCCCCCTGTCTTTGAAATCGGAGGTCGTCGAGCCAGCGCCGTGCCGGGGCGGCGCCTGTCAGGCGCCGGCCACCTTCATGCGGTTGACCAGGATCGACCCCGTGGTTTTTGCGCCGAAAGTGTAAGCATCTGCGCCAATCGCCTCGATTCCCATGAGCATGTCGCGCAAATTGCCGGCAATTGTGATTTCTTCCACTGGAAAGGCGATGCGGCCTTTTTCGACCCAGAAACCGCTCGCGCCGCGCGAGTAGTCGCCGGTCACGTAGTTCACGCCCTGCCCCATCAGCTCGATGACGAACAGGCCCGTGCCCAGCTTGGCCAGCATGGCGTCGAGGTCGTCGCCGTGCTTCGTGAGGCGCGAGCTCAGCGTCAGGTTGTGCGAGCCGCCGGCGTTGCCGGTGGTCTTCATGCCCAGCTTGCGTGCCGAGTAGGTCGAGAGAAAGTAGCCTTCGAGGCGGCCGGCATCGACCACCTTGCGTGCGCGGGTGACCACGCCTTCGTCGTCGAAGGGCGAGCTGCCCTTGCCGCGCATCACGTGCGGGTCTTCGGCAATGTCGACGTGCTTGGGCAGCACGGGCTTGCCCAGCGAATCGAGCAGGAAGGTGCTCTTGCGGTACAGCGCCCCGCCGCTCACGGCCTGCACCAGCCCGCCCAAGAGGCCCACGGCCAGCGGCGACTCGAACAGCACCGGGCATTCGGTGGTCTTGATCTTGCGCGACTTGAGACGGCTCAGCGCCCGTTCGGCGGCGTAGCGGCCCACGGCCTGCGGGCTGGCGAGTTCGTCGGCCGAGCGCATCGAGCTGTACCAGGCGTCGCGCTGCATGCCGTCGCCCTTGCCGGCGATGGGCGCCACCGAAATCGAGTGCCGCGAGCTGGCGTAGCCGCCGCGAAAACCGTGCGTGTGGGCGCTGAAGAAATGGCTCTGCTGCGCCGAGACGCCGGCGCCTTCGCTGTTGGTGATGCGCTTGTCGGTCGACAGCGCCGCTGCCTCGCACTCCAGCGCCATGGCCGCGGCCTGCTCGCTGGTCACGGCCCAGGGGTGGAACAGGTCGAGCTCGGGGTGCACCTTGGCGATGTCGTCTTCGTCGGGCAGGCCGCTCACCGGGTCTTCGGCCGTGAAGCGGGCGATGTCGTAGGCCGCCTGCACGGTGCGGGCGATGGCCGCCTCTGAGAAGTCGGAGGTGCTGGCGTTGCCGCGGCGGTGGCCCACGTAGACCGTGATGCCCAGCGACTTGTCGCGGTTGCGCTCGACGTTCTCGAGTTCGCCCTTGCGCACCGAGACGCTCAGGCCGCAGCCCTCGGAGGCCTCGGCGCCGGCGTCGGTGGCCCCGAGCTTTTTGGCGTGGGCCAGGGCCGAATCGACCAGGTTTTCGAAGAAGGAACGGCTGTAGGCGAAGCCGGAATCGGCGCGCGAGGAGGATGTCGTCATGTGGTGGCTATGATACTTGCGCCCCCTGTTTCACGTTTTCCCTTCCGCGCCCCCTGTGCGCGTTGCAGCGCCGCACGGCGCAGCCCAGAATCCACCCCATGTCCCGCAAACCCAAAAAAGGCTATTTCGTCCGTGGCCACTTCGTTGCCGAAGGCAGCGAACTCGACCTTGAGCTCAAGCGCGAGCTCAAGGGCGGCACCGACGAAGCCAGCCGTACCGAACTCAAGCGCGAGAGCGACGAACTACAAAAGCTCGGCGAGGAGCTGCTCGGCCTGCGCGCGGCCCTGTTCGATGCACTGCCGCTGGGCGAAAAGCTCGTCGATGCCATCACCGAGGCCAAGCGCATCACCAATTTCGAGGGCAAACGCCGCCAGATGCAGTTCATCGGCAAGCTGATGCGCAAGCTCGACGAGCCCACGCTCGAGGCCGTCAAGCTCGCGCTGGTCGAGCAGAACACCGTGCCGGCCGCCGAAGCCGCCGCGCTGCACGAGGCCGAGCGCTGGCGCGAACGCCTCATCGCCGACGACGACGCCCTCGGCGGCTGGATCGAAACCCACCCCGCCACCGACTCGCAGCAGCTGCGCGCTCTCGTGCGCCAGGCCCGCAAAGACCTGAAGTCCGGCCCCGCCGGCGAAGCGCCGCGCCAGGGCAAGGCGTATCGCGAGATCTTTCAGCTTGTGCGTGCGCAGCTGGCGGTGCATGGCGGCGCCGACCACGCCGAAGCGGCTGCGGCGCAGGACCGCGAAGAAGACGCATGAGCGTCCGGCCTTTTTGACTTTCTCCCTCTCCTGCTCGCGGGAGAGGGTCGGGGTGAGGGCCGAGAGCCTGTACGCCCGCACGCCCTGTCCATCGCCAGCAACCCTCACCCCCGCCCTCTCCCGCAAGCGGGAGAGGGAGCAAGAGGAGCAAGAACACCATGAGCGCACCTGACTCCGTCCGCATCGGCATCGTCTCCATCAGCGACCGCGCCTCCAGCGGCACCTACGAAGACAAGGGCCTGCCTGCACTGAAAGAGTGGCTGGGCCGGGCGCTGAAGAACCCGCTCGAATTCGAAGCCCGCCTCATCCCCGACGAAACCGCGCGCATCAGCGCCACGCTCATCGAACTGGTCGACGCCGGCTGCTCGCTCGTGCTCACCACCGGCGGCACCGGGCCCGCGCTGCGCGACGTGACGCCCGAGGCCACGCTGGCCGTGGCCCACAAGGAAATGCCAGGCTTCGGCGAACAGATGCGCCAGATCAGCCTGCGCTTCGTGCCCACCGCCATCCTCTCGCGCCAGGTGGCCGTCATTCGCGACCAGAGCCTCATCATCAACCTGCCGGGCCAGCCCAAGTCGATCGCCGAGACGCTCGAAGGGCTGAAGGACGCCGACGGCACGCAGATCGTCCCCGGCATCTTCGCCGCCGTGCCCTACTGCATCGACCTCATCGGAGGGCCGTACCTCGAGACCGACGACACGGTCTGCAAGGCCTTCCGGCCGAAGTCGGCCATTCGCGCCGCGCGCTGAGGCGGCACCGCCCGCCTCGCAAAAACGAGCAGCACGGCGCCTGGAGCGCCTTGCGTGACCTGCGTTGTGCCATCGCGTACGACTTTGTCCTCACTCGCAGGCAACGACACCTTCACCACCGTCGGCACGGCCGACGTGGTGCATGGCGGTTCCGGCGATGACACGGTCCGCATCCACAGCGGCGATTTCGCAAGCCTCGACGGCGGCCTGGGCATCGACACCCTCGTCATGGACGGCAAGGCCATGCACATCGACCTGTCGGCCCTCGGCATGAAGGTGCAAGGCTTCGAGAAGTTCGACCTCGGTGCGGGCGGCAACACGCTGGCGCTGAGCGCGAGCGACGTGCTGGCCGGCGGTGTGCGCGACATGGTCATGGCCGACGGCAAGGTGCAGATGCTGGTGAACGGCGCCAACGGCGATGTCGACCTGCTCGGCGGCAGCGACGGTTGGACCCAGGGCAGCAACACCAATGTCGGCGGCGCGCCCTCGCGCACGACGAACGCCGGCTTCGGTGTTCTATGTGCCGTAGCCAATGGCTTTGTTTGCACTTTCAACGCCCCTCTGTTCCTTCATGCCTGACTTTCAGACTCGTCCCATGGTTTCGCCTGGCGGCTCTTCCTAGAGTGCCCGATCCCCCAGACCGCTTGATCGAACCGCGTGCGTTCATGTGTCGGTCCGGCTTCCTGTCCCCGTCCAGAGCAGAGAAATTACATCCATGGCATCAGAGAAAACCACCATCGCCGTCGACGACACGAACATCGGTCGCGCAGCGAGTGCGGGCATGTCGACGTTCACGGTGCAGCCGCCCGTCTTGGACGGGGCCTTCGACAACGCCGGTGACATCCAGGGCAACCTTGCACCCGGCAGCATCACCGACGACCGCCAGCCCGAATTCCACGGCCAGGGCACGCCCGGCGACACCATCGTCATCCAGGACAACGGCACCGAGATCGGCAAGGCCAGGGTCGGTGCAAGCGGCCTGTGGAGCTTCACCCCGTCGACCGACATGGGCGAAGGGCTTCACGCCATCACCCTCATCGCGCGCGATGCCTCCGGCAACGAGAGCGCCCCTTCCGCCCCGTTCAACTTCGAGATCGACGTCACCCCACCCGACGCCAGCCAACTGGCCATCACCGGCGTGCTGGACACCGTGGGCGGCATCACCGGCAACATCACGTCCGGTGCAGCCACCGACGACGCGCGCCCGCTGATCAGCGGCACCAGCTCCGGCGTGCCCGGCCACACCGTCATCGTGAGGGTCAGGGACGCGTCGGGTGAACGCGAACTGGGCCGCGCCGTCATCGGCGAGCACGGCCACTGGACGCTGCAGGTCGACGCCCCGCTGGCCTCCGGCCAGAACATGCTGCGGGTCTACGAAGTGGACGTCGCCGGCAACGAGACCGCACTGACCGCGCCGTACCGCGTGACCGTGAACACCGAAAAGCCGGCCGCTCCCATCATTGAGAGCGTGTTCGACGACGTGGGCACGCCGCACATGCTGCTGCCGGGCGAAGTGACCGACGACGCCAGGCCCACCCTCTCGGGCACCGCACCGGCGAAGCACACCGTCCAGCTCTACGACGGCGCCACCTACCTGGGCGAGACCGTCGCCGACGCCCGAGGCAACTGGAGCTTCACCCCCAGCGTCGCGCTGCCCGAAGGCCCGCACAACATCACCGCCACGGCCACCGACAAGATCGGCAACGTGAGCGAGCCCTCGGGCGCGTTCCCGCTGACCACCGACTACACGGCGCCCGCCGCGTCGGACGCGGTACTGAGCGACAACGTCGGTCCGATTCAAGGGCCCATTGCCCACGGCTCCGTCACCGATGACAGCACGCCGACCTATGCAGGCAACGCCGAGCCGAACACGACCGTCGTCATCTACGACCACGGCAAGGAAATCGGCCGCACGCAAACCAACGGTGCGGGCGACTGGACATTCACGCCCACCGTGCCGCTGACCATCGGCCTGCACAGCTTCAGCCACACCGTCATCGACGTCGCCGGCAACAGCAGCGCGCCCTCCAAGGTGATCGACTTCAGCATGAACGACAGCGGCGATGACCACGCCAGCCTGGCTGAAAGCAAGAAGTCGATCAGCGTGACCTTCATTGCCGACATCTCCAACAGCATGGCGGGGGCCAAGAGCGCCAACCAGGTCCAGTCGATGAAGGCGCTCGCCGAGGCGTACGCCAAGATGAACGTGCCGGCCACGTTCAGCCTGATCGCCTTCGGCAGCAGCGCCACCCACAAGGGCACCTTCACGTTCACGGGCGACAAGGACCCGAACTACGCCAAGCTGATCGCGGCGATCAACTCGACGGTCTCCGCCTACCAGAACACGAACTTCGACAACGCGCTGACCCTGGCAAGCCAGCTCATCAAGGCCGAGTACGCCGCCGCGGGCAACAACCCCTTCAAGATGAAGCAGGTGTTCTTCCTGTCGGATGGCTACCCCTACCCCTACGCCACCAGCGCCGCAACGCTGAAGCAGTGGCAGGCCCTGATGGACGACCCGGACGGCAAGTCGGTGACGTCGAACCCCATCGAGGTCACCACCGTGGCCATCGGCGCGAGTGCCGGCCTGTCCGCCCTGAACCAGGTCTCGACCAGCGGAACGACGGTGGCCGTCGCCAATCCGGCCGATCTGAAGGACGCGGTGATCGACCAGATGTTCGTGTCCTGGGCCTACGGCAGCCTGCTGAAGAACGACACCCAGGTGGTCATGGACGCCAAAGCGAAGATCAGCCAGTTCACCGTGGGCAACGAGGTGTTCCGCATCACCGCCGCGGACCAGCTGGCGGTGGACAACGCCAGCGGCAAGGTCGGCGCAACCTACGACAAGGCGTCGGGCGTGCTCACGCTGAAGACCGACGCGGGACAGCTCACCGTGTTCATGAAGAGCACGATCGGCCACAGCGCCGGCGACTACATCTTCCGCGCGTATGCCAGTGAGAACGACGAGCTGACCCTGGGCGGCAGCATCGAGTACGTGTTCGGCTACACGGCCGTCAACAGCAAGGGCGAAAGCCAGACCTCCAAGCTGTACATCACCGACAAGCTGCCGCAGGTCGGCACAGACTCGGTGACCGTCACCCAGATGGGCAAGGACGAGGGCGTAGCCGGAAACTACGTCACCGCAGACAACAGCGGCGGCCGCCTCATTGCCGGCACCCTCAAGGCTGCGCTGGCCGACGGCCTGTCGCTGCAGGTGTCGACCGACGGCGGCGCCAGCTGGCACAACGCGGCGCTGAACGGCGGGAACTGGGCCTTCGTCGACACGCAGGCACACCCCGGCGACTGGAAGATCCAGACCCGTGTCGTCGACGACAAGGGCAACAACAGCGGCGTTCTGACCACCCAGGACGTGGCCTGGGTCTCCGCCGCGGAAGCACCGACCATCACGCGCATCGCGGAGGCCGAAGGCGTCTACACCACCACCAAGGCGCAAGACGGCTCGCAGGTGCTGCTGTCGCTCGCCGGCACGGGCGCGAAGGTCGGCGACAAGGTGCACGTCCAGTGGGGCGCGAGCACCTACGACCAGGTGCTGACGCAGGCGGACATCACCAACGGCACGGCCACGCTCAAGGTTCCTTCGAGCGTGACCTACTCGTACCAGGGCGCGGCCAAGGACTTCGCGGTCACCGCGCAGATCATCGGCAAGGACGGCGCGCTCGGCGCGGTGTCCCAGCCGTACAACGTGGTGGGCACCTTCACCACCACGATGGTGGGCGACACCCTGCAGAAGACCCCCGTGGGCGACGTGTACACCGGCACCGGCTTCAAGGTCACGACCTTCGGCACGCTGGCCAAGACGGCCGTGACCACGACCACGCTGGCCGGGCTGACCCTGAGCGATGGCGCACAAGCCAACGCCCTGTTCACCCTGGACAAGCCCGCGAACTACGTCTCGCTGCGCCTGACCGGCATCGACAACGCCACGGGTGCCCGGATCCAGGTGTTCGACGTCAAGGGCAACCTGATCCACACCGCGGACTTCATCGGCGGCACCGACGCGCGCCACACCAAGACCTTCACCTACACCTCGGCCGCGCTGGTGGACATCGGCTCGTTCAAGGTCGTCGCCCAGAGCCCGAGCGTGACCCTGGACGCGTTCAACCACCGCGTGGTGAACCACGTGGCGGAGGCGCGCGACCCGAACCTCATCGAGTACGCACCCGAGACCTTCTACGGCAGCGCGGGCGACGACGTGGTGTCGCTGCAGATCAGTGCGACGACCTACTTCAACCAGGCCACGGCGGCCGTCCATGGCGGCAGCGGCATCGACACGCTGAAGCTCGTGGGCGCCGCGCATGCGCTCAACCTGACCAAGGCCGCGGGCAAGCTGAGTTCCATGGAAGTCATCGACATCACCGGCACCGGCAACAACACCCTGACCCTGTCGCTGGCCGAAGTGCTGAACAACGGCGGCCTCGACCTGTTCCACACGGGCGACAAGAGCCGTGTGCAGATGATGGTCAAGGGCAATGCCGGCGACATCGTGAACCTGAGCGACCTGCTGCCCAACAAGAACGACCAGGGCGACTGGCTCAAGAAGGCCAGCGTCACCGTGCAGGGCGTGGTGTACGACGTGTACCAGTTCTCCACGCTCGCGGCCGAGCTGCTGGTGCAGAAAGGCGTGAACGTCAAGCTCAGCAACGTGGCGCTCAAGGCATTCAGCGTCGACGATGTCGCATCGGATGACGTGCTCGACCATTCGACGCACAGCTACACCGCGGGCGACGACGCACTCATCGCCAGGCTCGGCTTCGCCGATCGTCTGAGCGGCGGTGCAGGCAACGACACCTTCACCAACGTCGGCACGGGCGACGTGGCGCACGGCGGTTCGGGCGACGACGTCATCCACGTCCTCAGCGGCGACTTCGACCGCGTCGAAGGCGGCCTGGGCATCGACACCCTGTTGATGGACGGCAAGGCCATGCACATCGACCTGACGGCCTTCGGCCTGAAGCTGCAAGGCTTCGAAAAGTTCGACCTCGGTGCGGGCGGCAACACGCTGTCCCTGCACGCGAGCGACGTGCTCGCCGGTGGCATGCGCGACATGGTCACGGCCGACGGCAAGGTGCAGATGCTGGTCAACGGCGCCAATGGCGACGTCGATCTGCTCGGCGGCAGTGCTGGAAACGACGGCTGGACCCAAGGCGGCAATGCCAATGTCGGCGGCGTGACCTACAGCGTCTACACCAACCTCGCCGGCACTGCCGAGCTGCTGGTCGAGGACAAGGTTCACGTGACGATCCTGTAAACCGGCTCACCGGCGCAACGCGCGTCGGATGAAAAAAACGCGACAGCCGCCCCGTGCAGCTGTCGCGTTTTTCTTTGGTGCTTGCGGGCGCGGCGTCCCGCGGATGCCTCGCCTTTTCCTGCGCTTCCCGGCATCCATCCACTGTCTCGAATGAGACTTTTCTCTCACTTTCAGCGCCGCCTTATTCCTCCAAGCTTGGCTTTCAGACTCGTCCGATGGCCTCGCTCGGCTGTTCTTCCTAGAGTGCTCTATCCCCCCGACTGTTTGATCGCGCCGTGCGCATTCGCACGCCGATCCGGTCTTGTTTCCTTATTCAGAGCACAGGAATTTCATGGCATCCGAGAACACGAATGTCGTCGTCGACGACAACAAGAACAACAAGCACATTGACGAGGCACGAAGCGCAAGCGCGCAGACTTTTGCCTCGCAGACCCCCACCCTGAGCGGTGCCTTCGACGACGCGGGCGACATCCAGAACGCCATGGCGCCAGGCGGTGTCACCGACGACCGCCAGCCCGGCTTTCACGGCCTGGGCACGCCCGGTGACACGGTCCTCATCAAGGACAACGGCACCGAGATCGGCCGGGCTCTGGTGGGCGACAACGGCCTGTGGAGCTTCACACCGTCTATCGACCTGGCCGAGGGCCTCCACGCCATCACCCTCGTCGCGCGCGACCCTTCGGGCAATGAGAGCGCCGCTTCGGCCCCGTTCAACTTCGAGATCGACGTCACCCCACCGGACGCCAGCAAGCTGGCCGTCACCGGCGTCACGGACGCCGTGGGCGGTATCACCGGCAACGTGCTCTCGGGCGCAGCCACTGACGACGCGCGTCCGCTGCTCAGCGGCATCAGCACCGGCACGCCCGGCCATACCGTCACCGTGATCGTGAAGGACAGCACCGGCACGCACGAATTGGGTCAAGCCACCATCGGCGAGAACGGCCACTGGACCTTCCAGGTCGATTCACCCCTGGCCGCGGGCCAGAACACCTTCATGCTCGTCGAGACGGACAGAGCCGGCAACGAGACCTGGCCCACCGGCCGCTACACGGTCAACGTGAACACCGACAAGCCGAGCGCTCCCGTCATCGACAGCGTGTTCGACGACGTGGGCGCGCCGCACATGCTGCAGCCTGGCGAAGCAACCAACGACGCGAAGCCGACGCTGGCGGGCACGGCGCAGGCCAACCACATCGTCAAGTTCTATGACGGCGCCACCTTCCTGGGCCAAGCCGTGGCCGACGCCAACGGCAAGTGGGAGTTCACGCCCCTGACCGCGCTGACCGACGGTGCCTACAACATCACCGCCGAGTCCACCAACCCGCTGGGGCAGACCAGCGATGCCAGCAGCGCCTGGAACTTCGTGGTGGACACGACGGCACCGACGCAGACCGCCACCGTCACCGACATCGGCAAGGACAGCGGCTTCGACGCCGACGACCACCTGACCAACGACGGCAGCGCCGGGCGTTTGCTGCAGGGCAAGTTGTCGGCAGCGCTGGCCGCCGGCGAGACGCTGCAAGTCTCGACCGACGGCGGCCAGACCTGGAAGGCGGCCTTCGTGGCCGGCGACACATGGAGCGCGCAGGACGACAACAGCCACACCGGCGACTGGAGCGTGCAGACGCGCGTCATCGACGCGGCCGGCAACCTGGGCGCGGTGCAATCGCAGGCGATGGCGATGGACACCGCCGCACCCGTCGCGGCGACCCAGGTCACGGTGAGCAGTGCAGGCGTGGAGGTTCGGTTCAACCCTGCGAACGTGGCCGTGGGTCACAAGGTCAGCCTGATCGTGCGAGAGGATCATTTCGACCACGCGCTGACCGCGGCCGACATTGCGGCCGGCAAGGTGTTGATCCCCGGCTTCACGCCGCAGGATGCGGGTGGTCTTTCCGTGGCGATTTCGGATGCCGCGGGCAACGTATCGCCCTATATCTCGCCGCCTTTCCAGGGCAGGGAGACGCTCGACAACCTTCCGAAGATCAGCGTGGAAACGCCGCAGCACACGACCAGCACCGGCGTCGCAATTGAAATGGTCTATGGCTATATAGAACCCTTTGATGCAACCCACCTGTATCTCTCGGCCAAGGGCATCGTCAACTTCAAGCTCCCCGACCCCGCGAAATTCGTCGAGATCGAGTACGGCAACACGCACGCGGCCCCTTTCGGAAAGGTCGAGTTCTACTCGGCAGAAGGCGTCTTGCTGGGCACGAAGAACATGCTCTACAGCCCGGGTTCGCCCGATCCGATGCTGAAACTGGGGCTCTCCTCGCAGACCCCCATCGCCTACATCAAGGTTTACAGCCTGGATGCCGGAACCTCCCCCGGCGTGAGCGACGCGATCCTTCTCGGCGACCTGACGTGGAGCGGAGGCGGCCAATCTTCCACTTCGGCGCAATACCAGACCCTCACCGATGCATCGGCGGGCACCTTGCACGGCGGCTCGGAGAACAACGTGTTCACCGTGACCGACGTCAAGCACCTGGCCGATTCGGCCCTGTCGGGCAACGCCGGCCTCGACACGTTCAAGCTGAGCGCCGCCAACCAGGTGCTCGACCTGACCTCGCTCGGCCACAAGGTCAGCGCCATCGAAATCATCGACATCACCGGCACGGGCAACAACGCACTCACGCTGTCGCTGGCCGAGGTGCTGGAGAACGGCGCGGTCGATCAGTTTGTCGCCAACGGTCGCGTGCAGATGATGGTCAAGGGCAATGCGGGCGATGCGGTGTCTCTGCTGGATGTGCTGCCCAACGGCACCGACCCGGGCGACTGGGTCAAGGGCGCCAACGTGACCATCGACGGCGTGGTGTACGAGGTGTACGCGCACTCGGGCTTCAAGGCCGACCTGCTGGTGCAGCAGGGCGTGACCGTGACACTGCAGATCACCATCGACCGCGTGCTGGACGACGTGGGCGCCATCACCGGCGCCATCGACAAGGGTGGCTTCACCGACGACACGACCCCCACGCTGCAGGGCAAGGCGGCTGCGGGCGGCACCGTGAAGGTGTACGACGGCGCCACGCTGCTGGGCTCGGCCGTGGCCGACGCCAGCGGCAAGTGGAGCTTCACGCCGGGCACCGCACTCAGCGAAGGGCTGCACAACCTGAGCGCCACGGTGACCCCGGCGGGCGGCAGTGAGAGCGCCAGGACGGGGGTGTTCGACCTGACGGTGGACCTGAACAGGCCGACCGCCACTGTCACCGACATCGGCAAGGACAGCGGCTTCAGCGCCGATGACTACCTGACCAACGACGGGGGCGCAGGACGCCTGATGATGGGCCAACTGAGCGCATCGCTGGCCGCGGGCGAAACCCTGCAGGTGTCGATCGACGGCGGCACCACCTGGAAGGCCGCCTTCGTGGACGGCGCCAAGTGGAGCGCGCAAGACGACAACAGCCATACCGGCGACTGGACGGTGCAGACGCGCGTCGTGGACGTGGCGGGCAATGCGGGCCCGGTGAAATCACAGGCGATGGCGATGGATACCGTGGCGCCTGACGCTCCGACCAAGGTTGTTGTGAGCAGTGGTGGAGTGGAGGTTCAATTCAATTCGACGAATGTTGTTGCAGGGCACAAGATCAGCGTGAAGTTTGGCGATAAATATATCGATCAGATCTTGACGGAATCGAATATTGCAGCGGGCAAGGTGATTGTTTCGAATCCGAACAGTCCGACTTTTTTGAATTTCAACAGCATCTCCAGTCAACCAGTAGGGTCAGTAACTTTGGGCGATTTGAAAATCACCAGTCAAGATGGCCTCTCTGGTTATAAAACCCCTGACGGAACACCTTCCTTTGGAACTACGGGAAATTCGCTTCTTCTTGGCCGTAGCACAAGCTCGACTCATTATAAAACGACATTCGAATTCTCAAAGGGAAAAGACTATGTGTCATTCAACTTGGGTGGACACGATGGACTGGGTGAAATTGTTTTTTATGACGTTGCAGGAAATAATATTGGAAGCATTCGTGTTCTGGATCACTCCAAATTCCCCGAACTATTTCAGATTATTCAATTCTCGGCCCCAATTGGCTCGGAGATTGGCGGGTTTGTATTTACATCGGAACGCGATTCGAATAGCTCGGCAATTGATGATTTCCAAATCGGAAGGCCTTTGGCGTCTACCGAAATTTCAGCTGCAATCGTAGACCCCGCTGGCAATGCCTCGCAATACCGGGACAGCGAAGGCCTGAAGAATCCGGCTGCATCGCAGACCCTGACCGAGGCATCGGCTGGCACCCTGTACGGCGGCTCGGACAACAACGTGTTCACCGTCACCGACGTCAAGCACCTGGCCGATTCGGCCATTGCAGGCAACGGCGGCCTCGACACGCTCCAACTGACCGGCGCCAACCAGATCCTCGACCTGACGGACCTCGGCCGCAAGGTCAGCGGCATCGAAATCATCGACCTCACCGGCACGGGCAACAACATGCTCAACCTGTCGCTAGGTGACGTGATGGAAAACGGTGCCGTCGACCAGTTCGTAGCCACCGGTCGCGTGCAGATGCTGGTCAAGGGCAATGCCGGGGACAAGGTCACGCTGAGCGACCTGCTGCCCAACGGCACCGACCCGGGCAACTGGGTCAAGGGCGCCAACGTGACGATCAACGGTGTGGTGTACGAGGTGTATGCGCATTCGGGCTTCGGCGCCGACCTGCTCGTGCAGCAGGGCGTCACCGTCACGCTGCAGAACACAGGGGCTGGCACGTTCCACATCAACCCTGAAGCTGAGGCCTACGTGCTCGATCACACGACGCAGACGTACACCGACAGCGATGACGCATTCATCGCCAGGCTCGGCTTCGCTGACCGACTCGAAGGCGGCGCTGGCAATGACACCTTCACCCAGGTGGGCACGAGCGACGTGGTGCATGGTGGTGCAGGCGACGACGTCATCCGCGTCAACAGCGGCGACTTCACCCGCATCGAAGGCGGCCTGGGCATCGACACCCTAGTGATGGACGGCAAGTCGATGCACATCGACCTGTCGGCCCTGGG
Source organism: Variovorax paradoxus (assembly GCF_009498455.1). Taxonomy (NCBI): domain Bacteria; kingdom Pseudomonadati; phylum Pseudomonadota; class Betaproteobacteria; order Burkholderiales; family Comamonadaceae; genus Variovorax; species Variovorax paradoxus. Next base: position 3,747,880 of record NZ_CP045644.1, on the reverse strand, counting down.
CATGAAGGTGCAGGGCTTCGAGAGGTTCGACCTCGGTGCGGGCGGCAACACGCTGGCGCTGAGCGCGGCTGACGTGCTGGCTGGCGGTGCGCGCGACATGGTCACTGCCGACGGCAAGGTGCAGATGCTGGTCAACGGCGCCAACGGTGACGTCGATCTGCTCGGCGGCAGCGATGGTTGGAGCCAGGGCAGCAACACCACGGTGGGGGATGTGACATACACCGTCTACACCAACCTCGCCGGCACCGCCGAACTGCTGGTCGAGGACAAGGTTCACGTGACCATCATGTAAGCCCGCAGCACGGCGCGAACACCGCGTCGCCCCCAAGAACGCGACAGCCGCCCCGTGCAGCTGTCGCGTTTTTTTTGATCCCCCTTCCCTCCGCCACACCTGTGCGCGCGTCGAACACAGGCTTCGTTCTCCTTTGTGACGTCGCCGACGTTTTTGTTTGTGCTTTCAGTACCGGCTTATTTCCTTGCACTTACGTTTGGGACTTGGCCGATGGCTTTGCACAGGTGTTCTTCCTAGAGTGCTCCATCCCCCCGACTGTTTGATCGCGCCGTGCGCATTCGCACGCCGATCCGGTCTTGTTTCCTCATTCAGAGCACAGGAATTTCATGGCATCCGAGAACATTGACGACGCAAGAAGCGCAAGCGCACAGACTTTTGCCTCGCAGCCCCCCACCCTGAGCGGTGCCTTCGACGATGCGGGCGACATCCAGAACACCATGGCGCCAGGCAGCGTCACCGACGACCGCCAGCCCGGCTTCCACGGCCTGGGCACGCCCGGCGACACGATCCTCATCAAGGACAACGGCACCGAGATCGGCACCGCCACCGTGGAAGCCGATGGCAGCTGGAGCTTCACGCCCTCGACCGACCTGACGGAGGGCCTGCACGCCATCACCCTCGTCGCGCGCGACCCTTCGGGCAATGAGAGCGCCGCTTCGGCCCCGTTCAACTTCGAGATCGACGTCACCCCGCCGAACGCCAGCCTGTTGGCCGTCACCGGCGTGCTGGACGCCGTGGGCGGCATCACCGGCAACGTCATGCCCGACGCCACCACCGACGACACGCGTCCGCTGCTCAGCGGCATCAGCACCGGCACGCCCGGCCACACCGTCACCGTGATCGTCAAGGACGCCTCGGGGGAGCGTGCACTGGGCCAGGCCGCCATTGGCGAGAACGGCCACTGGACCTTCCAGGTCGATTCGCCGCTGGCCGCGGGCCTGAACACCTTCATGCTCGTCGAGACAGACAGAGCGGGCAACGAGACCGTGCCCACCGGCCGCTACACGGTCAACGTGAACACCGACAAGCCGAGCGCTCCCGTCATCGACAGCGTGTTCGACGACGTGGGCACGCCGCACATGCTGCAGCCGGGCGAAGAAACCAACGACACCAAGCCGACGCTGGCGGGCACCGCGCAGGCCAACCACACCGTCGAGCTCTACGACGGCGCCACCTTCCTGGGCCAGACCGTGGCCGACGCCAACGGCAAGTGGAGCTTCACGCCCAAGGCCAACCTCATCGATGGCGCGCACCACATCACCGCCACCTCCACCAGCCCCGTGGGCCAGACCAGCGACGCCAGCGCTGCCTGGAACTTCGTGGTGGACACCGTGGCACCGACGCAAACCGCCGAGCTCGTCGACATCGGCAAGGACAGCGGCTTCAGCGTGGACGACTACCTGACCAACAACGGCGGCGCAGGCCGCCTGATGATGGGCACCCTGAGTGCATCGCTGGCAGCAGGCGACACCCTGCAGGTGTCGACCGACGGCGGCACCACCTGGACGACGGCCTTCGTGGACGGCAACAAGTGGAGCGCGCAGGACGACAACAGCCATACCGGCGACTGGGCGGTGCAGACGCGCGTCGTGGACGAGGCGGGCAATGCGGGCCCGGTGGAATCACAGGCGATGGCGATGGACACCGTGGCGCCTGGCGCGCCGACTTCGGTGACTGTGGTCACTGGCGGCGTAGAAATTCGATTCGATCCGGCCAATGTGACTGTGGGCCACAAGCTCAGCCTTGTGCTGCGTGGCGATCATTTCGATTACGCACTGACGGCTGCGGATATTGCTGCCGGAAAGGTGTTTGTTGCGGATTCCGGATCGCTGTCGAAAACCACCTTCGACGGGCTTCCGCTCAATGGATATGTGAGTTCCATCACCGTGGGTGATCTGACAGTTTCACAGAACTACCCATACAGCCTTCTTGCAATTCGAGACACAATTGAGCCATCCTACAAAGGAATGGAAGGATCCTATCTTGCAGCTGCAGGTCCGACACTTGCTCCGATTAAATATCAATTTTCAAATGGAAAAGAGTATGTTTCCTTCACCATAGCAGCCTATCTTCTCAAGGGGGATGTCCGGTTTTATGATGCGTCCGGAGCAGAAATTGGACGAATTAATATCGAAATGATCGAACCGTCAGATTTTCGAAAAATATCCTTCATAGCCCCCGTTGGAACAAAAATCGATCATTTCGCAACACACATCACCTTTGACTATGACGGCGGCTATGCTCTCGACAACTTGCAAGCGGGGGAAGTGCCACTGAACCAGTCCCCTGTCTCGGTGGCCATCGTCGATCCCGCAGGCAATTCATCGCCCTACACGTCGCAATCTTTCCCCGCAAAGGATTCGCTGGACAATCTGCCCAAGATCAACACGGGGGGCTTGCACACGACCTCCGCCGGGGTCGCAATTGAAGTAATGGAAGGCTTCGTCGAACCCTTTGAAGGGTCGCGGCTTTTTCTCTCGCCCAACGGCATCGTGAAATTCGAAATCCCTACCGCTTCCAAATGGGTTCAAATCGAATACGCGAACACGCACAGCGCGCCCTTCGGCAAGGTCGAGTTCTATTCGGCAGAAGGCGTTTTGCTGGGCACGAAGAACATGCTCCTGAACACGGGCTCGCCGACCCCGCTGGGGAAAATCGAGTTCTCCTCCGAGACGCCCATTGCCTATGTCAAGGTCTTCGCCCTGGACAGTGGAACGGCTCCGGGAGTCAACGAGGCCATCCTGATCGGCGACCTGAGCTGGAATGGCGCCGGCATCCCCCAGGAACCGCCGCTGGAGCAAACCCTGACGGAGGCATCAGCAGGCACCTTGCACGGCGGCTCGGACAACAACGAATTCGTCGTCACCAACGTCGCGCACCTGGCCGATTCGGCCATCTCCGGCAACGGCGGCCTCGACACCCTGAAGCTGACCGGCACCAACCAGACGCTGGACCTGACCGCGCTCGGGGGCAAGGTCAGCTCCGTCGAAATCATCGACCTCACCGGCACGGGCAACAACACGCTCAAGCTGTCTCTGGCCGACGTTCTGGAAAACGGCGGGAAGAACTTGTTCGTCGACGACGGCCGCGTGCAGATGCTTGTCAAGGGCAATGCCGGCGACAAGGTCACGCTGAGCGACCTGCTGCCCAACGGCACCGACCCGGGCAACTGGGTCAAGGGCGCCAACGTGACGATCAACGGTGTGGTGTACGAGGTGTATGCGCATTCGGGCTTCGGCGCCGACCTGCTCGTGCAGCAGGGCGTGACCGTCACGCTGCAGAACACAGGGGCTGGCACGTTCCACGTCAACCCCGAAGCAGAAGCCTACGTGCTCGACCACGCGACGCAGACGTACACCGACAGCGACGACACCCTCATCGCCAGGCTCGGCTTCGCTGACCGACTCGAAGGCGGCGCCGGCAATGACACCTTCACCACCGTCGGCACTGCCGACGTGGTGCATGGCGGCGCGGGCAATGACACCATCCGCATCAACAGCGGCGACTTCGAACGCCTCGACGGCGGCCTGGGCATCGACACGCTGGTGATGGACGGCAAGTCGATGCACATCGACCTGTCGGCCCTGGGCATGAAGGTGCAAGGCTTCGAGAAGTTCGACCTCGGTGCAGGCGGCAACACGCTGGCGCTGAGCGCGAGCGACGTGCTCGCCGGTGGCGTGCGCGACATGGTCACCGCCGACGGCAAGGTGCAGATGCTCGTCAACGGCGCCAACGGCGATGTCGACCTGCGCGGCGGCAACGACGGATGGGCGCAGGGCAGCAATGCCACGGTGGGCGGCGTGACCTACAGCGTCTACACCAACCTCGCCGGCACCGCCGAGCTGCTGATCGAGGACAAGGTCCACGTGACCATCATGTAAGCCCGCAGCACGGCGCAAACACCGCGCCGCCCCCAAGAACGCGACAGCCGCCCCGTGCGACTGTCGCGTTTTTCTTTGGTGGCTTGCCTGCGCGCTCGTCAACCCACAGCAGTCACCGCAGGCCCGAACCCATGGCGCTCCCCCGCCTGCTCGCAAGGCACGCGCTCCACCTGCACCGTCGAATGGTGGATGTCGAAACGCTCGGCCAGCAGCGCACGCAGCCGCAGCATCAGCGGCACAAGGTCGCCCACCTCCGGCGTGCACACCACGTGCACGCTCAGGCTCACCTTGCCGCTGGACAGTGCCCACACATGCAGGTCGTGCAGGCCGGCGACGCCCGCCTCGGCCTGCAGCGCGCGCTCGACCTCGGGCAGGTCGACCTCGTCGGGCACGCCTTCGAGCAGCACGTTGAGGCTCTCGCGCAGCAGGCGCCAGGTGCGCGGTAGCACCCACAGGCCGATGGCGACGGCGATGAGCGAATCGACCCAGGCCCAGCCGGTGAAACGGATGACGAGCGCGCCGACGATCACGCCGATGGAGCCGAGCATGTCGGCCCACACTTCGAGGTACGCGCCTTTCACGTTGAGGCTCTTGTCCTTGCCGCTGGCCAGCAGGCGCATGCCGATGAGGTTGACGACGAGGCCGCCCACTGCAACCCACAGCATCGTCATCGACTGGATCTCGGCCGGCTGCGCGATGCGCCGGTACGCCTCGTAGAGCACGTAGATCGCGACGAAGAACAGCAGCACCGCATTGACCACGGCCGCCAGGATCTCGAAGCGGTAGTAGCCGAAGGTGCGTCGCTTGTCGGCCGGCCGCTTGCCCAGCCAGATGGCGGCCAGCGAGATGGCGAGCGCCACGGTGTCGGTGGCCATGTGGGCCGCGTCGGACAGCAGCGCGAGGCTGCCCGACACCAGCCCGCCGATCACCTCGGCGACGAGGTAGGCCGAGGTCAGCGCCAGCGCCCAGCGCAGCGCCTTTTCATTGCCACTTACGGCATGTGAATGCTCATGGGCCATGGGAACCTCGCAGGGCGGGATCGAGCGGTGCGCCGTGTTGCTGCTCGGCGTCGGCTTCCTGCACCTCGTCTTCATCGCGCCGGTGCGCGATGCGGTACAGCAGCGGCAACACCAGCAGCGTCAGCGCGGTCGACGACAGGATACCGCCGATGACCACGGTGGCCAGCGGGCGCTGCACCTCGGCACCCGTGCCGGTGGCGATGGCCATGGGCACGAAGCCCAGCGACGCGACCAGCGCGGTCATGAGCACCGGACGCAGCCGCGTGAGCGCGCCTTCGCGAATGGCCTCGTCCAGCGGCAGGCCGCCCTCGCGCAGGTTGCGGATGAAAGAGATCATCACCAGCCCGTTGAGCACGGCCACGCCCGACAGCGCAATGAAGCCCACGGCCGCCGAGATCGACAGCGGAATGCCGCGCATCCACAGCGCGACGATGCCGCCCGTGAGCGCAAACGGAATGCCGGTGAACACGAGCAGGCCGTCCTTCAGGTTGCCGAACATCGCGAACAGCAGCGTGAACACCAGCAGCAGCGACACGGGCACCACCACCTGCAGGCGCTGCGTGGCCGAGGCCAGGTTCTCGTACTGGCCGCCCCACACGGTCCAGTAGCCCGGCGGAATGCGCACGGCGCGCATGGCCTCCTCGGCCTCGGCCACGAAGGAGCCGAGGTCGCGACCGCGCACGTTGGCGCTGACGACGATGCGGCGCTTGCCGTCTTCACGGCTCACCTGGTTGGGTCCGGGCGCGAGGGCTAGCGTGGCCACTTCGCCCAGCGGGATGAAGCTGGTGCGCACGCCCTCGCCGCCCGCGCCCCCCGCGCCCTTCGGCAGCGCGATCGGCAAGCGGCGAATGGCGTCCAGGTCGGTGCGCAACGTCTCGGGCAGCCGCACGAGGATGTCGAAGCGGCGGTCGCCGTCGAACAGCGTGCCGGCCTCGCGCCCGCCCACGGCGGTGGAAATGGTGTCCTGCACATCGCCCACGTTGAGGCCATAGCGTGCGGTCTTCTGGCGGTCGATGTTCACGGTGAGCATCGGCAGGCCGGTGGTCTGCTCCACCTTCACCTCGGCGGCGCCGGGCACCTTGCCCAGCGCGGCCGACACCTGGGCGGCCGTCTGGTTGAGCACGTCCATGTCGTCGCCGAAGATCTTCACGGCCACGTCGCTGCGCACGCCGGAGATCAGCTCGTTGAAGCGCAGCTGGATGGGCTGCGAGAACTCATAGTTGTTGCCCGGCAGCTTCTCGACCTCTTCCTGCACGGCGGCCAGCAGTTCGTCGCGCGTGCGTTTGGGCTTGGGCCACTCGCTCTCGGGCTTGAGCATGATGTAGCCGTCGGAGATGTTCGGCGGCATCGGGTCGGACGCGATCTCGGCCGTGCCGGTGCGCGCGAACACGCGCTCGATTTCGGGGAATTTGTCTTTCAGCGTGCGCTCGAGCTGCTTCTGCATCTCGACCGACTGCGTGAGGCTGGTGCCCGGAATGCGCAGCGCCTGGATCGCGAAGTCGCCCTCGCTGAGGCTGGGCACGAACTCGGTGCCCAGGCGCGTGGCCAGCAGGCCCGACAGCACCACGGCCACGGCGGCGGCGGTGATGACCAGCGGCTTGGCATTCATCACGCGCGCCAGCAGCGGCGCGTAGCCGCGCTTGGCCCACACCATGAGGCGGTTTTCCTTCTCAGAAACCTTGTTGCCGATGAACAGCGCCACGGCGGCCGGGATGAAGGTGATGGACAGGATCATCGCGCCCAGCAACGCAATCACCACGGTGAACGCCATCGGGTGGAACAGCTTGCCCTCGACACCCGTGAGCGCAAAGATCGGCAGGTACACGATCATGATGATCAGCTGGCCGAACAGCAGCGGCCGGCGCGCCTCCTGCGAGGCCGCGAACACTTCGTGAAAGCGCTCGCCGCGCGTGAGCGGCCTGCCGTGTTTCTCCTGCGCATGCGCGAGGCGCCGCACGCAGTTCTCCACGATCACCACGGCGCCGTCGATGATGATGCCGAAGTCGAGCGCGCCCAGGCTCATGAGGTTGGCGCTGACCTTCTGGTTCACCATGCCCGTGAAGGTGAAGAGCATCGACAGCGGAATCACCGTCGCGGTGATGAGGGCCGCGCGGATGTTGCCCAAAAACAGGAACAGGATGGCCACCACCAGCACCGCGCCCTCGAAGAGGTTCTTCTTCACGGTGGCGATGGCCTTGTCGACCAGCACCGTGCGGTCGTACACCGTCACGGCCTTCACGCCTGCGGGCAGCGTGCGGTTGATCTCCTGCATCTTCTTGTCGACCGCCTGCGAGACGGTGCGGCTGTTCTCGCCGATGAGCATGAACACCGTGCCCAGCACCACCTCGCGGCCGTTGTCGGTGGCGGCGCCGGTGCGAAGCTCCTGGCCGATGCCGACCTCCGCCACGTCGGACACGCGCAGCGGAATGCCGCCGGCGTTGCCCAGGATCACGTTGCCGATGTCTTCCACCGACTTCACCTGCCCCGGTGCGCGAATGAGGTACTGCTCGCCGCGCTTCTCGATGTAGCCCGCGCCCACGTTGGCGTTGTTGCGCTCCAGCGCGGTGACCAGGTCGGTCATCGTGAGGCCGTGCGCCAGCAGCTTCGCGGGGTCGGGTGCGATCTGGAACTCCTTGGCGTAGCCGCCGATGGAGTTGATCTCGGTCACGCCCGGCACGTTGCGCAGCTGCGGCTTGATGATCCAGTCCTGAATCTCGCGCAGGTCGGTCGGCGTGTAGGGCTTGCCGTCGGCCTTCTTCGCGCCCTCTTCGGTCTCGACGGTCCACAGGTAGATCTCGCCCAGGCCGGTGGAGATGGGCCCGATCACCGGCGACACGCCGGGCGGCATGCTCTCGCGCGCCGACTGGATGCGCTCGTTGACGAGCTGTCGCGCAAAGTAGATGTCGGTGCCGTCCTTGAAGATCACCGTGACCTGCGACAGGCCGTAGCGCGACAGCGAGCGCGTCTGCTGCAGGCCCGGCAGGCCGGCCATGACGGTCTCGATGGGGTAGGTCACGCGCTGCTCGGCTTCGAGCGGCGAGTAGCCGGGCGCGGACGTGTTGATCTGCACCTGCACGTTGGTGATGTCGGGGACGGCGTCGATGGGCAGCTTCTGGTAGCTGAAGACGCCCAGCGCCGCCATGCCGAGCACGGCGAGCAGCACGAGCCAGCGCTGCGCGATGGAGAAACCGATGATGCGTTCGAACATGCGTCGGTCCTCAATGCGTGTGCGTGGCCGAGCTCTTGCCCTGCTGCGACTTCACGACGAAGCTGCCGCTGGCCGCATAGGCCACGCCCGGCTTCAGGCCGCCCACGATCTCGATGCGCTGGCCGTCGCTGCGGCCGGTCTTCACATGCTGCGGCAGGAAGCCGCCGGGCACGCGCAGGAACACGGTGGGCTGGTCGTCCACGGTCTGCACCGCTTCGGCCGACACGGTGACGGGCGCATCGGTTTCCGACGCCACCAGCTCCACGTTCACGAACAGGCCCGGGCGCCAGGTGCGCTGCGGGTTGGTGAGCGTGACACGCGCGGTGGCGGTGCGCGTCTGCGCGCCCAGCAGCGAGCCCACGTACGACACCGTGCCGCGCGCGGCCTGCTCGAAGGAACCGGCGCGGATGGTCACGGCCTCGCCGACGCGCACGAGGTTCAGGCTGCTCGCGGGCACGCTGATCTCGGCCCACACGGTCGACAGGTCGGAAATGGTGAACACGTTGACCGCCTCGCCCACCGATTCACCGAGCGAGATGTGCTTCTCGACCACCATGCCGTCGAAGGGTGCGCGCAGCTCGTAGCGGCCCAGTGCCGACGAGCCGGGCGTGGCGCCCAGTGCCAGCAGCTTCTGGTTGGCGTTGGCGACGGCGATCTGCGCTTCCTGCATGGCCTGCTCGGCCTGCAGGTAGTCCTGTTGCGGGGAGATCTTTTCTTCCCACAATTTCTTTTCGCGGTCGTGCGTGGTGCGCGCCAGCGCCAGCCGGCGCTGCGCCGTCTGCAGCTCGCTGCGCTGCTCCGAGAGCGCGGGGCTGGAGATCACGGCCAGCACCTGGCCGCGCTTCACTTCCTGGCCCAGGTTGGCCGACACGCTGTCGACCACGCCCGCCACGCGCGGCACCACGTGCGCCGTGCGGTCTTCGTTGAACTTGATCTCGCCGGGCAGCTGCAGCGACGTCTTGATGCGCGCCGGGCCGACGCTGTCGATCGCGATGCCGGCGGCCTTGACCTGCTCGTCGGTGAAGGGAATCTTTTCTTCGTCTTCCTTGTGGGCGTTGGCGGCGGCCTTCTGCGGCTCTGCCGGTGCAGGCGTTTCCTTGCCTGCGTTCTTGCCGGCCTCTTTGCCCTCTTCCGCGTGGTGTTCCTTGTCGCCATGGCCTTCGTCGTGCGAATGGCCGTGGTCGTCTTCCTTGCCCTTGGCGTGGCCCTTGTCTTCCTCGTGATGCTCGCCGTCGGCATGGCCGGCGGACTCCGAGTGGCCGCCCGCTGCGGACTTGGACGGCGCGGTGCGCAAGATGAGCGCGCCGGCGATGAGGCCGGCGAGCAGCACGGCGGCAATGGCGATCCACTGCTTGCGGCCGGAGGACGTGGTGCGGTTGTGTGGTGTGGTCATGGTCGGAATCCGGTTCAGGGGGTGGCGTCAGCGCACGTTCGCGGAGGGGTCGTCGCCCTCGGTGCCCAGCAGGCGGTCGAGTTCGCCGGCCGCGCGGTGCGCGTCGGCCAGCGCAACGAGGTACTGGTTGCGCACCTGGAACAGCGTGCGCTGCGCGTCGAGCGCTTCGAGAAAGCTGAACTTGCCCAACTCGAAGCCCTTGGTGGCGGCGCGGTAGGCGGTCTCGGCGCCGGGCAGTGCGTCGCGCTGCAGCGTCTGCGCGGTGGCGCGCGCGGAGCGCAGGCGCTCGCTGGCCTGCGCCACGTCGGCGCCCAGTTGCAGCTCGGCGGCGGCGAGCTCGTCGCGCGCCTTGTCTTCGCGGCTCAATGCCTCGGTGATGTTGCCGCGGTTGGTGTCGAAGATCGGCAGCGGCACCGACAGGCCCACCACCACCTGGTTGCGCCGGCTGCTGCTCACGGCATCGCCCTCGCCTTCGGACGCGGGCACGCGCTTGACGCCGAGCGACACGGTCACGTCGGGAATGCGCCGGGCCTGTTCCAGGTCGCTGAGCGCGCGGCGGCGCTCGACCTCGAGCCGCGCCTGGCGCAGCACGGGCGCATCCGGCAGGCGGCGCGCCACCTCGGGCGCAGCGGCCTGCGCGGGCAGCTGGTCGACCGCGCCTTCCACCTGCGTGAAGCGCGGCGCCGGGTTGCCCCACAGCGCGGCCAGCAGCTGGCGCGACGCGCGCAGCGTGCCTTCGGCCTGCAGCAGTTCGACGCGGATGCCGGCCTCGGCCACGCGCGCCTTGGTTTCCTCGAGCGGCGACACCTTGCCGGCCGCCACGCGGTTGGCCGCGGCGCGGGTGGCGATCTGCGCGAGCCCCACCGAGTCTTGCGCCAGCCGCAGGCGCTCCTGCGCGGTCAGCACATCGAAGAAGGCGGTGACGGCCGACGCACGCAGTTCGGCGCGCCGCGCCGACAGCGCCGACGCCGCCTGGTCGCGCGCACGCTCGGCCGCCGTGACGCGCGCGGCGCGCTTGCCGCCCAGCTCGATGGGCTGGCTCAGCTGCAGCGTGGTCGTGCGGTTGTTGCGGCGCACGTCCTCCAGCTGCGTGTCGAGCGTGGGGTTGGGCCAGGCGCCGGCCTGCACGACGGCACCGTCGGCGGCCGCCTGCTCATGCCGCGCGGCCGACAGGCCCGGGTTGGCCTGCAGCGCCAGCGCAACGGCGGCGCGCAGCGTCAGCGGGCCTTCGGGCTCCAGCGTGCGGGCGACGGCCGAAAGGGACGACGAGGGACCGGCTGTCTGCGGGCTCTGCTGTGAAAAGGCCGGGGGTACCGCCAAGGCCAACACGGCCAGCGGCACGAAAAGCGTGCGCATCGAATTCTCCTGGGTTGCAAAACAACGGACGGACGAATTCGGCGAGAAGCGCTCAGCTGATGGTTGAAATCAGAAAAGAGAAAAGGTGCGGTGCTCTCGCCGAATCAGGCGGCGAGAGACCCGTCGGGGCGCACCGGCACTTCGGCGATGTGCGAGGTGAAGCGTTCGGTGGAAACGGCGCGCAGCACCTGCGAGGCCACAGGCGCGTCGGCCGGCAGCGCGGCGGCGGTGTCCGCATGCTGGGCCTGCCCGAAGTGGGCCACGATGCAATGGCCGACCGCTGCGTTGGGCTGGCGGGTGCTGTCTTTCTTGGCGCCGTCGCCCGCGTGGGTGCGGTCGGTGCCATGCGGCTCGCTTTCGTGGTGGCCCCAGTGGCCTTTTCCGGTATCGCCTTCGTGCAGGCAATAGGCTGCCGATGCCGCCCAGCTGTACTGGAAAGGCAAGAGGAACAGCAGGAAAATCAAAAGCCAGCGGCGCATGGTTGACAAAAGTATATCGACGGCGCGTGATGCGCCGAGCGACAAAAGCCCTGCGAACCGAGGGCCCGGCGCACTGTACGACGCCATGTCGGCGCTTTGTCTTTCAATAGGATTACTAAATCGTAACCAGCGTCCCGAGAGGCATTGGGTACGATCCGTACCATGCGAATTCTTGTCATCGAAGACGAACCCAAACTGGGCGACTACCTCAAAAAAGGGCTGGAGGAAAACGGCTACGTCGTCGACATTGCCCGCGATGGCATCGAAGGCCGCTACCTCGCCACCGAGGGCGAATACGCGCTGGTGCTGCTCGACGTGATGCTGCCCGGCATCGACGGCTTTGCCGTGCTGCAGGCCATTCGCCGCACGAAGAACGTGCCCGTCCTGGTGCTCACCGCGCGCGACAAGGTCGAAGACCGCGTGCAGGGCCTGCAGCAAGGCGCCGACGACTACCTGGTGAAGCCCTTCTCTTTCTCGGAGCTGCTGGCGCGCGTGCAGGCGCTGCTGCGGCGCGGCAAGACGCAGGAGCCGACGGTGCTGCGGCTGGCCGACCTGGAGCTTGATCTTGTGAGCCGCAAGTGCGTGCGCAACCGCACGCGGCTGGACCTCACGGCCAAGGAGTTCACGCTGCTCGTGGTGCTGCTGCGCCGGCGCGGACAGATCTTGTCGCGCTCCACGCTCGCCGAGCAGGTGTGGGACATGAACTTCGACAGCGACACCAACGTGGTCGAGGTGGCCATTCGCCGCCTGCGCAGCAAGATCGACGATCCCTTCGACGTGAAGCTGCTGCACACGGTGCGCGGCATGGGCTACGTCCTGGAAGACCGCTCCTGGGCATGAGCCCGAAACCGCATTCCATCCAAAGCCGGCTCTCGTTCTGGTTCGCCGCGCAGACGCTGTTCGGCCTGAGCATCATCTGCCTGGCAATCTACTTCGTCACGGCCTGGAGCTTCGGTGCCAAGCAGCGCGACGCGCTCGACCAGAAGACGGTGCTCGTGCAGCACCTGCTCAAAGAGGCGGAGAAAGGCGGCGACCTCGTCTTTCTGCGCCACAAGCTCGACGACTTCTTCTCGATGCAGGACGACGTGACCTTGTCGATCGCGAACGCCGGCAAGCCGCTCTTCCAGTCCACGCCGCCGCCGCAGGGCCACTGGCTGCGGCGCGCCATCGTCGTGCCCTGGCAGCACGCCGACTTTCACACCAACCTCTCGGTGCAGGTGGGCGTGAACATCGCGCAAGACACGCGGCTGCTCGAGCGGCTGGCCTGGACGCTGCTGGGCGCGGTGGTGCTCGGCACGGCGCTGGTGTCGCTCACCGGCATGTGGCTGGTGCGGCGCGGGCTGCGGCCGCTGAAGGCGCTGGCCGAGCGCACCGCGGCCATCACGCCCGATCGCATTCACCAGCCCATCGACGCCGACGCCTTCGCGGAAGAACTTCGCCCCTGGATCACGCAGTTCAATGCGCTGCTGATGCGCGTGCAGCGCGCCTACGTGCAGCTGGAGTCGTTCAACGCCGACGTGGCGCACGAGCTGCGCACGCCGCTGGCCAACCTGCTGGGCTCCACCGAAGTGGCGTTGACGCGTCCGCGCAGCAACGAAGAACTGCAGGGCGTGCTGGCCTCCAACCTCGAAGAGATGGGGCGGCTGTCGGGCATCGTGACCGACATGCTGTTTCTTTCCAACGCCGACCGCGGCACTTCGGCGCGCTCGAAGGCGCAGGTGAACCTGGCAGACCAGGCGCGCGACGTGATCGACTTCTACGACGCCATGCTCGACGAGGCCGGCCTGCGCGCCGAGGTGCATGGCGAAGGTGCGGTCGAGGCGGACGCGGGGCTGATCCGTCGCGCCCTGTTCAACCTGCTGGGCAATGCGATCCGCTTTGCCGAACCGGCCTCGACGGTGCGCATCGAGATCGCGGCCGTCGACGCAGAACACAGCACGGTCACCGTGATCAACCGCGGCGCGCCCATCGCCCCCGAAGCGCTGCCGCGCCTGTTCGAGCGCTTCTACCGCGCGGCACAGGCACGCGACGGTTCCACGCGCCACCACGGGCTGGGCCTGTCGATCGTCGAAGCGATTGCGCGCATGCACGGCGGCGAGGTGTTCGCATCGAGCCAGGACGGGCAGACGCGCATCGGCTTCAGCGTGCGGCGCAACGGCTGAGAACGCCGACGTGCGGGCTCAGGACTCGGCGTGCGCCGTCCCGGCCACCCGGGCCTTGCGGCCGATGCACAGCGTCATCAGCGGCCCGGTCATCGCGGTGGTGGCGAGCGCCATCACCAGCAGCATGGTGAACAGCTCGGGGCCAATCAGGCCGACGTCGAGGCCGATCTTCATGACGATAAGCTCCATGAGCCCGCGCGCGTTCATGAGCGAGCCCGTGGCCAGGCTGTCGCGCCAGCTGTAGCCCGCGATGCGCGCGCCCGCCGCGCCGCCCGCGATCTTGCCCACGGTGGCCACGCCCACGATCAGCAGCATCGCGCCCAGGCTCGCGCCCGAGAACGCGTTGGCCGTGGTGCCCAGCCCCGCGAGCGCGAAGAACAGCGGCATCAGCACGACGATGGAGATGGGTTCGATGCGCTCGCTCAGCGAGCGCAGCAGACGGTCGTCGCGCGGCAGGCAGGCGCCGAACAGGAAGGCACCGAACACCGCATGCAGGTGCAGCCATTCGGTGAGCAGCGCGCACAGCAGGAGGCCGATCATGAGCGAGGCCATCAGCGTGGTCGACGGCTCGCCGTCGGGGGCCTTCACGCGCAGCAGCCACGCAAAGGCCGGCTTCAGCCCGAAGAACAGGAAAGCCAGCAGCACCACCACGCCGACCGAGGTCTTGAGCAGCCCGGCATAGCCCTCGCCCGCACCGATGGTCGCGACCACGAAGGCCAGCAGGATCCACGCGAACACATCGACCACCGCCGCCGCGCTCAGCGAGAGCTGGCCGAAGGGCGTGCGCGTCATGCCGCGGTCTTTCAGGATGCGCGCCATTACCGGAAACGCCGTGATCGACAGCGCCGCCGCCATGAACAGCGCAAAGGGCCAGAAGCCCACGCCGGCCGGTGCGAGGGTGGGATGCAGCATCGGCGAGATCGCGATGCCCAGCACCACCGGCACCGCCACGCTCAGCACGCCCACCGCCCCCGCCGCCTTGAGCTGCGCGCGCATGTTGCGCGTGGCCCGCAGCTCCAGGCCGACGACGAACATGAACAGCACCAGCCCCACCGTCGCCAGCGACGACAGCCCCTGCAGCGACTCCTTGGCGAACAGCTGCACATGCAGCGACGGAAAGAGCGTGCCCATCACCGCCGGCCCGAGCATCAGCCCCGCGGCCATTTCTCCCACCACGCTCGGCTGCCCCACATGGCGCAGCACCCAGCCGCACAGGCGCGCGGTGGTGAGGATGACGACGAGTTGCAGCAGGAGGGTGGTGACGGACATGGGCGGGAAAACCGTGAGGGCGAAAGAACTCGCTCGATGTTAGTTCGACGCTCCGGGCTCGATCCACCGGTCGGCCCACTGGTTGAGCGGCGTCAACCGCTTGACGAGCTCGCCGCCCGCCTCGGTGAGCACGTAGCCCGCATCGGACAGCGTGACGATGCCGGCTGTGCGCAGCTCCTTGAGCCGGTCGTTCAGCACCGAGGGCGACATCTGGTCGGCGTGCTCGCGCAGCACCCGAAAACTCTGCGGCTGGCCGTCGCGCAGCTCCCACAAAAGGCGCAGCGTGCCCTTGCGGCCCAGTTGTTCCAGCAGCCGCATGATGGGTCGGCGCGGGGCGGGTGCGGAGGCCTCAGTGTCATCCATGTGTCTTCCTCGTTGACGCAGGCCTTGCGCTACGAATTTCGTAGCCATAGACTGCATTGGTCGCTACGCATTCCGTAGCGATTCCACCGCATTCTATGAAAGGAATCACCGTGCCTTCCACTGCCCTGCCCATCCCGGCCCCGAGGATCGCGCCGCTCGAGCCGCCCTACCCCGACGCCATCGGCACGCTGCTCAAACGCATGACACCGCCGCAGGCGCCCGAGGTGCTGTCGCTCTTCAAGGTGCTGGCCGTGAACCCCGCGCTGGCCGAGCGCACGCTCGACCTTGGCCGCTACCTGCTGGGCCGCCACGCCGCCATCGAGCTGCGCGACCGCGAACTGGTCATCCTGCGGGCCTGTGCGCGCTGCGGCGCCGAATACGAATGGGGCGTGCACTGGACCGGCTTCGCCGACGCGGCCGGCCTGGGTGAAGCCGAGCGGCGCGCGACGGCGTCGATGGATGGGGACCTTGCACAGCTGGCGCCGAAAGACGCATTGCTGATTGCAATGGTCGATCAGTTGCACGACACCGGCACCATCGACGATGCGCTGTGGGAAGCCCTGAACGCGCACTGGAGCCACGCGCAACTCATCGAGCTGATGATGCTCGCGGGGTGGTACCACGCGGTGAGCTATGTATGCAATGCGGCGCGGGTGCCGCTGGAGACGTGGGCGGCGCGCTGGTGAGTTCAGACGCCTTGTGGCCGTGCTAGAAATCCGAATGCGCATGATCGGAAACCCAGCCACTTCAGCCTCATGAACGACTCTCTCTTCGCCGATCTGGCCACCTGGATCGATGCCGCCATCTCTGCGCCGCTGCCTGAAGGCATCGCCGCTTTTCACTTCAACCTCTACGACAGTTCGACGACTTACGACCTCGAACTCGTGGGGGCGCCGACCTACGACCCCGAAGATTCCGACTGGGCCTGCGACGACATCTTCATGTCCTCATCGCCACGTTTCGAGATCGCGAGCGAAGTGGTGGGACCGGACTGGGAGGCAGGCCTGCAGGCCATCTCACAGATGATTCTTCGCTACCTGGACGCCCCGTCTGCGGGCGCTGCGCGCCTGAAGGCTGCTCGCGCTGTGTCCCTGGGATTCGTGGATGGCGACCTGCACCTCGTCTGGCGTGCCGACTGAGACGTTGATCGGCAAGCGCTCGCGCCCGCTGCGCTATTCCTGCTTTCCAGTCCGCATCAACCGCAACCCGTTCGCCACCACCAACAAGCTCGCTCCCATGTCCGCAAACACCGCCATCCACATGGTCGCGCTGCCGAACACCGCGAGCAAGAAGAACACGCCCTTGATGCCGAGCGCGAGCGTGATGTTCTGCCACAGCACCACATGCGAGCGGCGCGACAGGCGGATGGTCTCGGGAATGCGGCGCAGGTCGTCGTTCATGATGACCACGTCGGCCGCCTCCATCGCGGTGTCGGTGCCGGCGCCGCCCATCGCGAAGCCGATGTCGGCCTTGGCGAGTGCGGGGGCGTCGTTGATGCCGTCGCCGGTCATCGCGACGGCGCCGTAGCGTTGCTGCATCGCCTGGATGGCGTCGAGCTTTTCTTCGGGCAGCAGGTTGCCGCGCACGTCGTCGATGCCAGCATGCGCGCCGATGGTCTTCGCGGTGGCGCTGTTGTCGCCGGTGAGCATGACGGGCGTCACGCCCAGCGCGCGCAGTTCGGCCACGGCGGCCTGCGACGAAGGCTTGATGGTGTCGGCCACCGCGAACAGCGCGAGCACCGACTTCTCCGATGCGAGCAGCGTCACGGTGCGACCGGCTTCTTCGTGCCGCTTGAGTTCGGCTTCGAGTTCCGGCGAGCACAGGCCGCGCTCCTCGATCAGCCGGTGGTTGCCCAGCACGTAGCTCTGGCCCGCGTGCGTGGCCTGCACGCCGCGTCCGGGCAGCGCGGTGAAGTCGCCGACTTCTTCGACCGACCCACCCAAGCCTTGGGCGATGGCCTTCGACACCGGGTGGTCGGAGCGGCCCGCAATGTTGGCGGCCAGTGCGTACACCGCGCCTTCATCGCCACCGGCCTTGTCGATCAGCACCGACTCGACCAGCTTGGGCTTGCCTTCCGTGATGGTGCCGGTCTTGTCGAGCGCCACGGCCTTGAGCTTGCGTGCCTCTTCGAGGTAGGTGCCGCCCTTGATGAGGATGCCGCGGCGCGCGGCCGAGGCCAGCGCGCTCACGACCGTGACGGGCGTGGAGATGACCAGCGCGCACGGGCAGGCGATGACCAGCAGCACCAGCGCCTTGTAAATCGCTTCGACCCAGGTCCAGTCCATGAGCCACGGCGTGAGCACGGCGACGGCCAGCGCCAGCACGAAGACGGTGGGCGTGTAGATGGCGGCGAACTTGTCGACGAAGCGCTGCGTGGGCGCGCGCGAACCCTGCGCCTCTTCCACCGCGTGAATGATGCGTGCGAGCGTGGTGTTAGCCGCCACGGCCGTCACACGGAACACGAGCGCGCCGGTCTGGTTGATGGTGCCGGCAAACACCGCATCGCCCGCGGCCTTGTCGACCGGAATGCTCTCGCCCGTGACCGGCGCCTGGTCGATGGCGCTGGTGCCTTCGAGCACCACGCCGTCCAGCGGCACGCGCTCGCCGGGGCGGATGCGCGCGACCGCATCGAGCGCCACCGCGTCGGCGCGCACGGTCTGCCAGCTGCCGTCGGGCTGCCGCACCTCGGCCTGTTCGGGCGCGAGCGCGAGCAGGCTCTGGATGGCGTTGCGCGCGCGGTCGACGGCGCGGGCTTCGATGAGCTCGGCGATGGCGTACAGCGCCATCACCATCGCGGCCTCGGGCCACTGGCCGATGATGAAAGCGCCAGTGACGGCGACGGCCATCAGCGCGTTGATGTTGAGGCGCCCGCGCACCAGCGCGGCAAAACCCTTCTTGTAGGTGTCGAGGCCGGCCAGCGCGATGGCCGCGAGCGCGAGCCCCATCTCGGCGGCCATGAAGCCCACGCCGTCGAGCGCGAGAAACGACACGGTCTCGGCCGCGATGGCCAGCACCAGTGCGGCGACGAGGCGTGCGAGGCCGGTCGACATGCCGGCGAAGCGCGCGGGCTCCGCCTTCTGCGCACCCGTTGCGGCCACGGGCTCGGGCTTGAAGCCGGCCTGGCGGATGGCTTCAAGCGCGGCGGGCAGTGCGCCGTTTTCGGTCGTGAGGGCCAGCGTGCGTTCGCCCAGACGGAAGCGCAGGCCCTTCACGCCCGCGACGGGCTCGAGGGCGCGGCGGATCTCGGACTCTTCCACCGCGCAGTCCATGGTGGGAATGCGAAACAGCACGGCGCCCTTCGGCAGGTCGGCGGGCTCGGTCGACGCCGGAGTGCTGCCGCACACGGGGCTGCCGCAGCAGGCCGTTTCCGGCGCTGCGGGAGCGTGGGCATGCGCGTGATCGTGTGCATGGTCGTGCCCATGGCTGTGCCCGTGGTCATGACCGTGGTCATGCGGCGCAGCACGCGGCACCGGCGGTTTCAGGGTGGTCTGATTCGTCATGCATTCATTGGAAACCCTGAAGCAGGTGTAGAGTCAACCGTTGATTGCCACTTCCTTGAGATGCCGCATCATGAAAATCGGTGAACTGGCCAAGGCCACGAACACGCCGGTCGAAACCATCCGGTACTACGAGCGCGAACAGCTGCTGCCCGTGCCCGGGCGCACCGACGGCAACTACCGCATCTACGACGACGAGCACACCCAGCGGCTGGGCTTCATCCGCCGCTGCCGCTCGCTGGACATGACGCTCGACGAGATCCGCAGCCTGCTGAAATTCCGCGATGCACCGCAGGACGACTGCGGCGAGGTGAACCAGCTGCTGGACGACCACATCGGCCACGTGGCCTCGCGCATCGCCGAGCTGAAGACGCTCGAAAAGCAGCTGAAGGCGCTGCGCCTGCAGTGCGGCGGCCCCGAATCGGCGAGCGCCTGCGGCATCCTGCAGGAGCTGGACACCGCCGCGCTCACGCCCGAGCCCTTCGGCCAGCACGCGGGCCATGTGCACGGCACGCTGCACGGCGCCTCCGCCAAGCGCGCCTGAAATCGATGCTCAGCCTGGCCCCGGGCGATGGCCGCCGGCAGCGGTCGATTCAGTAGGTCACCGTGACCGTGACCGTGTCGCTGTAGCTGCCCGGCGTCACATTGGGCTGGGCCGGGACCCGCCCATAGACGGGGATGCTGCTGCCGGGGTTGCCGCTGCCGTCCACCGTGTCGGTGCCGACGGTGTTGCCCCAGCGCAGCGAGCGCGCGGCATCGCGGTACAGCTCGTACTGGACGTAGTCGCCCCCAGCACCTGCAGCGTCCGCCATGCGCCGCTGTGTCCCCGTCGCGTTCGCGCCATTGCTCAGCCCCACCTTCCAGGCCGTGCTGGGCGGGCAGAGCATCGTGATGGCCGCCGCGCCGTTGACCGCGGACGCCAGCGAGTTGGCGCTGCCGAAGTCCAGGTCGGTGGCCGCCACGCTGACCGTGCAGGCATTGGAATAGGCGGCCGTGACCTGCGTGTAGAAGGTCGTCCTGCCCAGGTACTTGGCCGAACTCGCGGTGCAGCTGTCGGGCGCATTGCCGCTCTTCATGCCCCAGACGACCTCGGAGTTGTAGATGTTGGCCTGGTAGCCGCCCGCCGGCAGCGATTGCCCCGACGGCACGCGGCCATAGAGCGGGATGTTCAACGCGACGTTGCCGCCGCCGGCCGGCAGCACGAACGAGCCCCCCGCGCTGGCATAGGTGCCGCCGCCCGGCGGTGGGCCGACGATGCCGCTGCGGGTCGCGTCGGCATAGATGTTGTAGGCCATCTGCGCGCCGTTCCAGTTGGTCATGTAGCGCGGCGCGTAGCCGGCGATCTCGTTGCCCTGGGAGACGTACACGCAGTAGTTCATGTACATCGTCTGGCCGGTGTCGTTCTGGCAGGCGAAGCCGACCGTGGCGGTGGTGTCCGCCGCGGCCGACGCCGTGACGGTGCCGAAGGCGAAGCTCGGCTGGGTGGCGACCCAGCAGCTCGGGTCGGCATGCGCCGCGCCCATGGACAGCAGCCACGCGGACACCAGCGCCAGCACAAATCTCAACGTACGCATGTCAACCGCTCTTTCTGCAAACCACTGCCCTCGGGGCGCCGCCAGTCGAACCCTGCCTGGCACACCGCGCCGTCGGGCGTGCGAACGGCCAGCGTGTTGCGCGCGTCCAGCGTGTCCAGGTACACCCAGCCGTCATAGCCCACCACCGCCCCGCTGCCGCCCTGCGCGTTCACCTGCACGCGGCTGCCCAGCGGCAAGGGCTGGCCTTGTGCGTCCATCAGGGCCACGTGGGCGGCCCGCACGGGCGTGATGCTGAAATGCGCCCGCGCCCCCGACCGGCCGGCCGGCGTGATGAGGGCCTCGGCGCGCGCGATGCGCACGTCGGCGGGCAGGTCCATCGGGTCGATCGCCAGCTTGTTGTTCTGGTAGGCGTTCACCGGCACGACCAGCAGCAACCCGCTCGCATTCGTCTGCCCCACCGGTCGATTCTCGAGCTTCACGGGCACGCCGGCCACGCCGTCGGTGTCCACCACCGCAAAGGCGTCGTCGATGCGCCGCGCGGCCAGCACCCCGCCGCCCATCAGCACCAGCGCACCGCTGGCGCCCGCATAGGCGTAGCGGCTCGCGCGGCCTGCGCCCATCTCGCTCACGCCGGCCTGCACGCGGCCATAGGGGCCCAGGTAATTGACTTCGGCCTGCCCGCCGGTCGTACCGCCGCCCGTGCGCGCGGTGGCACGCCAGCCCCAGCCACCGTCGCCGAGGGGGGACTGCTGCGCGCTGACGGTGCCGACCGTGCCTTGGTCGCCGCTGCGCTGCACGCCGGCGCTCACGCTGGTCTGCGCGTCCCACGACCAACTCAGGCCGACGAAGATGCCGCGGTCGCTGCGCTTGTCCAGGTTCTGGTTCATGCCCACCGAGACCGAGGACGCGCGCCCGATCGAGCGGAACCAGTTGACGCTGGCGTAGCGCGACGCGCTCTGCCCCAACGGGCGCAGGTAGAGGTAGCTCACGCTGACGTTGCCCAGGCCGCCCATGTCGTAGCCCACGCTCGCGCTGGCGCTGCCCTTGGCCGGGGCCGAGCCGTAGGCCGTTGCCACGTCGCGGTAGTCGCCCTGCGTGCGCGTGCCGTTCAGGCCGACCGACAGGCGCTCCTGGCGCCAGAGGTAGCCCAGGCTGGTCTGCGTGCCGCTGCGGCTGCCACCCGGGGTGTCGGCGTCGTGCCGGCTGCCCGCCAGCGCCCCCGACAGCGTGCCCGCGGCGCCCAGTTGCCACACGCCGCCGGCGCCGGCCAGCGCCAGGCCGCGTGTCACTTCGCCATGGGCCTCCATCGTGAAGCTGTCGCTGAGGCCCCTGCGCCAGGTGCCGGTCAGCACCGGCTGCTTGCCGTAGTCGAAGGAGCGCAGGCCGTAGTTGCGGCGCACCACGCCCAGGTCGACCGTCCAATCGGTGAGGCCGGGCGCCAGCAGGCGGTTGCTGTCGAAGAGCGAAAAGCTCAGCGTGGCGGCGCGACCCAGCGCGTCGGTCACCACCACCTGCGCCGTGCCGGTGCTGTTGATGCGCGGCAGCGCGTTGAGCTGGAAGGGCCCCGCCGGCACCTGGCCGCTGTACTGGCGGATGCCGTCGATGAACAGCTCCACGTCCGAAGGCATCGTGGCCGAGCCGATGAAGCTGGGCAGCGGTGCGGTCTGCCGGTAAGGCTGCAGGCCGAAGTCGCGCGACAGCTGGATGCCGCCGATGCGCGTGGCGCGCGACCAGGGCACGGCGCCGGTGAGCGTGTCGCCCACGCGCAGGGTGAGCATCCTGTCGGGGAAGGCCATGCTCCAGGTGCTGTCCATGCGCACCGACTGGTCCTTCCAGCCCTGAGTGTCGTGCGTGCGCTGCATCAGCCAGGTGGTGCTGAGCACGCTGGCGCCGCGGAACGCGCGCAGCTCGCCGAAGGCGCTCAGGCTGGCGCTGTCGCCCGCGCCCCGCGTGCCATAGAGGTCGTAGTTCAGCAGCAGGCCGGTGGAGGTGCTCAGCGGCTGCGCGGTGACGGCCGCCTGCCCCACCGTGGCCGTGGGCAGCTGCAGCATCGCCAGCGGCGCGGTGAGCGTCAGTTGCTGGCGCGCGGCATCGTAGTCCGCGGCCAGTCCGGGCAGATCGCGCAGCGGCAGCCATTCGGCACCGTTGTCGGGCAAGGAGAAGCTCAGTTCGCGCAGCACCGCGCGCGAAGCCCACAAGGCGCCGGCTTCCAGACGAAACGGGTGCAGCCCGCGCGCCATGCCATTGAGACTGACCTCCAGGTACAGCGTCATGGCGCCCGGCACGGCCTGGGCGGCGGGCGCTGCCAGCGCGGGCAGCGCGGCCAGGGCGGTCAGGGCCAGCGCAAAAGGCGCCAGCGCGAACGGGGCCAGCCAGGCCCTCGCGACGTGCACGGCCTGCTCAGTTGGCCAGCGGCGCGAGATCGGCGGCTGTGTTTCTGCCATCGATCATGACCTGCCAGCGACCCGCGCCCGACACCGCGGCAGGCAGTGTCTTCAGCGGCCAGCGCATGGTGGCGCCGGGCAGCACATAGCCCAGCAAACCGTTGTAGGCGCTGACGGCACGGCCGTCCGCGCCGGTGAATACAAGGTCAGCCAGCTGGGCATGCACGCCGCCGCTGTTGCTGACTTCCAGCACGGCCTTGCCGTCCTCGCGGCGCAGGCTCCAGCGCAACTGCGCGGGGACCGGCTCTGCGCCTGCCGGCGCGACGAAGATGGGCAGCGAGTGCCGCATCACGAAGTTCAGGTTGCTCTTCTTGCCATCGGCCGCCGCGCCCGCCGCCTGGGGCACGGGCAGTTCGTCCACCAGCACGCGGTAGGCCTCTTCCGCCGCACCCGCGGGCGGCGGGCCGTTGCGGATCACGCGCACCAGTTGACGTCCGTTGACGGGCAGTTGCAGCAGGGGCGGACTGACGACCAGTCCGTCCGCCGGCTCCGTGCGGTCCTGTCCATCGACCTGCGTCCATCGGAAGACGCGGATCTGCGCATCGAGCGGCGCCGTCCCCGTGTTGCTCAGCCAGAGCCCGTCGCCCTGCCGTGTCGGCGCGAGCGTCAGGGTGACAGGCGAGACCTGCAGGCCGGCCGCCTGGACCGCACCGCCGCCGAGCAGGCATGCGCTCCACAGTCCCCCGATGGCAAGTGCACGTCTCACGATTCAGCGCGGGCTCAGTACGTGACCGTCACGGTCACGGTGTCGGCGTAGCTGTCCGGCGTGAAGTTGGCGTTGGTGTTCTTGGCGTAGACCGTGTGGGTGATCGCCGCACCGGTGCCCGAGCCGCCGACGACATTGGCGCCGGTGCCGGTGGTGTTGCCCCACACGGTGCTGTTGCCCGAGTTGGCGTACAGCGCGTAGGGCACCTTGTCGGTGTTGGTGGCCGAATTGGCGACGGACGACATGGCGCCCGTGCCGTTGGCCGTTCCGCCGTTGCCCGACGAAGGCAGCAAACCGACGGTGTACGGCGTGGTCTTGGAGCAGGTGACCGAGATGGTGTTGTTGCCCGTCTGGTCGATGGCCGTGGGCAGCACGGACGTGCCCAGGCTGATGTCGGAGCCGCTGCCGGCCGTCACCGAACAACTCTTGACGATGGTCATCTTGACCTGAAAGCTGGCACCGGCCGTCTCAGCCAAGGCTGAACCGGATGCGAAAGCGAGGGTGGCGGTAACCGCCGCGGCGACTGCGTGCTTGAACATGAGGGCGCTCCAAATGTAATGAATAAGACCTGTGAACCGGGTTTGTGTAATCATTTTTTAAACTATTTGATTACAAAGTGGCGCAAGGATGCCCCACAACCGGTCCGTTGGCCCTCAGATCCATGGAGGCCGGGCTCAAGTTTCGTGATGTAGTTCTCGTAACAATTGGAAAACTGTTTGCTTTGTTTACATTTTGCCAACAGTTCAAGGGTCGCATGCGTGCACGGAATGGGTGCATGACGTGGCCGAACGCCCGTTGCCGAAGTGAATTTCAACCCCGGCGGGGCTCGGCGGCTGCCGGGGCGCCCTCGTCTCCTTGATCCGGCTATGCGAAGCGCGCAGCCTTCACGGGCGCGCCAGGCCGCAGCCCAGCCCGAAGCGGCCGCGAGTGCCCCTGCGCCTCGCCGGTCTCAGGCCGTTGCCAGCCGCCGCCGCGCCTTCACCGCCGACGCCAGCCCTTCGAGCACCGGCACCGTCTGCGCAAAGCCGATGCAGGCGTCGGTGATCGACACGCCGTGCTTCAGCGCGACGCCGGGCTTCAGGTCCTGCCGGCCTTCTTCGAGATGGCTCTCGATCATGATCCCCGTGATGCGCCGCTCGCCGGCCGCGATCTGGGCGGCCACGTCTTCGGCGACCACGATCTGCCGCTGGTGCTGCTTGCTGCTGTTGCCGTGCGACACGTCGACCATCACTTGCGGGCGCAGGCCGTTCGCCAGCAGCGCCTCGCAGCTCGACGCGACATCGGCCGCCGAATAGTTGGGCGCCTTGCCGCCGCGCAGGATCACGTGGCAGTCGTCATTGCCGCGTGTCTCGAAGATCGCGGCCATGCCCATCTTGGTCATGCCCATGAAGGCATGCGGCGCGCGGGCCGCAAGAATGGCGTCGGCCGCCACCTTCACGCTGCCGTCGGTGCCGTTCTTGAAACCGACCGGGCAGCTCAGGCCCGACGCCAGCTGCCGGTGGCTCTGGCTCTCGGTGGTGCGCGCGCCGATGGCGCCCCAGGCGATCAGGTCGGCAATGAACTGCGGGCTCAGCAGGTCGAGAAACTCGGTGCCGGTCGGCAGGCCCAGCGTGGTCAGCTCCAGCAGCAGGCGCCGCGCGCGCTCCAGGCCTTCGTTGATGGCAAAGCTGCCGTCCAGGTGCGGGTCGTTGATGTAGCCCTTCCAGCCGACGGTGGTGCGCGGCTTCTCGAAGTAGGCGCGCATCACGATGACCAGGTCGTCCTGCAGCGAATCGGCCACCTTCTTCAGGCGCTGTGCATATTCGATGGCCTGGTCGTGGTCGTGGATGGAGCACGGGCCGACCACCACCACCAGCCGGTCGTCGCGGCCGTGCAGCACGTCGGCAATGGCCGCGCGGCTGCCTTCGACCAGCGCGAGCGTGTTGTCGCGCACGGGCACGCGCTCCTGCAGCAGCGCGGGGGTCATGAGGGGACGCACGGCGCCGATGCGCACGTCGTCGATGCGGGTGGTGTCGAGCGTGCTGTCGCGGGAGCCGACTTCGGCGTCATGGAGGGGGTCGTCGAGGCGGGGCATGGTCGTGGGTCTTGTGTCGAGGAGGGTTTCCTCGATTGTCCCCTCGAAGCCGGCCACCGCCGGCGCGACCCCGCCCCCCCCTCTCCCTCTTCTACTTGCCGATGAGCTGCGTGAGCTTGTCGGCCTCGAAGCTCTCGCCGCGCGCCGCATCGCCAGGCACGCAGTCCTTCGTGCCCGGCTGCGCCGACAGCTTCTCGATGGCCTGCCACAAGAGCGCGATCTGGTGCTCCTGGCTCGACGCGTTGTCGATCAGCCCGCGCATGGCCTGGCTCAGCGGGTCGTCGTCCTGCGTGATGCCGTAGGCCGTGAACTTCTGCGGCGCGGACACGTCGGCGCTCTCGCCCTCTTTCGACGGGATGATGCGCGCGGGAATGCCCACCGCGGTCGCCCCGGCCGGCACCGGCTTGATGACCACGGCGTTGCTGCCGATCTTGGCGCCGTCGCCGACGACGAAGCCGCCCAGCACCTTGGCGCCCGCGCTCACGACCACGTTCTTGCCCAGCGTCGGATGGCGCTTGGTGCCCTTGTAGAGCGAGGTGCCGCCCAAGGTCACGCCCTGGTAGATGGTGCAGCCGTCGCCGATCTCGGCGGTTTCGCCGACCACCACGCCCATGGCATGGTCGAAGAACACGCGCTCACCGAGCTTGGCGGCCGGGTGGATCTCGATGCCCGTGAGCCAGCGTGCGCAATGCGCGATGAAGCGGGCCGGCCACTTGAAACCGTGGGTCCAACAGGCGTGCGCCCAACGGTGCAGCACCACGGCGTGGAAGCCGGGATAGACCGTGATCACTTCCCAGGCGCTGCGGGCGGCGGGGTCGCGTTCGAGGATGCACCGGATGTCGGCGCGCAGGCGAGAGAACATCGCTGCCTTTGTTGTCGTTATATCGATAGGGGCCGGGCAGTCTAAAGCCGGGCGTCTTCGCGTACGCGCGATGGGGTTTTGCGGCGGCTCAGCTGCCGCGCGGCGGCCGGGTCGCGTCGCTCATGGCCTTGGCAATGCCGCGCAGGATGTGGATTTCCTCAGGCGTGGGCTGCGCGCGATTGAACAGTTGCTGCAGCCGCGGCATGAGCTTCTTGGGCGCCGCCGGGTCGAGAAAGCCGATGTCGACCAGCGAGCGCTCCCAGTGGTCGAGCATGCCGGCCACGGCCTGCGCGTCGGCCGCCTGCACCGGCGCGATGGCCTCGCGCACGCCGTAGCCGCCCAGCGCCAGGCGCCATTCGTAGGCCACCACCTGGATGGCCGCGCCCAGGTTGAGCGAGCCGAACTTCGGGTCGGTGGGAATGGTCAGCGCCACGTTGCAGCGGTAGACGTCCTCGTTGCGCATGCCGAAGCGCTCGGAACCGAACAGGAACGCCACGTGCTGGTCGCCCTGCTTGCCCAGCGGCTCCAGGTGCTCGCGCGGCGTGCGCGTGGGCGGGCCGAAGTCGCGCGGGATCATGGCGGTGGCGCACAGGTGGGTCACGCCGTCGAGCGCTTCATCGAGCGTCTCGACGATGCGCGCGTTGTTCAGCACGTCCAGGGCGCCGCTGGCGCGCTGGATGGTTTCCTCGCGCCGCAGCACGTTGGCCCAGCGGGGCGTCACCAGCACCAGGTCGTCGAAACCCATGGTCTTCATGGCGCGGGCGGCGGCGCCCACATTGCCGGCGTGGCTGGTCTGGATGAGGATGAAACGGGTGCGCATGACGGGTGGGGAAGACACAAACGGCCTGAGCCGGTAAAATGCCCGATTCTCGCCGCCCGCATCGCCGGGCCGCAGGGTCGCCCAGATTGCACTCTTGGGGACCTCTCCCACCCGTTCTTCTCACAATCCAGAATGTCGTCCCCCAACCTGCATCCTATGCTCAATGTGGCCGTCAAGGCCGCACGCGCCGCCGGCGCCATCATCAATCGCGCTGCCCTCGACGTCGAGGCCGTGCGCATCTCCCAGAAGCAGGTCAACGACTTCGTCACCGAAGTCGATCACGCCAGCGAGAAGGTCATCATCGAGACCTTACTGGGCGCGTACCCGGGGCACGGCATCCTGGCCGAAGAATCGGGCACCGAATACGGTGCCAAAGACTCCGAATTCGTCTGGATCATCGATCCGCTCGACGGCACCACCAATTTCATCCACGGCTTCCCGGTCTACTGCGTGTCGATCGCGCTGTCGGTGCGCGGCAAGATCGAGCAGGCGGTCGTTTTCGACCCGTCGCGCAACGACCTGTTCACAGCCACCAAGGGCCGCGGCGCCTACATGAACGAGCGCCGCATCCGCGTGTCCAAGCGCGTGAAGCTCAGCGAGTGCCTCATTTCCACCGGCTTCCCGTTCCGCACCGGTGACAACTTCAAGCAGTACCTGGCCATCATGGCGGACATGATGCCCCGCATGGCCGGCCTGCGCCGCCCCGGCGCCGCTGCGCTCGACCTGGCCTACGTGGCCGCCGGCTTCACCGACGGCTTCTTCGAAACCGGCCTGAACCCCTGGGACGTGGCCGCCGGCTCGCTGCTGGTGACCGAGGCCGGTGGTCTCATCGGCAACTTCACGGGCGAGCCCGACTTCCTCGACCAGCGTGAATGCCTGGCCGGCGCCCCGCGCGTGTACGGCCAGCTGGTGCCGCTGCTCGCCAAGTACTCCAAGTTCGCCAACGTGGACGACAAGCTGCGCGCCAGCGACCGCGTGCGCGCCGTGTCGGCCTCGACCCGCTCGACGCCCGACGACGCCTCGACCGACCTGTACGCCCGCAGCACCGTGACCGACCAGACCGCCGCCTCGCTCGACGGCAGCGTGGAAGCCCCCGCGGCTGCACCCGCCGCGCCGGCCGCCCCGCGCAAGCTCACCCGCATCAAGCGCGAGGCGCCCGCCGAGGGCGACGCCTCCGCCAAGTGATGACGGGGCCGGGCGCCGCCGCGCGGGTTCGCGCGGCGTTGCGCATTGCGCTGAGCCACTACGTCGCGAGCGGGCTCACCGTCGCGCTCGGCCTGCTCGTGATCTCGGGCGGGGTGCACCTGTGGCTGGGCACCCTGGCCGCCTCGGCCGCCGCCACTGGCGTGATCGTCACGGCACCGCCCGACCTGCCCGGCCCGCGCCGCGGCAAGTTTTTGCAGATGCTGCCGGCGCCGCTCATCGGCCTGCCGCTGTTCTTCGCGGTGCAGATGCTGCACGGCGCACCGATCCGCCTCGGGCTGCTGCTGGTGCCCGCCACCTTCATGGCCTTCGTGGCCATGGCCTGGGGCAAGCGCGGCATTCCCATCGCCATCGCGGTGATGTTCTCGATGATCTTCTCCATGGCCACGCCGGCCCCCGCCGGGCTGTCCGACGCCATCGCACGCACCACCGAGTTCGGCCTGGGCGCCGGCCTGTACGTGGTGTGGGCCACGCTGGCCAACCTGCTGCTCAACGGGCGCTATCGCACGCAGTCGATCGCCGACGTGCTGTTTTCGCTGGCCGCGCTCATGCGCACCGAGGCCAGCCAGTTCACGCCGCAGGACGAAACCCGCGACATCCGTGACACCCCCGCCTCTTTGCTGGGCCAGTTGCTGCGTGAGCAGGCCGCGCTGGCCGACCAGCTCCAGGCCACGCGCGACATCGTGCTCGAGTCGCCGCGCACGCCGCGCCGCCAGCGGATGGCCGGCATGCTCGTCATCGTGCTCGAGATGCGCGACCAGCTGCTCGCCAGCGAACTCGACCTCGATGCCCTGCGCGCCCATCCGTCGCACGCCCAGGCGCTGGTCGAGATGCGCCGCATCCTCGAAGAGCTGGCCGACGAAACCACCGGCCTGGCCGATGCGCTGCTCATGCGCCGCCACCCCGCCGCCGTGGCCGACCGCCGGCCGCGCCTGGCCGCCATCCACGTGACGGCCGACGACGAAGACACGCACGGCCAGATGGGCCCGTCGGCCGCCATGCTCGCGCGCGGCCTGGCCAGCCGCATTGGCCACATCAACGACGAGGTGCTGCGCCTCGCGGCCATGGCGCGCGGCGACGTCGAGCCCAACCTGGCCGTGGTGCGCGCCAACTGGCAGCTCTTCGTGAGCCCGACCGACTGGTCGCTGCGCCCTTTTCTCGCGCTGTGGCGCTGGGACGCGCCGCCGCTGCGCCACGCCATTCGTGCGGCGCTGGCCATCGCGGCCGGCTACGGCATCGCCGTGTCGATGCCCTGGGGTTCGCACGACTACTGGATTTTGCTGACCATCGTGGTGGTGCTGCGCGGCAGCCTCTCGCAGACCCTGGAACGGCGCAACAGTCGCGTCGCCGGCACGCTGCTGGGCTGCGTGCTCGCGGTGGGCCTGCTGTCGGCGCACCCCTCGGCGCTGATGCTGCTGGTGAGCGTGACCATCGCGCAGGCCATTGCCCACAGCTTCGCGGTGCGGCGCTACCTCGTCACCGCCGTGGCCGCCACCGTGCTGGGCCTGCTGCAGGCCCACATGCTGAACACCGGCACGGCGCCCATCTTTGCGCTGTTCGAACGCATCGCCGACACGCTCATCGGCGCCGCACTGGCCTGGGGCTTCTGCTACGTGCTGCCTTCGTGGGAGCGCACGCAGATCCCGGCGCTCGTGGCGCGCGTGCTCACCGCGCAGGCACGCCACGCGCGGCTCGCGCTCGGCCTGGGCCAACTGCAGGCCATCCAGAGCAGCCCCGAGCTCGAATGGCGGCTTGCGCGCCGCGAGGCCTACGACAGCCTTTCGGCGCTGGTGCAGGCCACGCAGCGTTCGCTCTCCGAACCGCGCGCCGTGCAGCCGCCGCTCGAACCGCTCGAGCATCTGCAGGCCCACAGCTACCAGCTGCTCGCGCAGCTCAGCGCCGTCAAGTCGATGCTCGTGCTGCGCCGCGACCGCCTCACGCCGGGCGACATCGAAGGCCCGCTCGTGCGCACCGCGCAACGCATCGAGGCCGCCCTGGGAACCATTCCGATCGCAGGGCCCTCTCACCCCGAGAGCACGGGTGCCACCACTGTCGGCGGCCCCATTCCCTTGCCTGACCCGTTCGACAACGACATCAGCCCCTGGCTGGTGCGCCGGCTCGACCTGGCCACGGCGCTCGCCACGCAGCTGCGCGACGACGCAGCGCGCATTCTTCAACCACTGAACGACAACACCCCAGAAGCAAAGACCACCACCGCCTGATGACCCAAGAGTTCCTTGCACACCCCTGGTTCGGCACCTGGATTGCCGCCCTGATCGCCGTTCCCCTCGCCCTTCTCGCCCACCGCATCGGTGGCATGGTCCTGCGGCGGATCACCCGCCCCGCCCCCGCCGTGCATGCGATGGTGGTCAACTGCACCGCCCCCGCGCGGCTGGTGCTGCCGCTGACGGCACTCATGATGGTGTGGCAGGCGGCGCCCGAAGACCTGCGCTATCTGGGCAGCGTGCGGCATTTCACGGGGCTGCTGCTCATCGCGGCCAGCACCTGGTTCGTGCTCAAGGCCATCAGCGGCTTTGCCGACGGCGTGCTCGCGCAGCACCCGTCCGACATCTCCGACAACCTGCAGGCGCGCCGCGTGCTCACGCAGACCCGCGTGCTCGCGCGCACCGCCATGTCGATCGTCGTGGTGGCCGGCGGCGCCATGATGCTCATGACCTTCCCGGGCGCGCGCCAGGTCGGCGCCAGCCTGCTGGCCTCGGCCGGCGTGATCGGCATCGTGGCCGGCCTTGCGGCCAAGCCCGTCTTCAGCAACCTCATCGCGGGCCTGCAGATCGCGCTGTCGCAGCCGATCCGCATCGACGACGTGCTCGTGGTCGAAGGCGAATGGGGCCGGGTCGAAGAAATCACCGGCACCTTCGTGGTCGTGCGCATCTGGGACGACCGCCGCCTCATCCTGCCGCTCACCTACTTCATCGAGAAGCCCTTCCAGAACTGGACCCGCCACTCGGCCGAACTGCTCGGCTCCGTCTTCTTCTACCTGGACTACGGCATGCCCCTGGC
This sequence comes from Variovorax paradoxus, assembly GCF_009498455.1. Lineage (NCBI taxonomy): Bacteria > Pseudomonadati > Pseudomonadota > Betaproteobacteria > Burkholderiales > Comamonadaceae > Variovorax > Variovorax paradoxus. The sequence goes on along the minus strand of NZ_CP045644.1, from coordinate 3,716,296 downwards.
ACCGCTGCGCGCCGAGGTCGAGCGCATCGTGAAGGCCGCGCCCGAGTGGGACGGCCGCTTCTTCAACCTGCGCGTGACCGACGCCACCGAACGCACCATGCAGGTCCGCGTGCTCTGCACCGCGGCGACCTCCGGCCTGGCCTTCGACCTGCGCTGCAACGTGCGCGAAGGCGTCATCGACTTCATGCAGCGCGAGTACCCGCAGTTCCTGCCGAAGATGCGCTTCGAGGGGACGGATCCGGCGATGGCGCAGCCGGACGTGTTGCGGCACGCGGCGGCGGGCTGAGAAATTGCAGGTAGCCGAGCGGGCTGCACGATTCATCTCCAAGCCTCTGCAGAGGCTAGCGAAAAACACGGAGCCTCGTTGGCCGTGCATGGCAATCAAGTGGCTATCTCGCGGTGACGGCGGCTTGGAAAAGTGCATAGATCTCTCGCTGCCAATCGCCAGTGCCATCGATGCCCGTCTGGGCCAGCACTGTCTGAGTAGGAACATCGATGAGCACGCGTTGCCCTTCTGCGCCACTGAAGAGTGGCCTGGTTCCATCAGACTTTGTGTGCCAGATGAATGCCTTGTAAGCAGCAGGAAACGGTGTGCCCAGGGCGCCGTAGCGAACCTGTGCTTCGTTTGACTCCCAGCGGCCATAGCTCTCCATCCATTCTCGGCTGACGATTTGCTTACCGTTCATTTGGCCGCCCTGTGCGACTAACCGACCTAGGCGACTCCAGTCACGGAGGGTCGCGGCAAACCCAATACAGTTGAACTCATTGCGATGACGATCCGTCAGCCATGTCGCATTGGCCTCAGCACCCATCGGTCTCCAGAGGAACTGCTCGGCGTACTCTGACAAGCTCATGCGAGTGGCAGCTCTCAGAACCATCCCAATAGTCAGTGGGCATAGCTCGTTGTAGTTGAATCGACTGCCTTCGACCTCCCGTCGCACATTCCAATCGCGCACTGTCGGTTTGATATCTGCACGCGGACCGGTAAGCGCGGCTGGATAAATCGTGTTGTTGGCTTGATCGTGAACAATCTCAGCGCCGCTCGACATGTTCATCAGGTTGCGGAGGCTGACCTCGCCGTGAAGCGTTCCCGCCAGCCACGGCACGTAGAGAGACGCTTTGTCCTCCAGTGAGGCAATCAGTTTCTGATCAATTGCGATGCCTAAAAGAAGAGACGTAACACTCTTCGACATGGACCAACCCATCATGCGCATTTCGGGCGTACGACCAAACTGGTACTTTTCCCACCAGACTTCTCCGCGTCGCGCGATCAGCAAGCCCGTCACCGGTGACGTCGCCATATAGTCGTCAGGCGTCTTCGAAACGCCATTGAAGTGATAGCGCAGGTCGCTTCGGGGTCTATCTTGCAGCGGGTCTTCCTGCCCGCACTGAATCGTGCGACTTGGCAGCATCGCCTCAAAACCGCCGGAAAAATTTCCTACGCGCATCCGCTTATCGCGGGAGAGGCCGCGAGGCGTCCCCCAGCCTGTCGGATAGCCAGACGCACGCCCCCACGGATCTTCGTCCTCCGCCAGCGAAATCATGGGATGCATGATCGCGGCCCCACCTGAAAAGAGAAGTACTCGGCGGCGCATGTTGGTTCTGATATTTGAGGTGACCACTGGATTCAGCCCGAGTATGAGTGCATGCGCCTTCGTAGAAGGAAGGGCGCTTCCCAACTCTTTTGCAATCGCTTGAGCCGCGATTCCGGAGCTAATAGCGAAGTCCCCTTTGAATCCGGCGCTCTTCGATCATTGCCCAACGTGCAAAGCGCCAGATTCTTTGGTCGCACCTAAGAAGAGCAACAGAGGGGCCTGAAATATCTCGCAAGTCCCAGCGCCCTTACCGTGCAGGCACCACCACCGGCGCCCCCAACCGCGAGGCGCGCTCCCAGCCCGGTTGCGACTGCGCGCGCTCCAGCTCCGCCGCCACCTCCGCCCGCGTGCGCGGCTGCGAGGCCTTCACGGGAATCGGTGCGCCCCAGCGCAGCACGCCGGCCCACTCGGGGCTTTGTTGCGCGGCGCGCAGTTCGGCCACCACTTCGGCATCCGTCTTGCCCGGTCCGGCGTTTTCAGGGTGTTCCTTGATGCCCGCTTCGTTCGCCGCGAAATGCGCGCCGGCCTCGACGTGCTGCGGGCTGCGCGACGCAGCCGGTTGCGCACCGGCCACGAGCGGAACCGTCGCTGCGGCCACGGCCGCCAGCATGAAAGCCATCTTGCTGTTCTTCATGTGTCATCTCCTTCGAATGGCGCCGAAGAAGAACACCCTCATCGGCGATGGCGGTGTCTTGATGACCGCCATGCCGACACACTAGAAATGCAACGCCGTCGCGATGCGGACGGCGCCATTACAACGAGGCAATCGCCTGCAACTCAGTCGGGCAGCGAGCCCGCCGGCGCCGCCACCGCGCGCGCCGCGATGGGCACCGACATCACGATTGACGTACGGGTCTCGCCCAGGTGGTTGATGCTGCTCACGAACGACTCGAGGTGCTCGATGTCGCGCGCGACCACCTTCAGCACGTACGAGTCCTGCCCCGTGACGTGGAAGCACTCGAGCACTTCGCGCCGGCCGTCGAGCAGCTTCAGCAGCCGGGCCTTTTCGGGTTGCGCGGTGGTGATGCCGACGAGTGCCGTCACGGTGTAGCCCGCCTTGCGCGGCGGCACCACGGCGCGGTAGCCCTCGATGACGCCGGCTTCTTCGAGGCGCTTCACGCGCTCCGAGGTGGAAGGCACCGACAGCGCCACCTGTCGCGCGAGCGCCGTGAGCGAGGTGCGCGCGTCCTGCTGGAGCGCGTCGAGGATCTGCCAGTTCTTGGCGTCGATTTCCATGGATCTAAGGCCCGATTGAGAATTTCGCTTCCGATTTCAGGCAACGCATGCCGCGCGCCTGAATTTCGCCATTCTCGTCACGGGAGCCGCATCGAACAATCGTCGGCATGGACTTCCCTCTCTTTCTCAAGGCCCTGGTCATCGGGCTCTCGATTGCCGCGCCGGTCGGCCCCATCGGCCTGCTGTGCATCCAGCGCACGCTCGCGCACGGCCGGACCATCGGCTTTCTCAGCGGCCTCGGCGCCGCACTGGCCGATGCCTGCTACGGCGCGATCGGTGCGTTCGGTGTGTCGGCCGTGGTGTCGACGATGGTCGCGGCGCGCGTGCCGCTGGCGCTCGGCGGCGCGGCGTTTCTCGCGTGGATGGGCGTGCAGCTGCTGCGCGCGCCCGCCGCCACGCAGGCCCGGGCCGCGGAAGACGCGGCCACGCCGGTGAAGGCGCTGCTGTCGGTATTCGTGCTCACGCTCGCCAACCCGATGACGATTTTGTCGTTCGTCGCGGTGTTCGCCTCGCTGGGCAGCGGGCATGTGGGCAGCGGCAGCGGTGCGGCGCTCACGATGGTGCTGGGCGTGTTCCTCGGCTCGGCGCTGTGGTGGCTGGGGCTGTCGAGCATCGTGTCGATGGTGCGGCACAAGCTCGGCGCGCGCGTGCTGCAGAGCATCAACAGGCTGTCGGGCGCGCTGCTGCTGGGCTTTGCGGTGTTTCAGCTGTCGACGTTGCTGTCGCGCTGACGAATCAGCTACCCGGCTTTGGCCGCCGGCTTGCGGCGCGCGGCGGGCTTGCGCGCACCCAGCGCGCTGGCCAGCGCCTTCGTCGCCCAGTCGCGCAAGGCGTGCGGGTCTTCGAGTGCATCGACCGGCGCCTCGTAGTAGCTCGCGACTTTCACGGTCGAGGCGCTGGTCGCGTACGAGAACGGCACCGCGCCCAGGCGCTCGAAGTCCGGCCGGGTGGCGTCGTCCACGCGCAGGTACAGCGTGCCCTTCATCACGAAGGCGAACTGCACGCCGGCCTGCACGAGGCCGAAGCCACCGAAGAAGCGCTTGACGTCGATGGGGCCCATCGCGCCCAGCGACTCGGCCAGCTCGAGCGCTCGCCCATGCGAACGCTCGGCACCGCCGACGGCGGCCGCACCCTTCACGCGGCTCAAGCGACCGCCTTGCGTCGCGCGTCGGTCACAGGCGCGCCGCCGTGCACTTCGAGCAAGCGCAGCAGCGCCTCGGAGCTGTGGGCCTTGGCCCAGTCGCGTTCGGAATCGCCGATGCCGACGAGGTGCAGGAAGTCGAAGCGGCCCGAATCGAGCTGCGCCATCGCGGGGTAGTGCTTCGGCTCCATCAGCACCACATGGCGCAGGGCCACGGTGCCTTTTTCGCGGATCGCTTCGCCGACGGGAATGCGGTCGCCGTAGTCGAAGGGCTGCTTGTCTTCACCGAAGTGCGAGTGCGCGAGCAGCACGTTGTAGGCGAGCAGGCGGCGCAGCAGCTTGATCGCCCACTGGTCCTGCGGCTGCGACGGCACTTCGATGACCAGCTCGGAGCCGATCCACGAATAGCCGTCGGGGTCGTAGTCGGCCGGCTCGGTTTCCCAGGGTGTGGAGGCGCCCGAGGTCACGTACAGCCAAGTGTTGCGCACGGGCGTGGGTGCGAACTCGAACACGCCCAGGTGCAGCCAGCACGGATCGACGTCTTCGGCGCCCAGCGCCTTGAACTCGTCGAAGTCCAGCACGTAGATGCCGGTGCGCTCGGGGCCGAACAGGCGCGGGTAGAGCGTCTCTTCGCGGTAGGCCCACACGTCTTCCATGGAACTCATCGGCGCATCCTCCTCGTTGGAACGAGGGGATTCTCGTCGTTCAGCGTGAACTGCGCGAACGATACAGCGCCGGCCATTCGAGGTTGGTAAAAGCGCGCAACACCCACTCCACCGGGCCATACGCAAAGCGTGCCAGCCACCAGCGGCTGAGCACCAACTGCGCGCCGAAGATACCGAAGGCGACCATCAGGCTCACGAACGGACCGAACTCGCCGATGAGCCGCAGCCCGTACGCCAGGAAGAGCCACGCGCACACCGCCGACTGCAACAGGTAGTTCGACAGCGCCATGCGCCCCGCCGGTGCGAGCACCCGGGCCACCCATGCGCCGCGCGGCGAATCGAACAGCAGCATCAAGGCGCCGACATAGGCGGCCGTGAGCAGCGGCGCGGTAAAGAGCCCGGCGGCCAGGGCCAGCACGTCCCAGCGCGAACCCGGTGCGAAGACGCTGGCCCACGCATAGAGCGCCGCGCCCGGCACGCCCACGAGCAGCCCCGGCACCAGCAGCCGCTTGAACAGCGGCCGGCTTCGCCGCGCCCGCGCGAACAGCCGGCGCCGGCCCTCGATGACGCCCGCGAAGAACATCGCCAGCGCCATCGGCGCCTGGATCAGCCCGAGCACGATCCACACCTGCGTCAGTTCGTACAGGCGCTGGCCGATCACCGTGACGGGCGTGCCGCGGTAGGCCGCGAGCGCCGACATGGCCTGCGCCCACGCGGCGTGGGTGTCGGGCGCGTCGCCGAGCAGCGCCACCAGCACGCCCACGACGCCCCACACCAGCGCCGTCGCGAGCACCAGCCGCCGCGCCCAACGCGCCAGCAAGGCATCGCTGCGCGCGCGCACCGCCAGCAGCACGACGCCGAGCACCGCATAGGTCGTGAGGATGTCGCCGTGGAACAGCAGCACCGCATGCAGCGCGCCGATGAGCCACAGCGCGGCAAGCCGGCGCGACAGGCGCGGCACGAAAGGCTGGCCGCTGCGTTCGGCCGACTGCATCTGCAGCGTGAAGCTGTAGCCGAACAGGAACGAGAACAGCAGGTAGAACTTGGTCTCGAAGAGAAAGGCGATGGCAAAGGCCGCGGCGCGGTCCAGGCCCGTGCGCATCATCGGGTCGGGCAGCGGCAGGCCGTAGAAAGGCGAGGCGAACGCGCCGATGTTCACGACCAGGATGCCCAAGAGCGCAAAGCCGCGCAATGCATCGACAAGCGACTGGCGCTCGACGGGAGCGGGCGTGGCGTTCATGCGCGCCTCCCCGGCTTCGCGAGAAAGCGGCCCACCACGCGCCGCAGCATCGGCGCCTCGCGCGCAGGGTCGAAGCCCGTGTCGAGCGCCAGGCGCGAGAACACGCCGTCGATGAGCGCGGCGATCCAGTTGGCTGATTGCACGGGGTCGAGCTCGGGGTCGATCTGCCCGCGCGCCGCGGCCTTGCGCAGCAGGGCGGCGAGGCCGTCGCGCATGTCGGCGTCGCCCGCGGCCACGCTGGCACGGACCACCGGGTTGCGCAGGGTCTCGGCGGCCACCTCCAGCGCCAGGCGCGAGTAGCTGCGGTCGGAGGCAAAGACCATCACCACGTCGAGAAAAGACAGCACCACCTCCAGCGGGTCGGACGGGTCGTCGTCGATCGCGGCGAAGTACGCGGCCGTGTCGCGCCGCTCTTCTTCGGCAATGGCTTCGATGATGGCGTTCTTGCTCGCGAAGTAGTGAAAGAGGTTGCCGGGGCTCATGCCCGCGGCGGCGCAGATCTGCGCGGTGGTGGTGGCGTGGAAGCCGCTGCGGGCAAAGCAGTCGGCGGCGGCCTCCATGATCTGGCGGCGCTTGGCCTGCTGGCGTTCGGGGTCAACTTTGCGCACGGGGGTTCTCGCGGATGGCAGTCATCCGCCATTATTAGACCGAGCGCTCGATCTATTCTGAAGGAACCCTGAAGAAACCCTTCAGGAAGCGCGCGTGGCCGCGATGCCCCGGATGGTGTCCAGCAGCAGCCGCGCGCCCTCGCCCGTCTCGCCGCCGCGCCGTACGGTCACGCCCACGGGGCCTTCGGTGCTCGCCGTGTCGATGGCCACGCGCTTCAACTCGCCACGCGCCACGAAGCCTTCCACCGCGCCCTGCGGCGCAAACCACACCGCGTCGGAGCGTTGCAGCAGGCCCACGGCAAAGCTGGTGTCGGTCGCCTCCACCAGCCGGGCCGGCAGCGCGACGCCTTGGGCGATGAGGAAGGCGTCGGCCGTGTGCCGGATCAGCGTGCCCGACACCGGCAGCACCAGCGGGTAGGCGGCCAGCGCGTCGAGCGTGGGCTTGCGACGCGAGGCCAGCGGATGGCCGGGCCGCACCACCAGCAGCAGCACCTCGCTGTACAGCTGCTCGAAGGCCAGGTCGGCCATGGCCGAGGCCTGGGCGAGCCGGCCGAGCACGAGGTCGATTTCGCCCTGGCGCAGTTGCGTCATGAGCTGCGCGTTGGTGCCGCTCACCACGCGCACGCGCATCGCCGGGTGCGCCGCATGCAGCCGCGCGACCGCCTCGGGCAGCAGGTGCGCCGCCATGTTGGGCAAAGCACCGACCACCACGCGCAGCTGGTCGGCCTCGGGCTGGTCCATCGCCAGGCCCAGGCCTTCGCGCAGGCCGCGCAGCGCCGACACGGCGTGTCGCACCAGCACCTCGGCGGCCGGCGTGAGCTCCACGCCGCGGCGACGGCGCAGCAGCAGCTGGCGCCCGACGATCTCTTCGAGCTCGGCCACCGTCTTCGACACCGCCGGCTGCGTGAGCGACAGCGCCTCGGCCGCGCGCACGAGGTTGCGCTCTTGCGCCACCATGACGAGGCATTGCAGGTGGCGCATCTTCAGGCGCTCAAAGTTCATGGCTGACATGCGGTTCTCCTCGAAGCCAGTGGGGCGACGTGCTTTCAAATATAACCAGAGGGAATAGCTGGCAGAAGAGAGTTCAGTTGTGCCGCGCCGCGCAGCCTTCTAGAGTGCTGTGGATACGGAGACAGACAAAGCAGCCATGACCACGATTTTTTCCTCGAAGCCCACCACTTCTTCCTTCGGCGCGCGCCGCCGCCTCACGCTCGCCGCCGCCTGCGCCGCGCTGGCCCTCGGCTTCGCCGCCCCGGCCGCGCAAGCCCAGGCGACGTACCCCGCGAAGCCCGTGAAGTTCCTCGTCAACTTCCCGGCCGGCGGCCCCATCGACATCCTCGGGCGCGCGCTGGCCGATGCGCTGCAGAAAGACCTGAAGCAGCCCTTCGTGGTCGACAACCGCCCCGGCGCGGGCGGCAACATCGGCGCCGACGCCGCGGCCAAGAGCCCGGCCGACGGCTACACCGTGCTGCTGGGCATCGACAGCACCTTCACCATCAACCCGCACCTGTACGCGTCGATGCCCTTCGCGGCGAAGGACCTCAAGCCGCTGATGATCTTCAGCTCGTCGGGCCTGAGCTTCACCACCGCCGCCTCGGTGAAGGCGAAGACGCTGCCCGACTTCATCACGCAGGCCAAGGCCGAGCCCGCCACCTTCAGCTCGGCCGGCAACGGCAGCCCGGGCCACATTGCCGCCGAGATCTTTGCGAGCGCGACCGGCGCGAAGATCGTGCACGTGCCCTACAAGGGCAACGCCCCGGCCGTGATGGCCATGCTGGGCAACGAGGTGCAGGCCGGCATCGTCGCCACGCCCGGCGTGCTGCCGCACATCCAGGCCGGCAAGCTGCGCGCCCTGGCCGTGACGGGCCGCCAGCGCGCACCGCTGCTGCCCGAGGTGCCCACCGTGGGCGAGCTGGGCCTGAAAGACCTCGAGTTCGAAGTGCTCTACCTCGCCATGGTGCCGGCCGCCACGCCCGAGCCCGTGATGCAGACGCTGCGCCAGTCGCTGCACAAGGCGCTGGCCCTGCCCGAACTCAAGGCCCGCCTGGCCTCGCTCGACATGGTGCCGCTGGCCGAAACCGATGCCGCCGCCACCACGCGCCTGGCCACGGCGCAGGCGCGCTACGGCCGCATCGTCAAGGCGACCGGGATGAAGGTGGACTGACGGCCTTGGCCTTGCCGGTGCGCGTCGTGCTGTTCGTCTTGCCGTTGCCTGCTGCTGCTGCCGCCGCAGCCGCCGCGTGGCGCCCCCGGTCGGCCTTGGGCAGCACGGCCTGCGCGACCATGGTTTCGGCGTGCGCCTGCAGCCGGAGCAGCGCGTCGTCGAAGCGCGCGGCATCGTCTGCGTCGAGCGTGCCCATCAGCTCGGCGTTGATGCGCGTCACCAGCGGAAACAGCTCGTCGTACAGCGCCTGCCCCGTCGCCGTGAGGCCCAGCCGCACCTGCCGCCGGTCGCCCGCCAGCGCCGTGCGCGTCACCAGCCGCTTGGCCACCAGCGAGCCCACCGCCTTCGAGGTGCGCGCCCGGTCGAGCTGGGCATGCTCGGCCAGCTGCGACGAACCCAGCTCGCCCCGGCTGGCCAGCACCGCGATCAGCCGCCACTCGCGCCGCGTGATGCCGAAGCGGCCCTCGCACAGCCGGATCACCATGCTGCCCGCCACCGCGAGCAGGCGCGACAGCCGGTACAGCAGCAGGTCGTCCAGCGGGCGGCGCGGCGGGGTGGCGGCGTCTTCGGTCATGGGGCGGGGTCTCGAAAGGCCGGGTAAATCCGGGCGATGGTTGATTTGATCAATCGACTGTAGCGTCTCCAGAATCGTCCGCAGCCGCGGCCACCCGCCCCGGCCACGCACCGACCACTGCAGTACGCCGAACGAGACACGGAGACATTGACGATGCCCCAGCTTCCCGACCCGACCCGCCGCCGCACCCTGGCCACCCTTGGCGGGCTGGCCCTTGCACCGCTTGCTCCGCTTGCGTTCGCGCAGCAGCCGCCCGCCTTCACCCCCGGCCAGCCCATCAAGGTGCTCATCGGCGTGCCCGCCGGCGGCACGCAGGACGTGCTGACCCGCGCCATTGCCCACCAGGTGCGCGATTCGCTCGGCCCGCTCATCATCGACAACCGCTCGGGCGCGGCCGGCCGCATTGCCGTGGAGGCCGTGAAGAGCGCGGCGCCCGACGGCCACACCCTGCTGCTGGGCACCGCGAGCATGATGACCATGTTCCCCAGCGCCTACCGCAACCTGTCGTACGACCCCATCAAGGACTTCGTGCCGCTGGTGAACGCCGCGCGCTTCGAGCTGGCGCTCACCGTGCACAAGGACGTGCCCGCCAACACGCTGGCCGAGTTCATCACCTGGGCCAAGGCGCAGGGCGACAAGGTGAGCTTCGGTTCGTACGGCGCCGGCACGCCCTCGCACTTTCTGGGCGAAATGCTCAACCGCGCGGCCGGCCTGAAGATGGTGCACGTGCCCTACCGCGGCTCCACGCCCGCGCGCCAGGACGTGATGGGCGGCACCGTGCCCGTGTACTTCGACACCATCGGCGGCGCGCAGCAGATGCTGCCCACCGGCCGCGTGAAAGTGCTGGCCACCAGCGGCGACAAGCGCTCGCCGCTCATGCCGCAGCTGCCCAGCTTCGTCGAGAGCGGCTACAAGGACGTGGTGGCCACCGCATGGTTCGCCTACTACGCGCCGCTGAAAACGCCGCCCGCCACCGCCGAGAAACTGCGCGCCGAAATCATCCGCGCCGTGAACTCGCGCGACGTGCGCCAGCAGCTGCTGCAGAACGGCATGTACCCCGTGGCCGACGGCCCCGAGGCGCTCGTGAAGACCATGCGCGAAGACATCGCCCGCTGGGCCGGCATCATGAAGGCCGTGAACTTCCAGGCCAACGACTGACCGACCGACAGACCCCAAGGACACCCTTCATGATCTCGCGCACCCTCTCCGCTTCTTCCGCCTCCTTCAACCCGGCGCGTCGCCGCCTCGCCGCCTTGCTGGCCATGGCCGGCATCGTGGCGGCCATCGCCGCTCCCACGCTCGCACGCGCGCAGGCTGCCCAAGCCGCACTCGACAGCCCGCTGCGCATCGTCGTCGGCTACGCGCCCGGCGGCGCCACCGACCGCGTGGCGCGCATCGTGGGCGACAAGCTCACCGCCAAGCTCGGCGTGCCCGTCATCGTCGAGAACAAGCCCGGCGCGGGCGGCCGTTTGGCCGCGCAGCAGGTCAAGGCCACGCCCGCAGGCCAGAACGTGCTGATGCTCGCCAACCCCGCCGTGATGATCGTGGCGCCGCTCGTCTTCAAGGACAACGGCTACGAGCCCGAGCGCGACTTCGTGCCCGTGTCGCACGTCAATGCCTACGACTTTGCGCTGTCCGTGTCGCCCACGCTGCCCGTGCGCGAGCTGAACCACTTGCTCGCATGGATGCGCGCCAACCCGCAGCAGGCCAACGTGGGCGTGCCCGCCACCGGCAGCCTGCCGCACTTCTTCGGTCTCATGGTGGGCGAGAAGGCCAAGGTGCAGACCCAGGTGGTGGGCTACCGCGGCTCGGCCCCGCTGCTGAATGATTTGATCGGCGGCCAGGTGCCCATTGCCGTCGACACCGAAGACGTCGTGCTGCCGCAGCACAACGCCGGCAAGCTGCGCATCCTGGCGCTGTCGGGCGAAAAGCGCTCGCCCTTCGCACCCACCATTCCGACCTTCAAGGAAGCCGGCCTCGACCTCGCCGCCGCCGGCTGGAACACCTTCTTCGCGCCGGCCACCATGCCCAAGGAGAAGGTCGAGCGCCTGGCCACCACCATCCACGCCGTGATGCAAGACCCCGACACCCAACGCAAGTTCAAGGACGCCGGCATGACGCCGGTGGTGAGCACCCAGGCGCAGACCGCCGCGATGCTCAAGGCCTACAAGGCGCAGTGGGCACCTGTGGTCCAGAAGTCCGGTTACCAGCCCTGATCGAAAAACCTCTCAGCGACCTATGACGACACGCAGCAGCACCCGCCCCAACATCATCTTCATCGTGGCCGACGACCTCGGCTATGCCGACCTCGGCTGCTACGGCGGCCGCGAGGCGCCCTTCGGCCGCGTGTCGCCCGTGCTCGACGGCCTGGCCGCCAACGGTTTGAAGCTCACGCAGGGGTACTCCAACTCGCCCGTGTGCTCGCCCACGCGCTTCGCGATGATCACCGCGCGGTACCAGTACCGCCTGCGCGGCGCGGCCGAAGAGCCCATCAACAGCAAGAGCCGCGGCAGCACCACGCTGGGCCTGCCCACCGAGCACCCCACCCTGCCGTCGCTGCTGAAAGACAGCGGCTACAAGACCGCGCTCATCGGCAAGTGGCACCTGGGCTACCCGCCCAGCTTCGGCCCGTTGCGTTCGGGGTATGAAGAGTTCTTCGGCCCCATGTCGGGCGGTGTCGACTACTTCACCCACTGCGATTCAGCCGGCCGCCACGACCTCTGGTACGGCGAAGAAGAGCACAAGGACGACGAGGGCTACCTGACCGACGTGCTGTCCAAGCGCGCCGTCGACTACGTCGAGCGCATGGCCACGCAAGAGGCGCCCTTCTTCCTGAGCCTGCACTACACCGCCCCCCACTGGCCGTGGGAAACCCGCGACGACGCCGACAAGGCGCCGCTCGTGAAGGACAACCTGTTCGACCTGTCGGGCGGCAACATTCATGTGTACCGCCGCATGATCCATCACATGGACGAGGGCATCGGCTGGATCATGGCCGCGCTCGAAAAGCACGGCATGGCCGACAACACCCTCGTCGTGTTCACCAGCGACAACGGCGGCGAACGCTTCTCCGACAACTGGCCGCTGGTCGGCGGCAAGATGGATTTGACCGAAGGCGGCATCCGCGTGCCATGGATTGCGCACTGGCCGAAGGTGATCGCCAAGGGCAGCGAGAGCACCCAGCTGTGCATGACCATGGACTGGTCGGCCACCATGCTCGACGCCGCCGGCGTGAAGGGCGACGCGGCGTACCCGCTCGATGGCGTGTCGCTCATGCCCGTGCTGAAAGACGCCACCCAAACCTTCCGCCGCCCCCTGCACTGGCGCATGAACCACCGCGGCCAGGAAGCGATGCGCGACGGCGACTGGAAGTACCTGAAGGTCGACGGCAACGAGTACCTGTTCAACATTCCGGCCGATGAGCGCGAACGCGCGAACCTGGGGAAGAAGGAGCCGCAGCGGCTGGAGGCGATGCGGGCGCAGTGGCAGGAGTGGAATTCGACGATGCCTGCGATTCCGGCGGATGCGACTGTGAGTCTTGGGTATTCGGTTAGGGATATGCCGCAGAGGTGAAGCGCGAGTGCCGGGAATCCATCGCTGGAAAACGTTGATTTCGGAGCCCTCGTCCCTCAAGTGCTGCTACCGGCAGCGCGTATGTGGCCGCGTCAGACGGGCACTGGTCGCTTGAGTTTGATGCCCGAACGACCGCGGCTTCCCAAGCCAGTCATCCGCAGTCTTTCCTCCATTGTTCGGGCCGATCATGATGTGGAGGCCGTCCTTGAATTGGAGCGTCAGGTCGTTGAGCCGCCATTCGACATGGACAGGCCGCAGCGGAAAAAATTGTGAACGGAGCGTCTTACGGCAGCCAGTTAAGGCTGGCTAGAGAGTAGCCGCCGGAGATTGTTTTGTAGCTGCTTCTCGACGGCTTCGCGAGGCATAGCCCAGATCTCTGACAGCGTCGAGCAAACCTCCCAAGCGTCCCACGGCTTCAGAGCAACACCTCGTTCAGTGGTGAAAGGGCCATCAGTCTCGGGTAGAACATGGTCAACCGGCATGTGACTCAACAGGCTGCGGCCCTTTTCACCTACGAGCATGGCCGGCCCGACGCTGAACCAACAGCCCAGTCGGGATGCCGTCCGAAGTTCGGTGACCCCTCCAGAGAACCAGTGCAGCACCGGAACGCCTACATCCCTGGCGGTAGCCAGGGCTTCGATGGTCCGCTGTGCTGCACCGCGCGAGTGAATGCTGATGATTCTCCCGCCTTGCTGGCGGCATTCCCCGAGCACCGCACGAAAGATGCGCTCCTGGAGTTCGAGGGACTTGCGAAATCTGGGCGATCCATCGAGGCCGACCTCACCAACGAACCGAGCCCCTTTGATCCCAGCGACTAGCGCATCCAACTCCGCAGCCTTGGCCTCGGCGACCTCGGGATGAAGACCGAGTCCGACGTGGATATTCTCCAGCCCCCGGAACACCCGCGAGGTGGCGTAGTACGCCCGTGGACTGGTTGTCACGACGAGGGTGAAGTCGTTTCTGCGATTGACCTCGCGTGCGAGTGCCAAGCCTTCGGGATACAGGTCAAGATGGGAATGGAAGTCAATCACAGGACATGGTGAGAACGCAGCAAGACCCCTAATTCTTGCAGTCCTCGCTCAACGACCCCTTCGAAGACTGCGCGGTGAGACGACTCCGCGAAGACGAACTGCCCTGCGGTGAAGGCGCGAACGCCTTCGTCCTCGACTTTCACCACAGCAGTGGCCACTGCTGCAACGTCGTTCGCCCCCTTGTCGGGCTGTGCAGCCTTCAAATCGGGATAGACATACACCGCAGTGGTATCTGAGATTCGGGACCGCAGAAAGGCTGATCGGCGAACCATGCAGGGCACACACCGACCACAGTGCCGCAATCCGTATACGCTAAAGCGGCCACAGCTTGTTGACATCCCGGCCAAGCCTTTCAGTCTGTCTGGGTCGAGACAGTCAGCCATCATCTCTCCCTTGGTCTTTGCAGCGTATGGGAGTCGCAAGGTCGCGGGAATCCCTAGGCTAGCCCACAGGGTTTGAAGCCGCTGCATGAAAACTGGGTGTGTGGTCTTGGTACTCAAGCTCCCAACTCGGCCAACGGTCAAGGGCACATTGAGGCTGATGAGCCCGTTCTCTGGAACGAAGACCTCAACGGAGCTGGCCTCGGACGCGCGTGCGTGACTGTCGGCAGCAAGCGCTGCGAAAGCGAAGAAGACAATAGACCGACCACGTGTCGAGCCCTCGCCTTCGCGCTGTGGTTTCAACCAAATATTTTGATTCCATTGCAGGTGGCGTTCACCGCCACCGAATGTTTTTGCGTACAAGACTTGCGTCTCCGAGTCACCCTTGGCGATGTGCGAGACGAAAATGGGGCGCCGACGTTGAGCGGTCAGGTCCAGTGCTCCAATCAGGCTATCAAGCCCGCCCGACAGGAGCGATACGCAGTCCGCGTCATAAGCCACGGGGTGTTTCGAAATCGGCGGCGGATATCCGCCTTCGACGAAACGCAAGCGCCAGAAGTCGCCCGTCAAGAACCGCAGCGCCTGTTCGATCTCAATAGTCAACCTCCCGAAGGGGGCGGGCTCATAGAGAGCCACTTCCAGCTCGATGGTTCTCGTCCAGCCGTCGGCCGAAAGACTGCGCTCCACTGCATGATCGGCAGCGTTGACCGCTAATGCTAGGGTTAAGAAGTCCCAACTTGCTGCGCTAGGCACCAGCCCGGCCTTCTTGACCTCATCAATGAGCGATGTTCCTACAGTGCTCACGTCGGGCAGTCCGTCGTGCGCATACATCGAAAAGTATGTGGTATCAGCGTGACGGGCTTCCGGAATCTGGTCCTTGGGCGCACAGAAAATCTTTGTCATAGCTCTGCCTCAAACAGCTCAAAGGTCATCTTCAGTGCCTCTTGCAGGATGCCGTCTAGCTGGGTGCGCGATGGATTGGCAATGGTGCCCCGCAGCAGTTCTACATGTGCCCCAATTTCGTTTCTGAGGAAGCGTCGCATCTCCTTTTCCCGGAGAACAGCTGTTCGCGGGTCAAGCTGCGAGCTTTCGAAGATTGGGCCGAGGTCGAAGCAAAGCCGGTTGCCTGCCTCGATTGCTAGGTAGCCCTTCATCAGTTCCCAGATGTCGTTGACCTCCATGCTCAAGGGGTCGATGGCGGGGTCGTCCTTGATGAGTTCGGACAAGGCGTGATCCATCGCGTCGCGGAGCGAATCTTCGTCCGCGCTTCCGCCAGGGGGCGCCAGCTCTCGAACGATGGCGTCCACTACGTCTTCTGCCGACGGGTTGGTTTCGCGCAGGTCTTCGACCCATTTGCGGGCTTCGGCTGTTGTTCCTTGGCTGACGGCGTTGAGGAACGAGAACAATGCGGAACCGGCACTAGTGGAAGCGCGCATGCGGCTGGCCGCGGCGCCTGCACCTCCACTACCTCGACGGGAATAGTGACCGACTGCACTTCGAAGGTGTTGCGTGTTCCCGGTCTTGGCGAACTTCCCGAACTCACGGCGGGCATCGCCGTATCGATTTGGAGGGGCACTGCCTGTTGGAGCGGCAGGAGGGACCGGAGGGTTCACGTCAATTGGCGCGACAGTGCCGCTCCCACCAATTCCGCCGACAACGTCGTCTAACCAGGGCGGGTCCAAGCTCACGCCACTGCCCGGCCCCAAACTGGATGTGGAGGTCCCCATTATTTGACCTCTTTCTTTTGTTTTTGCAGGTACTTGCGCGCCTTCTCGTCCGTCTCTGGATCGTCTTCCCAGTCTCGCAACAGAGCAGCTGCCCACGGAAGCGATTTGAGCAGGGGAATGAGCGCCACACTGCGCTTGTTGCCTGGGACCTCGTAGAGCGCCGGTGCTAGCTGAAGTCCCATCGCCGGATGAGATTCGGTGCAATGAAGGCATCGCACGATGTCCTCAAACTCCCACTGGTTCTCGCGACCTTTTCGAATCGCACGATTGAGTATTCGAGAAACATCTCCTTCACCGAGGGCTTTGAGCTGATTGACAAGCAATGCGGACCGTTCAGTCGCCTCCATGATTGCTTCCAACACCTTCTTGGCTTGAGCAGATAGTTCGTCGTAGGCAGCCAAACCCAAGCTGCGGTCGCGGCTGAGATGCAAGATTGGCTGTAGATTTTTGCCTGCCAGACGCGGAGCGAGCTTGAGCCACTGCTCGTAGAAGGGGCCGGTCCACGATGGGTGTGGCGGCTCGTACTTCTCGGCTTTTTGCGCGGCGTCCTCCACTGCGTTTAGAAACTCTGCGTTGCCGTCTGGATTTTCGGCCACCGATTTGGTCAGAAATTCGAATGCAGCACTCGATGCGCAACGTTCGAACAGCTGAACCTTGACCAGCGCCTCCAGGGCAAGCGGCATCTCCATTTCTTCGGCGATGGTCAGCCGAATCATGATGTTGTTCAAAAATCGCTTGATGAGACGTGGATTGCCGGCAATTTCGGCGGATGTCACGAGCAGAGGCGCTAGCTGATCGGCGATATCCAATTCCTTGGCTACCGCTGCCTCTTCAGGTTTGAACGCCTGATCAAGAAGCTCGCGTGAAATGCCCTTTGACCACGACTTCTTTAGCAGCTTAAGAACCTCTGCCTGTCCAGCTGACTGAGCCTCCCTTGAAAGCTTCCCTTTGCGCACAGCGAGGTCAGTCAGCAGGAGCGCGAGATATGCCTTGACCTCACTAATACCAAGGCGCGGGACGCGCAACGGAATCTGGATGAGCTTATCGAAGTAGCTAGTGACAAGCCCTTCTTCGATCTCCACGCCTTTGAAGTGAGCCCGAACCGCGCCACGAATCATGCTTTCGTCGGCGGCAATCAGAAAGGCGGTCCGTGGGACATGCAGCAACAGCCGCATGGCCTCCAGCGTGCCGATAGCCGTTGTAGGGAGGCATCGATCGAGATCGTCGACAAAGACGACCAAGCGGACATTGAGCTTTTCCAAGAGGTCGGCAAATGCCTGGCGCAGCCCCTCAATTTCCTTGGGCAAAGACGCGTCCTTCTTTTCTCCAATCACTTCTTTGAGTTCGGGCGAGAGCTCTGCGTAGGCCTCTTGGACTGCCTTTAGGCTTTCCGCGCGCCTGTTTTCATCGGCGAATCCCTGTACAAGGCCACTGACTGCGCCGAACAGGGCTCCAAGGGGGCCCGCTCCGAGCGTGCCGACAGCAACATGCGCAACCACCGGTGCGGCGATTCGACCTACCTTGAGTAGCTTGACGCGCTTGGCAAAGTCCATCGCCTTGTCGACGAACGTTTTCCGCTTCGTTGCTTCTTCGACAAGTCGGTCTGAGACTGCTTGGAGTAGCGCTTGGCGAGCATCTTCGTAGCCCTGATACAACCACGCGTTGAACTCCATGAGGATGTATGGGGAGTTTTCGTCGTCCTTTTTTGTGCTTTGTTCCAATTGGGCCTGAACAAGCTTCACAAGAGTCGATTTGCCGGCGCCCCATCCACCGGATATTCCAATGGTGACCGGCATATCGCCGGCATCCTTGATCAGATTTGTCGCTGCATTCGCGACCAATCCGAAGTTGAGTAGATCAACCTTTGCCTCGATGTCATGCCACATTTTCTTGTCCTCCTCGTTCGTATTTCTTGGAATTCAATGGGACTACGATTTAGTTTTTTCGGCCGGCAAGCTGCCATGAACAACAGCGCTTCCCGATCTAGGCCTAGCCCATGCGCGCCACTGTATCAGACGCTTACATTGATTACATTGCACTATCCGGCGAATGTCTCTTTGGGGCTGATAGCTCCTATTGGATTAGCCGAGACGATTGGCAGCTATCGCTGCAAAACGATCAAACCTCGATCGAGGAGCGGGCGACACCCGGCCCTTGCTACGCTGAAGGAGATGGGAAAGTGAGCCGCCGCCGGCCACAAAGACACAGCGGCGAGCAACAGCGCCCCTACCCCCCCACTCTCCCCAACAACCTCTCCGCCTCCCGCGCCAGATCCGCCGCGATCCACAGCATGTGATCCCGGTGTTTCTCTCCGGCTTCCTCGAACCAGCCGTTGCCGTCGCCATAGCAGCACCACAGCAGGGAGTTCAGCTGGGCCAGTTTGATTTCGAGGAGGTCTCGGGCGTCTTCGCCTGTGGGGGTGCCGGATGCCGCGCCGCGTGTGCGGCGGGAAGATTTGGGCGTTGAACGCCCAGCGATAATTTGCTCAGCCATTTGGTGTGCTCCTTGTACAAGTTGTGCACGTCTTTTGGTTAGACGGTCAGGGTGTTCACGCACCCTGGCCGTCGCCTTTTGTGCCTCACATTCGTGTCGCTGCTCACAAAGAGGCATCGACACCCGCCGTGAGGCAAGGCGGTTCATTCATTCGCTCGTCAATCGATCAATGGATGCATGGGGAGAAGGCGTTCCTTTCACGGGGTTCGTCGGCCGCTACAGCGGGCCGTCTTGTCGCGGGGGCATTCACTGTAGGGAAGCGAAGCCGCGCAAGAGAAAAGAATTCGTCGAGGATTCCTCGAATCGACGAGATATCTGAGGTGCCCCGGTTTTTGGGCTTCACCGGAGACGAGGCGAAGCGAGGTTCGGCTCGGGGCCGACCGCGAAGGAAGGCCTTATATGGGCGCCGCCCCAGGTCTCGGCTTGTGCCTCAGACAGAGCACCTTCAGCACATGCTCCGGCGAGTCATGCAGGCGCATGCCTGATTCATGTATTCGGATCACTTCTGCCACTCAGCGCCAACCCGTGAATCCCGCGGAAGTCCAACTGCTCCAGCAAGTCAAGAAGCCGGGCAATGAACGCAGCATGGGCGACTTGATCGGCATGGTGCGCAACCCAATGCTCAATATCGGTGAAGCGTCCCTGGAGCGCCAGGCCTGCGAGCTCGTCCAGAGCTCGATCCTCCGGCATGAGATTTCGGGGCATCGCGGGCATCGATGAAGACCCAGCGGGTTCCATCTCCCGCTGCTCGACGACGACCCAATCTGCGTCAGCTTCATCGGTCGGCGCAGAGAGTACGAAAGAAAACGTGGCACCTTGGCCGTAGACACTGGTCACGCTCAGGGACCCACCCATGGCCTCGACAATGCGCCGCACGATGAACAGGCCCAGCCCGCTGCTGCCACTTGCGGCTTGTACCTGCTGGAACGCGGAAAAAATGTCGGCATTCTGGTTCAGGTCGACGCCAATGCCTGTGTCACTGACAGCGAAATTCAAGGTACAGGTTGCCCCCTCTTTCCGGGCCGTGACAGAGAGAGTCACCAGACCATCGCGCGTGAACTTGGCGGCGTTGGACAACAGATTCAACAGCACCTGCTGCAAGCGTTTTCCGTCGATGTTGATCCGTTGGGGAATTCGAGTTGAGGGCTGATAGCGAAAGCCGTTGTTCTGTTGCGAACACAGGGCGACTCCGTATTCGGAGATGTTGTCCAGCAGAAGCGGCAGGTCGGTAGTGAGCGGTTGAATAGCCAAAGGTTGCAGTTCGGCCTTGGCATATTCCAGCAGTTCGTCGATCAGGTTGAGTTGATATTTGACGCCGCGCTGGATGGCTAGCAGATGCTTGCGTTGCCCTTGGTTCGCGTTGGCGAGCAAGAGCGAGGAGTATCCGCTGATCGTCGCAAGCGGTGCGCGCAAGTCGTGGCTGACGTAGCCCAGGATTTCAACTTTCTGTCGGTCCTTTGCTTCGGCGTCCGCGAGTGCCGTTCGCAGTTCTTCATGCAACGCGGACGCGTGCATGTTGCCGAACGCAATGGCATACCCGACGTGAATCAACTGAAGACCGAAGGCAAACAAGACCTGGAAATCCCCTGAAGCCAGAAAATCTTGCGGCACAGGGAAAAAAGGCGTGCCGACCAAGCGTGCGCTGTGAGCCACCAGTGCCGCCAATGCCACCAAAGCCACAGCGGCGACTTCCGGCTTGAAGCGCTCTCCTCGTCCACGATTCACTGCGAACAGTGTCTGAAGCATCATCAGGGCGATCAGCGTTTGGGCCACGCTATACACGTACACGCGTGCCGAGGTGTCATATGAACCGTAGGAGTAGTACGCCAGCAGTGCGACCTCCGAGCTCAACACTCCCACCATCCACGGCAACCACGACCGGCGTCGGTCGAAGAACACGCAGATACCTACGTACAGCAGGATTGAGCTCAGTGTTAAGCAGAGATTCCCGACGAGGATGGATAGAAAATCCGGGATTCGCCCCCGCAAAGTGAGGAGCAAAGCACCGACTCCGAAGACGAAGAATCCAAAGCCCCAATGAATGAGATAGCGGGCTCGTCCCCTCGCCCACAACGCCCACATGCCGGCGGCAAGGACAGCTTCCAACAGCGCAGTGAAGAAGGCCGCGGTTCCCAGACTCAAGTTCATTTTTTCTTTTCCGATCGGCTAGTCGTTCATATGGGGGACTCAGCACGGCCAGATTGTCGGCCTGATCGGTACTTCAGCCCATCAGCACGCCAATCGCCAGGACAGCGACGAGACCGAGTAACAACCACAGCGCCACATTGCTCAACCGGTAGAGGTTTCTGCGAAAGCGCTTGGTGCGGCGGATCACGGCGCGCCTCCCGGGGCGGCCGTGCAGGCGTCGTCGTTGAACGCAAGAAGAAGACACAGCCCCCTGCAGCGGGCCGCATCCACCGCGACGGCCGGGCCACCCACATCAGGCATGGGGCATGCGGTGGTACAGCCCCGGCAGAAAGCCGCCGGGCGCGGTGAGGCGCGACTTGAGCCGCACGACCAGGTGCAGGTCGTCCACCAGATGAAGGTCGCCGCCTCGGTTCGTGAGCTGCAGCTTCACGGCCAGCAGGCCCTGCAGCTTGGCGCGGTGCCATTCGGCGGCGTCGGTGATCTGCGCGCGCGTCATGGCCGGGATGCCGATGCCGTGTTCCAGCTCGGCGGCGCGCAGGCAGGCCACGACGCGGTCGACGCTTTTCAGCGTGCCCTCGATCACCTCCAGGCAACGCTCGGCCAGCCGCGTCGGCTCGTCGGCGGAGTTGCCGTACACGAAGGCCTCGTAGGGACGGGGCGCGCGCGTGGCGTCGCGAGGCATGGGCTGCTGACCGATGTTGCTGTTGTTGCTGCTGCTGGCGACGGGCTCAGCGCGGTACCAGATCCAGGCATTGCCGACGGCGCCACACGGCGCTGCGCACGGCCTGGCTGTCGTCGAACACGACCTTGTACTGGCACACGAGGTAGTTGGCCGACTGCGGCATCTGGAACTTGAAGTGGTAGTCCCACTCGGTGCCGCGCGCGCCGCGCTCTTGCTTCAGCGCCTGGCCGAGCACGGCGAGCACCTGGGCCTGGTTGAGGCCGGGCTTGATCTCGCGAAAGCGCTCGGGCCGCGACACCACGCCGTCGCGCAGAAAGGGTTCCTTGAAGTCGGGGCGGCGCGCCTCGACGTCGCGGTAGTCCAGCTTGTCGGGGTTGCTCACGGGGTCCACGGGGTTGTCGCGGGCCACGGCAGTTGTCGCGGCGCCGAGCAGTGCGGCGGCGAGCACGAAGGTGGCAACGGCGGGTGATGCGTGCGGGGTCTTTTTCATGGCTAGCGTCCTCTTGGGTCAGATGGGTTTCAGATGGGCTTGTGGAGAAATGAGCGCGCGCGGGTCAGCGCTCGCGCATGGCTTCGCGCGCCTTGTTCAGCGGCTTGGTCAGGTAGTCCCACACGGTCTTGCGGCCGGTGCGGATGTCGGCGGTGGTCACCATGCCGGGCACGATGGGCATGCGGCGGCCGGCCTTGTCGGTGAGCGCGTCGGAGTCGGTGCGCACGAGCACGGGGTAGTACACGATCTCGGGCTTGACCTCGTCGCGCTGGGTGTCGGGCGCGATGGTCACCACGCGGCCCTTGAGGCCGCCGTACACGGCGTAGTCGTAGGCGGTGATCTTGATCTGCGCCTCCTGCCCGGGCCGCATGAAGGCGATGTCGCGCGGCGAGATGCGCGCCTCGACCAGCAGCTGGTCGTCCAGCGGCACGAGGGTCAGCAGCGAGCCGTTGGGCGGCACGACGCCGCCGATGGTGGTGACCTGCAAGCTCTTGACGATGCCGCGCACGGGCGAGTTCAAGGTGAGCCGCTCGAGCGAGTCGGCACGCCCGCGCACCACGGACGACAAAGACTTCACCTCGGCATCGGCCTTGGCCAGTTCTTCGCGGCTGCGCACCATGTAGTTCGATCGCGCCTCGGAAATCTTCAGCTCCAGGTCGGCAGCCTGGCGTTGCAGGCGGATGAGTTCGACGTTGCTGGCCGCGCCGCTCACCTGCAGTGAGCGCGTGATGTCGAGCTCTTTGCGCACGAGCGCAAGCGCCTGGCCCAGGCCGGCCGTGGTGTCGCGCAAGCTGCCCTGGCGCGAGCGGAAGAGCGCGCTTTCGGAATCGACCAGTTGCGCGTGCGCCTTCAGCTCGGCGGGGAACTGCAGGGTGCTGCGCCCTTCCACCTCGGCGCGCAGGCGCACGCTGCTGGCCAGTGCGGCGCGGTAGCGCGCGGCGGTTTCTTCCACGCTCGATTCGCCGCGCGTCGGGTCGAGCTGCGCAAGCACCTCGCCCTTCTCGACGATCTGGCCTTCGTGCACGCGCAGCTCGGCGAGGATGCCGCCTTCGAGCGACTGGATGCGCTGCTCACGCGAGCTGGGAATCACCTTGCCCATGCCGCTGGACACCTCGTCGATCTCGAAGCACCAGGCCCACACGAAGAACGCGAGCAGAAAGAGCGCGACGAACCACACGACGCGTGCGGAGCCGCTGGCGCGGGCCTCGTCGAAGTCGTCGGCGCCGCCGGGGCCCCACACGGTGGCAGTGGAGACGGCGGGTGACTGCGTCTGTGCCTGCATTTGTGCCTTGGTCAATGTCACGGCGTTCATGCCTGCGTCTCCTTGCCATGGCCTGCGGGGGCCGCGGTCTCGCGCGATGCCGCCGCGCCCTGGCGCAGCCGCGCCATCACCTGGTCGCGCGGCCCGTCGAGCACGACGGCGCCGCCGTCCACCACGAGGATGCGGTCGACCGCCTCGAGCACGGCCGGGCGGTGCGTGGCCAGCACCAGCGTGCGGCCTGCGGACAGCGCGCGCAATTGTTCGATCACTTCGCGCTCGGCCACTTCGTCGAGCGAGGCGGTGGGCTCGTCGAGCAGCAGCACGCTGGGGCGGCGCAGCATGAGCCGCGCGAGCAGCAGGCTCTGGCGCTGTCCGCCCGAGAGGCCGCGCCCGCCTTCGAGCAGCGGATGGTCCAGCCCGGTGGGCAGGCGGCGCACGAAGGCCCAGGCGCCGGTGGCTTGCAGGGCCGCAATCAATTCGGCGTCGGTGGCGTGGGGCGTGCCCATCTGCAGGTTCTCGCGCAGGGTGCCGTGGAACAGGCGCGCGTCTTGCGCGAGCAGGCCGACGTCGCGGCGCACGTCGGCGGGGTCGATGTGGGCCATCGACACGCCGTCGAGCACCACGCTGCCCGCACGCGGTTCGATGAGGCCCGACAGCGCTTGCAGCAGTGTCGACTTGCCCGCGCCGTTGCGCCCGAGCACGGCAATGCGTTCGCCG
Source organism: Variovorax paradoxus (assembly GCF_009498455.1). Lineage (NCBI taxonomy): Bacteria > Pseudomonadati > Pseudomonadota > Betaproteobacteria > Burkholderiales > Comamonadaceae > Variovorax > Variovorax paradoxus. The sequence goes on along the minus strand of NZ_CP045644.1, from coordinate 3,692,571 downwards.
GCACCGATGTGCAGCGCCTTCACATGCAGCGCGGTGGTCTGGCCGTCGTGGCTGAAGACAGTGTCGCGCAGCGTGTAGTCGCCCTGCACGGCGGGCCGGTGCACGCGCGTCTCGTTCGGCGGATGGTCGACCGGCAGCTTCATGAGCTGGTCGAGCGACTCGCCGGCCACCTTGGCCTGCTGCCAGCGGTTGAGCACCTGCGTCACGCCGGCCAGCGGCGCGAGCATGCGGGTCGACAAAATCGATGCGGCCACGAGCACGCCGGTGCTCATGTGGCCGTCCATGACCAGCGGCGCGCCGAAGAACACGACGAAGGCAAAGGCGCCGCCCTGCACGGTCTGTGTCCAGTTGCTCAGGGTGTTGAGCAGCGCGCGCAGTTGCAGGCCCGAGTCGGCGTTGACTGCGTTGTAGTGGTTCCACTGGTTCTGGAAGCGCGGCTCGGCCTGCAGCACCTTGATGTCGTCGATGCCTTGCACGGCCTCGACCAGCATGGCGTTGCGCAGCGACGATTCGCGCATGCCTGCCTGGGCCAGCGCGCGCAGGCGCGGCTGCGCCAGCAGGCTGGGCACGAGCAGCAGCACGCACGCGGCCAGCGGCACCAGCACGAGCCAGCCGGCAATGAACCAGAAGAGCACGCAGAACACGAAGAAGAACGGCAGGTCGGCCACGGCCGCCACGGTCGTCGACGTGAGCATTTCGCGCACGGGCTCCAGCTCGCGCAGCTGCGAGATGAAGGTGCCGGTGGCGCGCGGGCGTGCCGAGCCGCGCACGCGCAGCGCGTGGCCGAACACGCGGTCCGAAATGCGCAGGTCGGCGCGCTTGCCCACCACGTCGGTGATGCGCATGCGCGCGCCGCGCATGACCCAGCTGAACACGATCGACAGCAGCACGCCGCCGAACAGCACATGCAGCGTGGGCAGCGACTGCGCGGGCACGACGCGGTCGTACACCTGCATCGAGAACAAGGTGCCGGCCAGCGCCATCAGGTTGTAGGCGAGCGACGCGACGAGGATGTGCGCGTAGGGCCGCCAGTCGGCCAGCACGATCTGGCGCAGCCAGTGCGGCTCGACGGGGCGGATGTAAGCGTCGACGCGCGAGTCGGGCGCCGATTGCGCGGGCCGCAGCACGGCCATGGCTTCGAGCGTGGGTTGCAGCTCGTCGATCGTGCAGACGGTTTCTGCGCCCTGGTCGCCACCGAGCATCACGCGCAGGCCCTGCGCCGAGATGGCGGTGACCACGGCCACCTGCCCGTCGCGCAGTTGCAGCACCACGGGCAGGCGCCAGGGGCTCAGGGTGTCCAGACGCGGTGCGACCTGGCGCACGGTGAGTCCGGCTTGGCGGGCCATCTGGCGCACGCGCTCGCCGATGTCTTCGTGGTCGCTCCATGCGACAGCGCCGCGGATGCGCTCGCGCGAGGTGTCGAGGTGGTAGTGGGCGGCCACGGCGAGCACGGCATCGACCCAGCCGGAGAGCAGTTCGGGGCCGCGCGCGGCAGCAAGCTCGGGCATGGTGGTGGCGGTCATGGCTGGCCTCCGGCGACGAGGTCGCCCGCATCGACCAGCCCGAAGGCCTCGCGCAGGCGGCCCGACTGGTACAGGCACTCGACCGCGAGCCGCTGCACTTCGTGCGCGCTCTCGGCCTGCTCGAAGCGCGCGCCGTGGAACTCCTGCTCGGCATTGAGCAGGTCGAGCAGCGAGCGCGTGCCCAGCTGCAGGTACTGCTCGCGGTACAGGTCGCGCGTGCGCTGCGTGCTGTGCACGCGCGCGGCGAGCACGGGCAGGCGCTGCGCGTGGCCTTGCGATTGCACGCGCGCGTCTTCAAGCCGCTGCCGCACGCTGAGCTGTGCGTAGCCCAGCGCGGCCTCGGCCGCTTCGACGGCGTGCACGGCGGCGCGCTGGCGGGCCTGGCTGCGCCCGCCTTCGTACAGCGGCGCGCTGAAGTTGACGGTGAGCGTGCTTTCGGTGGCGGACTGGCCGGCGAGCCGCGCGCCCGATTCGAGCCCCCGGTTGACGCCGGCGTTGAGCGACAGCGTGGGCAGCAGTTGGGCATCGGCACCGCGCAGTGCGGCCTGCGCCATGTCGCGCTCGGCCTGCGCCATCTGCACGGTCGGTGCGGGCAAGGCCGTCTGCGGGTGCGCGGCGCAGGCGCTCGCGAGCGGCGCCGACGCTTCGCCGGCGATGTCGACCGGCATGCGGCCCTGGGTCAAATGCATGAGGTTGAGGCGCCAGCGCTCGGCTTGCGACGCGGTGTTGAGTTGCTGCGCACGCGCGGCCTCCAGGCGCGACTGCGCCTGTGCCACGTCGGACTGGCTGGTGGCGCCCTTGGCCTGGCGCTCGCCCACGAGGCCGGCCAGCGACTGCACACCCTTCACCTGGGCCTGCGCGATTTCGCCGAGCGCCTGCTGGCGATGCACTTCGATCCATGCCTGCGCGGTATCGCGCACCACGTCGTCGACCGCCACGAGCAGCTTGGCGCGCGCGGCCGTGGCCGACGCCTCGGCCTCGTTCACGGCGCTCGACACCTTGCCGAAGTCGTACAGCAGCTGGGTCACCGACAGCGAGGCCTGGTGCACCTGGCGGCGACCGTCGGTCTGGAGCTGGCGGTTGCCCGTGCGTGCGCTCAGGCCTGCGCTAACCTGCGGGTAGTAGCCCGAGCGCGCGGCCGCAATGCCCTCACCCGCCTGCAGCGCCTGCCCGACGGCATTGCGCACGGTCGGGTGCGAGGTGGCGGCCAGGCGCACGGCCTCGGTCATGCCCAGCGGGGTGGCGGTGCCCGCTTGCGCAAGCGCCGCCGTGCCGGCGAGCAGAAGAAATGCGCCCGCGGCGGCGGACGGAAGGAGACGAGAAAAATGCATGCGTAAGAACGGGCGACACCGTGCGAACAAGGTGCCGACGCCGCAGGCGGCGCCGGCACGCCGGTCGGTCAGTGGTGAAGCGCGAGGCCCATGTGAAGCTCGTCATCGAGCGAAGGGGCTACGGGCGGTGCGTAGGCCGCGAGCGAATCGGCCGACGACGCCAGGGCCAGCGCCGAGGGCGATGCCTGCGTGCCACCGAAGGCCGGCGGGAACGCGGCCTGCAGCAGCGCATGCAGTGACTCGGCACCGCCGAAGCCTTGCAGCATGTCGGACAGCTGCATGCCTCCCCATGGGCTGTCGCCGAAGGGGAAATGCGGCGCATCCTGCTGTTGCTGCTGCTCGATCGACACCGTCACTTCGTCGACGCCGGCCAGCCCCAGCGAGTCGGCCGAGCTGAAGAGCGCGGCCGCTGTCGTTGTACCCGCGCCGGGCGTGTAGTTGACATGCAGCGTCTGCGTGGCCGTATTGCTCGCATCACCGTCGCGGTCGACCACCTGGTAGCTGAGGGTCTCGTCGTAGTTTTGCGAGCTGCTGGTGCGCGGTGCCACCTGGTAGCTGAATTCGCCCGAGTCGAAGTCCACGACCAGCTTGCCGCCCTGCGCCGTGGCAATGGTGACCTGGTGCGTCGCCGCGTTGTAGCTGTAGTCGCTGCCGGCGGCGGGGCCCGTCTTCGTCATCAGGCCCGTGTTGCTGTCGAAGGCGTAGCTGGTGCCGTCGATGCTCAGCGTGGACACATGGCCGCCGTCGGCACCGAAGCCCGACGAGCCACCGAGGCCGCCGGTCAGCAGGTTGCTGACGGTGGGCGGCACGCTGATCGTGCCTTGCAGCATGTCGTTCAGCTGGCTGGTGTCGGTGACGATCTTGCCGTTGGTGTTCGTGCCGGTGTTGCCGTTGTAGGCGATGGGGTCGATGAAGGCCTGCTCCGTCGGGCCCAGGCTGGAACCCAGGCCCAGCGCGAACGAGTTGATGTGGTTGGTGGTGAGGAAGTTCTTCCAGATCGCTTCTTCCGCCGCCTGGATGCCCTTGTCAGCCGCGTTGTTGTTGCTGCTGTTCCCGAGCTGGTCGGGGTTGCCGTCGCCCAGGGTCGGCTCGCCGTCCGTGAGGAAGTAGGACACGTTCTGGGCGCCGTCCAGCTTGCCGGTGGCCGAGAAGCCGTTCATCGCTGCAGCCAAGGCAGCGTCGTAGTTGGTGCTGCCACTGGCCTGCAGGTTCTGCACCAGCGTCTTGGCCTCGGCCGCCGTCATCCAGGCCTGCTGCGCCTGCCCGGTCGTGCTGAAGGTGACGAGCTGCACCCGCACGTCGCCGTACTGGTCGTAACCGTCGATCAGGTTCTGAACGGCCTCTTTCGCACGGCTGAGGCGTGTCGGGGTTTCCAGCCCCATGCTCCCGGAGAGGTCGAGGACCACCATCAGGTTCGTGTTGATCGGCGCCACGTCGACGGCCTGTTCGCCGTTCACGAGCACCGGCGCATCGTCCTTGACGGGCACCTCGAAGCCCACCGGCGCGCCGCTGGCCTGGCCATCGCTCACCACGGCTTCGAAGTGCAGGTTCGACACGCCCTCGCCGTTGCCCGGCAGGTGGTCGATCGGCGCCTTCAGCGTGACCGTGTAGCCCGCCTCGAACAGCCCCGCGCCCGTGGCGGTGACGTTGCCCACGGCCACGGTCATCACCTCGGTGGTGACGCCGCCGACAGTGACGCTGCCCGTGAGGGTGTGCGTGCCCGCGTCCCAGGTCCACGTCACCGGCTGGCCGCCGGAGGTGACGCCGTTCGGGCCGCTGAGCGACACCGCCAGATCGCTGGCTGCGCTGTCCGGGTCCGCGATGGAAATGGTGCCGGTCGATTGCACCGGTGGTTCTCCCGCAGCCGGAATGCCGCCGGGCAGGCTGCCTTCGGAGACGACTTCTGCGTTGGTCACCGTGGCCGACGGCGCGTCGTTCACCGGATTGACGGTGACGTTCACCGTGCTGGTGGTCGTGCCGCCGTGGCCGTCGCTCACCGTGACGGTGAAGCTGTCGGTGCCGTGGAAGTTGGCGCCCGGAACGTAGGTGTAGGTGCCGTCGGCATTCACCGTCACCGTGCCGTGCGACGGGTTGGTGCCCTTGGCGTAGGTGAGCGTGTCGCCATCGACATCGCTGCCGACGATGGTGCCGCTGACCGGCGTGTCTTCGTCCGTGGTCTTGTTGTCGCCGGGCGCCGTCGGTGCCTCGTTGACGTTCTGCTCGTTGAGCGTGACGGGGATGTTCGTGGTGACCGTGCCGTCGTTCGCGCCGACCACGAGCGCGTGCGCGTTCGCGCCTGCTTCGTAGTCGTTGACGAACGCCGCGGCGCCTGCCGGTGTGAGGCTGATCTCGCCCGTGGTCGGATCGATGGCGAAGTAGCCGTCGTCGTTGCCCGAGAGGATGCTGTAGGTGATGGTCGCGCTGTCGACGTCGGTGGCGCGAACCGTGCCGAGCACGGTGCCTGCGGGGCGGTTTTCGTCGTAGCCGAAGACGTAGCCGTCTGTCGTGTTCACCGGCGTGCCGCCACCGTCGACGAACACGGGAGCGTCGTTGACAGGGTTGATGGTCACGTTGACGGTGCTCGTCGTCGTGCCCCCCTGGCCGTCGCTCACCGTGACGGTGAAGCTGTCGGTGCCGTTGAAGTTGGCGGTGGGCGTGTACGTGTAGGTGCCATCGGGGTTGACCGTCACCGTGCCGTGCGCTGGATCGCTGCCCTTGGTGTAGGTCAGCGTGTCGCCATCGGCGTCGCTGCCGACGACTTGGCCGCTGACGGGCGTGTCTTCGTTCGTGGTCTTGGTGTAGTCGGGCGCCGTCGGTGCGTCGTTGACCGGGTCGATGGTCACCGTCACGGTGCTGGTCGTTGTGCCGCCATGGCCATCGCTCACCGTGACAGTGAAGCTGTCGGTGCCGTTGAAGCTGGCGTCAGGCGTGTATGTGTAGGTGCCGTCGGCGTTGACCGTGACGGTGCCGTTCGTCGGATCGCTGCCCTTGGTGTACGTCAGCGTATCGCCGTCGATATCGCTGCCGACGACCTGGCCGCTGACGGGCGTGTTTTCGTCTGTCGTCTCGGCGTAGTTCGGCACCGTCGGCGCATCGTTGACCGGATCGATCGTGACCGTCACGGTGCTGGTGGTCGTTCCGCCGTGGCCATCGCTCACCGTCACGGTGAAGCTGTCGGTGCCGTTGAAGTTCGCGCCGGGGGTGTAGGTGTACGTGCCGTCGGCATTGACAGTCACCGTGCCATGCGCCGGGTCGCTGCCCTTCGCGTAGGTGAGCGTGTCGCCATCGACGTCGCTGCCAGTCACTTGGCCGCTGACCGGCGTGTCTTCGTTCGTCGTCTTGGTGTAGTCGGGGGCCGTGGGGGCGTCGTTGACCGGATCGATCGTGACCGTCACTGTGCTGGTCGTCGTCCCACCTTTGCCATCACTCACCGTCACCGTGAAGCTGTCGGTGCCGTTGAAGTTGGCGCCCGGCGTGTACGTGTACGTGCCATCGGCGTTGACTGTGACCGTGCCGTGCGCGGGATCGCTGCCCTTCGTGTAGGTCAGCGTGTCGCCATCAGCATCGCTTCCGACGATTTGGCCGCTGACCGGCGTGTCTTCGTTCGTCGTCTTGGTGTAGTCAGGGGCCGTCGGTGCATCGTTCACCGGGTTGACGGTCACGTTCACCGTGCTGGTGGTCGTGCCGCCGTGGCCGTCGCTCACCGTCACGGTGAAGCTGTCGGTTCCGTTGAAGTTCGCACCGGGGACGTAGGTGTACGTGCCATCGGCGTTGACCGTGACCGTGCCGTGCGCGGGATCACTGCCCTTGGTGTACGTCAGCGTGTCGCCATCGATATCGCTGCCGATCACCTTGCCACCGACGACCGTGTCTTCGTCCGTGGACAGGTTGTAGTTGGGCGCGGTCGGTGCGTCGTTGACCGGGTTGATGGTCACGTTCACCGTACTTGTGGTGGTGCCGCCATGGCCGTCGCTGACAGTGATCGTGAAGCTATCGGTGCCGTTGAAGTTCGCACCGGGGGTGTAGGTGTAGGTGCCATCGGCATTGACCGTGACCGTGCCGTGCGCTGGGTCGCTGCCCTTCACGTACGTGAGCGTGTCGCCGTCGACGTCGCTACCGACGACTTGGCCACTGACTGGCGTGTCTTCGTTCGTGGTCTTGGTGTAGTTGGGCACCGTGGGTGCGTCATTGACCGGGTTGATGGTCACGTTCACCGTGCTGGTGGTCGTGCCGCCGTGGCCGTCGCTCACCGTCACGGTGAAGCTGTCGGTGTCGTTGAAGTTGGCGCCGGGAACGTAGGTGTACGTGCCGTCGGGGTTGACCGTGACAGTGCCGTGCGCTGGGTCGCTGCCCTTCACGTAGGTGAGCGTGTCGCCATCAGCGTCGCTGCCGATCACCTTCCCGCTAACCGGCGTGTCCTCGTTCGTGGTCTCGGTGTAGTTCGGCGCCGTCGGTGCATCGTTCACCGGGTTCACGGTCACGTTCACCGTGCTGGTGGTCGTGCCGCCGTGGCCGTCGCTCACCGTCACGGTGAAGCTGTCGGTGCCGTTGAAGTTCGCGCCAGGGACGTAGGTGTATGTGCCATCGGCGTTGACCGTGACCGTGCCGTGCGCTGGGTCGCTGTCCTTCGCGTACGTGAGCGTGTCGCCGTCGACGTCGCTGCCGACGACTTGGCCACTGACTGGCGTGTCTTCGTTCGTCGTCTTGGTGTAGTCGGGCACCGTCGGCGCGTCATTGACCGGATCGACAGTGACCGTGATGGTGCTCGTCGTCGTGCCACCGTGGCCGTCGCTCACCGTCACGGTGAACGTGTCGGTGCCGTTGAAGTTCGGGTTCGGCGTGTACGTGTAGGTGCCATCGGGGTTGACGGCCACGGTGCCGTTGGAAGGATCGCTGCCCTTGACGTAGGTCAACGCATCGCCATCCAGGTCAGCGCCCGTCACCTTGCCGCTGACCGGCGTGTCTTCGTTCGTGGTCTCGGTGTAGTTCGGTGCCGTCGGCTCATCGTTCACCGGGTCGACCGTGACCGTCACGGTGCTGGTGACCGTTCCGCCGTTGCCATCGCTCACCGTCACGGTGAACGTGTCAGTGCCGTTGAAATTCGGATTCGGCGTGTAAACATAGGTGCCATCGGGATTGACCGTGACCGTGCCGTTGGTTGGATCGCTGCCCTTCACATACGTCAGCGCATCGCCATCGACGTCAGTGCCGATCACGCTTCCGCTGACAGGCGTGTCTTCGTCGGTGGACTCTGTGTAGTTGGGCGCCTTCGGCGCATCGTTCACCGGATCAACCGTCACCGTCACCGTGCTCGTCGTCGTCCCGCCATTGCCATCGCTCACCGTCACGGTGAAGCTGTCCGTGCCATGGAAGTCCGGGTTCGGCGTGTACGTGTACGTGCCATCCGGGTTCACCGTCACCGTGCCATGCGCCGGATCGCTGCCCTTCGTGTAGGTCAGCGTGTCGCCGCTATCGATGTCGCTGCCGGTCACACGGCCGCTCACGGGTGTGTCTTCGTTCGTGGTTTCGGCGTAGTCGGGCGCGGTGGGCGCGTCGTTGACGGGCGAGACGGTCACGGGCACCTTCACGGTGCTGGTGCCGCCCTTGCCGTCGCTGACGGTCACTTCAAAGCTGTCGGGGCCTTCGTAGCCGGGCTTGGGCGTGTAGACGAACTGGCCGGTGGACGGGTCGACGGTGACGGTGCCGTGCTCGGGGCCCTTGACGACGGTGTAGTTCAGCGCGTCACGGTCGGGGTCGGTCGCCTGCACTTGCCCGGTCACGGGCTTGTCCTGCTCGGTGACGACGGGCTCGGCCTTGCCTTCGGGGCCGCGGTTCTGCGGAGGAAGCAGCGGCGGGATGAAGGCCGGGCCGCCACCGCCGCCGCCCCCACCACCGCTCGCGGCGGCACCGACGCCCAGCACGCCGAGCGCGCCCAGCAGCCAGCCGGGCACACCGTCGGGCAGCAGCGCCCCCCCGGCGTCGTCCCACTCGATCTCGGTGAAGTGGAAGTCTTTCCAGGGCGCGGTGTACTGGCCCCACCACTGCACGCCGGCGCCGTCTTCGAGCACGAGGTCGTTGCGGCCGCCGTCGGGGTACTCGGCGAAAAAGCCGCGCACGGCGACTTCCTGCCCGTCGCGCAGCACGAGCACGAGGTCGTCGCCGCGGCGCTCGAACTTGAGCACGCTCTCGGGCGCGATCTTCAGCGAGACGATCGACGGGCGATCCAGAACCAGAGGGGTTTCTGCCGCCGCTTTGCGGACCGACGCGCCACCAGACTTGTAAACAGCTTCCATGATTTGTCCTTGCTTCTTGATTCCAGACCCCGGGGGCGCCGTCGCTTTCGACGAACAGCCCGGGCCGCACACATTGGGAAATCTCGAGCGCCGCTTGCGTCTCTCGAGGACTTGCCGGCGAGACCCGGTGCGGGTCCCACACAGGCTTGCGCTTGCATGGGGCGGGATTCTTGGTGCGAGGGGTGGCCCAGACTTTTGCCGGAGAGGCTGCGGCTTTTGCCGCGGCGGACAAATGTTCACAAACGTGTGCGAACGTCGAATACTTCACACGATTGACGAGAGAAATTCGTTAATTCGCGGGTCAAGGAAAGTGGGGCGCGCGGTCTTTTGGCTTATTGGCTTTTGCCAGGCCGTCCATTTCTTTTGATGGGCGGAATCGGCGCGGTTATTTCCTGCAATACCGAAAATGCCGGATTTTCCGCATTCAGCACCCTGCTTCCCCTCTGAAAACGGCCGTTTCAGAAGCCGCCGCATGCCACCCGTTTGGCGCCACTTGCACGCCTGGCAAGCAGAGCGATCAGGAATGAATGGCAGTCATTGGATGAGTTTGCAAATTTTGTGACAATGATTACCAAATTAATTCCTTGGTTACATTGTGCGAAGCCACGGGCGTGCCGCCGCTGTGCCGTCGCCCTTCTTTTTCATGTCTTATTGGTCCCCTCCGGAGCCCCGGAGCGCTCATCTTCTGGTGGTCGACGACAACGTTGACGAACTCAAGCTCCTGCTGGAAACGCTGCGGGGCACCGGCTACCGCATCACGCTCGCTTTCGATGCGATGGAGGGCTACCGGCGCGCGACGACACTGCAGATGGACCTGGTGCTGCTGGATGTGCGCCTGGGCGGCACCGACGGCTTTGCTGCATGCCGCCTGCTGAAGGCCGACCCGGCCACGGCGGACATTCCGGTGATCTTCGTGACCTCGTCGGCCAGCGTGGAAGAACGCCTGACGGGCCTGCGGGCCGGTGCGGTCGACTACATCGTGAAGCCCTTCGACCCGGCCGAGGTGATGGCCCGCGTCGAAATTCACCTGGCGCTGGCGGAATCCCGCAGGGCGCGCAGCGCGCCTGAAGCGGAACCACTGCCACCGCCCGACCAGCCCGCTGCGAACGACGGCGGCGCGCCGGGCTCGGGCATGGACCGCGCGCTCATGCAGGCAGCCGAACGACTCATCCTGGCCGACCTGAGCCGCGTGTTGCCGCTGCGCGAGTTGGCGGCGCGCGTGGGCACGCACGAGAAGCGCCTGTCGCGCGTGTTCAAGGAGCTGGCGAACCGCACGGTGTTCGAGTTCGTGCGCGAGGCACGGCTGCACGAGGCGCAGCGCCTGCTGCTCGAATCGGCGATGCGCATCGAAGAGATCGCCGCTGCGGTGGGGTTCTCGAGCGCCGCGAATTTCGCGACGGCGTTTCGCGAGTACTTCGACTGCACGCCCTCCGCCTGCCGCCAGGCCGGTGTCGAGCGCTCGGGCACCTGACGCGCGATGCGTCCGCTGCGCACAGGCCCCCGGTGGGCCAGCTGCTCGCTGCTGGGCCTCGCCTTGTGGCTGTGGGCCTGTGCAGCCGGTGCAGCGGAAGCAATCGCGTTCAGCGCGTTGACCCGGGGCAACCTCGCCGTCGAACAGACGGTCGAGGTGCTGGAAGACCCCTCGGCCCGCCTGTCGGCCAGCGAGGTGCTCGCCTTGCCGAGCGGTGGCGCGAACGGGTTCGCGCCCGCCACGCCCGACCAGTTGATGCGCGGGTTCTCGACATCGGCGGTCTGGCTGCGCCTGTCGCTCGTCAACGATGCGCCGGAGGTCCGCACGGCGCGCCTCGGACTCAACGTGACGTGGCTGCGGCACGTCGACTTTCACCTGCTGCGCACGCGCAATGGGCAGCCCGCATGGACGCACGCGCAGGCCGGCGTGTCCGACCCGATGGACGCCACGCACCGCTACGACCGCATTCCGCAGCTGCAGATCGACCTGCAGCCGGGCGAATCGGTGCAGGTGCTGGTGCGCGTGATGAGCACGGGCCAGATCAAGCTGGTGCTGGAGCTGCACACCGACGAGGCGTGGCATCACATCGAACGCAACCATGCGCTGCTGAGCGGCCTGCTGATGGGCGGGCTGCTGGCCTTTGCGGTTTATTCGGCCGCGCTGTGGTGGATTTCGCGCGCGCCGATGCTCGCGTTCCAGGCCGGCAGCTTTGCGCTGCTGGCGCTGTACGAGGCCACCTACCGGGGCTATGCGCGCATCGCGCTGTGGCCGAACAGCACCGACTGGAGCTACCGCGGGCACAGCGTGATGGTGGCGGCCACGGCGCTGTGCCTGCTGCTGTACTTTCACGAGCGCAGCCGCCAGAGCCCCATGCGCGTGCCGGGGCGCCCGCTGCTGTTCGTGCTGGCCGCTGTCGAAATCGTCGTGATGCTGGGCACCTTGTTCGGCCCCTACGCGACCTTCGCGTCCATCGGCATGGTGAACGCGCCGCTGATCGTGCTCGCGCTGACGGTCTGCACCTTCATCTACCAGCGGCGCGCCGGCCCGGGCGGGCGGCTGTCGCTGCTGGTGATGCTCGTGATCTGCGTGGGCGCGCTCATGCGCATGTCGGCGCTGATGTTCGCGGAGCGCTCGATGTCCGACTTCGACCACGATGCGCTGGCGTTCCCGGGCATGCTGGTCGGCGCGTTCGCGATCACGGCGTGTTCGTTCCAGGAGACGCGCCAACGCAACGCGGCGCAGCAGACGCTGCTGGCGTGGCAGGCCCAGGAACAGCAGCGGCTCGAAGAAGAAGTGGTGCGCAAGACCCGCGCCCTGAGCGAGGCGCTGGGCCAGGCCGAACAGCGCACGCGCGAGCAGAAGGAGCTGCTGGCCTACATCAGCCACGACCTGCGCGCGCCGGTGGCCACCATCCTGGGCAACCTGAGGCTGATGCAGGACGCCGGCGACATGCCCGCGCCCGAGCGGCTGGCCGCCATCGAGCGCAGCGCGGGCTACCAGCTGGAGCTCATCGATGACCTGGTCGACTACGCCAAGGGCGAACTCGCGCCGCTGGCCGTCGAGCCGCAGCCGGTGCAGCTGCGCACGCTGGTCGACAACGTCGCGCAGTACGCGGACGCGCTCGCGCAACGGCAGCACAACAGCTTCGAACTGACGATCGACGGCGCGCTTCCGGCCATGGTCCGCCTGGACGGCAAGCGCCTGCAGCAGGTGGTGCTGAACCTGCTTTCGAACGCGGCCAAGTTCACGCGCAACGGAACGATCGCGCTGCGCGTGCACGCCCTGCCCGCCGCCGTCGGCGATGCGTGGCAGCTGCATTTCGAGGTGACCGACAGCGGCACGGGCATCGACACCGACACGCTCGACCGCATGACCCGCCTGCTGGCCGACAACGCGCCGAGCATGGCGGGCGGCGGCCTCGGGCTGGTGATTGCACAGCGCATCGTGCAGCGGATGGGCGGGCAGCTGGCGATCCACAGCGGCATGGGGACCGGTACGCGCGTGGTCTTCTCGCTGTCGACGGAGCCGGCGCCTTCGTCAGCGTCGGATGTGCCTGCGCCGCCGTTGCCGGAACCCATCGCCGCACCCATTCCGCGCCTGAAGCCCAGGGCGCGCCGCCGGCAGTTGCCGGTGCTGACGCCGCTGTCGCCGGCGCAGAAGGACGAGCTCGAAGCGCTGGCCCGCGACGGGCGCTGGAGCGACCTGCACGAATGGGTGAACCGGCTGGCCGCCGAGGCGCACAGCCAGCCGATGGTGCTGACGCTTCGCCAGGCGCTGGACCGGTTGGATTTCGAGCAGATCCGCCTGATTGCGCGCGCGGCGCCCGTGCGCCCGCTGTAGCCCGCCGGGGCCACGCCGCAGAGCCCCTGCGACGGACAGGGTCGTCTCAGGGGGCGACTTTTCATTTCTATTTCGATATATCTAGAATAGTTTCAGACACGATCAAGAAAGACAACCCCATGCGCCACTCCCACCACGCCCCGCACCACCCTCACCATTGCCACGCCCCGCGCGGCGAACACGACGACGGCCTCTCGGGGGGCGGCCGCGGGCTGCGCGGCGGACGCGGCGGCGGCGCGGGCCGGGTGTTCGGCCATGGCGGGCTGCGCTTCGTGCTGCTGCAGCTCATTGCCGACAAGCCCTCGCACGGCTACGAACTCATCAAGGCCATCGAAGACCGCCTGGGCGGCACCTACGCGCCGAGCCCCGGCGTGGTCTACCCGACGCTCACGCTGCTGGAAGAACTCGGCTACCTGAGCGTGGAAACCGCCGACGTCGGCGGTCGCAAGCGCTACAGCATCACGCCGAGCGGCCAGGAGTTTCTGGCCGCCAACCGCGAGACGGCCGACGCCATGATGGCCCGCATGGCGGGCGGCGTGGACGGCGCCGGCCCGCGTGCCGGACGGCCGCCGCAAGTCACCCGCGCCATCGAGAACCTCAAGCTCGCGATGCGCCTGCGCCTCGGCGGCGCCCCCCTCACCGAACAACAAGCCCACGAATTCGCCGCGGTGCTCGACAGCGCCGCACAACAGCTCGAACGCATCTGAATCCACCTGAAATGACCGACTTCACCACCACCACTTCCTCTTCTTCCGACACGCCCGACCGCACGCCGCGCCGCGTGCGCCACGAACTGCGCTTTCGCCAACTCACGGTAAAGACCGTGCAGCGCGTGACGCCGCACCTGATCCGCATCACGCTGACCGGCGACGCGCTCGAAGGCTTCACGAGCCCCGGCTTCGACGACCACGCGAAGCTGTTCTTTCCCGATGCCACCACCGGCCAGCTCACGCTGCCGACCGTCGGCCCCGACGGCCCGGTGTGGCCCGAAGGCGGACGCCCGGCCATGCGCGACTACACGCCGCGCCGCCACGACGCGCAAGCCAACACGCTGGAGATCGACTTCGCGCTGCACGACGCCGGCCCCGCCACGCAGTGGGCCGAGCAGGCCAAGCCTAGCGACATCGTGGGCGTGGGCGGCCCGCGCGGCTCGTTCATCGTGCCGACCGAATTCGACTGGCACCTGCTGATCGGCGACGACACCGCCCTGCCCGCGATCTCACGCCGCCTGGCCGAACTGCCGGCTGGTGCACGCGTGGTGGTGCTGGCGGAAGTCGACAGCGCAGCCGACGAGATTCCCTTCGAGACGCAGGCCGACCTCACGCTGCGCTGGGTACACCGCCAAGGCGCGGCGCCGGGGCTGAGCCCGGTGCTGGTCGATACGCTGAAAACGATGGAACTGCCAGCTGGCGATTTCCATGCGTGGGTCGGTTGCGAATCAGCGATTGCGAAGACGCTGCGTGCACACCTCGTGGGCGAGCGCGGTGCGAACCCGAAGTGGGTTCGGGCGTCGGGTTACTGGCGTCGCGGTGCGGTTGCGACGCACGACACCCACGACGAGTAAGTGTTCGTTTTGGTACTGCTCCTTCCCCTCCCGGGGGAAGGCTGGGATGGGGGCAAGCGGCCTTTGAAAAGCCGCTGAGGATTTAGGCGCCGCGAGCCCCACCCCACCCTCCCCGGAAGGGAGAAATCCCCCTAAAGCCAGCCGACGCGCCTGAACCGGTAATACAGATACCCGCAGGTACTGACGATCAACCCCAGCGCCATCGCATACCCATAGCGAAACTTCAGCTCCGGCATGTGCTCGAAGTTCATCCCCCAGATGCCCGCAAACGCAGTGCACACCGCGAAGATGCTGGCCCACGCAGCGAGCCGCTTCGTCACTTCGCTCTCTTCGATGGTGACCATCGAGAGGTTCACCTGCACGGCCGTGGCAATGGTGTCGCGCACCGCGTCGATCGAGCCGTTGATGCGCACCAGGTGGTCGCCCACGTCGCGGAAGTACTCCTGTGTGCCCACGCAGATCTGCGGCACGCGCCCGCCGTGCAGCTTGCCCGCCGCCTCCACCAGTGGCGCCACCGCGCGCTTGAGAATGAGGCTGCGGCGCTTCAGGTCGTACAGCTGCTTGATCTTGTCGCGCGCCGCGCCGCCCTGCGCAAAAATCTGCTGCTCGATGGATTCGAGTTCCACCTCGAGCGCGTCGATCACCGGAAAGTAGCGGTCGACCACCGCGTCCATCAGCGCATACAGCACAAAGCCCGCGCCGTTGCGCAGCAGGTCGGGCTCGCGCTCGCAACGCTCGCGCACGCCCAGGAAGCCCTGCTGGCTGCGGTTGCGCACCGACAGCACGTAGTTCTTTCCGACGAACACGTTGACCTCGCCCACATTCACGCTGTGCCCGCCCTCGCCTTCGCCCGAAGGTTCGACCAGGTGCATCACGACGAACAGCGAGTCGCCGTACTCCTCGACCTTGGGCCGCTGGTGGCCATGCTGGGCGTCTTCGACGGCCAGCGGGTGCAGGTCGAATTCTTCCTGCATCTGGGCCAGCTCTTCGGGCGTGGCGTCGCTCAATGCCACCCACACGAAACAGCCGCGCCGGGAGATGTACTCGCTGATGTCCTCGACGGGAATGTCGGCGAGCTTGGCGCCGTTTTCATAGGCCACGCAATTGATCAGCATCGGGGCGCTTCCCTCTTCGAACTTGGAATGAACTCAGGCGGCCGCATCGGTCGATGCGGTCGCGGCCAGGGCGGCCGTCTCTGCGAGCGAGGCCTCGATGGCCTGCGTCTCGCGGCTGAGCAACGCCAGCCCTTGGTCGGCGAGTGCGCGGTGGCTGGCCACGTCGGCCCACAGGCTCGCCGCGGCTTCGGCACACGTCAGCGACGTGAAGCGAATGCGGCCCTTGGCCAGTGCGACGAAGCGCTGCTCGCGCAACGGATCGGTGCGGTCCCAGGCGCCGCCGATGAGCACGCGCTTGCCGCGCTTGATGCGGGGCTCGCGCTCGGCAAAGAAAGGCAGCTTGGCGCTGACCCAGCCCAGCAGGCCGGTGTTCAGCGCGGTGTCGAAGGCGGAAGGGGCGGCGTTCGCCTTGGCAAATTCGCGCAAGGTGCCGAGCTGGTAAAGCGCCGGGTCCTTGGCGCAGCCTGTGCCTTCGACGGGCCGGATGACGGACGGGCCGCTGTTGCCCGTGCCCGGGCGCCCTTCGGGCCGTTTCGACTTGCGCAGGTCCGCCAGCTGGGCCGGCGACATGCACAGATACAGCGCCGCGAGTTCAGCGGGCAAGGTGGCGGTGTCCGGGAGCGCGTCCGCTGCAGGGCCTTTGATTTCATCCGACGGGGCCATGGGCGCCTTTGTTCTTCACGCGGGGTTTGCGCCGATGGATTTTAGGAGGGGCGGTGCGGGCCGCCGGCCGCGTCAGTGGTCGCCTTCGGCCTCCCCGTCCGGTTCGGGCGCCTCGGGCGCGTCGGCCGGCAGCCATTGCAGCTCGTCCGGCATGTACGGCTGCGACCACCGCATGCCGTCCAGCCGCACGCGCAGCGTGAGCCCTCGCACGGTGGTCACGGTGCCGGTCTGCCCGCGCACCACCACCCTGGCGCCCTTGCGGGCAGGCACCTGAAATCGGTTCCGGATGTTCTCGAAGCTCACTGGGGTCTCCCTCCAAAGTTCTTATGCGTCCGCGCGGTCATGCGCGTGACTACGTTCGGATGCAACTTCCGGATTCAAAGTTCTGGGCTGCACCCACGACGCGCCATGGATCCGCGTCAGTTCCAGACAAAGTTCACATCCTCGGAACCGGAAAGGTGTCTTGCGGCGCTCAGCCGCATCGGCAAGCCGGTCACGCTGACCGTCGGCTGATCCCTGCTCGCCCGTCCCCGATAATCGCCCGAGTGAAAACGACGACTGCCCACCCCGCCCCTTCCCTCAGCGACTTCTCCGGGCACACGCCCATGATGGCGCAATATCTGGGCCTCAAAGCCGACCATCCGGACACGCTGCTGTTCTACCGGATGGGCGATTTCTACGAACTGTTCTGGGCCGACGCCGAAAAGGCGTCGCGCCTGCTCGACATCACGCTCACCCAGCGCGGCCAGTCGGCCGGGCAGCCGGTGCTGATGTGCGGCGTGCCCTTCCACTCGGTCGACACCTACCTCGCGCGGCTCATCAAGCTCGGCGAATCCGTGGCCATCTGCGAGCAGGTGGGCGAGGTCGGCGCCAGCAAAGGGCCGGTCGAGCGCAAGGTGGTGCGGGTGGTCACGCCCGGCACGCTGACCGATTCGGAACTCCTCAACGACAAGAGCGATTCGCTGCTGCTCGCCGTGCATGCAGGCACACGCAATTTCTGCGGCCTGGCCTGGCTCAGCGTGACGGGTGCCGAGCTGCGGCTGGCCGAGTGCCCGGCCGATGCACTCGAAACTTGGATCGCGCGCATCGCGCCGAGCGAGCTGCTGTACAGCGCCGAGGTCACGCCCGCTTTCGAGCAGCGCCTGAAGGCCGCGCGTGCGGCCGTGCCGTTCACGCTGTCGCTGCGTCCGGCGTGGCAGTTCGATCCCGGCCTGGGCGAGCGCAAGCTCAGCGAGCAGATGGGCAGCCACAGCCTCGCGGCGTGGAACGCCGAATCGCTGGGCAACGCGCACGCCGCGGCCGCCGCGCTGCTGGGCTATGCCGAGCACACGCAGGGCCGCGCGCTGTCGCACGTGCAGCGGCTGTCGGTGGAACGCGACGGCGACCTGATCGAGCTGCCGCCCACCACGCGCCGCAACCTCGAGCTGGTGCAGACGCTGCGCGGCGAAGACTCGCCCACGATGTTCTCGTTGCTCGACACCTGCATGACGGGCATGGGCAGCCGACTGCTGAAGCGCTGGCTGCTCTCGCCGCGCCGCGATCGCAGCGAAGCCCAGGGCCGGCTCGACGCCATCGGCGCGCTGCAGTCCCCCGGGCCCGGCGCCACCGCTGCGCCCTGGCGCACGCTGCGCGAGCAGCTCAAGAACACCAGCGACGTGGAACGCATCGCGGCGCGCATTGCGCTTCGCCAGGTGCGCCCGCGCGAACTCGTGGCGTTGCAGCTCGCGCTGTCGAAGGCCGAGCAACTGGCGCCGCTGCTGCCGGGCGCCGCGGCGCTGCTGGCACAGATCACCGAACGCCTCGCACCGCCGCCGGGCTGCGCCGACCTGCTGGTGCGCGCGGTCAAGCCCGACCCGTCGGCGCTGGTGCGCGACGGCGGCGTGATCGCCACCGGCCACGACGCCGAGCTCGACGAGCTGCGCGAGATCAGTGAGAACTGCGACGACTTCCTGCTCAAGCTCGAGATCAGCGAGCGCGAGCGCACCGGCATCAGCAACCTGCGCGTGCAGTTCAACCGGGTGCACGGCTTCTACATCGAGGTGACGCAAAGCGCGCTCTCGAAGGTGCCCGACAACTACCGCCGCCGCCAGACGCTGAAGAATGCCGAGCGCTTCATCACGCCCGAGCTGAAGACCTTCGAAGACAAGGCACTGAGCGCGCAAGACCGCGCACTGGCGCGCGAGAAGTGGCTGTACGAACAGCTGCTCGACGCGCTGCAGCCGTCGGTGCCCGCGCTCACGCAGCTGGCCGGCGGCATCGCCGCGCTCGACGCGCTGTGCGCGCTGGCCGAGCGCTCGCACACGCTGAACTGGCGCGCGCCGACCTTCGTGTCGCACCCGTGCATCGAGATCCAGCAAGGCCGCCATCCGGTGGTGGAGGCGCGGCTGGCCGAGAAGTCGTCGGGCAGCTTCATTGCCAACGACACGCAGATGGGGCCGCAGCAGCGCATGCAGATCATCACCGGGCCGAACATGGGTGGTAAGTCGACCTACATGCGGCAGGTGGCGATCGTCGTGCTGCTGGCGTCCATCGGCTCGCACGTGCCGGCCACGGCCTGCCGGCTCGGGCCGATCGATGCCATTCACACGCGCATCGGCGCGGCCGACGACCTGGCCAACGCGCAGTCGACCTTCATGCTCGAGATGACCGAGGCCGCGCAGATCTTGCACAGCGCCACGGCGCAGTCGCTGGTGCTCATGGACGAAATCGGCCGCGGCACCAGCACCTTCGACGGCCTGGCGCTGGCGGCCGGCATCGCGGCGCAGCTGCACGACCGCAGCAAGGCCTTCACGCTGTTCGCAACCCACTACTTCGAGCTGACCGAGTTCCCGGCCACGCACCATGGCGCCGTGAACATGCACGTGAGCGCGACTGAATCAGGCCGCGACATCGTGTTCCTGCACGAGATGCAGCCGGGCCCGGCCAGCAAGAGCTACGGCATCCAGGTGGCGCGCCTCGCGGGCATGCCTGCGGCGGTGGTCAACCATGCGCGACAGGCACTCGACGCGCTCGAATCGCAGCATGCGCAAACGCGTGCGCAGGTCGACCTGTTCGCGCCCCCGCCCGCCGCCGAAACCCCCATGGTCAGCGCCGTAGAATCCGCGCTGGCTGCCCTCGACCCGGACACCATGAGCCCGCGCGAAGCCCTCGACGCGCTCTATGCCCTCCAGAAACTGAACGCACGTGAACGCAGTACCGCATGAGCGGGCCCAGTTCCTGCAAGGCGAACCCATGACTTATTGCGTAGGCATCAAACTCAACGCCGGCCTGGTGTTTCTCTCCGACTCGCGCACGAACGCGGGCGTGGACCACATCAGCACCTTCCGCAAGATGATCGTCTACGAACAGCCGGGCGACCGCGTCATGGTGCTGCTGTCGTCGGGCAACCTGAGCATCTCGCAGTCGGTGCGCGAAATCCTGCAGATCGAAGAGCTGCGCGAAACGCGCGAAGACGGCTCGCAGGGCGACCCCATCACGATCTGGAACGCCAAGAGCATGTTCGACGCCGCGCGCGTGCTGGGCTCGGCCGTGCGCCATGTGTATGACCGCGATGCCGAGGCGCTCAAGCATGCGGGCCTCGACTTCAACGTGTCGTTCATCTTCGGCGGACAGGTCAAGGGCGAAGGCATGCGCCTGTTCCTCGTCTACGCCGCAGGCAACTTCATCGAAGCCACCACTGAAACGCCTTACTTCCAGGTGGGCGAATCGAAGTACGGCAAGCCCGTGCTCGACCGCGTGCTCACGCCCGAGACACCGCTGGACGAAGCCGCCAAGTGCGCGCTGGTGTCGATGGACTCGACCATGAAGTCGAACCTGTCGGTCGGCCTGCCGCTCGACTTGGTGGTGTACGAGGCCAACAAGCTCGAGACCGATCGCGTGATCTGCATCGACGCCGACAACCCCTACTACCGCATGATGCACAACAGCTGGGGCCAGAAGCTGCGCGAAGTGTTCGACAGCATCGAAGACCCGGTGTGGGACGACGGCGTCACCGACCACCCACTGCGCATGCCGGCCACGCGCCACAGCCCGCTGCGCAAGATCTCCACGCCCGACGAAAAGCTCATCTGAATCTGTCCGTGCCTCCTGTCATCTTTTCGCACGGCAACAGCTTCCCGGCGAGCACCTACCGCGTCGTTCTCGACAGCCTTCGCAACCGGGGCTTCGACGTCGACGCCATCGAGAAATTCGGGCACGACCCGAAGTACCCCGTCACCGACAACTGGCCGCACCTGGTGCAGCAGCTGGCCGACTTCGCCAGGCTGCGCGCCGACCGCGCGGGCGGCCCGGTGTTCCTCATCGGCCATTCGCTGGGCGGCTTCCTGAGCCTCATGTGCGCGGCACGCCACCCCGAGCTGGCGCGCGGCGTGCTGCTGATCGATTCGCCGATCCTCGGCGGCTGGCGCGCGAACACGCTCAACGTGGTCAAGCGCACGCCGTTCATGAAGAGCATGTCGCCCGGCGCCACCAGCCGCAAGCGCCGCAACAGCTGGGAGCACCGCGAGGCGGTGTTCGAGCACTTCCGCAGCAAGAAGGCGTTCGCGAAGTGGGACGAGCAGGTGCTGCACGACTACATCGACCACGGCACCTTCGACAGCGAAGACACGCGCGCCCTGAGCTTCGACCGCGACGTGGAAACCGCCATCTACAACACCCTTCCCCACACGCTGGGCGGGCTGCTGCGCCGCCATCCACTGAAGTGCAAGGTGGCGTTCATCGGCGGACGCCAGTCGGTCGAGATGAAGCAGGTGGGCATGGCGATGACCGAGCAGGTCACCAAGGGTCGCATCACGATGCTCGACGGCAGCCACCTGTTCCCGATGGAAAAGCCGCTGGCCACGGCGGCAGCGATCGAGGCTTCGCTGCGCAACCTGATGTAGGTTGGCGCTCAGGTAGTGCTGCTGCCCACGCGGCAGGCGACCGCATCGCCGACGCGCAGCACACCGCCACGCAGCACCCGTGCCGTCACGCCGCCGTGCCCGCGCATGGCGTTGTAGCCACCGGCGCCCAGCAGTTCTTCCATGCGCGAGCAGGGCTCGCAAGGCCCGGTGATCTCGAGCAGCACCTCGGGCCCGAGCGCCAGCACCAGCGGCTGGTCGCGAAACAACGAACGTGCCGCCAGCAGGTTCAGGCCCGACACGACGAGGTTGCGGCGCAACAGGCCGGCGTCGACACCTTCCATGCGCTGCGCGAGCGCCGCGACAACCGGCAGGTGCTCCGCCTGGATCAGCGTGACTTGTCGCTTGCCACCGCCGCGCCCGGCGCTGGCGCGATCGCCTGCCAGGCCGAGCGCTTCGATCGCCAGCACCTCCTCCACCGATTGAACCGGCGTGCGCCGCGCGGGGCGCAGCAGGATGGCGTCGAGCCGACCGGGATGCGGGAACTGTCGGGTCAGGGCGTGGAGATCGGACATGCGCCGCATTGTCCACGCGGACTTTTTTTGCGCGCTGCTGTCGGCCCGCCGCATACTGGCGCGTCCTTGGGGTTGAACCTTCCTTCGAAGCGACACGCACGGCGCCGACGATGACCACCACCGAGCTGAGCTGGATCGCCACCACGCTGACCGCCGCACGACCGCGCGCGGTGGCCGCGCTGCTGCGCTACTTCCGCGACCTGGACACGGCCGAGGAAGGGTTCCAGGAAGCCAGCCTGCGCGCGCTGCGGCACTGGCCCGAGCAAGGGCCGCCCGACGATCCGCTGGCGTGGCTGATCCTCGTGGGGCGCAACGCAGCGCTCGACGAGCTGCGGCGGCGCGACCGGCACGATCCGCTGCCTGAAGGCGATGACGGCGATGCGGACGCGGCCCTCGACCCCGACCTCGCCGAACAGCTCGACCAGTCGCACTACCGCGACGACGTGCTGCGCCTGCTTTTTGTCTGCTGCCACCCCGCGTTGCCGCTCGCGCAGCAGATCGCGCTGGCGCTGCGCATCGTCTCGGGGTTGTCGGTGGCGGAGATCGCGCGCGCCTTTCTCGTCGGCGAGCGCGCGATGGAGCAGCGCATCACGCGCGCCAAGCAGCGCGTGGCCGCGGCTAGCCTGCCCTTCGATGCGCCCGGTGTGCGCGATCGCGGTGAGCGGCTCGCGGCCGTGGGCGCGGTGGTCTACCTGCTGTTCAACGAAGGCTATGCGGCCAGCGGCGGCACGGCGCATGTGCGCGTCGCGCTGTGCGAAGAGGCGATCCGCCTCGCGCGCCTGCTGTGCGAACTGTTTCCCGACGAACCCGAGACCGCCGGCCTGTACGCCCTGCTGCTGTTGCAGCATGCGCGCGCCGAGGCGCGGCTCGACGCCGACGGCATGGTCGTGCTGCTCGAAGACCAGGACCGCACGCGCTGGCACCGCGCGGCGATCGACGAAGGCCTGGCCCTGCTCGATGCCGCGCTGCGCCAGCGCCGCATCGGGCCGTACCAGCTGCAAGCAGCCATCGCGGCCACGCACGCACGGGCTGCACGCGCAGCCGACACCGACTGGGCCGAGATCGACCGGCTCTACGCCGGACTCGAACGGCTGCAGCCCTCGCCCGTGGTGACGCTCAACCGCGCGGTGGCCGTGGCGAAGGTGCGCGGGCCCGAGGCGGCGCTGGCGATGGTCGATGCGCTGGCGGTTCCTCTGTCGGCGTACTTTCATTTTCACGGCCTGCGCGGCGGCCTGCTCATGCAGCTGGGCCGCGCCGACGATGCGCGCCGCGCCTTTGCCGACGCGCTTGCGCTGGCCCGCACCGCCGCCGAGGCCGCGCACATCCGCCTGCTGCTCGACCGCCTCGAAGCCCACGGCAATGGCGCCTCCTCCGACACCCTCCACGCAAAGGACGAACGATGCTCTATTCCATCCTGATCTACGGTTCCGAAGCTGCGGCGGCCGGCTGGGCGCCCGAGGTCGAAGACGAGATGCTCGAGCGCCACACCGACCTGCGAGACGAGCTGCAGGCCGCGGGCCGGCTCGGCACCGTGCTGCGCCTGAAGCCCGACACCGCCACCACGGTGCGGCACGCCGGCGCAGCCCATCCGCTGGTGACCGACGGGCCCTTCGCCGAGACGAAGGAGCAGCTCATGGGCCTCTACATCGTCGAGTGCGAGTCGCTCGAAGAGGCGCGGCATGCGGCGCGGCGGCTGGACTTCGAGGGCGGCGTGTTCGAGATCCGCCCGGTGACCTGGTACGACCCGGGCGTGATCGCGCCGCGCATCCCGCAGGTCTGAAAAAAACACACACGGCTGTCGGATCGCCGGGGCCTGCGCCGTCCTTGGAACGAGCGCCTGCATGTCGCAGGTCGCCCTTCCAGACTCCAAGGAGAAGTGCTCATGCCCTCGACCATTCAGTCTTTGAAAGACCGCTGCGCCGTGATCCACGGCGGCAGCGGAGCCCTCGGCGGTGCCGTCGCCCGTGCCTTTGCACGCGAAGGCGCCCATGTGTTCATCACCGGCCGCAGCCGCGACAAGCTCGATGCGGTGGTGCGAGACATCACCGCCGCCGGCGGCCGCGCGCAAGCCGCGGTGGTCGATGCGCTCGACGAAGCCGCGATGCTGCGCCACGCGGCCGAGGTCGCCGAGCAGGCCGGCGGCATCGACCTCGCGTTCAACGCCGTCGGCATCTTCCACGTGCAGGGCCGGCCGCTGGCCGAGCTGTCGCTGGAGGACTACTTCGTCCCCGTCCACGCCTACACGCGCAGCAACTTCCTCACCGCCAAGGCCGTGGCGCCGCACATGGCGGCGCGCGGCGGCGCCGTGATCCTGTCGGTGTCGACGCCCGCCTCGCGCCTACCCGGTCCGGGGTACCTCGGGCATGCCGTGGCGTGCGCCGGCGTGGAGGGGCTCACGCGCCACATGGCGGGCGAGCTGGCAGCCTTTCGCATCCGCACCGCCTGCATCCGTTCGCACGCGATTCCCGAAGCGGTGGCCGCAGGCTCGCACAGCGGCGAGGTGTTTCGCCCGGCGGCCGAGCGCCTCGGCCTCACGGTCGAACAGATGCTGGCCGAGCGGCCCGAGGGCTTGCTCGTGGCGCGCCTGCCCTCGCTGGACCAGTTGGCGGGCACCGCGGTGTTCCTGGCGTCGCCGCTGGCCGGCGCCATGACCGGGGCAATAGTCAACCTGAGTGGTGGGGTCATCCTCGACTAGGTTTGCCTCGGCGTTGAATTAACATCAAGATACAAATAGGAACTTTAGAAACAGTCGTTTCTTTTAAGAAAAAACGTTGCACCACGTACATCACGGCTCAAAAATGTCGTCCTATGTCTGCCCCTCTCCTGGAAGACGTTGAAGTGGTCTCGCTGAGCCCTGCGCTGGTGGTCGAAGACGATCCGGCGATGCGGGAGCGCTTGGCGTACGTGCTGTCCACGCTCGGCTGCGACGAGCCCCAGATCGCCTGGGCCGACAGCGTGGCCGCCGCGCGCTCGCTGCTGGAGCAGCAGCATTTCGGCGTGGCGCTGGTCGACATCGGCCTGCCCGACGGCAGCGGCGTCGACCTGATCGAGTGGATGAACGTGCACCACCGGCTGGTGCCCGCGGTGGTGATCTCGGCCTGGCGCACCGAGGCCGTGATCTTCGCGGCGCTGCGCGCCGGCGCCATCGGCTACCTGCTGAAGGAACGCGACGACCTGGAGCTCAGCATCGCGCTGCGCAGCATCGAGCAAGGCGGCGCGCCGATCGACCCGGCCATCGCACGCCGCATCCTCGGTTGGGTGGCGGCGCAGTTGCCCGCCCCGCCGCCGCCCTTCGACGCGCCGACGCTGGCCCCCGTCGCACTCACGCCGCGCGAGCGCAAAATCCTCGAGCTCGTGTCGCAAGGGATGAGCAACCGCGACATGGCGGAGGCGCTGTCGATCTCCAGACTGACCGTGGAATGCCACACCAAGAACATCTACCGCAAGCTGGCCGTCAACTCGCGCACCGAGGCGATCTACCAGGGACGACGGCACGGCCTGCTGCGCTGAGGTTCTTCTTCGCGGGCCTTGCGCTGTGGGCCCTGTGGTTGCTGCTCTCGACGGGCAGCGCACACGCACAAACACCTGCTGTTCCTGAACTGCGCGCCGAAGCCGCACGCGGCACCGGCTGGGACGACACGACCCCGCCCACCGACGGCTGGACGCCCGTCGCCCTGCCCGACAGCTGGGCCACGCGCTGGCCCGGTTTCGACGGCGTGGTCTGGTACCGGCTGACCTGGGAGCAGCCTGCGCCGGTGACCGAGTCCGGACTGCTGCTGCACTACCTGAACATGGCCGGCGAGGTCTCGCTCAACGGCACGGCGATCTGGCGCGACCGCAGCCTGGTCGAGCCGCTCACGCGCGCGTGGAACTCGCCGCGCTACTGGCTGTTGGCCGCGCCGCAACTGCGCGCCGGCACCAACACGCTGCTGGTGCGCGTGTCGGGCCTGTCGGCCTACCAGGCCGGGCTGGGGCCGGTGAGCCTGGGCACGCCCGCCGCCCTGCAGGCCGAGTTCGGCCGCGAGCAGCTCATGCGGCGCGACCTGCAGGTGTTCGGCCTGGCGACCAGCGCGGCGGTGTCGGCCTTCTTCGCGGCGTGGTGGCTGCTGCGCCGGCGCGAAACGGCCTATGGCTGGTTCGCCGCGATGTCGGTGCTGTGGCTGCTGTTCGGCTACAACCAGGTCGCCACCAGCCCCTGGCCCTTTGCCAGCAACCACAGCTGGCAGGCGCTGAACACCTCGCTGCTGCTGTTCTTCAGCGTGTCGTATGGCGTGTTCGTGCTGCGCTTTGCCGGGCGGCGCCTGCCGCGCCTCGAAATCGTGGCGTTCGCGATAGCAATCATCGGTGTGCTCGACCTGTGGTTTGCAGGCACCGCGAACCTGCCCACGCACCGCGCGATCTGGACCCTGGTCGGCGGCCTCACGATCATCGCCGTGAACAGCGCCGGCATCTTCCACGCGCTGCGCCACCGCGGCAGCCCGATGCGTTCGCTCGCGCCGTTCATGGCGGTGTCGGCGCTCACGGGCGCGCACGACCTGCTGGTGTTCACGCAGGTGATCGACAGCAACATCTACTACACGACCATGTCCTCGTACGTGCTGCTGCTGGGCATGGCGCTCACGCAGGCCGGGCGCTTCGTGCAGAGCCTGAAGCGCATCGAGAACTTCAACACCGAGCTGATCGAGGAAGTGAACGCCGCCAAGGCCGAGCTGGCGGCCACGCTCGCGCAACAGCACGCACTCGAACTTGCGCACGCACGCATCGGCGAGCGCGTCAACCTCGTGAGCGACCTGCACGACGGCCTCGGTGGCATGCTGGTGGGCAGCATCGCGACACTGGAACGCACGCCCGGCAACCTCAGCGCGCCGCAGCTGCTGGCCATGCTCAAAAGCCTGCGCGACGACCTGCGGTTGATCATCGACGCCACGGGCCGCGACGACGGTGCGCGCGCACTCGGCGAGCTGCTGGCGCCGCTGCGCTACCGCAGCGCGCAGCTGCTGGACGCGAACGGCATCGACTGCCGATGGAAGGTCTCGGGCATCGACACGCTCGAACTCGCGCCCTCGCAGAGCCTGGACCTGATGCGCTTCCTGCAGGAGGCGCTGACCAATGTGCTCAAGCACAGCGCAGGCCGGCGCGTGGACGTGACGGTGGCGCGCGCGGGCGCCGAACTGCAACTCAGCGTGCGTGATGACGGCCGCGGTTTCGCGGTTCACAGCGTGAGCGGCGGCGCGGGGCTGCGTAATTTGCAGGCGCGGGCACGCCGCCTGGGCGCGGAGCTTCAGTTGCAGTCGCAGCCCGGCGACACGCAGGTGGTGCTGCTGATGCCTTTGGGCGGTGCGGCTACTTGACCAGCGTCAGCGTGCCCTTCATGAGCGACGCATGGCCGGGGAACGAGCAGAACCAGGCATAGCTGTCGCCGGCCTTGAGCTTGGCCACGTCGAAGCTCACGGCATCGGTCTCGCCGCCGCCGATGACCTTCGAATGGGCAATGACACGGGCATCGCCCGACTTCACATAGGCCTTGTCCAGCCCTGCGCCAATGCCATCCGCCGCCACGCCTGGCGCGTCAGCGGCCTTGCTCAGCACCCAGTTGTGGCCCATCGAAGCCTTGGGCATCTTGCCGACATGCTTGAGCTTCACGGTGAACTGCTTGCAGCTCGCCGGCACCGCGATGGCGGTCTTGTTGAACTGCATCGCGTCGTTGCCTTCGATCTCGATGTCGCAGGTGGCGGCCAGCACGGGGCCGGCAAGCAGCGCCGTGAAAAGCAGGGCCGCGGTGGTTCTCGTCTTCATCACATGGTTCCTTCGGTGAGGTGCCGACTCGGCACGACCCACTATGCGATGGGCGTGTCGCGGAACACTTGCGATGGATCAATGCAGCCTGCGAGGAGGCTCAGAGTTCGAGCACCAGTCGCCCCTCGCAGGCACGCGAGCAGCAAGCCATCATCTTCGTGTTCGCATCCCGCTCGCTGCGCGTGAGCACCACGTCGCGGTGATCGACCTTGCCGGCCAGCACGCGCACTTCGCACGAACCGCACAGCCCTTCTTCGCAGTCGCTCTGCACATCGACATTGGCGGCACGCAGCGCCGTCAGCAAGGTCTGGTCGGGCGGCACGGTGATGACGAGGCCGGAGTCTTTCAGCTCCACCTCGAAGGCATGCTCCTTCGACGGGTCGAGCGTGGCCAGCGTCGATTCGAAATGCTCCACGCGCAACGCGCCTTCGGGCCACGCGGCGCAGCAGTCTTCGAGCGCTTCGAGCATGCGCAGCGGGCCGCAGGCATACACCTGTGCGCCGGGCACAGGCGTGGCCAGCAACGCACGCAGGTCGTTGCGCCGGCCTTCGTCGGCCGCATGCACGTGCAGGCGCTCGCCGTGCAGCGCAGCCAGCTCGTCGACGAAAGCCATGGTGGCGCGGCTGCGGCCGCTGTAGTGGAGTTCGTAGTCCATGCCCAGCGCCTTCGCACGCCGCGCCATCGCACTCACGGGCGTGATGCCGATGCCGCCGGCAATGAAGATCGCCTTCGGCAACGACTCGTCGAGCCGGAAGTGGTTGCGCGGGCCGCGGATGCGCAGGCGGTCGCCCACCTTCACGTTCGCATGCACCCAGGCCGAACCGCCGCGGCCTTCGGGCTCGTGCAGCACGGCGATCTCAAAGGCGTGGGCTTCGTCGGGGTCGCCGCACAGCGAGTACTGGCGCGACAGCTCGGGCGTGCCGCATTCGACGTCGATGTGCGAGCCCGGCGTCCAGCGCGGCAACGGCTTGCCGTCGGGCGACACCAGGCGCAGCCGCACGATGCCCTCGGCCACCGGCGTCACGCGCTCGACCACCACGGGCCGCGCGATGGCGTGCGCCGACGGCTCGCCGATGCGCACGGGCACCTGCACGTCGCGCAGGCCGGCATCGGCGCGCTCGGGATTCGCGCGCGGGTCCCACTCGACCCACAGGTGCTCGGGGCCGCGGAACGAGGTGTTGGGCACGTAGCTGAAGCGTTGCTCCGACAGGCGCATGTGCGGCAGGCGGCGCGTGAACTCCTCCAGGAAGATCTGCATCTCCATGCGCGCCAGGTTCTTGCCCATGCACTGGTGCGAGCCGTAGCCGAAGGTCAGGTGGTCGCTGGCGTTGTCGCGGCGGATGTCGAACAGGTCGGCATCGGCGAAGTGGCCTTCGTCGTGGTTGGCCGACGAGGTGACGATCAACAGCCGCGAGCCCGCCGGCAGGTCGACGCCGCCGACCTGCGTGTCTTTGGTGACGAGCCGGCGCCAGGCGGCCACCGAGCCGTTGTGGCGCAGGCACTCTTCGACCGCGTTGGGAATGAGGCCCGGGTCGTCGCACAGCTCCTGCCACACCTGCGGGTGCTGCAGCAGCAACTTCACGGCGTTGGCGGTGGCGTTGGCGGTGGTCTCGTGGGCGGCGACGATGCCGGCCATCATCATCGAGTGCAGGTACGAGTCGGTGACGACCTCGGGGTGCTGCATCTGCTTGCGGATGCCGTACTGCATCCAGCCCGGTGCGTCGGGGTCTTGCCGCATCTTGTCGAGCACCTTGCCGGCGTACTGCCAGAAGTTGCCGACGGCGTGCGCCACGGCCACCTGCTCCTCGGGCTTGGGACGGCCCCAGGTGTTGACGGTGTGCGCAATGGAATATTTGCGCAGCGTGTCCATGTCTTCCTCGGGCACGCCGAGAAAGTGCAGCGCCACGGTGAGCGGAATCTCCCACAGCATCTGGTCGACGAGGTCGGCGCGGCCGTCGTCGATGAAGCGGTCGACATAGCTGCGCGCGAGTTCGCGCACGAGCGGCTCGTGGTGCTTCAGCGCCTCGGGCGTGAACGGGTCCATGAGCGCGCGGCGACGCGGCATGTGGGCCGGCTCGTCCTCGTTCACCAGCGTGCGGTTGAGCGCAAAGCCGTAGCTTGCGAGCACGGCATTGGCTTCGTCGCCCGTGGGCGTGATCTTCTCCAGCGCGTTCGACGGGCTGAAGGTGAGGTTGTCGCGGAACACCGCCTTGATGTCGTCGTAGCGCGTGATCACCCAGTAGCCCAGCTTGGGGCTGTAGAAGATCGGCTCCTGCTCGCGCGCCCAGCGCACGTACTCGGGCGGGTCTTGCTGGTAGCCGTCTTCGAAGGGGTCGAACTCGGCGGCGCGCTGGCTCACGGGGCAGCCGGTGGGCGTGCGCTCGGCAGAGAGCGCCCCGTGCGCGACGGGGCAGCCGGAGGTGCGAGAAGGCATGGCGGTATCGGACATGGCAGCAGACTCAGTCGAGCGTGATCTTCAGGTCGCGGATCAGCTTGTGCCAGCGCGCGGTCTCGGCCTTGAGCAGCTCGGTGTACTGCGCGGGCGTGTTGCCCACGGGCTCGACGCCGAAGTCGACCATGCGCTTGTTCACCGAGGGCTCGTGGATGGCGGCCACCAGCTGACGGTTGAGCGTGTTCACCACGTCGGCCGGCGTGGCCGCGGGCACCACCACGCCGACCAGCGCGGCGGCTTCGACGTTCTTGTAGCCGAGCTCGGCGAAGGTGGGCACGTCGGGCAGCTGCGGCAGGCGCGTGGGGTTGGCCACGGCCAGCGCGCGCACCTTGCCGCCCTTGATGAAGCCGGCGCCGGCGGCCATGTCGACCATCATGGCCGGCAGCTGCCCGCCGACCACGTCGGCCAGCGCGGGCGCCGCACCGCGGTACGGCACGTGGACCATGAAGAGCTTGGCCTCGACCTTCAGCAGTTCCATCGCCAGGTGGTGCGGGCTGCCCGCGCCGGCCGAGGCGTAGTTGATGCCGCCCGGCTTGGCCTTGGCCTGCGCGATGAAGTCCTTGGCGGTGGCAAAGCCCGAGTTGGCGCCGACCACCAGGATCATGGGGAACTTGCCCATGAGCGTGACGGGTGCCAGGTCTTTGGTGGGGCTGTAGCTCAGCGACTTGTACAGCGCCGGGTTGAACACCAGCGTGCCGTTGTCAGCCGAGAGCACGGTGTAGCCGTCGGCCGGGGCGCGCGCGGTTTCGGCGGCGGCCAGCGCGGTGTTGCCGCCCGGCTTGTTGTCCACCAGCACCGGCTGGCCGACCTGGGTCGACAGCGTCTGGGCGACGGTGCGCGCAAGGAAGTCTGAGCCGCCGCCGGCCGCGTACGGCACGAGCCAGCGGATCGGCTTGTTCGGAAAGGCAGTCTGGGCGCTGGCGGCGGTGGCCAGGGCGGCGAGGGACAGGACCGCAAGGCCGCGGGCGAAGTGCATCTTCATCGGGTGTCTCCGGAGTGGATGTTGTGTATTGCGTAATTATCATACGCATTGCGTAATCATTGATCCACGGGTTTACCCGGCCGCCTGGGCCGCCACCTAAGATGCCGACGACATGACCTCCCCCGCTGAAGCACCTTCTTCCCCTCCCCGCGAGCGCCGCCAGCGCGTGCAGTCCGCCGAGACCGGCATGGCCGTGCTCAAGGGCCTGGCGCATCTGGGCGGGCGCAGCAGCCTCACGGCGCTGGCCACCCACGTGGGCGAGAGCCCGGCGAAGGTGCACCGCTACCTTGCGAGCCTGATGGAAGAAAGCCTGGTGCGCCAGGACACCGCCTCGCAGCACTACTACCTGGGGCCCGAGGCGATCCAGATCGGGCTGGCCGCCATGCGCCAGGCCGACCCGATCCGCGCGGCCGAGCCCTGCCTGATCCGGCTGCGCGAATCGCTGGAGGTGACCTGCTTCGTCGCGGTGATGGGCAACAAGGGCCCGACCATCGTGCGTTTCGAGGAGCCGGGCCTGCCGGTGACGGTGAACGTGCGCGCCGGCTCGGTGATGTCGATGCTGTGGTCGGCCACCGGCCGCGCCTTCCTGGGCCTGCTCGACGAGTCGCGCGTGGTGGCGCTGGCCGAGCAGGAGCTGGGCGAAGCCACCGAGGACATGCGCGCGCTGCTCGATGCCGCCGACCCCATCGGCACCCTGCGCCGCGAGGTGCAGCAGGCGCACTGCGCCATCGTGAAGGACACCTACCTGCGCGGCATCAGCGCCGTGGCGGCACCGGTGTACGACTACGCGGGAAGGGTGTGCGCCGTGATCACCGCGCTGGGTGCCACGGGCGGGTTCGACCCGGCCATCGACGGGCCGATCGCCATCGCCGTGCGGCGGGAGGCGAAGGCCGCCGGCGCGCTGCTTGGCGCGGCGGCCTGAAGCTGTTGCTTTACTCGGCCCAGACGACTGCGCCGGTCCAGGCCGTGGCCAGCACCACGATGCCGAAGGCGATGCGATACCACGCGAACGGAATGAAGTTGTGCGTGCTGATGTACTTCAGCAGCCAGCGCACGCACAGCCACGCGCTGATGAACGAGAAGGCCAGGCCCACCGTGAACAGCGGAATGTCGGCCACCGACAGCAGCGCGCGCTCCTTGTAGAGGCTGTAGGCACCCGCGCCGATCAGCGTCGGAATCGCCAGGAAGAACGAGAAATCGGTCGCTGCCTGGCGCGACAGGCCCAGCAGCATGCCGCCGATGATGGTCGCGCCGCTGCGGCTGGTGCCGGGGATCATCGCGAAGCACTGCACCAGGCCGACCTTGAGCGCGTCCCAGGGCGTCATGTCGTCCACGTGCTCGACACGCACCGAGCCCGGCGGGCGCTTCTCGGCCCACAGGATGATGAAGCCGCCGATGATGAAGGTGCTCGCCACCACGGTCGGAATGAACAGGTGCGCCTTGATCATCTTGCCGAACAGCAGGCCCAGCACCACCGCGGGCAGGAAACCGATGACGACGTTCAGCACCAGCCGACGCGCCTTGGGCTGGCGCGGCAGCGCCACCACGGTCGAATGGATCTTCTGCCAGTAGACCAGGATCACCGCGAAGATCGCGCCGGTCTGGATGGCGATGTCGAACACCTTGGCCTTGGCGTCGTCGAAGCCCAGCAGCGAGCCCGCAAGAATGAGGTGGCCGGTCGACGAGATCGGCAGGAATTCGGTCAGACCCTCCACGATGCCCATGACAGCGGCCTTGACCAGCAAAACGATATCCACGCGTACTCCTTGTAAGAGCGGCGATTATCGCGAGGCCTTCGGTCAGGTCCTGTTCAGGCCCTCGGCCGCAGGAAATACCCAGTTCAGGTGATGTTCGACGTCGGCGCATTAATACATATTGGTAACAGTTATTCACCTGCGGCCGAAGGAGCATCCATGTCAACGTTCACCACCGGGAGTGAACTCGAGGACTGCGTCGCTGAAGAACGCCCCTCGACGCTCGACGACCATGTCGAAGACCGACTCAAGAGCCCCTGCCAGCGGGAGCGGGAGCAGTGCCACGGCATGCTGCGCGTGGCCGAAGCCACCGGCGCCTCGGCCTACGAGCTGCGCCAGCTGACGCAGCGCCTGTCCGACATCGACCGCTGCGGCGCCGGCGCCTGCATCGTGGCGCAGGGCCACGTGGAGGCCGACCGCATGGCCTCCGGCCTGCAGGCCGACGCGGCCCTGTGCATCGACTTCCGGCTGCTGGAGCCGCTGGGCCCGGCCCACGACAAGAAATGGTTTGCGCGCTGGAAGTTCTGGAGCTTCCTGCTCGGCGCGGCCGGCCCGGTGGCCGCGCTCACGCTGCAGGGCCTGGCGCTTCGCCCGAGCGAGCCGCACGACGCGCATGCCGACCTGGTCGCCAAGTCGCGCAAGGTGCTCGAAAGCTGGCGCCGCACCTCCGACACCCTCTTCTGGCACGCGGTGGAAGACTATGTGCGCCAGCAGGCCTTCTCGCTCGAAACGCAGGCCTACCTGATGCACTGCGTGGCGTCGGTCTTCGCCGCCGATGCGCCCCCGCTGTCCGATGCCCAGCGCGAACGGCTGGCCGCCGTGCTCACCGACACCTACTGCGACGCGCTCGGCACCGCGGCGACCATGCCCTCGTCGGACATCTACCGGCGCCTGGCGCAGGGCCTGGAAACCGACAGCGGCAATGCCGGCCCGGGCCGTCCGCTCGGGCGCGGCGAAGCGGCGCAGGTCGCGATGACGACGCTGTTCACGGTCGTCGGCAACGGCGGCTCACACTGAGCCTGTCGACGCGCGACGGCGCAGCGCACGCACCGCGCTGTCGACCGTCGTCAGCACCGGCAAGCCACTCGCCGCCTCGCAGGCGCCACGCGCCCGCGCCATGCTGAACTGAGCCAGGGCAATGCGCATGCAGCCGCGCGCACGCAGCGCGGCGGCCTGTTCGGCGATGAGTGCATCGTGGCGCAGTGCATCACCCGCATCGAGCGCGGCCAGCGCGCCCTCAGCCAGCGCCAGCTCGAGCGCCATGCCCGAAGGAAACTCCGGCGGCATCGATTCCAGCGTGCGCGCAAAGGTCGCGATCAGGCCCAGGCGGCCTTCGCCCTGCACGGCCTCTTCGATCATGGCCTCGTTGGGCTTGAGCACCGGAATGCCCGCATGCCGCTGCGCCACCGCCTCGATGCACGGCCCGAAGGCCGAGCAGGTGAACAGGATGCCGCGCGCGCCCGTGTCCACCGCGTACTGCGCCAGCCGCTGGAAGCGCTCGTGCATCGCCGCGTCGAGCCCCTTGCCGTCGCGTGCGAGGTCGGCCGAGAGGCTGTCGTCCAGCAGGTTCATGCGCACGGCCTCGGGCCAGTCGCGCGCGAAGGCTTCGTTGATGGGGGCGACGGAATGCGAGAGCGCGTGGATGAGGGCGATGCGTGTCATGAAGTCAGAAATCGAAGCGCTCAGATTCCTTTGGACGACGGGTTGGCAAACGCGTCCTTCGTCTCGGCATTGAGCGGGTAGTTGATGTTGATGCCCTTGGGCGGAATCGGCGACATGAACCACTTGCTGTAGAGCTTTTCCATCTCGCCGGACTTCATCATGCCCGACACCACGCGGTCTACCAGTGCCTTGAAGGCCGGGTCGTCTTTGCGGAACATCAGCGACTGGTTCTCGGTGCGCAGGCTTTCGCCAGTGATGACGAAGTCCTTCGGGTTGCGCGCGTTGGCGACCTGGCCCGCGAGCAGGATGTCGTCGAGCACGAAGGCCTGCGCGCGGCCGCTCTCGACCAGCAGGAACGAGTCGGTGTGGTCCTTGCCCGAGAGCTGGTTCACCTCGAGGCTGCGGCCCTTGTCGGCGGCGCGCAGCAGGCGGAACGACGTGGTGCCGGCCGTGGTGACCACGGTCTTGCCCTGCAGGTCGGCGATGCTCCTGATGCCCGAATCGGCCTTCACCAGCGTGCGCACGTTGTAGCGGAAGATGTCCGGCGAAAACGCCACCTGCGACTGGCGCTCGACCAGGTTGGTGGTGGAGCCGCACTCGATGTCCACCGTGCCGTTCTGTACCAGCGCGATGCGGTTGGCCGAGGTCACGGCCTGGTACCTCACCTCCACGGTCGGCAGCTTCAGCTCGGCCTTCACCGCGTCGACGATGCGGTTGCAGATCTCGATGCTGTAGCCCACCGGCTTCAGGTTGCCGTCCAGGTACGAGAAGCCGAACGAGGCCTCGCGGTAGCCGAAGGTGATGGCGCCGCCGGCCTTGATCTTGGCGAGCGTGTCGTTGGCGGCCTGCGCCTGCGCGGCGCTGGTCGGCAGCAGCGCGGCACAGGCCAGCGCAAACACGGCGGCGGCGATGGAAAGCGACGGACGAAGCTGGGGCATGAAACGCTCCTCGGAACGGCGGTTGAAGAAATGGGGAACGGGTCGAACGCTCAGCGCGTCGCGCCGCGCGTGACCGCATCGACCGACGCCGCGAGCCGCGCGACGATGTCGTGCAGGTGGTCGCGCGTGGCGATGTACGGCGGTGCCAGCAGCACGTGGTCGCCCTGGCGGCCGTCGACCGTGCCGCCGAAGGGGTAGCACAGCAGGCCGCGCGCCATCGCGTCTTGCTTGAGGCGCGTGTGGAGCTTCAGCGACGGGTCGAAGGGCTGCTTGCTCGCGCGATCGGCCACCAGCTCGACGCCCCAGAAGAAGCCGCGTCCGCGGATGTCGCCCACATGCGGGTGGTCGCCCAGCGCCTCGGCCAGCATCGAGCCGAAGGCGATGCCGTCGTCGCGCACCTTGGCGACGAGGCCGTCGCGGCGGATCACCTGCTGCACCGCGAGTGCCGCCGCGCAGGCCATCGGGTGGCCCAGGTAGGTGTGGCCGTGCTGGAAGAAGCCGCTGCCCTTCGACATGGCCTCGACGACCTTGCGCTGCGCCAGCACCGCGCCGATCGGCTGGTAGCCGCCGCCCAGGCCCTTGGCGATGGTCATGAGGTCGGGCGCCACGCCCTCCTGCTCGCAGGCATGCAGCGAACCGGTGCGGCCCATGCCGCACATCACCTCGTCGAGGATCAGCAGCACGCCGTACCTGTCGCAGACCGCGCGCACCGCCTTGAAGTAACCCGGCACGGGCGTGAGCACGCCGGCGGTGGCGCCGCCCACGGTCTCGGCCACGAAGGCGATCACGCGGTCGGCGCCCTGCGCGACGATGGCCGCCTCCAACTCATCTGCCAGACGCAGGCCGTACTGCTCGGCGCTTTCATCGGCGCGCTGCTCGCGGTACGGGTAGCACGGCGCGACGTGCGTGGCCGGCACGAGGATCGGCGCGAAGGGCTCGCGCCGCCAGGCGTTGCCGCCCACCGCGAGCGCGCCCAGCGTGTTGCCGTGGTAGCTCTGGCGGCGCGCGATGAAGTGCGTGCGCTGCGGCTGGCCGATTTCCACGAAGTACTGGCGCGCCATCTTCAGTGCCGACTCCACCGCCTCCGAGCCGCCGCTCACGAGGTACACGTGGCTCATGCCTTCGGGAGCGGAACCGATGAGTTCGTCGGCCAGCTGCTCGGCCACCTCGCTCGTGAAGAAGCTGGTGTGGGCGTAGGCCAGTGTGTCGATCTGCGCGTGCATGGCCGCCATCACCTCGGGGTGGCCGTGGCCGAGCGAGGACACGGCCGCGCCGCCCGACGCATCGAGGTAGTCGCGCCCGTCGGCGTCGCGGATGAACATGCCCTGCGCGCTGGCGGCAACGGGCGGGGTGTGGCGAAGGTGGCGGTGGAAGACGTGCGTCATGGCGGCTGGCAACTGGACTGTGGTTGGAACTAACGTTTCGGCTGAATTATTATTTGGAACATTTGTTCCGTCAACTCCCTTGGTTTCCCTGCTCCGGTACATTCGTTCCAGACACCCCAAGAAAAGAGACACCCACATGGGCGCCAAGGAACTGATCCGCCAACGCTTCAACGAACTGAGCCCTGCACTGCAGCAAGTGGCGCGCTACGTGCTCGACCACCCCAACGAAGTGGTCACCGGCTCGATGCGCAACGTCGGCACGCGCGCGCAGAGCACGCCGGCCACGCTGGTGCGCTTCGCCCAGCACCTGGGCTTCGACGGCTGGCCGCAGCTCAAGGAGGCCTTCGCCGCTGACATGGGCCTGGGCACCGAAACGTATGGCGTGCGCGCCAAGCAGCTGGTCGGCCGCGCCGCCGACCAGGGCCTGACCGGCGAGATGTTCGAGGTGCAGCGGCGCAACCTGGAGCTCACGCACCAGCAGAGCGGGCCGGCGCTGCTCAAGGCCTGCGTGCTGCTCGAGAAGGCGCCGGCCGTGCACGCGGCAGGCTTTCGCGCGTGCTTTCCGATCGCGTTCTCGTTCGTGTACGTGTACCGGCTCTTTCGCACCAGCGTGCACCTGGTCGACGGCCAGGGCGGCTCGCTCGAGATGCAGCAGCGCGCCTTCGCCAAGGGCGACGCGCTGGTGGTGGCGAGCTTTGCGCCCTACTCGCGCGAAGCTTTGCAGGTGGCCGAAGCCGCGAAGGCGGCCGGCTGCCGCATCGTGGCGATCACCGACAGCGTGACCTCGCCGCTGTCGCTGCTGGCGGACGAGACGCTGCTTTTCACCATCCACAGCCCCTCTTTCTTCCCCTCGGTGGCGGCCGGCGTGGCCGTGACGGAAGCGCTGGTCGAACTGCTCGCGAGCCGCGCGGGCAAGCCGGTGATCCGGCGCATCGACCAGGCCGAGGCGCAGCTGTTCGAGTCGGGGGCCTACCTCATGGCGCCGGTGGCGCGCGGCGGCTGAGAGACGGAATCAGGCGATCGCGCGGGTGCGGCCGGCGCTCTGGCGCAGGTAGAGCACCAACAGGTCGCGGTTGGCGTTGATGTGCTCGCGCATCGCGGCTTCGGCGCCGGCCGACTCCTGCCGGCCGAGCGCGTCGACGATGCAGCGGTGCTCTTCCAGCGCCTGCAGGGCCTGGCCGTGGCGGTACATCAGCATCGCGGCGTCGCGTTTGTGGGGGCGCGAGCGGCTGTCGAAGATCACGGGCAGCTGGCACGCGCGCTGCACGGCCTCGCTGAGCCAGCGGTTGTCGGCCAGCGACAGCAGCTTGTGGTGGAAGGCCCGGTTCAGGTCCTGCCACTGGTCGGCGCGCTCGTCGGTCCATTCGCCGCTGTCGTGCAGCAGCGCGTGCTGCTCGTCGACCATGGCCGTCAGTTCGGCCAGTGCCTCGCCGCCCAGCCCGCGCTCGCTGAGCAGGCGGCAGGCCATGCCTTCGAGCGTGGCGCGCACGCTGAAGGCGTCGAACACGTCCTTGGCGTCGAAACGGCGCACCTGGAAACCCCGCTGCGGGTGATAGACCAGCAACCCCTCGTCGGCCAGCCGCGCCATGGCGCCGCGCACAGGGGTGCGCGACACGCCAAGCTCATTGGCGAGCGAAATCTCCATCAGGTGGGCGCCGGGGGCGATCGCACCATCGAAGATGCGGGTGCGCAGCGTGTCGGCCACGGACAGGGCGCGCGTCCGCGAGGGGTCTGGGGGGGTCATCGAAAGTCGGAAACAGGGGCCGGCCCGAAGCGGGCCGCGCGGATGGTACGGCGGCGTATCGAAGCTTCATATCCCCAATTTCCGTAAAAATTCGGTTCTGGCGACTTTTTCGAGAATTACGGCGAAATTATTAACTTCTGTAAACAAACACCCCGGTTTCTGCGTTATCGCCCCGCTGTTTCGGCCGCCAAGTGGATCGCGGCGCGAATCCGGGGGTAGGTGCCGCAGCGGCAAATGTTGCCGCGCATGGCGTCCGAGACCTGGTCGTCGCTGGGTTTGGGCGTGGCTTTGAGCAGTGCGCAGGCCGACATGAGCTGGCCGCTCTGGCAGTAGCCGCACTGCACCACGTCGATCTCGGTCCAGGCCTGGCGCAGGGCGTCGGCCTCCCGGCCCTTCAGGCCCTCGATGGTGGTGACCTCGCGCGCGCCCACGGCTTCGAGCGGGGTGACGCAGGAGCGCACGGCCTCGCCGTCCAGGTGCACGGTGCAGGCGCCGCACAGCGCCTTGCCGCAGCCGAACTTGGTGCCGACGAGCTTCATCTCGCCGCGCAGCACCCACAGCAGCGGGGTCTCGGGCTCGGCGCTCACGGTGGCGGTCTGGCCGTTGATCTTCAGCGTGGTGGTGGTCGTGGTCATGGGGTGTCCTTCTTGTTCCGGGAGGGTCAGGCCAGCCGCAAAGGCAGGCTGCGCAGGCGCTGGCCGGTCAGCGCGAACACGGCGTTGGCCACGGCGGGCGCGATGGGCGGCGTGCCCGGCTCGCCGACGCCGCCGGGCGGCACCTCGGCGCCGGTGCCGGCGAGGATGTCGACCTCGATGACCGGGCACTCGTCGATGCGCAGTGGCGTGTAGTCGTGGAAATTACTCTGCTGCACCTGGCCGCGCGCCACGGTGATCTCTCCACGCAGCGCGGCCGACAGGCCGAACACGATGCCGCCTTCCATCTGCTGGCGGATGAGGTTCGGGTTCACCGGCAGGCCGCAATCGATCACGCACACCACGCGGTGCACGCGGATCTGCCGCTCGGGCGTCACCGACACCTCGGCCACCTGCGCCACGATGCTGCCGAAAGCCCGGTGAATGGCCACGCCGCGCGCGCGCTTGGCGCCGTCGGGCCCGTCGGCCAGCGGCTCACCCCATTTCGAGAGCTCGGCCACGCGCTTGAGCACCGCCAGATGGCGCGCGTCCTTCGCGAGCAGGCCGGCGCGGAAGGCCACCGGGTCCTTGCCGGCGGCGACGGCGCATTCGTCGATGAAGCTCTCGACGAAGAAGCCGTTCTGCGAATGCGCCACCGAGCGCCAGATGCCGGTGGTGACGGCCGACTCGACCGGCACGTGCGCCACGCGGGCCTGCGGGAAGTCGTAGGCGGTGTTCCAGGCACCGTCGGTCGAGTTGTCCATGAACGACGGCGCACCGAGGCTGGAGCCGGCGCTCGTGGTCTGCCACGCGACCAGCGCACCGGCCGCGTCGAAGCCGGCCCTGCACCGCGCCACGTAGGCGGGGCGGTAGAAGTCATGCGTCATGTCTTCCTCGCGCGACCAGATCAGCTGCACCGGCGCGCCGCCGGCCTCGCGCGCGAGCTGCGCGGCCTGCACCAGGAAGTCGATGAAGTAGCGCCGCCCGAAGCCGCCGCCCAGGTAGGTCACGTGCAGCGTGACCTTCTCGGCGTCGATGCCGAGCGTCTTGGCGACCGCGGCGCGCGCGAAGCCCGGCGCCTGCGTGGGCGCCCAGACGGTTGCGGCGCCGTCCTTGAACTGCACGGTGCAGTTCATCGGCTCCATGGTGGCGTGCGCCAGGAAGGGCACGCGGTACTCGACCTCGATCGTGCGCGCGGCCGACTTCAACGCTGCGGCCACATCGCCGGTGTCGAGGCGCGCGTTGCCCGCATCCGCGTCGAGCGTGCGCGCGAGGCGGTCGATTATCTCGGCGCTCGACAGGCTCGCGGCCGGGCCGTGGTCCCAGGTGATGTCGACCTTCTTCAGCGCGCGCATCGCGTGGTACGGCGTGTCGGCGATCACCGCCACGCCGCCCGCCGTGCTGCCCGTGCCGACGAGGCTCGCGGCCACGGGTTCGAGCGCCACCACCTTGCGCACGCCGGGCAGCGCCTCGGCGGCTTTCGCATCGAAGTGCGCGACGCGGCCGGCCAGCGTCGGGCACATGGCGATGCTGGCGTACAGCAGGCCCGGCGGCAGCACGTCGATGCCGTAGATGGCGGTGCCGTTGAGCTTGCCGGCGTTGTCGATGCGCCGCTGCGGCTGGCCGATGACGCGAAAGTCGGCGGGTGCCTTGAGCTTCACCGCCGTGGGCAGCGGCTGCTGCGCGGCCTTCGCGGCCAGTTCGCCGAAGCGCGCGCTGCGATTGGAGGCCGCATGCAGCACGCGGCCGGCCTCGGTGCGGCACTCGCTGGCGGGTACCTGCCACTGCGCGGCGGCAGCGCCCACCAGCATGAGCCGCGCCGAGGCACCGGCCTCGCGCACCGGGCCCCACTGGTCGGTGACGCTCGACGAGCCGCCCGTGCCCGAGAGCCCCGGGATCGTGCGCAGCAGCTTGCCCACGACCTGGTGCGCGGCGCGCTTGCCGAAGCCCTCGTCGCCGGGCTTGAAGGGCAGCGCGTCGAGGATCACGGCCTGGTTGTTGTAGATGGCGTCGAAGCCGGCCTGCTCCAGCCGCACCTGCGACATCGAAGCGTCCATCTCCTCGGCCAGCAGCATCGCCAGGCCGGTGTGGGTGCCCTGCCCCATCTCGGATTGCGTCATCACCAGCGTGACCGTGTCGTCGCTGCCCACCTTGACCCAGCCGTTGAGCGCCACCTGCCCGTTGCCCGCCGGCAGCGGGGCGCCGGGCACGAGGCGCGACGCCGCCGGCGTAGCGGCCCAGCCGACGACCAGGGCGCCGGCGGCCCCGAGGGTGCCGAGCACGAAGTGACGGCGTTTGAGTTGGGGCATGGGGAGGTCTTTCTTCGGTGAGGGTCTTGTCGTTGGTGCGGAGCGCGTCGCCGTGATCGATGTGATCAGGGCGGCACGGCGATGCCTTGCCAGAACATCTCGAAGCCGGCTTCGGCGTAGTCGAAGACGGGTTGTTCATCACCGGCCTGCGCGATGTAGCCGACAGTGGTCTCGGCCATCGCCGTGAGCATCGCGCCCAGGAATTCCATCGGGCGCTCGACGACTTCGCCGCGCCGCATGCACTCCTGCGCTGCCGCCTCCAGCCGCGCGAACGGCACCATGCCGGCGACGCGGCTCTCGTTGCTCAGTTCGTCGGACACCTTGAGCTGCGCGAGCACGCGCAGCTTGCCGGGATGCGCCACGCCCCATTGCACGTAGCGGTCCCAGATGTGGCGGAACTGGGTGCGCGGATCGGCCGCTTCGGGCCAATCGGCCAGCATCACACCGGCCAGCTCGGTCTTCAATGCGCGGTACAGCGCATCGGTCAGCAGCGCCTTGCTCGCGAAGTAGGTGAACAGCGTGCCCTCGGCCACGCCCGCGGTGCGCGAGATGGCCGAAGTCGGCGTGGCCCACACGCCGCGCCGGCCGAACTCGACCAGCG
Organism: Variovorax paradoxus; assembly: GCF_009498455.1. Lineage (NCBI taxonomy): Bacteria > Pseudomonadati > Pseudomonadota > Betaproteobacteria > Burkholderiales > Comamonadaceae > Variovorax > Variovorax paradoxus. The sequence goes on along the minus strand of NZ_CP045644.1, from coordinate 3,650,603 downwards.
CCGCCTCGAGGATCGCGTTGTGCTTGTCTGCGCTGCGGGGTCGGGCCATGCGTCGATGGTCTCCATCGTTCGTTTAAATGAGTGCGCACTCAAGTATAGGAACGCAGTGCCGATCCGCAAGCCCGTGGAACCACGGTGTAACGATGCAGTCCAACGAAGGTCGTGGCGTCGTGCTGCGACAGGAGGTAATGACCATGAAGCATGTCAAGCATTGGCAGGACCCCGTCAACGCCGTCGCCGGCGTGTGGCTGATCGTCTCGCCGTGGGTACTGGGCTTTCAGGGAAACACGCTCGCCATGTGGACCATGGTGGCGACCGGCATCGTGCTGGGCGCTGTGGCCTTGGGCGCGACCTTCGTGCCGCACCAGTGGGAAGAGTGGACCGAAGTGGCGCTGGCAGCGTGGCTGGCGGTGTCGCCCTGGTTGCTCGACTTCCGCATGGTCGAGCCGGCGCTGGTCAACGCGGTGCTTGTGGCCGCGGTGATCATGGTGCTCGCCCTCTGGGTCCTCGTGACCGACAAGGACTATCTGGGCGGTGCCATCGACCGTCCGGCGTGATGGGGAGAGAGCGATCGTGTGATGTGAGCCGAGCGGCGACCACCGCCGCGAAGCGACGACGCCCGGTCCGGTGTTCCTGCACGCAGCGAGCACTGGTCGGGCCGACGGGCCAGGCAGGTTCCCCTGCCCGCCCGCGACACCCGCCCCTTACGGCGTGCGGGAAGCGGCGTTGTTGTTTGAAGTGCTGTTGCCGGCCGGGCGGGCGTCGCCCATCCAGTCGGCCTGCCAGCCGCCGCCCATGGCCTGGATCAGCGCGATTGCCGCGGCCTGGCGATTGACCTGAAGCTGCACGAGCGCGCGCCGCGCGCTCAGTGCGGCGGCCTGCGCCTGCACCACGTCGGTGTAGCTCACCTGCCCCGCGCGATACCGGTTGAGCAGTTGCTGCTCGGTCTTGTCGGCCGCTGCCGTGGCCTCGCGGCGCAGGCCTTCCTGCTGCGCCAGCGTGGCGCCAGTCGTCAGCTGGTCTTCGACGGTCTGGAACGCGGCCAGCACGGTCTGCCGGTAGCGCGCCACGCTGGCCTCGTGGCCGGCTTTGGCGGCATCGACGCTGGCGCTGATCGCGCCCGCATCGAACACCACCTGCGCCACCGACAGGCCCAGCCCCCACAGCGTGTTGGCCGAGCCGAAGAGGTCTTTCACGCGGCTTGCGTTGCTGCCGACCGAGGCCGTGAGCGAGATGTTCGGGTAGTAGGCCGAGCGCGCGATGCCGATCTGCGCATTGGCCGCGGCCACCGCACGCTCCGCCGCCGCGATGTCGGGCCGGCGCTGCAGCAGCGTCGAGGGCACGCCGGTCGGAATGCCGGGCACCGTGGGCGTCCAGCGCGCGGGCGGCAGGCTGAAGTCGGCCGGCGCCACGCCCACCAACATCGCGATGGCGTGCTCCAGCGTGGCGCGCGTGCGCTGCAGGCCCACGCGGTCGGCCTTGGCGTTCACCAGCTGGGTCTGCGCCTGCAGCACGTCGGTCTGCGCGGCGATGCCGGCGGCGTAGCGGTTGCTTGTGATCTCGAAGGCGCGCTGGTAGCCGAGGATGGTTTCGTCGAGCAGCACGATCTCGGCGTCGGCCTCGCGCAGCGAGAAGTAGTTGGTCGCCAGGTCGCCGATGGCCGACAGCCGCGCCGAGGCCAGGTCGGCCTCGCTGGCCTGCGCATTGGCCTGCGCGCTGTTGACGGTTTCGCGCAGCCGGCCCCACACATCGGGCGTCCAGCTCGCGCCCAGCGTGGCGCCGAAGGCATTCGACGGGCTGGCCGAGGCGTTGCCGCCCACCGTGCCCGAGCGCCTGCCGCTGCCGTCGAGCGACACCGACGGGAACAGCCCCGCGCGCTGCTCGCGCACCAGCGCCTGGGCCTGCGTGTAGTTGGCGACGGCGGCGGCGATGTTCTGGTTCGACACCTGCACGCGCCCCGCGAGTTCATCGAGCGTGGCGTCGCCGAAGAGCCTCCACCATTCGCCGCGGTCGAGTGCGTCGGCCGGCGCGGCGGGCAGCCAGCCGTCGGCGGCGGGCTGTTCCTTCCAGCCGGCGGGCGCGGCGGAAGCAGGCAACTGGTAGGCCGGGCCGACGGCGCAACCGGCGAGCACGGCGGCCAGCGCGAGCGTGCTCAGCGCGAAGAAGCGGCGCGAAGAACCAAGGGAGGAGATAGAGGCATTCATGGTCGTGGATCTCAGGCGGCCGGAGCGCGGCTCAGCGCGTGTTCGTTCTTGCCGCGGCGGCGCAGCTTGTCGAGCAGCAGGTACACCACCGGCGTGGTGAGCAGCGTCAGCAGCTGGCTCGCGATGAGCCCGCCGATGATCGCCACGCCCAGCGGCCGGCGCAGTTCGGCGCCCTCGCCGAAGCCGATGGCCAGCGGCAGTGCGCCGAGCGCGGCGGCCAGCGTGGTCATCAGGATGGGACGGAAGCGCAGCAGGCAGGCCTCGCGCACCGCCTCGAGCGGGCTCAGGCCGCGCGAGCGCTCGGCCTCCAGCGCGAAGTCGATGATCAAAATGGCGTTCTTCTTCACGATGCCGATCAGCAGGAACACGCCGATCAGCGCAATGATGGAAAACTCCATGCGGAACATCAAGAGCGCCAGCACCGCGCCCACGCCGGCCGAGGGCAAGGTCGAGAGCACCGTCACCGGATGCACCAGGCTCTCGTACAGGATGCCCAGCACGATGTAGATCACCACCAGCGCCGCCAAAATCAGCATCACCTGCTGCCCCTGCGACTGCTGCGCGCTCAGTGCGGTGCCGGCAAAGGCCCCGCGCACATTCGTCGGCATCGCGATGTTGGCCTCGGCCTTGGCGATGGCCTCGCGCGCATCGCCCAGGTTGGCGCCCTCGGCCAGGTTGAACGAGATGGTGGTGGCGAGCTCGCCGTCTTCATGGCTCACCGAGGTCGCGACCGACTGCTCCTCGAACTTCGCCACCGCCGACAGCGGCACCAGCGTGGTGGCCGTGTTGCTCAGCACGTTGCCGGTCGAGGCGTTGCGCAGGCCGGCATTGGCCGAAACCGGCACCGTCGCGGCGGCCGAGGTGGAGGCGGCCGAGGTGCTTGTCGATGTGGTTGCGGCGACCTGCGTGGTCACGGCCTGCCCGCCCACCACCGAGGTCCGCGTGGCGGGCACGTACACGTCGCGCAGCGCGTTCGGGCTGCGCGTGTAGGCCGGTGCCCACTCCATCACCACGTGGTACTGGTTGAGCTCGGTGTAGATCGTGGCCACCTGCCGCTGGCCGAAGGCGTTGTACAGCGCGTTGTCGATGGCGGTGGAGGTCAGCCCCAGGCGCCGCGCGCTGTCGGGGTCGACCTTCGCCACCGTCTCCACGCCGTTCTGGTCCTGGTCGGTGTCGATGTCGGTCAGCGTGGGTTGCTGCTTCATCTCGTCGGCCAGCTTCACGGCCCAGGTGCGCAGGTCGGACAGGCTGTCGCTCTTGAGCGTGTACTGGTAGGTGGAGTTGCTGGAGCGCCCGCCCGAGCGCACGTCCTGCACCGGGCCGAGGAACACGCGCAGCCCCGTCACCTGCGCCAGCTGCGGACGCAGCCGCGCGATCACCGCCAGGCCGCTGTCCTTGCGCTGGCTGGCCGGCTTCAGGTTGACGAACATGAAGCCGCCGCCCGCGCGCCCGCCGCCCGTGAAGCCCACCACCGTATCGACCGCCTCGTCCTTGCGGATGATGTCGACCACCTCCCGCAACTTGGCCGCCATGGCCTGCGACGAAATGCTCTGGTCGGCGCGCAGGCCGCCGTTGAGCTGGCCGCTGTCCTGCTGCGGGAAGAAGCCCTTCGGCGCCGCGCTGAACAGGTAGACATTGAGCCCCACCACCGCCAGCAGCACGAACATGACGATCGCCTTGCTGTCGAGCGCCCAGTCGAGCGCGCTCTCGTAGCGCTTGAGCATCCAGTCGTAGCTGCGCTCCGCCGCGCGGCCGAACCGGCCCGGCGGCTTGCCGTTGCCGTGGCCGTTGTTGCCGCCAGGCTTGAGCATCCACGCGCACATCATCGGCGTGGTGGTGAGCGAGATGACCAGCGAGATCAGCACCGCCGCCGACAGCGTCACCGCGAACTCACGGAACAGCCGCCCCACCTGCCCGCCCATGAACAGCAGCGGAATGAACACCGCCACCAGCGACACGCTGATCGACAGCACCGTGAAGCCGACCTCTTGCGCGCCGAGCAGCGCCGCCTTCATGCGCGACATGCCGGCCTCGATGTGCCGGCTGGTGTTCTCGAGCACCACGATCGCGTCGTCCACCACGAAGCCCGTGGCCACCGTGAGCGCCATCAGGCTCAGGTTGTTGAGGCTGAAGCCCAGCAGGTGCATCACCCCGAAGGTGCCCAGCAGCGCCACCACCGTCGCCACCGCCGGCACCACGGTCGCGCGCACGCTGCGCAAGAACAGGCTGACCACCAGCACCACCAGCAGCACTGCGATGACCAGCGTCATCTCCACTTCGCGCAGCGAGCTGCGAATGGAATTGGTGCTGTCCGACGCCACCTGCAGCGTCACGTCCGGCGGCAGTTGCGCCTGCAGCTCGGGCAGCAGCGCGCGCACGTTGTCGACCGTCTCGATGATGTTGGCCGAAGGCTGCCGCGTGATCAGCACGATGATCGCCGGCTCGCCGTTGAACAGGCCCAGCGTGCGCGTGTCTTCCACGCCGTCGATCACGTCGGCCACCTCGCGCAGCCGCACCGCCGCGCCGTTGCGCCAGGCCACGACCATCGAGGCGTAGTCGCTTGCACGCAGCGCCGGGGTCTGCGTGTAGATCTGCAGCTTGCGGCCTTCGCCTTGCACCATGCCCTTGGGGCGGTTTGCGTTCGATGCCTGGATCGCGGCGCGCACGTCGTCGGTGCTGATGCCGTAGCGGTTGAGTGCGAAGGGGAGCAGTTCGATGCGGACGGCGGGGAGCGAGCCGCCTCCGATTTCTACGTCGCCTACGCCGTCGACTTGCGACAGTCGCTGGCTGACGATGTTCGAGACTGCGTCGTAGATCTGGCCTGGGGTTTTCGTCTTTGACGTGAGGGCCAGGATGATGACTGGCGAAGCTGCTGGGTTGGCTTTGCGGTAGGTGGGGTTGCTTCTCAGCGTGGCGGGCAGGTCTACGCGGCTGGCGTTGATGGCGGCCTGGACTTCTCTGGCTGCGCCGTCGATGTTGCGGCTGAGGTCGAATTGCAGGGTGACGCGGGAGGAGCCTACCGAGCTGGTGGACGTCATTTCGTTGACGCCTGCGATTGTTCCCAGGTGTCTTTCCAATGGCGTCGCTACGCTTGTGGCCATCGTCTCGGGGCTTGCTCCGGGGATCGAGGCTCTTACCGAGATGACTGGGTAGTCGACTTGGGGGAGCGGGGAGACCGGGAGGACGAAGAACGCGGCTATGCCTGCTAATGCGATGCCTATGGTTAACAGGACTGTGCCTATGGGGCGGCGGACGAAGGGGCGCGACAGGTTCATCGCTGTGCCTTCTTTTGGGTTCCGAGGCCGGGTCTCGCCCCGGCGGGCGACCTACTTTTCTTTGCTTCGCCAAAGAAACGTAGGCAAAAGAAAGGCGACCCTGCTGTCTGCGTCCCTCCGCTTCGCTGCGGGCAACCTGCGGTGCTCGCGTTTCGCGGGGTCTCGCCCAAACTCGCTTCGCTCAAACAAGGGCGAGCCCTGATCCGCGAAACGCTGCGCTCCTCGGCGCATACAGAAGGGGTTGGGATACCAGCGGGCCATCGCTTCGCTCGGCGCCTGAACACCTCACGAGCCTTCGCTGCGCTCGGCCTGAATTGCTCCCTCTCCCCTTGGGGAGAGGGTTGGGGTGAGGGTCCGTGGCACAGAAACACCGCCTCGCGCGCATGAAGGCCGATGCCCTCACCCCCGCCCTCTCCCCGGGGGGAGAGGGAGCAAGTCCGGTCGCCGAGCGAAGCAAAGGCCCGATCGCAGGCCGAGCGAAGCGACGGCCCGTCCGGTATCGAAGCCCCTCTGGCTGCGCCGAGGAGCGCAGCGTTTCGCGGATCAGGGCTCGCAGCTGTTTGAGCGAAGCGAGTTCTGCGAGACCCCGCGAAACGCGAGCACCGCAGGTTGCCCCGTAGCGAAGCGCAGGGGTCGCAGACAGTGGGGTCGCCTTTTCTTTGCTTACTTTCTTTTGGCGAAGCAAAAGAAAGTGAGTCCGCCGCCGGGCGGAACTCCCGGCCTCGGAAAGAAAACAAGCAGCAGGAGATGGACAAGGTCAAGCCGTCTCCTCCTCAAGCTCCGAAGAAGAACGACGAGCACTCCCTCCCCCCAACCGATCAAACGCCAAATAAATAACCGGCGTAGTAAACAAAGTCAGCAACTGACTAACAATCAACCCACCAAAAATCGCCAACCCCAGAGGACGCCTCAACTCAGCCCCATCCCCAAAACTCAACATCAACGGCACAGCAGCAAACAAAGCCGCCAGCGTAGTCATCAAGATCGGCCGAAACCGCAGCAAAGCAGCCTGATGAATAGCTTCACGCGCAGACTTCCCTTGAGTCCGCTCCGCATCAATAGCAAAGTCGATCATCATGATCGCGTTCTTCTTCACGATGCCGATCAGCAGAATGATCCCGATGATCCCAATCACCCCCAGGTCATTGCCAGTAATCATCAAAGCCAACAAAGCCCCAACCCCCGCAGAAGGCAACGTAGACAAAATCGTCAACGGATGCACATAGCTCTCGTACAGCACCCCCAACACGATGTACACACAAACCACCGCCGCCAAAATCAACCACAGCTGATTCGACAAAGACTTCTCATAGGCCCCCGAAGCCCCCAGAAAAGTCATCGTCACACTCCCAGGCAACCCGATCTCTTTCGCAGCCGCGCGAATCGCCGCAACAGAACCACCGAGTGACACCCCCGGCGCCGTATCGAAGTTCAACGTACTCGCCGGATACTGCGCCACGTGCGTGATCTGCAACGGCGCCTGCCGCTCGCTGATCTCCGCAAAAGCCGACAGCGGCGTCGCCGTGCCCGACCCCGCAATGAGGTTCAACTGCCCCAGCGTCTGCGGCGTGTTCACCATGCCGGGCTGCGCTTCCAGAATCACGCGGTACTGGTTCGTCTCCGTGAAAATGGTCGACACGATGCGCTGGCCGAAGGCGCTGTACAGCGCATCGTCCACCGAACTCGCAGTGATCGACAGCCGCGATGCCGTGTCGCGGTTCACGTTCACATACGCGGCCAGGCCTTGCGCGCCAGCATCGCTGCTCACGTTGCGCACCTTGTCCGAGTCCTGCAGCTTCGCCACGAGCTTCTGCATCCACTCGGTGACGAGCGCGCTGTTCACGCCTTCCAGCGACACGCGGTACTCGGTCGGGCCGGTCTCGGCATCGATGGTCAGGTCTTGCGTGGGCTGCAGGTACAGCGTGAGGCCCGCCACCTTCTGCACGCGCTCGCGCAGGCGGTCCATCACCTCCTGCTGGTCGTCGTGGCTCTTCGTCAGGTTGATGAGCATGCTGCCGGTGTGCAGCATCGTGTTGTTGGCCGCGTCGACGCCGACGAAGGAACTCAGGTTCTCGACATCGGGGTCTTCAAGAATCGCGCGCGCGGCCTGCTGCTGCAGTTGCGCCATGCGTTCGAAAGACACGTCTTGCGCGGCCTGCACGCGGGCCTGCAGCTGGCCGGTGTCCTGCGTGGGGAACAGGCCCTTCGGGATCGTGAGGTACAGCAGCACGGTCAGCACCATGGTGAGCAGCGCCACCAGCAGCGTGAGCGGCTGGTGCGCGATCACCCAGTGCAGCGAGCGGTCGTAACGCACCATCACGCCGTCGAAGAAGCGCTGGGCGCGCGCGCCGAAGCCGGTGCCCGTCGCGTCTTTCTTCGGTTCGTGCTTGAGCCAGCGCGCCGACATCATCGGCACCAAGGTGAGCGAGACCACGCCCGAGATCAGGATGGTGATGGCGAGCGTCACGGCGAACTCGCGGAACAGCCGGCCCACCACGTCGCCCATGAACAGCAGCGGGATCAGCACCGCGATAAGCGACACGGTCAGCGAGATGATGGTGAAGCCGATCTGCGCGGCGCCCTTGAACGCGGCCTGCAGCGGCTTTTCGCCTTCCTCGATGTAGCGCGCGATGTTCTCGATCATGACGATCGCGTCGTCGACCACGAAGCCGGTCGCGATGGTCAGCGCCATCAGGCTCAGGTTGTTCAGGCTGTAGCCCAGCAGGTACATCAGGCCGAAGCTGCCGATCAGCGAGATCGGCACGGCGATGCTGGCGATGACGGTGGCGCGCAGGCTGCCCAGGAACGCGAAGATCACCAGCACCACGAGCACCACGGCCAGCACCAGCTCCATCTCGACGTGCTGCACCGACGAACGGATGCCGGCGGTGCGGTCGCTCAGCACCTCGATCTGCAGGCCCGCGGGCAGGCCGGCCTGCAGCTCGGGCAGCTGCGTCTTGATGGCGTTGACGGTGGCGATCACGTTGGCGCCGGGCTGGCGCTGCACGTTCAGGATGATGGCCGGCGTGAGCTGCACCTCGCCATCGACCTTGCGCCCGGACCAGGCGCCCAGCTGTGCGTTCTCGGCGCTGTTGACCACGCGCGCCACGTCGACCATGCGGATCGGCGCGCCGTTCTTGTAGCTGACGATGAGGTTCTTGTAGTCGTCGACCGTGAGCAGCTGGTCGTTCGAGTTGATGGTGTAGGCGCGCTTGGGGCCGTCGAAGCTGCCTTTGGCGCCGTTGGAGTTGGCCGCGCTGATGGCGGTGCGCAGCGTATCGAGGCCGATGCCGTTGGCCGCGAGCGCCTGCGTGTTGGCCTGGATGCGCACGGCCGGGCGCTGCCCGCCGCTGAGCGACACGAGGCCCACGCCCGAGACCTGGCTGATCTTCTGCGCGAGCCGGGTGTTCACGAGGTTCTGCACCTCGGTGAGCGGCAGCGTGTCGGAGGTGATGGCCAGCGTGAGCACGGGCGCGTCGGCCGGGTTGACCTTGGCGTACACCGGCGGCGCGGGCAGGTCGGCCGGCAGCAGCGAGCCGCCGGCGTTGATAGCGGCCTGCACTTCCTGCTCGGCGACGTCGAGCGTCTGGCCCAGCGAGAACTGCAGCGTGATGATCGACACGCCCGCGGCGCTGGTCGAACTCATGCGGTCGAGCCCCGACATCTGGCCGAACTGGCGTTCGAGCGGCGCGGTGACGGTGTTGCTCATGACCTCGGGGCTGGCCCCGGGGTAGAGCGTCTGGACCTGGATGGTCGGGTAGTCGACCTGCGGCAGCGCCGCCAGCGGCAGGAAGCGAAACGCCACCAGGCCGGCCAGCACGATGGCCAACATCAGCAGCGAGGTGGCGACCGGCCGCAGGATGAACGGGCGCGACGGGCTCATAGATATACCTTCGTGCTTCGCACTGCGGTGCGAGCTTGTTTGGGGCGGCCCGGCACGGCGCTCATGGGCTGCGCCGTCCCTCACCGCCGCGTTCGCCGCCGGCGCCGCCGCGCTCGGACTGACGTTGCCAACGCTCCAGCGCGGCCGGGTCGCCGCGGTCGAGCGCTTCGAGAAAACGCTTGCGGCGTTCGAGCTGTTCGGGGTCGTCCTTGGCCGCGTCGAGCATGCGCTGGCGCTGTTCGGGGGTGGGGAGCTTGGCGGGTGTGGTGGCTGCAGGGGCTGCAGCAGGTGCGGGCGTTGTTGCCGCAGGTGCTGCGGCCGGCGCAGTGGGTGCCTGCAATGGCGCGGCAGGCGCAGCCGCTTCGGACGGACGCGCACCGCCGGCGCCTTCCTGCCGACGTCCGCCGCGCCGTCCGCCCGGCGCTGCTGCACCAGAGGCCGCACCGGCGGGCCGGTCGACCGTGGTCTGCACGCGCGCGCCGTCCTTCAGTCGATCGCCGCCTTCGGTCACCACGGTTTCGCCGGGCTGCAGGCCCTTGGTGATCGAGGCGAAATCGACACTCGATTCACCGCGTGTCACCGGGCGCTGCGAGGCCGTGTTCTCGGCCGTCACCACATACACGTAATCGCCGTTCGGACCGTGGCGCAGCGCCGTGACCGGCACCACCACCGCGCTGCTCACGGTGCGCAGCAGCAGCCGCAGGTTGACGAACTGGTTCGGGAACAGCGCGCCGTCGGCGTTGGTGAAACGCGCCTTGGCCTTCACGGTGCCGGTCTGCGTGTCGACCATGTTGTCGAGCGTGGAAAAAGTGCCCTCGGCCAGTCGGCGCGTGCGCGTGCGGTCGAAGGCGGTGGTGGCGAGCGTGGCGCCCTGCCCCAGCCGTTCCTGCACCTCGGGCACGCGGTCTTGCGGAATGGAGAACTCGACGTCGATGGGCGCGATCTGCGTGATGGTGGCCACGCCGCCCGTGCTGCCGGTCGAGATGTAGTTGCCCGCGTCCACCGGCCGCAGGCCGATGCGCCCGCTCACCGGCGCCGTGATGCGGCTCCAGGCCAGGTTGAGCTTGGCCGTGTTCTCGTTGGCGCGGTCGATGGCCACCGTGCCTTCGAGCTGCTTGACCAGCGCGGCCTGGGTGTCGACCTCCTGGCGGGCGATGGAGTCCTGCCCGAGCAGCGTCTGGTAGCGCTGCAGCGTGACGCGCGCCGCGGCCAGTTGCGCCTCGTCGCGCTGGCGTGCACCGGCGGCCTGCGCCAGCGCGTTCTCGAAGGGCTGCGGGTCGATGGTGGCGAGCACGTCGCCTTTCTTGACCATCTGGCCTTCCTTGAACAGCACGGCCGTGAGCACGCCCGACACTTGGGGCTGCACCGTCACATTGGCCAGCGGCGTGACCGTGCCCAGCGCTTCGAGCTGCACCGGAATGTCGGCCTGCCGCGCGACGGCGGTGCCGACGGTGCTGGAGGCCGGGCCGCCGCCACCCGCCCGCCCGCCCGGACCGCCGGGCCCACCGCCCGGCCGGCCCGCCCCGGCGCCGGGTCCACCCGCGCCGGGCGCCGGTGATTTGGAACGCTGGATCAGGTACCAGGCACCGCCCCCGAGGGCCACTAGCAGAAGCAGGGCCATCAGGCTTCCGAACCAGCGGCGCCGGCGCGCCGGAGGATGGGTCGGCGACACGATGGGTGGCAGAGGCTCGGGGGGCGTGTGGGAATCCATGGGCGGTGCGTGCGAAGGGGTGCGAAAGGCGGCCTGAAGGGAGGCGGCCTAGAGTACAGCGCGAAATATCACTCCCCAAGTTTTCCGTGCCGTAAAGCGACGGTAAAGCTTCCGAGGGACATCTGCTGCGCCCTTCCGCCCGCCATTCACGCCGGCGACCGGCACTTCACGCCGCTCATCGGCATTTCGTCGCAGGGCCGTGGCGGCAGCCGGGCGGCATCGGCACAGTCCGCTCCATCGATTCGCTGCCCTCTTTGTCTTCTTCCCACCGAACGGAGCCTTCCATGCTGATGCAGATCCTTCTTCACACACCCAAGTGGGTGTTTGCCGTGTTCGTCCTGCTGGCCTGGCTCGGCGGCCGCCAGCTCGTGGCCAACCGCCTCGGCCTGAATCGCGTGCTGGTGATGCCGGTCGCGATGGCCGGCCTGTCGTTCTACGGCGTGGTGTCGGTGTTCGGCGACTCGGCCGGCGCGCTGCTCGGCTGGGCCGTGGCGGCGCTGCTGCTCGTGGCGCTGGTGCTGCGCCGCCCGCTGCCCGCGACCACGCGCTACGACGCCGCGGTGCGCCAGTTCGAGGTGGCCGGCACCGCCGTGCCGCTGATGCTGATGATGGGCATCTTCTTCACCAAGTACGTGGTCGGCGTGTCGCTGGCGATGCACCCCGAGCTGCGCCCCCACGCGGCCTTCGCCCTGGGCGTGCCCGCGCTGTACGGCGCCTTCAGCGGCATCTTCGCGGCCCGTGCCGCGCGGCTTTGGCGGCTGGCGGCTGCGTCGGGTGCGATGGTCAGCGGGGCGCGCGCGGCCTAAGATTCCGGTCCCGTTCCGACCCTTGCGGCCAGAACAGTCAGGACCGAGTTCGAACGCATCCAAAAACCATCCCATCCTGATCTGTCTGTCCAAGGAGAACTCTCATGAACACATCCACCCCTTCGAACCGTGCCGACGCCGACCTTGAAAAGCGCGCCCGCCGCCGCGCCGGCGCCAAGATGGGCTGGTACATCCACGCCTTCGTCTACGTCGTCGTCAACCTGGGCCTGGGCGGGCTGGCCGCCTCGCGCGGCCACACCTGGGCCGTCTACCCGCTCATGGGCTGGGGCCTGGGGCTGCTGATCCACGGCGCGGTGGTCTGGTTCCTCGCGCCCGGCGGCGGCTTCTACGACCGGCTGGTGGCGCGCGAGCGCCGCACCCTGGGCGCCGAGGACCGTTGATGACGGCAGCGGCGGACACCGCCCGCCCCTCGCGCTTTCGCGCCGAGAACCTCCGGGACATCCTGCGGCATGGCCTGATCACGGTCGCCTTCTGCTGCGTCATCGCCGCGGCATTGACGGTCTCGGGCATGGGCAGCTGGGATTCGCAGATGGTGTATTCGCTGTCGATCGGAACCATCAGCTGGCTGGTCATCGACACCGGCCGCCTGTTCATCAGCGGCAGGAACGACGTGCTCTGGCCGCACGGCCCCTGGGGCTTCGTGCTGGTGGCCTTCGGCGTCGTGCTGGGCTTCCTCGGCGGCGGGGCCATCGGGGACGCCTGGGTCGGGCGGCCGCTGTTCGACTTCAGCGGCTTCGCCCGGCACCGGATGGCCTCCACCATCGTCATCACGCTGGCGGCCACCATCGGCATGTGCTACCTCTTCTACAGCCTGGGGCGCAGCAAGCACATGCAACGCCAGATCGACCTGGCCCAGCGCAATGCCACCGAAGCCCGCCTCAAGCTGCTCGAAACGCAACTCGAGCCGCACATGCTCTTCAACACGCTGGCCAACCTGCGCGCGCTCATCACCGTCGATCCACCGCGCGCCGTGGCCATGCTCGACCGGCTCAACAGCTATCTGCGCATGACCCTCAACGGCTCACGCGCGCTGTCGCATCCGCTGTCGGCCGAGTTCGACCGGCTGGGCGATTACCTCGAACTGATGTCGGTGCGCATGGGCGAGCGCCTGCGCTACACGCTCGACCTGCCCGACGACCTGCGCGATACGCCGGTGCCGCCGCTGCTGCTGCAGCCGCTGGTCGAGAACAGCATCCGCCACGGGCTCGAGCCCCAGGTCGAAGGCGGCGAAATCGCCGTGCGCGCGCGCCGCGAGGCGGGCGAACTGGTCATCGAAGTGAGCGACACCGGGGTCGGGCTCGATGCCGCACCTCAACAGCCCTCGGAAGAAGGCAGCGGCTTCGGGCTCGAACAGGTGCGCGAGCGGCTGGCCACCGTGTACGGCGAGCAAAGCCGCCTGAGCCTGAGTCCCGCGACCTCGGGCGGCGGTACGTGCGTCACCCTGAACCTTCCCCTGCCCGCCTGAACATGCCCACGACGACAGGAAGACGATGCCCCTCACCGCCCTCATCGCCGAAGACGAACCCCTGCTGGCCCAGGCCCTGCAGGCCGAACTGGCCGCCGCCTGGCCCGAGTTGCGCGTGGTCGCCACCGCCCGCGACGGCCGCAGCGCCGTGCGCGAAGCGCTGAGGCTGCTGCCGCAGGTGCTGTTCTTCGACATCCGCATGCCCGGCCTCGACGGCCTGGGCGCCGCCGCCGAGCTGGCCGACAGCTGGCCCACCGACGAGGCGCCGATGCCGCAGCTGGTGTTCGTGACCGCCTACGACGAGTACGCCGCGCGCGCCTTCGAGGCCGAGGCCATCGACTACGTGCTCAAGCCCGTGCAGCCCGAGCGCCTGCGCAAGACCGTGGCGCGGCTGCGGCAGGCATTGGCGGCGACGGCGCCGTCGATGACGCCGCCCGTCCCGGCCGAGGAGGTGCTGGAGCGCACCCTCGCCCAGTGGCGCCAGGTGCTGGGCGCCGCCGGCGGTGCCCCATCGGCATCGGCATCGTCGTCATCCGTGCCGCTGCGCATGATCGCCGCCAGCGATGCCGGCGGCGCCACCGTGCGCATGGTGCCGATCGACGAGGTGCTGTATTTCGAGGCCGCCGACAAATACCTGCGCGTGCTCACCGCCACGCAGGAATACCTGATCCGCACGCCCCTCAAGCAGCTGCTGCCCCAACTCGACCCCGACACCTTCTGGCAGGTGCACCGCGCGGTGGTGGTGCGCAGCGCCGCCATCGAGGCGGTGCACCGCGACGAGGCCGGCAAGCTGCACCTGGCGCTGCGCGGGCGGGCCGAGAAGATCCCGGTCAGCCGGCTCTACGCGCACCTGTTCCGCGCCATGTGAAATTTGCGCGGCGAGCGCGCAGCAAAAAGCCGGCCTTTCGGGGCCGGCTTTTTTCATTCCGTCACAAACGGCGTTGTAAATCAGCGCCAGTGGCCGTGTCCGTGGCCATGACCGCGGTGATAGCCGCGACCGTAGTAGCGCGGGCCGTAATAGGCCGGCGGTGCGTAGTACACCGGTGCCGGGCGGTAGTACACCGGCGGCGGCGGACGGTAGTAGACCGGGGGCGGCGGTGCGTAATACACAGGAGCCGGCGGTGCATAGACCGGGGCCGGGTAGTAGGCGGGACCGCCCACGCCGACCGCCACGCCGGGCACGCCGACGCCGATCGACCAGCTCACGTCGCCGCGGGCGCTGGCCGAGGTGGCCGCAAAGAGGGCACCGAAGGCCACCGCACCGGCAGCGGCCCATTTGAAGAAGGTAGAACGTGTGACGCTCATGATGTGGATCTCCTTGTTGAGGGGGCGTTGTGCGCCCATGTGTGTATTGAACGCCCCAATTGCAAAGCAGGTGGACGCTGCAATGTGAAGAGCGTTGCCAAAAGTAACCCCGACGGACCCCCCTCTAGAATGATGCGATGACCTCCCCGACCGACAAAAGCGGCACCAAAACGACCGCTGCACCGAGCAATTTCCTGCGCCATGTGATCGAGAACGACCTCGCACAGGGTGCCTACGCAGGCCGCACCTGGGGCGGTTCCCCGGGCGACGCCGCCCACCACGCCCAGGGCATGCCCGACCCCGCCAAGGTGCGCATGCGCTTTCCGCCCGAGCCCAACGGCTACCTGCACATCGGCCACGCCAAGAGCATCTGGCTGAATTTCCAGCTGGCCAAGGAATACGGCGGCGTGTGCCACCTGCGCTTCGACGACACCAACCCCGAGAAGGAAGAGCAGGAGTACGTCGATTCCATCCGCGACGCCGTGAAGTGGCTCGGCTACGAAACCTACCTGGCCGACCGCCCCAGCGCGCCCGGCACGCTGCAAGAGCACGAGTACTTCGCCAGCAACTACTTCGACTTCATGTACGAAGCCGCCGAGTACCTGATCGGCGCCGGCCTGGCCTACGTCGACGAGCAGACGCCCGACGAGATGCGCGCCAACCGCGGCGACTTCAACACGCCCGGCACCGACAGCCGCTTCCGCTCCCGCAGCTCGCAAGAAAACCTCGCGCGCTTTCGCGAGATGCGCGACGGCAAGCTCGATGACGGCGCCGCCATCCTGCGCGCGAAGATCGACATGGCGAGCCCCAACATCAACATGCGCGACCCCGCGCTGTACCGCATCCGCCGGGCCACCCACCACAACACGGGCGACAAGTGGTGCATCTACCCGATGTACACCTACGCGCACCCGATCGAAGACGCGCTGGAGCAGATCACCCACTCCATCTGCACGCTCGAATTCGAAGACCAGCGCCCCTTCTACGACTGGCTGCTCGACCGCCTCGCCGAAGGCGGCCTTGTCGCCAGCCCGCACCCGCGCCAGTACGAGTTCGCCCGCCTGAACGTCACCCACGTGATGACCAGCAAGCGCAAGCTGCGCCAGCTGGTCGAAGAAAAGCACGTCGACGGCTGGGACGACCCCCGCATGCCCACCATCGCCGGCCTGCGCCGCCGCGGCTACACGCCCGCTGCGCTGCAGCTGTTCTGCGAACGCAGCGGCACCACCAAGTCGGGCGGCTGGATCGAGTACGCCAGCCTCGAGGCCGCGCTGCGCGACACCCTCGACCCCATCGCGCCGCGCTCCATGGCCGTGCTCGATCCGGTGAAGCTGGTCATCACCAACTGGGGCGAGCTGATGGGCGGCGACGATGTGCTCGACGACTGCTCGGCCCCCGTGCACCCGCACCACCCCGAGATGGGCAAGCGCGAGTTCAAGCTCGGCCGCGACGTCTGGATCGAGCGCACCGACTACGAAGACGTGCAGCCCAAGGGCTTCTTCCGCCTGTTCCCCGGCAACAAGGTGCGCCTGAAGTACGGCCACGTCATCGAATGCACCGGCGCCACGCGCGACGCCGACGGCAAGCTCCTCGAAGTGCAGGCCACGTTGGTGCCCGACACCAAGAGCGGCACGCCCGGCGCGGACGCGATCAAGGTCAAGGGCAACATCACCTGGGTCGCCGCGGCCGATGCCGTGCAGGCCGAGGTGCGGCTGTACGAACGCCTGTTCGCCGAAGCCAACCCGGGCAGCGGCGAGCTGCTGGACGAGCTGAACAAGCACAGCCTCGAGGTGTGCACGGCATTCGTCGAGCCGTCGCTGGCGAAGGCGGAAGCGGGCGTGGGCATCCAGTTCGAGCGGCATGGGTACTTCGTGCGCGACGCGAAGGCCGGCGCAGAAGACAAGCCCGTGTTCAACCGCGCGGCGGGGATGCGGGACAGCTGGGCCAAGTAAGGCCGGTTGCCGCGCTCTCCCGCAAAGCCGGGGCTGTCATGGCTTCGGCTTTTTCTTTTTCAGCAGAGCGCTATTTCGGCTGCTTGTAGACCACGCCCAGCACCGCGCTGTTCTCGTCGGTGGTGCAGACGACGGAGCGACCTTGCGGGCCGACCTTCAGGTTGATCGTGTAGATCCCGTCGCGCGGCGTGGTGCCGCTGTCGACAACGATGCTGGCCGCAGGCACCTTCAATTCACGCGCGGTTGCAGCCACGCAGTTCTTGACGCTCGCCTCGGGCGCGCCGCCGACGCGAACGGAGGTGCTGTCGCAGGCGGTCAGCAAAACGCTGGCGCTTGCCAAGCATGCGATGTAGATGAAGGTTCGCATGGTCATTCCGAGTTCTCTGATGTTGTCAGGATCGGATCGAATTAACTGGTGCCCGACCGCTGCACGGTGCAGGACAGGCCCTTTCCTGCATGTGGCCCTACGCTGACTTTTCGACCCCGACTCCGCTTTTCCATACGTCGAGTTTCGGTATGTCATTGATCTGATGAGATTTTCCGTATGAAACTTGATTCATGGGAATCTCACGGAAAGCTTGACTCCTCGTTGACCGGCGCAGACAGACATCGTGGCACAACTGGTGCGAGACTATCTGCCGCAATTGGCCGATGCGCCACGCGACGCCACCCGCCCATGAATCTGCCAACCGACTCCCGCCTCATCCGCTTCAACAAACCCTACGGTGTCCTCAGCCAGTTCACGCCCGAGGGCCGCTGGCGCGGGCTGAAGGACTTCATCGACCTCCCCGGTGTCTACGTCGCCGGACGCCTCGATGCCGACAGCGAAGGCCTGCTGCTGCTCACCGACGACGGCAAGCTGCAAGCGCGCATTGCCGATCCGCGCTTCAAGATGGAGAAGACCTACTGGGTGCAGGTCGAGGGCGTGCCGACCGACGAGGCGCTGGCGGCGCTGCGCAACGGCGTGCAGCTCAACGACGGCCTTAC
This sequence comes from Variovorax paradoxus, assembly GCF_009498455.1. NCBI lineage: Bacteria > Pseudomonadati > Pseudomonadota > Betaproteobacteria > Burkholderiales > Comamonadaceae > Variovorax > Variovorax paradoxus. The sequence continues at coordinate 3,632,994 of NZ_CP045644.1, read as the reverse complement.
GCGTCCCGCACGGGCGCGCCTGCTCGACCCACCGCCCGCCGTGTGGAACCGCGAGCCCCCGATCCGCGAGCGCAAGCTCATTCCCACCGCGTGGCTGGAGCTGGCGATCAGCGAAGGCCGCAACCGCCAGGTGCGGCGCATGACCGCGGCCGTCGGGCTGCCGACGCTGCGCCTCATCCGCGCCGCCATCGGGCCTTACACGCTCGACGGACTGGCGCCCGGAACCTGGCTGGAACAGAACGGCGACTGAGCCGTTGCATTACCAACACTTCATTCGAATCCTGTCCATGCACATGAACCTCCCTTTCTCCGACCTCCCCTCCTCTGCCGCATTGAACCGCCGCAGCGCCGTGCTCGGCGCCCTCGGCTTGCTGGCGCTGCCGGCCGGTGCCGCGGCCCCGAACAAGAAAAACAAGCCGCAGGCGCCCGACGTCTGGCCGCATGCCTTGCTGGTGCCCGGCGGCATTGCCCGCCTGTCGCTCGGCCCCGCGGCCACGCGGCCCAAAGCCTTCACCGGTGATGTGCCGGTGCTGGTGCTCGGCGATCCGATCGAATGGACCGCGCTCGTCGGCATTCCACTCGCCACTCCGCCGGGCGAAGCCCACATCAGCGTGCGCGCCGAGGGCAAGCCCGAGCGCCAGATCGCTTACACCGTCGCCCCGAAGCAGTACCGCGAACAACGCCTGACGGTGGCGCCGCGCAGGGTCGACCTGTCGCCCGAGGACCAGGCCCGCTACAACAAGGAGCGCGACCACCTGGCCGGCGTGATGGCCACCCTCACCGACCTGCGCCCCGACGCCGCCCTGCAGATGCGCGTGCCCGTGCCGGGCCGCCGTTCCAGCTCGTTCGGTCTGCGCCGCGTGTTCAACGGCCAGTCGCGCAATCCGCACAGCGGCATGGACATCGCAGCCGGCACCGGCACGCCCGTGCTTGCGCCGCTGGCCGGCAAGGTGATCGACACCGGCGACTACCTCTTGCCCGGCGGCACCGTCTGGCTCGACCACGGCGGCGGCCTGCTGACGATGTACTGCCACCTGAGCCGATGGGACGTGAAGGTGGGCGACGTGCTCAAGGTTGGCGAGCCGCTGGCCGCCGTGGGCGCGACGGGGCGGGTGACAGGGCCGCACCTGCATTGGGGGGTGATGCTGAACCGGACGATGGTGGATCCGGCGTTGTTCGTTGCGGGTTGAGTGGCGCGCGTGGGAGCGAGCTCTCATGAGCCTCTGAGATCGCAGCGCATGACGATCCGGACCAAGTCCTTCCTCATCTGGCTCGCCGTCGTTCCGGTGCTCTCGGCCCTGTGCGTCATCGGCTTGAACCTGTTGCCGCTCTGGTTCGTGTACCTCCTGCCCTATGCGATCGGGGTGGCCTTGCTGGTGATCCTCGTGGCGATCGTTGCGGCAGGCGGCGCGACCAAGACCCTCGGCGCGAGCTTCGGGGGCCTTGCTGCCGGCGTCGTGCTGGTGTTCATTGCCTACGACATCGTCAAAACCGCCGATCGAGCGGATTGGAACGCTTCGTACGACGAATTCCGGCAGTTCAGCCAGGTCGTGGCACGCGGCGATCGAAAGGCCACGGCGTTGGCTCTCGACGATCTCCGGCGCTTCACGCCGGCCGAAGCGCTCTGCATCCTCGGTTCCGAGAGCGGGACCGGTGGCTCGGGATATCTGATGCCCGAAGGACCGGACACGCAGCGCACTCGCCAAGGAAATCGCTACTTCATCTCGACGCCGCGACTTTTCGAGGTGGCCGAGATCCTCGTTTCGACGCAACCTGATCAGCGCGAAACGCAGGTGGCCCTTTACGACATGCTGCGGGACTTGCACCGGCGCGGCGACCCCGCGGCATTTCCGCGCTGGGAACAGCTCTGGCTGCGCACAAAAGCCGCCACGGGCGGCACCGCCGGCTGGCACTTCGACGGTGCCCGCTTGAGGCGACCATCCGAGCAGTGCGGAGGAGACGACGACACGCACCTCGCCGATCTGGTCAAGGAAATCAACAAGCCACCCGAAACACCGGAAGAAGCGCGTGCCCACGAGTCGGGAAGCTCGCAAGCACGGCAAGCCGCAGACCAGGCACGTCGAGACGCGCAGCACAACGCTGTCGCGCGGTGAAGGCCCGGGCGCCCGCCCCCGCTTATAAAGAGACCTTTCGAGGAGCGAGGCGAGCGACCGATGGCAAAACAAACAAGAACCGAGCGCCGACGCGAGCGTGCGCGACAGGAACTGGCTGGCAAGGGCTGGACCGCGATCTTCTTCGGCATCGTGCTGCTGGTGATCGCCCCCGCCTTCCTGACAGGGCCGATCGTGGGCGGGCTGGGACCGGCGCTCCGGCCCGCCGGGTGGGTCGCTCTGGCGGTCGGCGCCGTGCTGCTGGGCCTGCACTACATCGTCCGTCGTCAGGCCGCCCGCGTGGAGATCGAGCCCGCTGCAGCTCGAACTGCGGCACGACCCGCGCCCGCTGTGACCACCGAGCGTCGCGAGCCTGCGCTATCGACAGTGCCCCAAGTGAGCCAGGAATCACAGTGGGGCCCCGCCGTGCTCCACGCCATCGAATGGCGTCGCTTCGAAGCCTTGTGCGAAGCGCTGTACGCACAAGCCGGGTTCACGACGCGCAGCCAATCGCACGGCGCGGACGGCGGCGTCGATATCTGGCTCCAGTCCAAGCACAGTGACGTCCCGCGCATCGTCCAGTGCAAGCACTGGCAAGGCAAAGCCGTGGGCGTGAAGGAAATGCGCGAGTTCTTCGGCGTGATGGCTTCGCATCAATTGAAGAGCGGCACCTACGTGACGAGCTCGACCTTCTCGGCGGAAGCAGCTGCGTTTGCGAAGGCGAACGGCATCCACGCCCAAGACGGCGCGGCCCTGCTCAGGCTGATCGGCCAGCGCACGCCCGAGCAACAAGCGGCCCTGCTCGCCGTGGCCTACGAAGGCGAATACTGGCGGCCCACCTGCGCGAGCTGCGGCACCAAGATGGTCGAAAAGCCTTCGTCCAAAAACGACGGCAGCTTCTGGGGCTGCGCCAACTATCCGAAGTGCCGGGGCCGGACGATCCCGAAGTCGAAGGCATTCGCGACGGTCTAACCGGAAGGCAAGCCATGGCCCATCCACCGATGTTCACCGAAGCCTGCCTCGACACCTCCTTCGCGCGCACCACCGAACGCCGCGAAGCCCTCGCCCTCCTCAACACCCGCCTGCACCCTGCCCTGCAGCGAATCGTCGCCGCCGAAGTCGCCGCGGGTAACCGCGTCGTCGACGTCGGCATCGACTGGCCCGACGTGGGCTCGGTCCATGTCACGCTGCACACGCGCTTCACCGGCCGGCACGCCGGCAAGGAAGCCGCGTTCAGCCTCTGCAACGACCCGCACTACTGGCACGCCGACTACAGCACCGCGGAAAAACCGCGGCACCTGCTGATCTGCTGAACTGAAGAACGCCGCCTTCAGAGCGGCTTCGTCAGATACACCGCCTCGCGCCCGACGATCGTGCGCTGCGCGGGCATGAAGATCGTGCAGTCGTCGCACGGCGCGCGGATTTCGTCCGGGCCGTTGGTCGCGATCAGCTCGCCCTTGGCGAAGGTCTCGAAGCCGATCAGCGGACGCACGAAGGCGAAGTCTTCCGACTTGATGACGTGCGTCTGCAGCAGCTCGAAGCGGCGCTGCTCGCCAGGAGCGGGCACGCCCGGGTCCTTGTCGATGAGGCCGAAGTGCGCCAGGAAGTCGAGCGAGATGGCGGTGGCCAGCTCGGAGGCCGAGCGCAGGAAATGCTGGCCGCACTCGGCCACCAGCGCCACGCCCTTGCCGTCGGCCTTGCCATGCTGGCCGTGCTGGATCAGCGGCGTGCCCGAGCCCAGGCCGTCGGGCATCACGAGGTGCACCGACGGGCGGCCGATGGCCATGGCAGCCTCGGCGTTGCGGTCGAAGGCCGGGTACACCCAGAACGGGATCACGGGCTGGCTCGTGGAATGGATGTCGAGGATGTGGTCGGCCGCGCTCACCACCGGGCGCAGCACGCGGGCGCGGCTCAGCTCGGGGCTGTCTTCGCTGCCGTCGAGCCATTCGGGCGACCACACGCGGTTGAGGTTGTGCACCAGCTGGCGGCTGTCGAAAGGCCGCGCCTCGTTGAAAGACTCGTAGGCCGCCACGTTGGCAAAGCTGATGGTGAGCGTGCCGATCTTCGGGCGCACACCGGTGTCGAGCAGGTGCGTGGCGGCGGTCATGCCGCAGATCTCGTTGCCGTGCGTCAGCGCGTTGATGAGCACGTGCGGGCCGGGCTTGCCGGACTCGAAGCGGTGCACGTAGTCGATGCCAACGTTGCCCTCGCGGTAGGCGGAAAGGTCGCGGGGAGGACTTCGAGGGCGGGGGCAATTGGGTCATGGGGATGGTGTCGAATGAAGCGGCCGGACGAGTTTGCTACAGGTCACAGATTTGTGCCTTTCTTCCCAAAAACAGCGCCTTGAGCCGCAAATTCACATTTACGAATCATTTTTTGAGCCGATTTATCTAAAATGCGGCTCATGGCCACCTTTGCCCCGCTCTACATCTGGCAGCAGCCCGACTGGCCGCAGCTTCGATTCGACCTGTCCGAAGCCAGCCCGGCCCTGCTCCGCGCGCGTGAACTCCGAGGGGAAGTGAACGGCATGGCGCGAGCCATCGGCCTGGAAGGGCTGGTCGGCGTCGAGCAGGAACTGTGGACGCAGGAAGCCGTGGCCACCGCCGCCATCGAAGGCGAGCGGCTGGACCTCGCCGCGGTGCGTTCCTCGGTCATGCGGCGCCTCGGCACCGACGATGCAGGCCCGACCGACCGGCACATCGACGGGTTGGTCGAAGTCATCCATGACGCCACGACGAACTTCGATGCACCGCTCGACACAGACCGGCTGTGCCGCTGGCAATCAGCGCTCTTTCCGGGTGGCACGACCGGCATCCGGCGCATCGCGGTCGGCCGCTACCGGGATCACGCCGATGCCATGCAGATCGTGAGCGGCCTGCCTGGCAAGGAGGTGGTGCACTACACGGCGCCTCCTTCTTCCGCCGTCCCGCGCGAAATGGACGCCTTCCTCGCATGGTTTGCACAGACACGGCACGCGGGCATGGACGGCATTGCGCGCGCCGCCATCGCGCACCTGTGGTTCGAAACCATCCACCCGTTCGAAGATGGCAACGGCCGCGTCGGCCGCGCGGTGGCCGACATGGCACTGGCGCAGGACACGGGCGCTTCCACGCGACTCTTCAGCCTGTCGAGGCAACTGCTCAAAGACCGCAAGGGCTACTACGACGCGTTGGCCGTGGGCCAGTCGGGCGACGCAGACGTCACCCCTTTTGTGCAGTGGTTCGCGCATGCGTTCGGCGAGGCCTGCGTTGCGTCGAGCCAGGTGATCCTGTCGTCGCTGGAGCGCTCCCGCTTCTGGGCACGGCATGCGCAGCACCCGCTCAACGAGCGGCAGCGGGCCTTGCTGCGCCGACTGCTCGAGGCCGGCGACGGTGGCTTTCTCGGCGGCCTCAATGTGGAGAAGTATCTGAAGATGGTGCGGGTGTCGAAGGCGACAGCCACGCGCGATCTCTCGGAGCTCGTGCAGAACGGCATGCTGTACACCGTGGGCCAGGGCAAGGCGGTGCGCTACTACCTTGCCATGCCCGGGTGGACGCACGGTGTCGCGGCTGAAGCCAGATGAATCCGCTGCGCCCACGTCAACTCATCAATTCACCAATTCACCTCCCGCTCCGGCGTCGCCGAAATGTGGTGAATCGACAGATCCGCCCCGTCATATTCCTCTTCCTGCGACAGTCGCAGCCCCATCGTCGCCTTGAGCACGCCGTACACCAACGCGCCGCCGATCAGGGCCCAGACCACGCCAAGCAAAGTGCCGATGAGCTGCGCCCACAGGTTCACGCCGCCGATGCCGCCCAGCGCCTGCGTGCCGAAGATGCCGGCGGCTATGCCGCCCCAGGTGCCGCACAGGCCGTGCAGCGGCCACACGCCGAGCACGTCGTCGATCTTCCATTTGTTCTGGGTGCGCGTGAACATGAAGACGAAGATGGCGCCGGCCACACCGCCTGCCACGAGCGCGCCCAGCGGGTGCATAAGGTCGGAGCCGGCGCACACGGCCACGAGGCCGGCGAGCGGGCCGTTGTAGACAAAGCCGGGGTCGTTCTTGCCCATGGCCAGCGCCACCAGCGTGCCGCCGACCATCGCCATCAGCGAGTTGACGGCGACGAGGCCCGAGATCTTGTCGATGCTCTGTGCGCTCATCACGTTGAAGCCGAACCAGCCCACGCACAGCACCCACGCGCCCAGCGCCAGGAACGGGATGTTCGACGGCGGGTGCGCGCTCAGCGAGCCGTCGCCGCGGTAGCGGTTGCGGCGCGCGCCCAGCAGCAGCACAGCCGGCAGCGCCAGCCAGCCACCCACGGCGTGCACGACGACCGACCCGGCGAAGTCATGGAACTCATGACCCGTGACCGAGGCGATCCAGCCCTGGATGCCGAAGGCCTTGTTCCAGGCGATGCCTTCGTACAGCGGATAAACGAAGCCGACGATCACCGCAGTAGCGATCAGTTGGGGCCAGAACTTGGCGCGCTCGGCGATGCCGCCCGAGATGATGGCCGGAATGGCCGCCGCGAAGGTCAGCAGGAAGAAGAACTTCACCAGTTCGTAGCCGCTTCTTGCCGACAGTTCGGTAGCGCTGACGAAGAAATGCGTGCCGTAGGCCACGCCGTAGCCCACCAGGAAGTAAACGATGGTCGACACCGAGAAGTCGACCAGGATCTTGACCAGCGCATTGACCTGGTTCTTCTTGCGCACGGTGCCCAGTTCCAGAAAGGCAAAGCCGGCATGCATGGCCAGGACCATGATCGCGCCGAGAAGGATGAACAGCGCATCAGCGCCCTGTTTGAGTGCGTCCATGAGAGCTTCTTGCAGGTTTTTGGTTTGATTTGGTGCGTCGCACCCGAACGGCTCCGGGCGCTGGCGCAAGAAAGCAAAAATGGTGCCTGCAGGCTCTTGGATGGTGCGAAACGACCCAAGAACGGGCTGATTCCGCGGAGCGCGCACCGGATCGGAACGCGCCGAAACGCTCAGCCCGCGCCGCCGCGCAGCGCGTCGCGGTACCGCCGGCTGCAGGGCACGGTCGTGCCGTCGTGCATGTGCAGCCGGGCGTCGCCGCCGTCGAGCGGCTCGATCTCCTTGATGCGGCCCAGGTTCACCGCGTGGCTGCGGTGCACGCGCACGAAGGTGGCGGGGTCGAGCTGGGTCAAAAAGTCGGTGAGCGTGGCACGCAGCAGGTAGTCGTGGCCGTTGACGTGCAGGCCGACATAGTTGCCCTCGGCCTGCAGCCAGTCGATGTCGGTGGCGGCGATGAGGAATTCGCGGCGCAGCTTGCGCACGAGGAAGCGTTCCGGGCGGGTCGGCGGCGACACGGTGAGTGGGGGCAACTCCTGCATCGAGGGTTGGACTCCCTCCGGTTCCGTCGAAGTCTCGGGCACCTGCCCCGCACCCTCCTCCGGCGGATCGAGCACGCGCGCCTCACCCTGCAGCCGCAGCATGAACAGCCGGTAAGCCCAGACGCCGAAGACCATCGAGGTGTAGACGCGCACGTCCTTCAGATACTCGTAGCCCCAGCGCCCCATGGCCCCGACGAAGTCGTAGGGCTCGCCGGCGGCCGCATACACCGCGGCGCGCAGGCCGAACATCGCGGTCACATGCGCCAGGCTCAGCAGCACGCTCGCCACCAGATGCCCGGCGAGAAAGCGCATCCAGTGGTCGCGCGCCAGCGGCGACAGCCGGCGCTCCACAGCCACGAGCACCGGCACCAGCGCCAGCAGCGCGACGTGGCTCGACACCTCCCAGGTCACGACCTCCCAGTTCGCGCGCGGCACGGCGCGGCTGCGGGCGTCGATGAGCGCGACCACGGTGCTGATCACGGCCTGCACCGTCATCAGCACGATCCAGAAGCCGACTTCGACATACCGCCGGATCGGTTCGTAGCGCTCGTAGAGGTTCTTGCGCGGCTCGCTCATGCGGGGATTCTCGCGAACCGGGGCCGGATTTCGTCCCTGGAAGGCCACCGCTCGTCACAAATCCGGGGCGATCCGTCCCGGCGAGGGGCCATGGGGCGGGTGGGGGGACCACGATGAGCGCCGTTTCTTCATTCCGGGAGCCCGCCATGCCCTCCGATTCCGATTCCGTTTCCATGTCGACGCCCCAGCGCCGCCACGACATCGACGCCCTGCGCGCCCTCGCCTTCCTGCTCGTCATCCTCTATCACGTGGGCATGTACTACGTGGCCGACTGGCCCTGGCACCTGAAGAGCCCGCACGCGGCCGAGTGGCTTCCGTGGCCGATGCGAGTGCTGAACCTGTGGCGCATGGACCTGGTCTTCCTGATCTCGGGCGTGTCGCTGGGCTTCCTGAGCCGAGGCCAGGGCACGGGGGGCCTGCTGCGCAGCCGGGGCCTGCGGTTGATGCTGCCGCTGGCGTTCGGCATGGCGGTGGTCGTGCCCTACCAGGCCTATGCCGAAGGCGTGGCGCGCGGGCTGGTGGCGCCGGGCTTCGGCGCCTTCCTGCTGCGCTACCTGTCGATGGGCGCGCCGTGGCCCAAGGGCGCGTTCGCGGGGGCGGAGTTCGGCATCACCTGGAACCACCTCTGGTACCTGCCCTACCTGTTTCTCTACACGGCGCTGGTCGCGCTGACGCTGCCGCTGTGGCGCTCGGCCGCCGGGCAGTGGGTGCGGCGGCGCTTCAACGGGCTGCGGGGCTGGCAGCTGCTCGTGTTGCCCGCGCTGCCGCTCGTGGTGTGGACGGTGCTGTTGGCCCGGCACTTCCCGGCCACGCACAACCTGGTGTGGGACTTCCACCTGCACAGCATCTACTTCACCGTGTTCCTCTACGGCTACTGGATGGGCATGGACACGGGCATCTGGCGCGAGCTCGAACGGCTGCGCCGCGTGTCGCTGCTGCTGGCGGTGGCGGCGATCGGCGCATTCATCGCGCTGCGCATCGGCGCCCTGGTTCCGTCCAAGGGGCTGCTGATGGACGTGCTGCGCAATGCCTACCTGTGGCTCGCGGTCGCCACGATCCTGGGCCACGGCCATCGCTACCTGAACCGCCCGTGGCCATGGCTGCGCTGGGCCAACGAATCGGTCTACCCCTGGTACATGCTGCACCAGACGTTGATCGTCGCCGGGATTGCACTGCTGGCCCCGCTCGCACTGGGGCCGGTGTGGGAGCCCGTGGCGCTGGTCGCCGTGACGATCGCCGGCTGCTGGCTGCTGACCGACGGACTGATCCGCCGCATCGGCTGGTTGCGCCCGCTGTTCGGGCTCAGGCGCAAGCCCGAGCCTGCGGTGACTACGTCGCCTGCTTCGGCTTCGGCGTCGTCGACGCCTCGTCCACCGGCACCAGGATGGCGTTCGCCGTCGCCACGAGCTTGAGCTTGTCTTCGCCCTGGCCCTCAGGCTGCGCATAAAGCTCGGCGCCGACGAACACCTGCTTGCGCCCCGCCTTCACCACGCGCCCGCGCGCCACGAAGGCTTCGCCGATCGCGGGCGAGATGCAGTTGATCGAGAAGTGCGAGGCCAGCACGCGGCCTGCCACGGTGGCGGCCGCGAAGCCGCTCACGGTGTCGAGCAGCGCGGCGATCATGCCCGCGTGCAGGAAGCCGGTGTACTGGCCCATGTCTTCCTCGCGCCATTTCATGCGCAGTTCGGCTTGCCCGTCGGCGGCCTGCGTGACGTCGAAGCCGGCCCAGCGGTTGAAGGCGGCGGAACGGTTGATGGCCTGGATCGTGTCGAGCATGGTGCGTGTCCTTTCAAGATGAACGTGGATGGAAAGTGAGACCCACTCTAGAAAGCCGGACCGCCGCGCGCCGTCTCTTGGGTGACCGATTCGCCGCCGGCAGATGCCTGCGCGACAGCAGCGCGCCCGCGTCACATCGGCGTCATCAAAAAAACTTGGCAACGCCTTAACCCCGTTCGCCCGCCTCGTCCGTAGAAGCAGAGATTCGTCACTGACTTTCTTCCGGAAGGCTTTCCATGCACACACCGTTCTCCGCCCGTCCCCTCCTGCGTGCCACCGCGATCGCGGCCCTCTGGCTGGCCGCGGGCGTCGCTGCCCACGCGCAGCTGCAGGCCGATGCCTCGCGCATCACCCAGGTCAAGGTGTACCCCGGCAGTGCCACGGTGGAGCGCGTGGCGCGCGTCGCGGCGGGCAGCCGCTCAGTCACTTTTGCCTGCCTGCCAGCCGGGCTCGACGTGCAGAGCCTGCAGGTATCGGCCGGCGCGGCGGTGCGCGTGGGCGAGACCTCGGTGCTCAGCGAGGCGCGCGAGCTCTCGGCGAACTGCGCGACCAGCGCGCTCGACGGCCGCATCCGCGAACTCGAAGGCCAGAAGGCCGCGCTGCAGGCCGAGACCGATGCGCTGGGCATGGTCACGGGGTATCTCAAAGGACTGTCGGGCAGCGAGTCGGGCCCCGGCGCGCGTGCACCGATCGATGCGCGCAACCTCACAGCGGTGACCGATGCGATGCGCCGCTCGGGCCAGGACGCGCTGCTCAAGCAGCACCAGATCCAGCGCCGCCAGACCGACCTCGACCGCCAGCTCAAGCCGTTGCTGGCCGAGCGCGGCCGCACGCAGGGCCAGGGTGCGCAGGTGACGGCGGTGACCGTCACGCTGGCCGCGAGTGCCGACGCCGACGTGAAGCTCAGCTACCAGGTCAACGGCCCGGGCTGGACGCCGAGCTACCGCGCGCTGCTCGACACCACGACGCGCAAGGTGCGCATCGAGCGCCAGGCGCTGGTGGCGCAGGCCACGGGCGAAGACTGGCGCGGCGTGAAGCTGGTGCTGTCCACCGGTCAGCCGCGCCGCGAGACCACGGGGCGCACGCCGAACGCATGGCGCATCGGCATCGAGCCGCCGCCGCGCACGAATGCCGACGCGGCGTACATGGCCGCGCCGATGGCCGCCGCCCCGGCGCCCATCGCCGCCGATCGCAAGATGGCCATGGAGCGCGTGCGCGAGCCGCTGTTCGACGTGAGCGTGTTCGACAACAGCTTCGCCACCGAATTTGCCGTGCCGCAAAGCATTGACATTCCTTCCAACGGCCAGCGTGTGACCCTGGCGCTGGGCCAGCACGAAGACACGGCACAGCTCGCCGCACGCACCAGCCCGCGCGTAGACCCGAGCGCCTTCCTGATCGCCGAAATGGCACAGCCCACGGGCGTGTGGCCGGCCGGCCCGATGCAGCTGTACCGCGACGGCAACTTCGTCGGCCAGGGCCGCTGGAACGCGCCGAGCGACGCGAAGCTCACGCTCTCGTTCGGTCGTGACGAACTGGTGCGCGTGCAGGTCGAGCCCGAGCGCGACAACCAGGGCTCGGGCGGCTTCGCGGGCTCGCGCGCCGAGCGCCAGGTGCAGCGCGCCTACGTGGTCGAGAACCGCCACCGCACGCCGATCGCCGTGCAGGTGTTCGAGGCCGCGCCGGTGTCGGTCGACGAGCAGGTGCGGGTGACGACGCGGTTCTCGCCGCAACCCGTGGACCAGGCGTGGAACAAGCAGCCGGGGCTGGCGATGTGGCGCTTCGATCTCGACGCGGGGCAGACGGCACGCGTGTCGGCGGACTACACGATCGGGTATCCGAAGGATGCGCGGTTGCAGATGCGCTGATTGAGGGTGTTCAGGGCGTGTGCTCAGGCCACCGGGTACTTCCCTCCGCGAATGTCCCCCGGCCTTCGGCCTCCTCCTTGATTTCGCTGCGGGAAGCACCCAGTGTCCTGCGCACGGGGCACTGCGCTGGTGTTCGGCCGATCGACGACTGCACTGCCCAACGCTCACGTCGATGGGGTGCCTTGCGCAGCGAAATCAAGGAGGAGCCGAAGGCGGGGGACATTCGCGGAGCAAGGCTCCCCGTCGGCGGGAGCGCCGCCCTGAACACTCAGCCCTTCAAAAATCAAACTTCGCCGACACCTCGAAGGTCCGCCGCGGCGCCAGCAACACCTGGCTCGCGGCGCGGCCGGTCCACGTTGCATAGAGCCGGTCCGTCAGGTTGCGCACGCGGAAACTCAGCAGCGCATTCTTCAAGCGATAGCTCACGGCCGCATCGACCGTCGTGAAGCCGTTGATGCGGATCTGGTTGGCGTTGTCGGTGTACATCGGCCCCGTGTGGTTCAACGACGCGAAGTACTCGAACTTCGAGCCATCGGGCCGGTAGGTGGCGAAGATGTTGGCCATGCGCTCGGGCACGTTCGGCGGGGTCTTGCCCACGCGCGAGACGTTGCCGGCTTCGACCAGTGTGTCGAAGCGCGCATCGAGCGCCGCGAGGTTGCCCGCCAGCGTCCATTCGCGTGTGGGCTTCCACACGGCCGACAGCTCGAGGCCGCGCGACGACTGGCGGCCGTTGTTCACGGTGGTCGCTGCGTTGTTCGGATCGCGCGAAAGCACGTTGTCGAGTTCGATCTTGTACAGCGCCGCGGTCCACTCCAGGTTGGCCGAGGGCAGGCTCTGCTTGAAACCCACCTCGGCCTGCTTGCCGCGCGACATCGGGAACGCGGCGTTCGACGCCGACAGCAGGAAGAGCGAACCCACCGGCAGCGTGGCGTTGGTGTACTGCGCGTACAGGCTCGACTGCGGCGACAGGTCGTACACCGCGCCGATGCGCCCCGAGGTGGCGCGGTAGCTCGCACCGAAGCGCGTGACGCTGCCCGCGTTCAGGTCCCAGATGCGGCGGTCGACCTCGGTGCGGTCGTGGCGCAGGCCGCCGACCAGCGTGAGGTCGCGCATCGGCTTGAGCGCGTCTTCCACGAAGACCGAGGCGACCTTCACGCGCGAGAAGGTGTCGGCGCGGTTGCCCGCGCCGGTGGTCAGCGCAGGGTTGTCGTCGAAGTAGCCGGTGTACGGGTCGAACACCGGCACGCGCAGTTGCGCAGCGGTGGTGGGGCTGCTGTTCGAGAAGCGGCGCTGGCTGCCGAAGCGCGTTTCGCTGTACTCGCCACCGACGACGAAGCGGTTGTCCAGGCCGGCGATCTTTCCCTTGTGCGTGGCGTCGAAGCGGTCGAGCCAGAAATCCTGGTCGTGCGTGATGAGCGTCTGGTCGCGCGTGATGCTGGCCGGCGGCACGAAGGTGGCGCTCTCGGAATTGCGGAACATGCGCTTCGACTGGTTGGCCGAGAACTCGTTGCGCCACGACCAGCCGCCGCCCGCCTGCCCCGTGAGGCGCGCGCGCAGCCAGTAGGTTTCGGACGCGTTCTCGTCGTCGCGCACGTTGTAGTTGGTGCGCGCCATGCGCCGGTCGATCACGCGGCCGTCGGGCGTGCTGACGACGTTGGTGGGCTGCGTGGCGAAGCTGCGCGGCACGAGCGGCGTGCCCCAGTAGGCGTCGTTGTCGTCGCGCAGATAGTCGAACGACAGGTCGAGCTTGACCGAGCCGCCCAGGTCCACCAGCAGGCCGCTCGTGAAGTGGTCGATGCGCTCGCCGTTGCGGTCGATGGTGCCCACCTGGGTGTCGTTGCGGCTGTAGTCGAGCCGGTAGGCGCTGGCCTCGCCGAGTGCGCCGCCGAAGCCGAAGGCCGCGCGCGTGGAGCCATAGCTGCCATACGAGAGCAGCGCCTCCTTGTGCGGGTTGCTGCGGTCGGGCCGCTTGGTCACGAAGTTGACGATGCCGCCGATGGCGCCCTCGCCGTCGAGCACCGAGGCCGGGCCCTTGAGCACTTCGATGCGTTCGTAGTTCCAGGTGTCCTGCACGCGGTTGGTGACGCCCGCGCCCGAGCTGCGCACGCCGTCGTAGAGGTACATGAGGCTGTTGAAGCCGCGCAGCGACAGCGTGGTCGGCGACGACGGCGGGCCACCGCCCGACAGGCCCGCCATGCCGCGCAATGCTTCGCTGAAGGTGCGCGCGCCGCGCTGCTGGATCGCGTCCTGCGACAGGATCTCGACCGAGGCCGGCGTCTCGCGCACCGACAGGCCCAGGCGCGAGGCGGTACTGCTCGAATCATCGAGGTGCAGGCTGTTCGCGTCGCGGCTGCCTTCGATGGTGACGGTGCCGAGTTCGGCATTGCTGCTGCTGCCTTGCGCGGAAGCAACCTGGAAGGCGGTGAAGGCGGCCAGCGCGACGGCGGTGCGGGTGAACGGGGTCATGGAACGGTGCAGTGAAGGAAATGGAAAAGGCGATGCATCAGGCGACCGAGAAGCGCCGCAGCCGCCAGGCTGCGAGGCCGAACAGCAGCAGGCTCGGCACCAGCAGTTGCAGCACGGCCAGCGCGGCCTGTCCGCGCACGAGGTCGGCGGGCTCCTCGTGCCATGCGAAGGTGGGCATGCGCTCGAAGTCGGCCGGCATGAGCGCATCGCGCGCATCGATGCGCGGGAAGAAGAAGGCCTTCCACGCCTCGTGGTGCGCCACGGTCTGGGCGTCGAAGCGCGCATGGCGCCGTGCGCCGTTGCCGGCCAGCGCGGTCATGCCTTCGTAGACCACAGCCGCCGGCGACACGGCGCCGAAGCGGCCCAGCAGTGCCTGCTGTTGCGCCTGCTGCGCATCGAAGCGCGCGAGTGCGGGGCGGATCGCTTCGTCGACCTCGCGCTGGATGCGGTAGTTGGCGAGCGAGCGGCCGGCGATCTCGATCTTCCCGTCGCGCGGCACGAGGATGGCGCCCTGCCCCACGTGCTGGTACTCGGTGCCCAGCAGGTCCTGGTGGCGCTTCATCGCCTCGGCCGTGACCACGCGCTGGCGCGTGGCGAGTTCGGTGCGCGAGGGCGCGGGGCTGGCCTGCGTGACGGCCAGGTTGAGCAGCACCGGCGCCACCAGCACCAGCAGCACCCAGGCGATGACCAGCACCATCGCATTCGTCGCCGACGAGGCGCCGAAGGCGTTCACCGCCACCACCAGCGCGAACCAGAACAGCGCATAGGCGCCCACCAGCAAGGCCCACCACAGCGTGGCGCTGCCCGCGCCGCCCGCCGTGAACCCCGCATGGCGCGCGATCCACAACACCGCCACCGGCAGCAGCACGGCCGGCCCCAGCAGCACCGCGGCGCGCACCGTGAGCTTGCCCGCAAGCAGCGTGCGCAGCCGCAGCGGCTGCGACAGCAGCAGGCGCAAGGTGCCGTTCTCGCGCTCCGCCGACAGCAGGTTGTAGCTGAGCGCAAAGATCAACAGCGGCAGCAAATAGACGATGACGAAGGCCAGGTCGAAATGCCCGCTCAGCAGGTGCCACGGGTTCTCGATGTCGCTCGGGTTCATGAACACGACGCGGCTCTGGTTCGTGACCTCGTACTGGCTCGGGAACAGGTCGCTCTGCCCCAGCGCGACCGGGCCCAGCGGCGCGGTCGGCAACAGCACGTGCTGGCCGCCGTAGCTGCTCGCCATGCGCGAGGGGTCGGCCGGATTCTCGAAGGGCGTGGGCTGCGCGGTGCCGGCGAAGATGGCTTCGAGCAGCGCGCGCTGTGCGGTGCGGGTGTCGCGGTCGGCCTGCGCCACCGCCGCCTGAGCGCGGTCGCGCTTGGCGGTCTGCAGGAGGCCGTTGCCGAGCGCATAGGCCACGAGCAAAAGGAACAGCGCGCCGACGACCCACAGGCCGCGCTCGGCGAGCATCAAACGGACTTCCTGGCGCATCACGGCCAGCAGGCGGCGGCCTTGGGGAGGAGGATGGATGGACATGGGTGGCATCCCCTCTCAGAGCGCGCGCTGGCGCAAGGTGGCGAAGGCCGCGAACGCCGCCGCGAGCAGCAAGCCGACGCACAACACGAGAAAGCTGCGCGCCTGGTGCCGCAGCGCCCATCCCGCCCCCGGCGGGTGGTAATCGAAGGGCGGCACGGTGGCCCAGAGGTCGGCCGGGGCCTGGTAGGAGAAGTGGCGATCGCCGAGCGGATCGGCATGCGCGACGAGGTCCTTGCTCATCAGGTCCTGGATGTTGCGGCGGTGCAGTTCGGCGGCCGTGGTGAATCGGCGGTGGTGCGAGAAGTCGGTGCCCGCCATGCCCATCGAGAAGCTGCGCACCGCGAGCAGCGGCAGCAGCAGGCCGCTCCACTCCTGCACTTTCTGCTGCTGTTCCCAGGTGTCCCACAGGCGGCCGTAGTGGCGGTCGTACACGGGGTACGAAGCCCGGTCGTCCAGGCGCAGCGCGATGCCCCACTTGCTCAGCGGCACGTCGCGGCCCCAGCGCTCGGTGGTGCCGAAGTTCTGCTGCCAGACCTGGTTCGACACGGCCTTGAGTTCCGCGCCGAGCGCCTGGTTGAACTCGAGCCGCGTCGGGCTCGGGAACCACGTGCGCGAGAGTTCGGAGAGCACGCGCGGCGCCATCACGGCCTGCCCGATCCACAGCGCGAGCAGCACGGTGATCGCCATGCGCGACGTCGACGACAGCGCCGACACGCCCAGCACCAGGAACACGAAGATGCCGAGGTATACCGCGTAGCCCAGCGACCACGCGCCCAGCCGCAGCAGCGCATCGATGCGCCCTCCCGCCTCCGCGCCCACCGCCACGGCGACGGCCGCAACCAGCGCCGCCGGCACCAGCAGCACCGCGAGCAGCGCCGACAGCGCAAGCGCCTTGCCGGCCAGCAGGCGCAGCGGCGCCACGCCCAGACTCAGCGTCTGGCGCAGGATGCCCTGCTCGCGCTCGCCCGCGAAGGCGTTGAAGCCCAGCACGATCACCAGCAGCGGGCCGAGCACCTGCAATATCCAGCCGACCGACAGGTTGCCGAAGCGCTGCAGGCCGGTCGCGTCCTGCGCGGCGTTGAACTTGACCTCGCTCTGGCGGTGCGCCTGCAGCCACACGGTGCTGCCGATGTAGGGGTTGATGCCCGCATCGACCATCGACAGCGGCGGTTCGGGCTTGAAGGCATGCATGCCCTGGTGCGCGGCATCGTGCGGGTGGCGCTGGTCCTGGTGCAGCCAGTCGCGGTAGTCCATGGCCTGCGCGGCGACCTGCTCGGCATGCGCGCCGCGCTGGTGTGCCCAGCCGACGGCGAGCGCGGTGAAGAGCAGCACGGCCACGAGACCGCCGGCCCAGTACAGGCGGCCGTCGCGCAGGCGTTCGGTGAATTCGCGTCGGGCGATCCAGTGCATCAGCATCTGATCAGGCCCTCATGTGTTGAAGGTAGAGCGACTGCAGGTCGGTCTGCCCGATCTGCGCGCCTTCGAGGCTTTCAACCAAGCGGCCGCGCTTCATGATCCCGACGCGCGTGGCGGTCTGCTGCGCATGGAACAGGTCGTGCGTGGTGGTGAGCACGGCCACGCCGCGGTCGGCCGCGCGACGCAGCAGGTCGGAGAACTCGGCGGCGGCGTGCGGGTCGAGCCCCGAGGTGGGCTCGTCGAGCAGCAGCGCCTTGGCCTGCTTGGCCAGCGCCACCGCGATCCACACCTTCTGCCGCATGCCCTTGGAGTACATGCTGACGCGCTTGTCGGCGGCCGAGTGGTCGAGCCCCACCTCGGTCATCAGCGCGAGCAGGCGCTCGCGCGGCAGTTCGTGGCCGAGCGCCAGGCCCGCGAAGAAGCGCAGGTTCTCCAGGCCCGAGAGCGTGCCGTACAGCGTGACCTGCTCGGGGATGTACGCCACGTCCTGCTTGGTCGCCACCGGATGGCGCGTGACGTCGGTGCCGTTGATCTCCACCGTGCCGTCGGTCGGCGCGATGAAGTTCAGGAACAGGTTGATGGTCGTCGTCTTGCCCGCGCCGTTGGCGCCCAGCAGGCAGTAGATGTCGCCGCCGCGGATGTCGAGGTCGAGACGGTCGAGCGCGGTGTGCGCGCCGTAGCGTTTGGTGAGGCCGGAGGCTCGGAGCATGGCGGAGGGATTCCGATGGAAGGAAGAAAGGAAAAACGCGCGCAGGCACGCCGCGGCGTTCGCACGCCGATGCGGTCATCGAGGGGAAATGAAGGCTGGCGGCGACGCCGCCAGGCGGTCAGCGCTTGTTCTTGTTTTTCGCGCCGCCCTGCCGCGCCTTGAAGCGCGGGTTGGACTTGCAGATGACGTAGGTGCGGCCGCGCCGCGTCACCACCTGGCAATCGCGGTGGCGCTTCTTGGCTTCTTTGAGCGAGGACAGGACTTGCATGGACGTGACCGGGGAGTTCGTTCGGACACGCGAATATACGTTATTGCGAATTCATTCTCAATAACTTTATCGACCTTCCCCGGCACTCCGGGGCCGCACTGCCGTCAGTGCGGCGGGTGCGCCTTGGGTGCTTTCGCACCGGCCTCGACGCACACCGCGCACAGGCCGTGCAGCGTGACCTCGTGGTGCGTCACCTGGAAGCCCTTGGGCGCCAGGTCGTGCATCGGCCCCGGGCACGCGTGCAGCAGGAACACCTGCCCGCAGTGCGAGCAATGGAAGTAGTGATGGTGGTGATGCCCCGCAGCACCGGCCTCGCCCTCGCCTGCGCCGTGCGAATGGTGGTCGTGCGGGTCGGCCTTGCAGGCCACTTCGTAGCGCGCCGGTTCGCCCGGCAGCTCGACCTTGGCGATCTCGCCGTCGGCCAGCAGCAGCGCAACCTGGCGGTACACCGTCGACAGGCTGATCTCGGGCACGATGGCCCGTGCGTGTTCAAGGATTTCGGGGGCGGTCAGCACGCGACCGGCGTCGCTGAAGGCGGAGAAAACGGCGTTGCGCTGGCGCGTGAGACGTTGCATCTCTCGATGATAGAGGTGGCCTGCGCAGCGTTCAGCGCGCTGCGCGCAAGACCTTCACTCGTCCGCCGTGCGACTGCCGTCCGCGGGCGCGGCTTCGGGCTTCTGCTTGCCCTTCTTGCCACGCGCCGCCTTCTTCGCGGCACGCTCGGCGTCGGCGCGCTGGCCGGCGGCCAGCCATTGCGCAAACTCTTCGGGCGTCTCGAGCGTGACGCGCCCCAGGTTGCCGGCGCGGAACTCGTGCATCACGATCTCGGCGGCCTTCTGCAGATTGACCTTGCCCTTGCCCAGCAGCGCGCCGCGCTTGCGGCCGATGGTGTCGAGCACGTCCTCGTCCTTCATGGAAGCCAGCGTGGCCGCGTCGAGCTCCGTGAGCTTGAAGCGCGCGACGAGGCCCTCGGCGTAGTTCGACTTGAGGTAGTCGAGCAGTTCCAGCGCCACCTCTTCCTCATCGAAAGCATTGCGCCCCACCGCGCCGCTGGCGGCGAGGTTGTAGCCGCTCTTGGGCACGATGATGCGCGGCCACAGCATGCCGGGCGTGTCCCACAGGTAGAAGTCGTCGGCCAGCGTGATGCGCTGCTCGAGCTTGGTGATGCCGGCCTCGTCGCCGGTCTTGGCCTTGCGTCCGCCGGTCAGCGTGTTGATGAGGGTCGACTTGCCCACGTTGGGAATGCCGCAGATCAGCACGCGCATCGGCTTGGCCATGCCGCCGCGGTTGGGCGACAGCTCGTGGCAGGCCTTGACGATCTGCTGCGCGGGCGTGGTCTGGCTCGCATCGAGCCCGATGGCGCGCGTGGCGGGCAGCGCGTTGTAGTGCGCGAGCCAAAGCTTCGTGCGCTCGGGGTCGGCCAGGTCCTGCTTGTTGAGCACCTTCAGCGTGGGCCGCCCGGCCGTGAGTTCGGCCAGCATCGGGTTGGCGCTGGAGCCGGGCAGGCGCGCGTCGAGCAGCTCGATCACCACGTCGATGTCCTTCACCCGCTCGGTGATGGCCTTCTGGGTCGAATACATGTGACCGGGGAACCACTGGATCGCCATCGATGGATGCTCTTTCTTTCGCGCTGTCTGGAAGGGGACCGGCCTCGCAGGCCGGGTGCGCATTGTGAACCGGGAACCGGGCCGTTTTCTCGATGCTGCGCTTTTGATAGCAGCAACTGGCGTATTTACTGGCTTTCTGGCGGCACGATCACCCCTAGAATCCGCGCGGCTGCGCCCGCAGCCGTTTCAAAAAGTCACAACGAGGGAGATCCTTTCATGGTCCAGCGCCTTGCCGCCGCCGCCCTGCTCGCGGCCACCACCATCCTGTCCGCCACCGTGGCGCATGCCCAGCGCCCGTCGCCGCCGCCCGGCCCGCTGACCGACGGTTTCCTGTGCTGCAACATGCGGACGTACGGCGACTCGATCAGCGACATCAACTACGACGAGCAGGGCACCCGCATCGTGGCGGTGGGCACGCCGGCGCGCATCACGGCCTACGATTTCCGCTTCTTCAACGTCGATCTCGCAGGCAAGCCGCAGCGCATCAAGAACGACTACAGCCGCAACATCACGCTGATCGACTTCGCCCAACGCTACGTCGTCACCGAGGACCCGAAACGCAAGATCGCGAGCTTCCCGCCCGCCGTGGGCGCGGCCATCGTCGCGGGCAAGGTGATGCCCGGCATGACGCGCGAACAGGTGCTCATGGCCATCGGCTACCCGGTGGCCGGCGAGAACCCGAGCCTGGACGCGCCGGTGTGGCGCTACTGGCGCGACAGCTGGTCGGAGTTCCAGGTGGCCTTCGACGAAAAGGGCCTCGTGAAGAACGTCGTGGGCGACGCCGTGGCGCTGAGCCGCGTGCTCGCCACCACGCCCTGAGTCCCTTCTGAAAGTCGCCGGGGTTCGTGTGCGCGGCGTGACACGCGCAACACCCCGCAGGTTTTTGCATCGCGCGGGGCGGTTCCGCCCCTATGATTTGTCCGAAGCACGGCACCGCCACATGCGTCGGCCGGATCGAAACCCCTGAATGGAGTGCCCGCGATGAAACCTGTCTCCGAACTGCTCAAGCGCCACGATTCCGCCGCCTGGCGCACCGCGCCCGACACCAGCGTGTTCGACGCGCTGGCCACACTGGCGCATTTCGAAGTGGGCGCGCTCATGGTGATGGACGGCGAGAAGCTCGTGGGCTTTCTGTCCGAGCGCGATTACACCCGCAAGGTGGCGCTGCAGGGCAAGAACTCCAAGGAGGTGAAGGTCGCCGAGATCATGACGCCCGACGTGATGACCGTCACCCCGCAGACCCAGACCCACGCCTGCATGGCGCTCATGAGCCAGCGCAAGTTCCGCCATCTGCCCGTGGTCGACGGCGACAAGGTGGTCGGCATGATCTCCATCCAAGACCTGATGGACGACATCATTTCCGAGCACGAGCAGACCATCACGCAGCTGACCTCGTACATCCAAAGTTGACGCGCCGGCCTGAGCCCAGGCTGATAAGGGCATCGCACCTACGCACAGGGGTACTCTTCAGGTGCACAGTGAAGGCTCGTTCACCATCCAGCAGGAACATCCGCAATGCAGATTCAGGTCAACACGAGCAATGGCATCACCAACAAGGACACGCTGGAGCGCTGGGCCGACACCGAAATCAAGCAGCACCTGAGCCGTTTCGTCGAGGACGTGACGCGCGTCGAGGTGCACCTGAGCGACGAGAACCACGACAAGGCCGGCGCCGGCGACAAGTGCTGCGTAATGGAAGCGCGCCTGGCGCACCACCAGCCGCTCGCCGTGACACAGCATGCCGCCAGCCTCGATGAGGCCTTCCGCGGCGCGGCCGACAAGCTCAAGCGCCTGCTCGACAACACGCTGGGCCGCCTCAACAACCACCGCGACCGCGGTTCGATCCGCCGGGACGGCGAAGGCTTCGTCGCCGAATAGCCCGGCGCTTCCACCAGGGCCCGCCAGGCAGCGCGGGCCCTCTCAGGCCCGCAGCGCGGCTCAGCCCCGGCCGGCGTTCGCCATGCCCTTGGCCACTTCGTTCGCGCCCTGGGCGGCACCGCTCTGCGGCACGGCCTCGCCCTCGCGCGCAGTCACTTCCGACAGGCGCGCGGCGAGCTGCTCGGGCGTGTCGGCGGCAATGCCCAGCCAGGCGCCCTGCGTGAGCGTGATGTGCGCGGCCTCGAAGGTGCCGGCACCGGCACAGAGGATGGTGCGGTTGGGCGCGTCCTGCGCGGCCAGCACCAGCATGGCGGGCACCACGGCTTCGGGGCGGAAGGCCTCGAGCATTTCCTTGGGGAACAGGTCTTCCGTCATGCGCGTGGCAGCGGTGGGCGCCAGGCAGTTCACGCGGATGTCGTTCTTGGCGCCTTCGATGCTCAGCGTCTGCATGAGGCCCACCAGCGCCAGCTTGGCGGCGCCGTAGTTGCTCTGGCCGAAGTTGCCGTACAGGCCCGACGACGACGTGGTCATCACGATGCGGCCGTACTTCTGCTCGTTCATGAGCGCCCAGACGGCCTTGGTGCAGTTCACGGCGCCCATCAGGTGCACGTCGACCACGAGCTTGAAGTCGTCCAGCTCCATCTTGGCGAAACTCTTGTCGCGCAGGATGCCGGCGTTGTTGATCAGGATGTCGACGCGGCCCCAGGCGTCGACCGCCTGCTGAACCATGGCCTGCACGGCCTCGAAATCGGTCACCGAGGCGCCGTTGGCGATGGCCTCGCCGCCGGCCGCCTTGATCTCGTCGACCACCGCCTGCGCGGCGCCGACCGAGCCGCCGGAGCCGTCGCGCGCGCCGCCCAGGTCGTTGACCACCACCTTGGCGCCGCGCGCCGCCAGCGCCAGCGCGTGCTGGCGGCCCAGGCCGCCGCCCGCGCCGGTCACGATGGCCACGCGGCCCTGGAAGTCGATGGAGGTGCTGTTGCTGCTCATGAGGTCTCTGCTCGCTGTCTGTAGGGGGTTGGAAAAGACGGGCGCCGCGGGGCGGCAACCCGGCGTTTTACCTCAGTTCCCCGCCCCGTTCGCGCCCGCGCAGCCCCGCGGCGAGTCACCCATGCGACGGCTGGACCGTGGCGCAGTACGCGACCAGCTGGTCGAGTTCGGCCGATTTGTCGAAGAAGGCATCGGCGCCGAGCTGCTGCGAACGCTCGCGCATGTCGGCGGTGGCGTAGTTGCTGAGCACCACCACCTTCTGGTGCGGGGCGCGGTGGCGGCAGGCGTGGATCACGGCCAGCCCGTTGCCGCGCTGCAGGAACAGGTCGATGATGGCCAGGTCCCAGTCGCGCTGGTGGTGGCTCAGCCAGTCGAGCGCTTCGTCGGCCGTGCTGGCCGACGCGACCACATGCGCATCGGCCACATCCTCGAGAAAGCCGACGAGGTTCTCGCGGATCACGGGGCTGTCCTCGACCAGGTAGGCATGGAGCGTCATGGTGAGTGTCCCGGATCCGAAGCTTGGCTGCGCATGACGCCATCTTCCGGGTTACCCACTGCGCTGCGGTGAGCCGGACAGGCCAATGGCTGTAGGCCATCGGCCAGCGGCGCTGTCGGTGCGCGCCGCCCGGCCGTCGCTTCAGGCGGCGACCGGCAGGCGGCCGGGGGCCATGCCCAGGCGCGCCGGCGAGACGTACTGCTCGCGGTAGATCTCGAAAGGCATGGTGTCGGCCGCCTCGATGCGTTTCTGCGCCTGGATCGACTCGGCCGTCATGCGCTCGAACTCCGCCTGCTGCTCGGCCGAGAACGGCAGCGCGAGCAGCGCGGCGCGGGTCTGCTCCGATTGGGCGCGCACGAAGCCGACGAACGAGTTGCCGTGCTGCTGCTCGATGGCCGCGAGCACGCGCGCCGACGGCAGGCTGTCGGGGTTCTCGAGGCCGGCCCGGGCGGCACGCACCGCGTCGACGTGCTGCGTGCCGCCTTGCGCCGCGTCGAGCGCGACGGCAATGGGCATGCATTGTTCGACGAGTTCCAAGCCCCAATCGGCCAGGCCAAGTTCGCGCCCGTCGCGGCGCAGCTTCAGGCCCGGCTCGCGGCCGCGCGCGGCCGTGAGGTGCTGGTTCTGCGCCAGGTCGGCGATTTCCTGCGGCGTGTCGTCGGGGCTGTCGCTCAAAAGGCAATGCAGCAGGAACACGTCGATGAAGCGCATGGTCTGCGCGTTGATGCCGACGGTCTCGAAGGGGTCGAGGTCCATCAGGCGCACCTCGACGTACTCCACGCCGCGCTCGCGCAGCGCATGCAGCGGGCGCTCGCCGGAGTGAATGACGCGCTTGGGGCGGATGGTGCCGTAGAACTCGTTCTCGATCTGCAGCAGGCTGGTGCCCAGCTGGTTGTAGTCGCCGCCGAGGTTGCGGATGCCGATGGCCTCGTAGGCCGGCCAGGGGCGCGTGAGCGCGTCCTGCAGCGAGGCGCCGTAGCCCTCCAGGCTGTTGTAGCTCACGGCCAGCGAAGCCTGGGCCTCGCTCTGGTAGCCCAGGGGGCCCATGCGCAGCGAGGTGCCGTGCGGCATGTACATGCTGCCGTCGCCCAGTGGCTGCAGCGCGTGCGGGCGGCCCGCGACAAAGCTCGAACACAGGGCCGGCGAGGCGCCGAACAGGTACAGCAGCAGGAAGGCGTGGCGGCGGAAGTTGCGGATGAGCGCGAAGTACTCTTCGCTCGACACATCGGGCAGCGACCAGTTGTAGTGGATGCCCGAAATGGTCTGCATGCGGCGGCCATAGCGGTGGCTCAGGCCCATGCGGTACACGCTCTTGGCACGGCCCACGTTCGACGAGCCATAACGGCCGATCGGAATGGTCTCGTCGGTCGGCAGGCCGCAGGGCATGCTCGACACCCACAGGCGCTCGTCGCCGAGCTGGTCGAGCACGCGGTAGGTGAACTGGTGCACCCGCGTGAGCTCTTCAATGGCCGACTCCACGCCCGCGTGCACGCCCGTGATGAGTTCGAGCTGCGACTCGCTGAAGTCGGTCGTGATGTGCGGATGCGTGAGCGCCGAGCCCAGCGCCAGCGGATGCGGCGTGAGGGCCAGCTTGCCGTCGGGCAACGCGCGCAGGCTTTCCTTCTCGATGCCGCGGCGCATTCCCTTCAATCGCGCGGCCGGGAGTGCGCCCAGCCTCTCCTGCAATCTGTTGCTCATGTTCTTATGACCCATCAATCTTCTGTGGGGCTGGAAGGTAGCACGGGCGGACAGGCACTGCTGAAGCAGGGAATCCCGCATCCGGCTATGCTGTTTTTTGCTACCTTTTTCATAGCTACCCTCTCAAATGCCACGCGCATTCCAGTGCGGAACGCCCAGCGAAATTCAGGCCTTGGCGCGGCCCGCCGACAGGTCGATCTCTTCCGACTGGTAGACATGGATCGACGGCGTGCCGTCGGCCATGGCCGCGAGCGCCTTGGCGAAAGCGCGCGATGCGTCGACGCGAAAGTGCGCCTGCAGCGCCGCCATGTCGTTCCAGCGCTCCACGAAGGTCAACCGCAGCGGGTCCTGCACGTCGGTCGTGACGTCGTGCGAGATGCAGCCGGGCTCCGCGCGCGAGCGCAGCACGTGCTCCACGCTGATGGCCAGCATCGCCTGCAGGGTGTCGGCCTTGGCGAGGGCGTGTCCGATGACGAGGATCATGGCGGTCTCCTTCTGTGTCTCTCTGTCTGTCTCGTGGATTGCCGCAGCGGCCCGCTGGCGCGTCAGCGCAGCACGCGCAGCAAAAAGGCGTTCAGGTCGGCCACTTCTTCCATGCAGACCGAATGCGCCATCGCGTACTCGTGCCATTCGACGGTGTAGCCCAGGGCGGTGAGCGCGTCGCGCGATTGCGTGGCGCGTGCCAGCGGCACCATCGGGTCCTGCCGGCCATGGCCGAGGAACACGGGCGTGTCGTGGTTGGCCGCATGGCGCTCGGCCGCGGTGCTCGCCGCCAGCGGCAGCCAGCCCGACAGGCCGACGATGCCGCCCAGGCGCTCGGTGTGGCGCAGGCCGGTCAGCAGCGCCATGGCGCAGCCCTGCGAAAAGCCGGCCAACACGATGCGGCTGGCGGCAATGCCACGGGTCTTTTCATTCGCGATCACGGCCTCGATGGTGGCTTGCGAGCGGCGCAGGCCCGCGGCGTCTTCCTGCACGTTGAAATCGGCACCGGCAATGTCGAACCATGCCGGCATCTGGTAGCCGTTGTTCAGCGTGACCGGAATCACCGGCGCGTTGGGGAACACGAAGCGCACGGGGCCCACGGCCGACAGGTCGAGTTCGCCGGCAATCGGCACGAAGTCGTTGCCGTCGGCGCCCAGGCCGTGCATCAGGACCACCGTGGCGGTGGGGTTCGGGGCGGTTTCGATTTCGATGGGAGGACGGGACATGGTCAACGAAGGTATTCAGGAATGCGAATGCCCGGACCTTAGCGCATTCGGGCACCCCGGGCCGCCGCGAAACGGCCGGTTGGCTGACTTGCACCTCGCAACATCCGGGCGTGCGGGTTTCTCTGCGCGCCCTTGCCGTCGCAAGGACGCGCCGGATGCAACACAATGGCGTTTCGCATGAAGACTCCCACCCCGCCCCGAAGACATCGTCGCCTGCCCCGCCTTCGACAGCGAGGCGCTGCTGCGCGGCAGCGGGCTGCGCGTGACGCGCGCCGCCCAGACCGTGCTCGAGCTGCTCGAGCACGGCTCGCAGCCGCTGACCCACGAGGAAGTGGCCGCCGCCTACACCGCCGCCACGGGCGAACCGCCCGACCGCGTCACGCTCTACCGCGTGCTCGACCGGCTGGTCGAAGCCGGCCTGTGCGACCGCCGCGTGGCCGCCGACCGGGTCAACCGCTTCGCACGGCACGTCGACACCGCCTCGGGCAACACCTTCGAATGCGACCAGTGCCACAAGGTGCTGGCGCTGCCATCCGACCCCGAACTGCCCAAGGTGATGGGCCGGCTCGGCAGGGCGCTGCGCAAGCAGGGCATCGACACGCGGCACACGGCGCTCACGCTGCACGGCATGTGCGGCGACTGCGCGCGCTAGCCCGGCGAGCCGCGCGTGTACGTCTCCCGTCATCACCGCCAGCCCGAGATCGGCGCGAGCCACGCGCTGATCGACGCGCATCCGCTGGGCGCCTGGGTCGTGTCGGGCGCCGACGGGCTGGTCGCCAACCACCTGCCCTTTCTGCTCGACCGCTCGCGCGGCCCGTTCGGCACGTTGCTCGGCCATGTGTCGCGCGCGAACCCGGTGTGGCGCCAGCTCGAGGCGTCGGCCCCATCGGTCGTGATGTTCCAGGGGCCGCAGGCCTACATCACGCCCGGCTGGTACCCCGGCAAGGCCGAACACGGCCAGGTGGTGCCGACCTGGAACTACGCCGTCGCCCACGCGCACGGCATCGCGCGCGCCATCGACGACGAAGCCTGGCTGCTCGACCTGCTCGCGCGCCTCACTGCAGCGAACGAGGCCGGCCAGCCCGTGCCCTGGCAGACCACGGACGCGCCCGAAGCCTTCATCCGCAAGCTGGCGCGCGCCGTGGTGGGCATCGAGATCCCCATCGACCGCCTCGAAGGCAAGCTCAAGGCCAGCCAGGACGAAGCCCTGCCGGACCGCCAGGGCACCGTGCAGGGGCTGGCCGCCGTCGGCAGCGAGAACGCATCGGCCATGGCGCGGCTGGTGCAGCAGGCCCTGCAGTCCGGCAGCGCCGCCGACTGAACTTCCCTACGCGTTCCACGACGGAAACGGATCGGGCAGGTTCTGCCACCACGACGGGCCGAAGCGCATCTCGTTGGGCGTGAGCAGGCAGGCATCGAGCCGTGCGCGCAGGCCCGCTTCGTCCATGCCGATGCCGATCAGCACCAGCTCCTGGCGCGCGTCGCCGGTGGCGTCGTCCCAGTTCTTGCGGATGAGTTCGAGCCCGTCGGGGTCGGTCGGCCAGTGTTCGCGCGGCACGGCTGCCCACCACAGGCCCGCCACGCCGTAGCGGCAGGCGCCGCCGGCCTGCGACCACGTACCGGCGCGGGTCGGGCGGCTCGCGAGCCAGAAGAAGCCCTTGGAGCGCACCACGCCCTCCCACTCGCTCTGCACCAGGTCCCAGAAGCGCTTCGGATGGAACGGCAGGCGCGACCGGTACACGAAGCTGCGGATGCCGTAGGCCTCGCTCTCGGGCACATGCTCGCCGCGCAGTTCGGCCAGCCAGCCGGGCGCCTGCTCGGCCTGCTCGAAATCGAACAGGCCGGTGTCGAGCACGCGATCGAGTGCGACGCGGCCGAACTCCGATTCCTCGATGCGCGCACGCGGGTTGAGGCTGCGCAAGATCGCCATCAGCCGCTCGCGTTCTTCCGCCGTCACGAGGTCGGTCTTGTTGACCACGAGCACGTCGCAGAACTCGACCTGCTCGATCAGCAGGTCGACCACCGTGCGCGTGTCTTCGTCGCCCAGCGACTGGCCGCGCTGGCCCAGGCTGTCGGACGAGCCGTAGTCGCGCAGGAAGTTGAAGGCATCGACCACCGTGACCATGGTGTCCAGCCGCGCCACGTCGGCCAGGCTCTGGCCGTCTTCGCCCGCGAAGGTGAAGGTCTCGGCCACAGGCAGCGGCTCGGAGATGCCGGTCGACTCGATCACGAGCTGGTCGAAGCGCCCTTCCTTGGCGAGCCGCTTCACCTCGATCAGCAGGTCTTCGCGCAGCGTGCAGCAGATGCAGCCGTTGCTCATCTCGACCAGCTTCTCGTCGGTGCGCGACAGCGCGGCACCGCCTTCGCGCACCAACGCCGCATCGATGTTCACCTCGCTCATGTCGTTGACGATCACCGCCACGCGGCGGCCCTCGCGGTTGTGCAGGATGTGGTTGAGCAGCGTGGTCTTGCCGGCGCCCAGGAAGCCGGACAGCACGGTGACGGGAAGGCGATCGGCCATGAGGGACTCGTTCTTCAAATGCAATGGAGTTGCATTATATGAACTGTCGCAACTGGGTTGCATTTATATCGCCACGCACATGTCGACCCCACGCTCGCCTTACCATCCGACGCATGACCGACTTTTCCGCCTTCGTCGCCCCGCCGCCCTCCGACGCGCCGCACGCCGCCGTCGTCGAGGCCGCGTCGGCCTGCCTCGACCGCTTCACGGCGGCCTTCAACGCCGCGGACACGCGCGGCATGGACGCCGAGCTGCACTTTCCGCACACGATGCTCTCGGGGGCACAACGGCTCGACTGGCCCCTGCCCGGCCAGCACCCGGTCGACTTCTTCGACACGCTCAAGGCCGGCGGCTGGGCGCGCACGCAGTACGAGAAGAAGGAGCCCGTGCTCGTGAGCCACGACAAGGTGCACTTCGTCGTGCACTACACGCGGCGCGATGCGGCCGGCGCGGTGCTCAGCACGCACGCCAACCTCTGGATCGTCGTGCAGGCCGAGGGGCGCTGGGGCATCGCTCTGCGCTCGTACTGATCTTCAAAGACAAGGACCACAAGGACCGTTTCCCATGTCCCTTTCCGCACTGCAACTCGTCTGGCCCTCGCCCGAGCATCTTCCCGGCTACATCGCTGCGCTCGAGCGCGGCTGGTCGCCCAACAACCTGCGGGCCGAAGCCGGCCGCGAAGAGCTGGCGCTGATCCGCACCGACCCCGAAGGCTTTCTCGCGGGCCTCGTCGACCGCGAGGCCAAGGGCCCGCCCATCGCGCTGCCCGACGGCGGCACCGTGCCCCGGTTGCCGGGCTACCGGCGCTGGATGTGGGACGGTGAGTTCTGCGGCAGCATCCAGCTGCGCTGGCAGCCGGGCACCAACGCCCTGCCGCCCTACTGCCTCGGCCACATCGGCTACGGCGTAGTGCCGTGGAAAAGCGGCCGGGGCTACGCCACCGCCGCGCTGCGCGCGCTGCTGCCCGATGCACGCGCCATCGGCCTGGACCATGTCGAGATCACGACCAGCCCCGACAACCTCGCCTCGCAGCGCGTGATCCGCGCCAACGGCGGCGTGCTGGTCGAAGAGTTCATCACCGAGCCCGGGCTCGGCGGCGCGCCCGAGCTGCGCTTTCGCATCGACGTGCGCACGCTGTCGTAGCGCGCCCTACAGCTCGAACGGCTCGACCTGCCGCCCGTCGATGTCGGTGAAGCCGTAGGCACGCGCGAGGTCGCCCACGCGCAGCACCTGGCCGGTCTTGTCGAGCACCTGCGCATCGCCCGCCAGCGCGGCCACCGCGCGGCCCAGGTAGCGCGGCGATTCGGTGCGTGCCAGCGCGGGGCGCTCCTGCCAGTGCACCTCGTCGGTCTTGTGGCCCGCGAGCACGAACTCGGTGCGCATCCAGCCCGGCGACACGGCCACCGAGGCCACGCCGTGCGGCTGCAGTTCCTGCGCGATGCCAAAGGCCAACCGCGTCATCGACGCCTTGGCGAGGTCGTAGAACAGGTTGCCGCGCAGGTAGTGGCCGCGATCCCAGAAGGTGGTGGTGACGATCAGGCCCTGCCTGCGCGCCACCATGCCCGGCGCGGCGCAGCGGCTGGCCACGAGGTGGTTGCGCACGCCGCGGTCGAACATCGAGTCCCAGTTGGACAACGGGTGCTCCCAGAACGGCGCCTCGAAGACACCCGTGAAGGTTTCGTGCCCGCCCCAGGCGTTGTTCACGAGCAGGTCGAGCCGGCCCTGCTCGCGTTCGACGCGCGCGAACAGCGCCTCCACTTCGTCTTCCTTCGTGTGGTCGCAGGCCACGGCGATGCCACGCCCGCCGAGCCGCGTGACCTCGTCGGCGGTGTCGTCGATGGTGCCGGGCAAGGCGGCCAGCTCGGACAGCGCGAGCAACTGTCCGTAGGTGTCGGCCGGCCGCGCGCGGGTGCTGCGCCCGGTCACGTACACGGTGGCGCCGGCCGCGCCCAGTTCTTGCGCGATGCCGCGGCCCGCGCCGCGGCTGGCGCCGGTCACCACGGCCACGCGGCCCGCCAGCGGGCGGTGCGCGGCGTCAGGGGTGGAGGGTGCTGCTGTCATGTGTCATTGCTCCTTCGTTCGGTGAGGGTCCTCCTTCCAGAGCGAGGACAAGCCGCCACGATAGGCCGGCCTCAGCGCGCCGTCTTGGAAGAAACCGAACCCCTGCGCCCGAGGAACTCGGTGGGCGTCACGCCGCACAGGGCGCGGAACTCGTTGACGAGGTGCGACTGGTCGTAGAACCCGTGGTCCAGCGCCATGTCGGCCCAGGCCGGCGCGCTGTGCAGACGCAGCGCGCGCAGGCACGCGTGCAGCCGCGCGAGCCGGCCCCAGGCGCGCGGCGACAGCCCGACGTGCGCATGAAAGATCTGCTGCAGCCGGCGCTCGCCCACGCCGACCGCCTGCGCCACCTCGCGCAATGGCTGACGCCCGTCGGCGGCGGCGATGAGCCGCGCGGCGTGCATGGCGGCGGCCGGTGGCGTGCTGTCGCCGGCTTCCTGCAACCGCTTCACCAGGGCCTGCTGCAGCAGATCGGCGCGTGCAACATCGCCGCGTGCTTCGGCCATGCGCGCGAGCAGCGTCGAGCCCTCGCCACCCCAGAGTTCGTCGAGGTGCACCGCTCGGCCCGCGATCTCGCCGGCGGGCACGCCGAGCAACGCCGCCGCCGCGCCGGGGCGCAGCGCCACCGACAGGCCTTCCACCGTGTCGCGCATCCGCACCACGGCCGGCGCGGCGAAGGCGCCGATGGCTTCGACCGCCTGCCCCGGCGCGTTGTCGGCCGAGGGCGCATCGCCGAAGTTGAAAACCAGCCGGATCGCGCCATCGGGCAGCACGCGCTCGCGCATCTCGTGGCCGGGCGCGAAGGTCTCGCGGTACATCAGCAGGTGCGACACATGCGACTGCAGGGCCGGCGCGATCGGCAGCACATGCAGCGTGCCGTCGGGCACGCCCGACTCCGGCCCGTGCAGCGGGTCGTCGTGGAGCCGGAGAAAAAGACGTTCGCCCATGGCGGTCGATTGTGAGGAAAAACCCGCTGCCGCGCGACCCGGCCCGATGGTTCGACAATCGGCCGGCTCCCGCTGCTCATCTTTCGTTCGCATGCCCGACTCCGCCCTC
The DNA here is from genome assembly GCF_009498455.1 of Variovorax paradoxus. Lineage (NCBI taxonomy): Bacteria > Pseudomonadati > Pseudomonadota > Betaproteobacteria > Burkholderiales > Comamonadaceae > Variovorax > Variovorax paradoxus. Next base: position 3,601,449 of record NZ_CP045644.1, on the reverse strand, counting down.
CCCGTGCTCTATTCGTTCCGCCGCTGTCCCTATGCGATGCGGGCCCGGCTCGCGCTGGTGGCGAGCGGGCAGCGTTGCGAACTGCGCGAGATCGAGCTGAAACGCAAGCCCGCCGAAATGCTCGCGGCCTCGCCCAAGGGCACTGTCCCCGTGCTGGTGCTCGACGGTGGCGCGGCGGTGCTGGAGCAAAGCCTGGACGTGATGCTGTGGGCGCTGCGCCGCCACGATCCGCTGCGCTGGCTGACGCCGGAGCGCGGCACGCTCGATGAGCTGCTCGCGCTGGTGGCGACGTGCGACAACGACTTCAAGCCGCTGCTCGACCGCTACAAATACCCGGCGCGTTACCCCGCATCGGAAGGCTCGGCACGCGACGAGGGCGCGCGCTTCCCGGAAGGGCTCGAAGACAGGCTCGCGATGTCGGCACAGCTGGCCGGCGCGCATGCCACGCTGGCCGACGCGGCGCTCATGCCCTTCGTGCGCCAGTTCGCGATGGTCGACCCAATCTGGTTCGACGCGCAGCCCTGGCCGCGCCTGCAGGCCTGGCTGGCGGGCTGGACTGCGTCGGACCTCTTCACGCGCGCCATGGCCAAGTACGCGCCCTGGCAGGCGGGAGAACCGGGTGTGAGCTTTCCGCCCGCCTGATCAGTACACGTCGCGGCGGTAGCGGCCCTCAGCGATGAGCGCGTCCATGCCGCTCTCGCCCAGCACCTCGGTGAGCGCCGCATCCACGCCCGGCGCCATGCCTTCCAGGCTGCCGCACACGAAGACGATCGCGCCCTCTTCGTCCACCCACTGCTTCAGCGCTTCGGCGGACTCACGCAGGCGGTCCTGCACGTACACGCGCTGCGCCTGGTCGCGCGAGTAGACGAAGTCGGCACGCGCCACGAGACCGCCGGCCTGCCATGCCGCGACTTCCTCCGCGCCGAAGCCGTCGTGCGCGGCGTGCCGTTCGCCGAACACCAGCCAGTTGCGGCCGTGCCCGCGGCGTGCACGCTCGCGCAGCAGCGCGCGCAGGCCCGCGAAGCCCGAGCCGTTGCCGATGAAGACGCAAGGCCGCGCGTCGTCAGGCAGTGCGAACCCTGGGTTGGCGACGAGGCGCAGCGCGAGTTCTGCGCCCATCGGCGCACCGACCGTGAGCCAGCCCGAGGCCACGCCCAGGCCGTTGTCGTGCCGCGCCTGCCGCACGAGCAGTTGGACGGCGCCATCGGACGGAATCGACGCGACCGAGTAACTGCGCGGCGCGGGCGCCGGGGCGCCGTCGTCGTGCATCTGGCGCGGCACGATCTCGACCAGTGCGCCGGGCGCCCAGTTCGCTGCGTCATTGCCATCGACGCGCCGCAGTTCGATCTCGAACAGCGGATCGCCCTGGCTGCCCGCATTGAGCAAACGCCGGCCGTCGAGCCGCCAGGCATCGAAAGCCGGTGCGGTCGACACAGGCCACGTGGCGTCGCGCACCCCGAAGCTCTCGCGCAGCGCATCGTGCCAACGTGCGAGCGCCAGCGGGTCTTCGCCGTCCACTTCGATCATCGGGAACATCGGCTGCGCGCCCTGGTTGCGCAGGTCGTGGTCGAGCTTGCGGCCGAAGCCGCAGAAGGTGGCGTAGTGGCTGTCGCCGAGGGCGAGCAGGCCGTAGCGCAGGTGGCGCAAGCCCGGGCCGCCCTGCCGCGCGAACGCACGCGCAAAGGCGCGCGCGCTGTCGGGCGGATCGCCTTCGCCGAAGCTGCTCGCGACCCACAGCACCTGCCGGAAATGCAGCAGCGCATCGGCGTTCAACGCGGACGCGGGGCGCACCACCGCCGCGACACCTGCGGCCTGCAGCGCGCTGGCCGTCTGCAGCGCGAGGCGCTCGGCATGGCCGGTCTGACTCGCGAAGGCGACGAGCACCTGCCCCGCATCGCTCGCCGTCGCGGGCACCGTGGCCGCATCGAGTAACGCACGCTCGGCGCGCACGGCCTTCGCGGTGCGGCGCCGGCCGAGGTACATCATCCAGCCGCTGATCGCGAAGAGCGCGAGCCCCAGGCTGGTGAGCATCATCACGATGCGCCCCGGCAGGCCCCAGTAGGTGCCCATGTGCAGCGGATAGATGCTGTTCACGAAGCGGCCCATGGGCGGCTTGTCGGCATAGCGTTCGTGGCGCAGCGTCTCGCCAGTCGCGGCCTGCAGGTACAGCCGGTTGCGCGCGCGCTCGTGCTCGGGGTTCGTGCGCAGGTAGACGGCCTCCACCTGCGTGCCGTTGCGCGCGGGCAGCCGCAGCGTCACCTGGGTCCAGTCGCCGCCGGTGGTGTCGACAAACGCCTGCCAGACGCGCGCCAGGTCGAGCGTCACTGGCGCATCGGCCGGTGCGCGTTCGGCGCGCATCACGCGGGCTTCGCCGACGGCGCCGTCGACCACCTTGCGCAGCCCGTCGAAGGCCCAGTACATGCCCGTGCTGGTCGACACCACGTAGGCCAGCAGCGCGACGGTGCCGACCACCGCATGCAGGTTCCACAGGAAGGCGCGGCCGCGCAGCGCGAAGTCGATGCGCAGCCACTGGCGCCACGCGAAGGGGCGGCGCGGCCAGCGCAGGTACAGGCCCGACAGCGCGAGCAGCAGCAACAGGCCGGCCAGAGAACCGGTGATGGGCTTGCCGTCGTCGCGCGGTAGCAGGAGCCAGCGGTGCAGCTCTTCGACGAACTCGAAGAAGTGCTCGCCCACGGGATCGGGCAGCAGCGCGCCGGTGGCGGCATCGACGAAGCGCGTCTCGCCGCGCCGCTCGCCGGGCGGCGGCGCAAAGCCGATGCGCGCGGCGCGCCCGGGCTCGGTCGACACGGCCACGGTCGCAATGCGCCGCCCGGGCATCTCGGCCTGCACGCGCGCGACGAGCGCAGGCGGTGCCAATGCGGGTGCGGCCGAGGCCGCCGGGGTCGGGTTCAGCAGGTCGGTGATCTCGGCGCGGAACGACAGCGTCGCGCCGCTCAAGCCGATGACGACCAGCACGCTGCCCGCCGTGATGCCGATGAACCAATGGATCTGGAACCAGACGCGACGCAGCAAGGCCATGAAAAACAGACAGCAGAAAGAAGGGGAAGCGAAAAACAGAAAGCCCCGCCGCGGCGGGGGACTTCACTCAACGAGTCAAAGATCGATCTTGACCAGGGCCTTGATCGTACGCGGCGTGCCCACCGCCAGCCGCGTGCCGGCCGCCGACCAGTAGCGCTTGTCGCCCACGTTGTCGATGTTCAGCTGGAAGGTGGTGCGCTTGCCCATGAACTGCGCCACATAGCGCGCGCCCAGGCCGAAGACTGTCGCGCCGCCGATGAAGCCCTGGTTCAGGTCGTCGATGGGGCGGCGCCCGGTGAAGTACGCACCGCCGTTGACGGACAGCCCCGGCACCGCCGCGATGTCGTACGAGAGAAAGGCGCTCGCCGTGGTGCGCGCCGTGTTCTCGGGTCGCTTGCCGTCGTACTGCGCGTTGATGCGGCGGAACTCGGCGTCGAGCCACTGACCCGAGAGCTGCCACGCCAGCGCGGCCGTCAACCGGCCCTGCGCAGACACCTCGAAGCCGCGGTAGCGCTGGCGCCCGCTGGCCACGAAGGTGTTGGCGCTGTCGGTGTAGGCGCCGGGCCGTTCGATGTCGAACAGCGCGCCCGACAGCAGCGTGCCGCTGCCGGTCAGCCAGCGCAGGCCGACTTCCTTCTGCCGGCTCACGCCCGGCGGCATGCGTGTGTTCTGGTTGGCGGTGCCGGCCGGCGCGACCTCGCCCTCTTCCACGCCCTGCGAGTACGACACGTAGGCCATGAGGTCGGGCGTGAACTTGTAGCTCAACGCGGCCAGCGGCGTGGTCTTGCGCACGCTGTAGTCCAGAGCCGGCAGCGTGGCGCTCGCGCCCTGCCAGCTCTGGTAGCGCGTGTGGCGCAGGCCGGCCACCAGCTGCCACTGCGGCGAGAAGGTGATGCGGTCGAGCGCGTACAGGCCCAGCTCCTCGCTGTCCTGTGCGCCGGAGCTGGGTCGCGACGGCATCGCGCTCAGCGCCAGCGCGCCGATGGGCACGGGGTTGTAGAGGTTCTGCAGCGTGGTCGCGCCGCCGAAGTTGCGCTGGAAGACGGGCGCCTGCGTCTTGTCGCTGCGCGCCGCACCGAGCGTCAGCTCGTGCTGCAGCGGGCCGGTGGCGAAGGTGCCGAACAGCTCGGTGCGCAGCAAGTCGGAGCGTTGCTCAAGATGCTGCACGTTGCCCGTGAGGCGGCCGATGCCGGTGCGCACGTTGTAGTTGCTGAACTGCGCCAGGCGCCGGTCGCGCTCGGCCTCGGAATGGCCGGCTTCCACGCTGATCGCCCAGTTGTCGCTCAAGGCGTAGTCGGCGCGCAGTTGCGTGTTGGTGACCTCGGCCTCGAACACGGCCCAGGGCGGCGCCAGCAGCTTGTGCGGATCGGGCAGCGCCGGCAGCGCGATGACGCCGTTCACGGCCGCGAGCCGCGCGATGCCGGCCTGCTCGGTGATGCGCTTGCGGTAGTGCTCGATGTCGGCCTTGAGCGTGAGCCGCCGGTTCACGCGCCAGTCGAGCGCGGCCGAGACGAATTTTCGGTCGCCGTCGACACCATCGATCGTCGAGCCCAGTTGGCCGCCGGCCGCGTTCAGCCGCACGCCGAACTGGTTGTTCTCGCCGAACTGCCGGCCGATGTCGACCTGCCCCTGCAGCCCGCCCTGGTTGTCGACGCTCATCCCGAGCGAGGTCACGGGCGTGCGCCCCGCGCGCTTGGTGACGAAGTTGATGACCCCCGCCGGCGTGGTGAAGCCGTAGTACAGCGCCGATGCGCCCTTGAGCACTTCGACGCGCTCCTTGTTCTCCATCGGGATCTCGGACACGTTGGGAATCGCGAGCGCGCCATTGAGGCGGTAGTTGGTGCGGTTCTCCACCGCGATGCCGCGGATCACGAGCTGGTCGAAGGTGTCGCCGCCGTTCTGCTGGCGCGTCACGCCGGCCGTGTTGCGCAGCACGTCGTACACGCCGGTGGCGCCCTGCAGCTCGATCACCTCGCGCGTCACCGTGTTGACCGTGGCCGGCACGTCCATGACCGACGCGCCCCGGAACGTGCCCGCCTCGACCGTCTCGGCCAGGAAGCCGTTCGCACGCGAGGCTTCGACGTTGACGGTGCTCAACTCACTCGCTTCGGCAGCGGACGCAGGCACGGATTGCGCCTGCGCTGCCTGCACGGCGGCGAGCGCGAGGCTCACACAAACTCTCTTCATTCAAAACCCTTGGATGTTCTGGCGGCGCACCTCCCGGTGGCCTGATGGCACTTCCGGTGTGCGGAAGCGGGAGGGGATTATGGATGAGAGAAATTCTCATTTGATGGCCATCGCGAGCCCTCGCCGATAGGATCAAGCGTCAGAGCGTTCCATTCGAAACGCCATCACGGAGGAAATTCATGACTGCCCCTCAGAAATCGACCGGACGGGAACCGGCGCATCCCATCGTCCACTGCGTCGAGAGCGAGGCCCTGCAATGAAGACGGCGAAACGCCTTGCGCTCGGCGTGCTCGCCTGGGTCACCGTGGTCCCGCTGGTGGAGCTTTTCTTCCTGTGGCTGGGCACCTCGGTCTTTGCTTCCCCCGAAGCCTCACGCGTCATCCTGTACGTGATCGGGGCATGCCACATCGGCATGGCCGCGCTGCTCTATTGGTATTGCGTACCCAGCATGCCGCACTGGGGCCGACGCGCGGCCTACTTCGTCGGCTTCGTGGCGCTGCTGATGGTCGCCAGCGCCGTCGTGGTCTTCGGCGTCCAACTGCTGGTCGCGATGCTGTTGATGTTCTGGCGTTGAACAGAGGCCTGGCGGGCCGCTACGCCGCCCTCATCGCCGACGCCCGCTGAATGCACTCAATGAAATGCTGCGCCGCCGGCGTCGACGGCTGCCCGCGGCGGCGCACCACGCACACGTTCAGTATCGGCATCGTCTCGCGCACCTCGACGCGCCGGATGCCGTGGCGCTTGAAGCTGAGCCCTGCGAGCGGCTCGACGAAGAGGCCGATCAAATCCATGTGGCCCACCAACGCGAGCGCCACGGTGACCGAGTGGCCTTGCAGCACGCGCGCGGGCGGCGACAAGCCGAGCGGGGTGAACAGCGGCGCCACGGCGTTGGTTCCGCCATGGTCGTCGCCCGGCAGGACCCATTCGGCGGCATAGAGATCGTGCAATGACCGCGCATTGCGCAGCGGATGGCGCTCGCGCAGGCCGACCACCAGTTGCACCGGAAACAGCTCCAGCGCCTCGAACTGCGGATCGAGCGTGCCGGGCACGACGTGCGCCACCGCGAAGTCGAGGTAGCCGTCGCGCAGCCGCGCGAGCATCCACGGCAGCACGGCCTCGCTGAACTGCACGTCGACGGCGGGCAGGCGCGTGTGGAAGTCCTTGAAGGCGGCGGGCAGCACGGTGAGCGCGAACGAGGCGCTCACGGCCAGCGAGACCGAGCCGGTGGCGCCGTCGCGGATCTGCGCAATCTCGTCGCGGGCGCGCTCCATGTCCGCCAGCAGCAGCCGCGCGCGCGGCGCGAAGGCCAGGCCGAACTGCGTGAGCCGCACGCCTTTCACGCTGCGCTCCACCAGCGGCGCACCGACCTCGCGCTCCAGCTCGCGCACGATCTTGGTCACTGCCGGTTGCGAGATGCCGAGCACGCGCGCGGCGGCGCGGATGCTCATCTGCTCGACCACGGCCACGAAGGCATGCAACTGATTGGGCTTCATCTTTGGAGTGACAACCAAAAGTTATCGTTGACGCCCAATTATTGTCTTTTCATGACAGCAGCGAGTCTCTAGCATCCGCCGCGGCCAAGGCCCAACGCGGCCTGCGCTATCGAGCCACACCCAGGAGACACATGAACACCCGCGCTTCCCAGCCCTTGCCCACCTCCCCGTCGTCGCCCGCACGCCGGCGCCAGACCATCGTGGCCACGACCATCGGCAACGGACTGGAGTTCTTCGACTTCACGGTCTACGGCTTTCTTGCGCTGGTGATCGGCAAGCTGTTCTTCCCGACCTTCAGCTCCTACGGCCAGCTGCTGCTGACGGTGGCGAGCTTCGGTGTCGGCTTCATCATGCGGCCGCTGGGCGGCATCGTGATCGGCGCGTACGCCGACCGCGCGGGCCGCAAGAAGGCCATGACGCTCACGATCTTTTTGATGGCGCTGGGCTGCGCGCTGATCGCCTTCACGCCGACCTACGCGAGCATCGGCGTCGCGGCGCCGATCGTGATCGTGCTGGCGCGGCTGATCCAGGGCTTCTCGGCCGGCGGCGAGGTGGGCGCATCGACCACGCTGCTGGTGGAGCACGCCACGCCGGCCAACCGCGGCTACATGGCGAGCTGGCAGTTCGCGAGCCAGGGCCTGGGCGTGATGCTCGGCGCCGTGGTGGTGGGCGCGCTCACCTTCTCGCTGACGCCCGAAGCCATGCAGAGCTGGGGCTGGCGCGTGCCGTTCATCCTCGGCATGCTGATCGCGCCGGTGGGCATGTACATCCGCCGCCACCTCGAGGAGTCGCTGCACATCTCGCCCGAAGACGCCAAGGCGCCGCGCGAGAGCAGCTTGAAGATCGTCTGCACGCAGCACGGCAAGACGGTGCTGGCCGCCATCCTCGCGCTGGTGGGCGGCACCACGGCAGCGTACGTGGTCACCTTCTACATGCCGACCTACGCGGTGCGCGAGCTCGGCCTCACGCCCTCGGTGGCGCTGTTCGGCGCGGCGCTCACGGGCCTGCTGTCGTTCGCGCTCGCGCCGTTCGTGGGCAAGCTCTCGGACGTTGTGGGCCGCAAGCCGCTCATCCTCTGGAGCCGCATCGTGATGGCGATCCTGATCTACCCGGGCTTCCTGTGGCTCAACGCCTCGCCCACGCCCGTGGTGCTGTTCACCGTGCTCGGCGTGCTGAGCATCGGCCTGGTCGTGCAGACGGTGCCGGGCATCACGATGCTGCCGGAGATGTTTCCCAAGCGCGTGCGCGCGAGCGGCATGTCGCTGGTGTACAGCGTCGGCGTGGCGCTCTTCGGCGGCTTCGCGCCCTTCATCAGCACCTGGCTGGTCAACGCCACCGGCAGCAAGCTCGCGCCGGCCTGGTATCTCGTGGCGATGACGCTGGTGTCGCTGCTCGGCTTGCTCTGGCTGCGCGACCACACGGGCCGCGACATCGACGCGGCCAACGCCCACGCGCCCGCCTGATACCGTCTTCCTCCTTCCCGCCTTCATGCACAGGAATCTTCCCGCCATGTCCCAGCCTGCCACCGCCGCTACCCGCCATTTCTCGGGCACGTACGTCGAAGCCCGCGCCAAGTTCCTCGAGGCCGCCGCGGCGCGCGGTGCCGCCATCGAATCGTTCGTGCACCCGACGCACCGTGGCGCGCTCGGCGAAGAACTCGCCATCGACGTCGCGCTGATCGGCGCGGCCGACGCCAAGAAGGTGCTGCTCGTCACCTCGGGCACGCACGGCCCCGAGGGCTTCTGCGGCTCGGGCGCACAGGTCGCCACGCTGAACGACGCCGACCTGCTCGCGCGCCTGGACCGCGCGGGCGTCGCGCTGCTGCTGGTGCATGCGGTGAACCCGCACGGTTTTTCGCACCTGCACCGCACCAACGAAGACAACATCGACCTGAACCGCAACCACATCGACTTCAGCGCGCCGCTGCCGGTGAACGCCGCGTACGCCGACGTGGAGCCGCTGGTGCTGCCCGCCAGCTGGCCGCCGACGCCCGCCGACGACGCGGCCGTGGCGAGCTACATCGCCACGCACGGCATGACCGCCTTTCGCGCGGCCGTCACGCGCGGCCAGTACACCTCGCCCGATGGCCTGTTCTACGGCGGCACCGCGCCGTCATGGAGCAACCGCACCATCCGCGCGATCTTGCGCAGCTACACGGCCTCGGCCACGCACCTGGGCTGGATCGACGTGCACACCGGCCTGGGCCCCTACGGCCACGGCGAAAAGATCTACCCGGGCCGCAACACGCCCGAAGACTTGGCACTGGCCCACGCCTGGTGGGGCGCCGACGTGTTCGCGCCCTTCGCGGGCGACTCGGCCTCGGCCGATGTGTCGGGCCCGGTGATCTCGACCGCGTACGACGAATGCCCGAACGCGCGCGTCGCACCCATGGGCCTGGAGTTCGGCACGCTGCCCGACCTGGAAGTGCTCGAGCGCCTGCGCGCCGACACCTGGCTGCGCCGCCATCCCGAGGCGCCCGAATCGCAGAAGCGCGAGATCCGCCGCCGCCTGCGCGACGCGTTCTACTGCGACAACGACGAGTGGAAGGGCATGGTGCTGGGGCAGACGCGCGTGGTGCTGCTGCAGACCCTGCAGGGCCTCAAGAACGCCTGACGCGACGGGCTTCGGCTCAGCCGAAGTTCGGCGCGCGCTTCTCGCGCAGCGAGGCCACGCCTTCGCGCACGTCGGCGCCCGCGAAGCCCATGAACTCGAGCGCCAGCGAGGCATCGAAGGTCGGCCCGGCCTGGCGCAGCCAGTTGTTCAGCGCGTACTTGGTGAAGCGGATCGCGCTCTGGCTGCCGGCCGCGAGGCGGTCGGCGATCTCGTAGGCGCGCGGCAGCAGGTCGGCCTCGTCCACGGCCAGCGACACCAGGCCGATGCGCTCGGCCTCCTCGCCGCTCACCGGTTCGCACAGCAGCAGGTGGTACTTGGCCTTGGCCATGCCGCACAACAGCGGCCACACGATGGCCGCATGGTCGCCCGCCGCCACGCCCAGGCGCGTGTGGCCGTCGACGATCTTCGCGGTCTTCGTGGCGATGGAAATGTCGGCCAGCAGGCCCGCCACCAGCCCCGCGCCCACGGCCGGGCCGTGCATGGCGCTCACGATGGGTTTGTCGCAGTTGATGAGGTTGTAGACGAGGTCGCGCGCCTCTTTCCACACGCGCTGGCGCACGGTGTCGTCTGTGGTCATGTCCTGCACCATGCCCAGGTCGCCGCCGCCCGAGAAACCCATGCCCTCGCCGCGCAGCACGGCGCAGCGCACCGTGTCGTCGGCCGCCACGTCGCGCCAGATTTCGGCCAGTTCGCGGTGGCCGTCATGGCCGGCCGTGGGCAGCTTGCCGTTGGCGGCGCGCATCTGGATATCGAGCACCGCGCCGTTCGCGCCGCGGCGCGTGATGGCGAGGGTCTGGTAGCGGGTGTAGTCCATGCGTGTGTCTCCGCCCCGCACGCACGGCCATGGCGCGGGGACTTCGTTCGATGAAGGAAAAGAAGAAAGGCCGGGGGCCTATTTTTGCGCGGCCAGCTCGCGGCAGCGCTTCAGGTTCGCGTCGAAACGCGGCGCCAGGCCCGGCTCGCAGGCGTCGTCGGCGGGGGTGAGCTTGCACATGCCGACCACCGCGTAGTCCATGACGGCCGCCGTGCACATCGGGTAGGCGGCCAGGTCGGGGTTGGCCTTGGCCTTGAAACCCCAACGCTCGGAGAACTGCACCGTGCGCGTCATCGCGCCGAAGAAGAAGCTGCGATCCTTCGCGGCGACGGCCGCTTCCATGCGCGGCAGCTCCTCGTTGAGGTAGCCGACCGAGTCCTGCGGAAAGCCGGCGGGGTCGGGCTGCGGCTGCGCAAGGGCCGTGGTGGCCACCAGGGCCAGCGAGGCGCCCACGCAGGCGCGTCGGAACGGGAGGAAGAAGGCGGAACCGGTGGGCAGGAAGCGGTGTGGCATGGCCTGCGATTCTGCAACGTTTGGAAGCATTTTTGCGCGCCGACCGATGCGTGCACGCGACGTTTTGCGAGGGTCAGCAGCCTCACCGCGCGGCGCGGGACAATGGCCGTCTCCGTTTTCCCTCGCAAAGACCCCCATGGCCCGACGCCCCCACCGACAGCTGCGCACCATCGAGCGCGGCATCCTCTGCCTCCTGATCGGCGCCGCCGTGCTGCTGGGCCCGCGCTTCCTGCAGGGCACGCGCTGGTTCGACATGGTGGCCGGCGCGTACCTCGTCGGCTGGTTCGCGCTCGCGCTGGGGGTGGCGCTGGTGGGCGTCGGCCTGTTCCAGCGCGGCAAGCCGGACCGCTGAGGTCCGGCCTTCACTCAAGCTCTCAGTGCGCGGCCTTCTTGCCGCGCAGCTTGCCGACCAGTTCCACCACGGCCAGCACGATCGCACCGGCCACGATGCCGACGACGGCGTTGACGCCCATCGAGCCGAGCGTGCCGAACACGCCGCCCGTGGCCTTGGCCCAGTCTTCGACCGCGTGGCCGAACGCCGGCACGCCGTGCACCAGGATGCCGCCGCCCACGAGGAACATGGCGGCCGTGCCGGCCACCGACAGGCCCTTCATGAGCCACGGCGCCGCCGCCAGGATGCCGCGGCCCAGGCCGCGCGCCGCCGCGCTGCTGCGCTGGCTCAGGTACAGGCCCGCGTCGTCCAGCTTCACGATGCCGGCCACGAGGCCGTACACGCCCACGGTCATGATCAGCGCGATGCCGACCAGCACGCTGAGCTGCGTGGTGAACGGCTGGCCCTGCACGGTGCCAAGCGTGATGGCGATGATTTCGGCCGAGAGGATGAAGTCGGTGCGCACGGCGCCCTTGATCTTGTCCTTCTCGACCGCGACCACGTCGACCGTGGTGTCGGCCACGGCCTGCTGGTGGCGCGCGGTGTCGGCCTCGTGCTCCTTCTTGTGCAGGAACTTGTGGACCAGCTTCTCGGCGCCCTCGAAGCACAGGAACGCGCCGCCCACCATGAGCAGCGGCGTCACCAGCCAGGGCAGCCAGGTGCCGATGGCCAATGCGGCCGGCACCAGGATCGCCTTGTTGACGAGGGAACCCTTGCACACGGCCCACACCACCGGCAACTCGCGCTCGGTGCGCACGCCGGTGACCTGCTGCGCGTTCAGCGCGAGGTCGTCGCCGAGCACCCCGGCGGTTTTCTTGGCAGCAACTTTGGTGAGGACGGAGACGTCATCGAGCACGGAGGCGATGTCGTCGAGCAGCAGGAGCAGGCTGGTGGCCATGGGCGAAAGTCAGGCTGTGGAAGAAGCGGCGAGCTTATCCGCAGCCGAACGCCGCGCCGGTGAAGACCGTACGCGGCATCCGGGGTGGATCAGTCCACCACGCGCTTGAGGCGGATTTCTTCGACGCGGACCGTGCCGAGCGCCGTGGTCTTGGCCGTCTTCATCTCGCGCTTGAAGCCGGCGAGTTCGTGGAAGCGCATGGCGCGGTCGTTGCGCAGCGGCACCCAGATGGTGACCGTGGTGCAGCCTTCTTCGGCCAGGCCTTCGCGGGCGGCGTCCCACAGGGCCACGCCGGCGCCCTTGCCCCAGTGCTCGGGCTTGACGTAGATGGCCCAGATTTCGCCCGTGGTGGGCGGCGTCTTGGGGTCGCGCGAGCGGTCGAAGCCGACGAAGCCGACGATCTCGCCGTCGTGCGTCACCACATGGACCTGGGGTTCGCTGAATTCGATGGCCTCGCGCCACTTGGCCTCGCGCGAGGCGGGGGCCAGCACGCGCAGGTCGTCTTCGGACAGGATGCCTTCGTAGGCAGCCTTGGCAGACAGGGCATGGACTTCGGCGACGGCCTTGGCGTCGCGCATCGTGGCGGGGCGAACTTCGTAATCGGACATGAAAGCGGAAAAACGTGTGGAACCGGCTATTGTCGCCGCACCGCTAAACTGCCGGCTGCATCCGCACGTATCAACTGGAGAAAGCATATGGCCAAGGGTCAGCAACGCACCAACAAGGAAGCCAAGAAACCGAGAAAGGACACTTCGCCGCCAAAGGCCCCCACCGGCGGCATCGAGCCCGTGCGCACCGTCACCACGGCGGTGATTCCGCGCGGCAAGCTCAAGAACAAGTGACCGACGTCCCCGCGCCCGCCCCCAAGCCGGCGCAGCCACGCAACCCGTTGCACGGCCTCACGCTGGAGGCCATCGTGACCGCACTGGCCGACTACTACGGCTGGGAGCAGCTGGGGCACCTGGTGCCGATCCGCTGCTTCATCAGCGAGCCCAGCGTGGGTTCCAGCCTCAAGTTTTTGCGCAAGACGCCATGGGCACGCGACAAGGTCGAGAGCCTGTATCTCTTCATGCTGCGCGAGCAACGCCGCGAACAGCAGCAGCAGCAAGAACCTCCGACCCAATGAAGGTCCGCCTCGAACCGTCGGGCCTCGAATTCGAGGCCGAGGCGGGCGTCACGCTGCTGCATGCGGCGGAGGCGGCCGGCATCGAGCTGCCGAGCTCGTGCCGCAACGGCACCTGCCGCACCTGCATCTGCCAGCGCCTGTCGGGCGAGAGCCGCCACCTCATCGAATGGCCGGGCCTGAGCTTCGACGAGAAGATCGACGGCTGGATTCTTCCGTGCGTGGCCGTGGCGATGAGCGACCTCACGCTCGAGACGCCGCAGGCCCGCGCCCTCTTCGACTGAAGATCAGGACCGCGCAGAAGCCGGTGCCGCCACCACCATCCGGTCGCGCTGCGCCAGCGACGGGAACAGGCGGAACCACGTCAGCGCCACCAGCATCGTCCCTACGCCGCCGAGCACCACCGAGCCGACCGGCCCCAGCAGTGCCGCCGTGGCGCCCGATTCGAACTCGCCGAGCTGGTTGCTCGCGCCGATGAAGATCGAGTTGACCGCGCTCACCCGACCGCGCATGGCGTCGGGCGTTTCGAGTTGCACCAGCGTCTGGCGGATCACGACGTTGACCATGTCGGCCCCGCCCGACACCGCGAGCGCAATGAGCGAGACGAGAAAGCTCTTCGACAGCCCGAACACCACCATGCACAGCCCGAACGCCCCCACCGCCAGCAACAGCGTGCGCCCCACGTTGCGCTCGACCGGCCGGCGCGTGAGCGCGATCGACATCACCAGCGCGCCCACCGCCGGTGCGCTGCGCAGCAGGCCCAGGCCCCAGGGGCCGGTGTGCAGGATGTCCTTGGCATAGATCGGCAGCAGCGCCACGGCGCCGCCCAGCAGCACCGCGAACAGGTCGAGCGACACCGCGCCGAGCACCGGCTTGCGCAGCCAGATGAAATTGACGCCCGCGAACACCGTGGCCAGCGTGACCGGCTCGCGGGCGGCCGGTGCGTGGTCGTAGCGCAGCCGCAGCACCAGCACGCAGGCGATCACGAAGCACAGCACGCTGGCGCCGTAGACCACCGCCATGCCCGCCACGAACAGCAGCCCGCCGAGGGCGGGTCCGCCGATGATCGCGCCCTGCATGCCGGCCGAGCTGAACGCCATCGCGCGCGACAGCAGCAACGGCGGCACCAGCAACGGCGTGAGCGCCTGCTGCGCCGGCATCTGGAAGGCGCGCACCGCGCCGAGCACCAGCGACAGCCCGAGCAGCAGCCCGCGCGTGTCGTTCTTGTGCAGCACCGCGAACAGCAGCGCCAGCGCCACGGTGCCCTGCACCGCGAAGCACACCGCCACGATGCGGGCGCGGTGGTGCCGGTCCACCACGTGGCCGGCGAGCAGTGCCAGCAGCAGCGCGGGCACGAACTGGTACAGGCCGACCAGCCCCAGGTCCCACGCGCTGCCGGTCAGCTCGTACATGTGCCAGCCGATGGCCACGAGCATCATCTGCGAGGCGGCGGTGCCGAAGAGGCGCGCCACCCACAACTGCATGAAGGGGCGCTCGCGCCTCAGGTCGGAGAAAGAAGGAGACGAGGAAGGAGCGGCGCCGGGCATATCGGTCGAGGATAGCCGAGGCTTCTTCGGCCTTTCCGAGCCTCTCTACACTCGTTGTCCCCATGACCGCTTCGCCGCCCGACCTGCGCCCCGTTCACGAAGATGCCCACCTGCTGGTGCTCGACAAGCCCGCCGGCCTGCTGTGCGTGCCCGGCCGCGGCGACGACAAGCAGGACTGCCTGAGCGCACGCGCCCAGCGCCAGTGGCCCGACGCGCTCATCGTGCACCGGCTCGACATGGGCACCAGCGGCCTCGTGGTGATGGCGCGCGGCCTGGCGATGCAGCGCGCCCTGAGCGCAGCCTTTGCCGACCGCGAGGTGCACAAGCGCTACGAAGCCGTGGTCGACGGCGTGATGCCGCAGCACGATGATTGGTCGCTCATCGACGCCCCATTGATGGCCGACTGGCCGCGCCGGCCGCTGCAGAAGATCGACCCTGCGGGCAAGCCCAGCCTCACGCGCTGGCGCGCTTTGAGCAGCGTGTCGCAGCCCGGCGGCCCTGCCGCCACGCACGTGCTGCTGGAGCCGCTCACGGGCCGCTCACATCAGCTGCGCGTTCACCTGCTGTCGATCGGGCACCCGATTCTGGGCGACGCGCTGTACGGCGACGCCGCACTGCAGGCACGCGCACCGCGCCTGCTGCTGCATGCCAGGGAATTGGGTTTCGTGCATCCCGCGACGCGGGAGCCGTTGCACTTCGAATGTGCGGCGGGGTTCGTGGCTGAGTGGCTCAGTGGCCCTTGACGACGAGCACCGGCATGGTGGCGTCCTGCAGCACGCGCTGCGTCACGCTGCCCAGCAACAGTTTCTCGATGCCGCTGCGGCCGTGCGAGCCCATCACGATCAGGTCGGCCGCGATGGCGATGGCGGTGTCGACGATGCCTTCGTGCACGACGTGGCCGTCGATCACGCGCTGGTCGCTGTGCAGGCCTTCGGCCGCCAGGGCGGCCACGCCGCGTGCGAGCGCCGCATTGGCGCTGGCGGTGGCCGCCGCGAGGTATTCGTTCTGGCCGAGCGCGTAGTCCGCGCCCACGCCGATGAAGGGGTAGTTGTCGATCACGTGGATCAACGTAATGCGGCTGCCGAAAGCCAGGGCGAGACCGCTGGCCTTGCTGACTGCGAGCATGGAAGTTTCGGAGCCGTCGATGGGGACCAGGATGTGATTGAACATGGCGGGACCTCGCTTAGCGTTCGCAGACAGACAGACGGACGGACCCGGTTCGCACCGGGTCGGGCCCCGAATTTAACCGCTCTGCAGAACCCGCCCTGTAGGACTCCGGCCAGCGAAGCCCGCAGGCGCCTCAATCCCCCTGGAAACCCTCGGACCGGCAGGTGACGACGAGCGTGTCGCGCCACCCGTCGCCGCCCTCTTCCAGCGGCTGGATCGGCGTCGATTCGTGGATCACGCGGGCATCGTCGAGCAACAGCAGCGTCCACGGCTCGGTCATCGTGAAGCGTTCGCCGCGCCGGCCGTTGGCCTCGAACACGCGCGTCTCGCCGCCCTTGATGCCCTGGCGCCCGATGAGCGCCACCGCCACCAGGTCGACACCGTCGCGGTGCGCGCCTTCGGGCGTCGGGCGGCCGATGCCGCCTGCGGTGTCGATGCGGAACTGGTGCGCTTCCACGAACCAGCGCTGTGGTGCGCCGCGCATGTCGCTGCTGACCTGGCCGAGCTGCTGCATCAGCCGCTGCCACACGGGCTGCGCCACCGTGGCATCGAGCATCGGCGCAAACCAGCGCTGCATGCCGCCGTGCAGCGCGTTGTATTCGACCGGCTGCCAGTGCGCGCGGTGCGGCACCGGCGCCAGCGTGGCGTCGGCATCGACCGTGAAGCAGGCATGGCGCCGCGTGCGGTAGCGGCCGCCGTCCTTCAGGTACTCGTCGGGCGGCAGGTCGTTCCAGTCGGCGTGCAGCGCTTCGAGCTGCGCCAGCGGCACGCCGAGCCACTCGCACACGCCCTGCGGGCTCAGCACCGCATAGCCGTGCGCGCGCAGCGCGCCGGCCAGTTCGGTCGGCGGCGTGAACGGGGGAGCGAAGGCGGCGGTGCTCACTGGGCGCTGACCTTCACGTCCTTCCAGAACGCGACGCGGTCACGGATTTCCTCGGCTTCGGGCTTCGGGTCCGGGTAGTACCAGGCGGCGTCGGCATGAAGCTCGCCGTTGACCAGCAGCGAGTAGTAGTTCGCCGAGCCCTTCCACGGGCAGGTGGTCTTGTGGTTGCTGAAGGTGACGACGTCGCGATTGAGCGAACTCATCGGGAAGTAGTGGTTGCCTTCGACGAGCACGGTGTCGTCGCTTTCGGCGATGGTGACGCCGTTCCAGGTTGCTTTCATGGGATCGATCTCCGGGGGAGGTGCAAGGTGCCGATGCCGCGTTGCGCGCTCGGGACAGCGGCTATTGTGACGCTGGCGCGCGGTGCTTTCCTTGCGCCGGGTCATCCCGGCCCGATGCGGGCAGGGTTTCCCTTGCCGTGTCAGCCCCGACCACGCCCGGTGCGCCCCGAGGCCGGCTCGAGAAACAGCTGCCGAAAATAATTGCGGAACGCCGTCATCGCCGGCGAGAACTCGACGCCCTGTTTCCACCCCAGCCCGATGTTCATGGTCGGCACCGCGTCGCGCAGGTTGATGGTCTCGATGCGCTTGCCTTCCAGCGACCACGGGCGGTAGACCATGTCCGACAGCACCGTCACGCCCAGCCCGTTGGCGACCGTGCTGCGCACCGCCTCCACCGAACTCGTGCGCAGCCGTATCTGCGGCTGGTGCGGCGTCTTGCTCCAGTACTTGAGCGCGGTGGCCGCGGCCTCGTCGACCGTGAGCATGATGTAGGGCTCGGCCGCCACGTCGGCCAGCGTCACCTCGGCCTTGTCGAGCAGCGGGTGCTTGGCCGGCACCCACAGCCGGCGCTGCGAGCCGAAGAAAGTTTCGAGCGACAGCTCGCGCAGAACCACGTTCGACGTGAGCACCACGCCGATGTCGTAGCGCTGCGTGATCAGGCCCTCTTCGATGGCCTCGCGCGCCACCTCGTGCACCTTCACCGTCACCTGCGGATGCAGCTGCTCGAAGCGCTGCAGGTGGTGCGGCAGAAAGTAGCCCAGCACCGTGTAGCTGGCGGCAATGGTGAGCGAGCCCTCGACGTTCTCGCCCTCGTGCGGCATGCGCACCGCTTCGTCGGCCGCCGACAGCACCGCGTAGGCGTGGCTCAGGAAACGGCGCCCGGCCTTGGTGAGTTCCACGCCGTGCGGGTGCCGCTCGAAGAGCTGTTGGCCCATCATCTCTTCGAGTTCGCGGATCGCGGTGGTCACGGCCGACTGCGAGATGTTCAGCTGCAGCGCCGCGTGCGAGATGCGCCCCACCTCGGCCACCGCAGTGAAGTACTTGAGCTGGCGAAGGGTCAGGGACATGGCGCCGTCTTCCTAGGGTATTTACTGATACGCGCTGCCTGCCTCGGGCGAAAACCCGATACCGCGCGATCGCTTCCCTCCAGCGTAGCGCCCATTCCGGCGGCTTGCAGCATCTGTTTTTCAGATATCGACCCGCCTGAAAACAATGCTTTTCGGCCTGTCGACCGCTGGCTAACCTTCGCGCCAACCTGCACCGCCCCCCGGCGATGCACACCACACACAAAGGCGGGACGACGTGACGAAGACAACGCGGATCGATCTGAATTCCGACATGGGCGAAGGCTTCGGCCCCTGGACCATCGGCGATGGCGTCGACGCGCAGCTCATGCCGCTGATCAGTTCGGCCAACATCGCGACCGGCTTCCATGCCGGCGACCCGAACATCATGCGCAAGATGGTGCTGCTGGCCCGCACGCACGGCGTGGGCATCGGCGCGCACCCGGGCTTTCGCGACCTCGTGGGCTTCGGGCGCCGCCACATCAACGCGCCCGCCGACGAGCTGGTGAACGACATGGTCTACCAGCTCGGTGCGCTGCGCGAGTTCGCGCGCCTGGCCGGCATGACGCTGCAGCACATCAAGCCGCACGGCGCGCTCTACATGCATGCGGCACGCGACGAGGCGCTGTCGCGCGCACTCGTCACTGCCCTGCAGCAGATCGAACCGACGCTGCGCCTGTTCTGCATGGAGTCGTCCGTCACCTTCCAGGTGGCGCGCGAACTCGGCCAGCCGGTGGTGCGCGAGTTCTATGCCGACCGCGACTACGACCTGAGCGGCTCCATCGTCTTCACGCGGCGCGTCGGCGCGCTCGACCCCGAGGCCGTGGCCGCCAAGGTGCTGCGTGCGTGTACCGAGGGTGTGGTGCGCACGGTCGAAGGAGAAGACGTGGCGATCGGCTTCGACTCGGTCTGCATCCACAGCGACACGCCCGGCGCGCTCGCGCTCGTGCAGGCCACGCGGCGCGCCCTTGCCGCGCACGGCATCGAAGTTGCAGGCCTCGCCAGGCCAGCCTGAGTTTTTTCACCTTTCCCGATCTTGTTCCAGGAGTGCCCCGATGCCCGCTACCCATGAAGTCCTGAGCCCGCTGCCGGGCACCTTCTACCGCCGCTCGGCGCCCGACGCGCCGCCGTTCAAGGCCGAAGGCGACACCGTGGCCGTGGGCGACGTGCTCGGCCTGGTCGAGGTGATGAAGCAGTTCAGCGAAGTCACGGCCGACGCGGCCGGGCGCCTGGCCAGCTTCGCCGTCGAGAACGGCGAGCCGGTCGATCCGGGCCAGCTGCTGGCTGTCATCGAAACGGCGTGAGACACCTGCCCATGACCGCCGCATTCGACACACTGCTGATCGCCAACCGGGGCGAGATCGCGGTGCGCATCATCCGCGCTGCCAAAGAGCTGGGGCTCAAGACCGTTGCGGTCTACAGCGACGCCGACGCGCAGAGCCTCGCCGTGCAGATGGCCGACGAAGCCGTGCGCATCGGCCCGGCGCACGCCACCAAGAGCTACCTGAGCATCGATGCGATCCTGCAGGCCGCCGCTGACAGCGGCGCCGGCGCGGTGCACCCGGGCTACGGTTTTCTTTCGGAGAACGCCGAGTTCGCCGAGCGCATCGAGGCTGCGGGCCTGGTGTTCGTGGGCCCGACGCCGCATGCGATCCGCACCATGGGCGACAAGGCCGCGGCGCGCGCCGCCGCCATGCGCGCCGGCGTGCCCACCGTGCCCGGCAGCGCGGGCGTGGTGACCGACCCCGACACCGCCGTCGAAGTCGCGAAGGACATCGGCTACCCGATCATGATCAAGGCCTCGGCCGGCGGCGGCGGGCGCGGCATCCGCGTGGCGCACGACGAGGCCGAGCTGCGCCAGCAGTTCGCCACAGCCACCGCCGAAGCGCAGGCCGCGTTCGGCAACGGCGAGGTCTACCTCGAACGCTTCATCCGCCAGGCGCGCCACATCGAAGTGCAAATTTTGGGCGACGGCCAGCGCGTGGTGCACTGCTTCGAGCGCGAATGCTCGCTGCAGCGGCGCCGCCAGAAGGTCTGGGAAGAAGCACCCTCGGCAGCCATCAGCGAAGCCACACGCGCCGCGCTGTGCGAATCGGCGCTGCGGCTCGCGAACGCCGTGGCCTACCGCGGCGCGGGCACGCTCGAATACCTGTACGACGACGACACGCGCGAGTTCTTCTTCATCGAGATGAACACGCGCATCCAGGTCGAGCACCCGATCACCGAGATGATCACCGGCGTCGACCTCGTGAAGGAGATGCTGCGCATCGCGCTTGGCCAGCCGCTGCGCCTGCGGCAGGAAGACATTCGCCTCACCGGCGCGGCCATCGAGGTGCGCATCAACGCCGAGAACGCAGCGAAGAACTTCATGCCGAGCCCCGGCCTCGTGTCGCAGCTCGTGGTGCCCGGTGGCCCGGGCGTGCGCTTCGACACGATGCTGTTCTCCGGGTACACCGTGCCCGCGTACTACGACTCGCTGCTCGGCAAGCTCATCGTGCACGACACCGACCGCGCCAGCGCGCTGGCCCGCATGCGGCGTGCGCTCGACGAGTTGCAGGTGGAAGGCATCCACACGACGATTCCGCTGCATCGCGCGCTGTGCGAGGACGCCGACGTGGCGAAGGCCGCGTTCCACACCGGTTTTCTCGAAACCTGGCTCGCGGCAAATCCATTGCCCGAAGCTCCTGCCTTGAAGGTGACCGCATGACCGCTGCCAACACCCTCCCCGCCCAGGCCCGCTACAGCTTCGGCGGCGACGAGCACCTGTTCGTCGAGATCAGCGAAGAGATGTCGCTGCCGGCCTTCTTCAAGGGCATGGCGATCTGCAACGAGCTGCGCCGCCGCGCCCTGCCCGGCGTGACCGAGATCTGCCCGGCCAACGCGGCCTACCTCGTGCGCTTCGACCCCGATGTGATCGCGCCCGACGTGCTGCTCGCCACGCTGAAGGAAATCGAGGCGGGCCTGGGCGATGCCGACCTGCAGATGCAGACGCGCATCGTCGAGATTCCGGTGCTCTACAACGACCCGTGGACGCACGAGACGCTGATGCGTTTTCGCGAGCGCCACCAGGACCCGTCGAGCACCGACATCGAATACGCCGCACGCATCAACGGCCACGCCTCGGTCGAGGCCTTCATCGAGGCGCATTCGTCGGCACCATGGTTCGTTTCGATGGTCGGCTTCGTGGCCGGCCTGCCCTTCCTGTTCCAGATGGTCGAGCGGCAGCGCCAGATCCAGGTGCCCAAGTACCTGAGCCCGCGCACCGACACGCCCAAGCTCACGCTGGGCCACGGCGGCTGCTTCAGCTGCATCTACTCGGTGCGCGGCGCGGGCGGCTACCAGATGTTCGGCGTCACGCCCGCGCCGATCTTCGACCCGGCGCAGCGGCTGTCGTACCTCAAGGAGCTGATGGTGTTCTTCCAGCCCGGCGACATCGTCAAGTGGAAGCCCATCGACCGCGCCGAGTACGACCGCCAGATCGCGCAGGTCGAGGCCGGCACCTACGCGCTGCGCATCGCGCCCGTGTCGTTCTCGCTCAACGAATTTTTGGCCGACCCCGACGGCTACAACCAACAGCTCCTGAAGGTGCTCCATGGCGATTGAAGTGCTCAAGCCCGGCCTCGCGACCAGCGTGCAGGACGCCGGCCGCCCCGGCTACTACCACCTGGGCATTCCGCTGTCGGGCGCGCTCGACCAGCAAAGCCTGGTGCTCGCGAACCTGCTGGTCGGCAACGACGAAGGCGCGGCCGTCATCGAAAGCACGCTGCTCGGGCCCGAGCTGCAGTTCGACGCGCCCACGCTGGTGGCCGTGACCGGCGCCGACGCGAAGATCAAGCTCAACGGCAACGAAGTGCCGCGCAACACATCCTTCGCGGTGCAGGCCGGCGACAAGCTCGCCTTCGACTTCATGAAGCTCGGCGCGCGCATGTGCATCGCCGTGGCCGGCGGCATCGACGTGCCGGTGGTGCTGGGCAGCCGCTCGACCTACGGCCTGGGCGCATTCGGCGGCTTCAACGGCCGCAAGCTGCTGGCCGGCGACACACTGCCCGTGGGCACGCCCGCTGCCGGCGCCCGCGCGGGCCGCACGGTCGATGCAGCGCTGCTGCCGGTGCTCGAAAAAGAAGTGGCCCTGCGCGTGCTGCCGGGCATCTACTTCCACCGCCTGCAGGAGGTGTCGGTGCAGAGCTTCTTCGCCGACACCTGGACCGTCGGCTCCGAGGCCGACCGCATCGGCTACCGCTACAAGCACGGCACGCCGCTGAAGTTCCAGGACCGCACGCCGCCCTTCGGCGCGGGCGACGACCCGTCGAACATCGTCGATGCGGGCTATCCGTACGGCTCCATCCAGGTGCCGGGCGGGCGCGAGCCGATCATCCTGCACCGCGATGCGGTCTCGGGCGGCGGCTACGCGATGGTCGGCACCGTCATCAGCGCCGACATGGACCTCATCGCCCAGATGCAGCCCAACCACAAGGCGCGCTTCGTCGAGGTCGACATGGCGCAGGCGCTCGAAGCCCGCGCCGAACGCCGACGACGGCTCGACCGCCTGCGGGCCGCACTCGCGGCCTGACGCGTTCCCCTCCCCCTTTTCTTCACCGCTGTCACCCAAGGAGTTCTTCATGAACAGCTCGCCCCTGCGCGTTTCATTGATCGCCGCTTCGCTGGCCACCGCCCTGGCGTGGCATGCCCCGGCCTCGGCCGCCGACTGGTTTCCCTACAAGGCCGAGGCCACCGAGCCCGCCTTCTCGGCCGAGGGCACGAAGAAACCCATCGACTACACGCCGCTGGCCAAGGCGTCGAAGAAGTGGGACATCTGCGTGTCGTTCCCGCACATGAAGGACGCCTACTGGCTCGGCGTGGACTACGGCGTGATCGAAGAGGCGCGCCGCCTGGGCGTGAAGCTGCAGGTGGTCGACGCGGGCGGCTACACCAACCTGGGCAAGCAGGTCTCGCAGATCGAGGACTGCGTGGCGCGCGGCGCCAACGCGGTGATCATCGGCGCGATCTCGGGCGACGGGCTGAACAACGTCATCAAGGCCACGGCCGCCAAGAAGGTGCCGGTGATCGACCTGGTCAACGGCATCAGCTCGCCCGACCTGTCGGCCAAGTCGCTGGTGTCGTTCTACACGATGGGCCAGTCGACCGGCGAGTACCTCGCCAAGAAGCACCCCGCGGGTTCGCCGCCGGTGAAGGTCGGCTGGTTCCCCGGCCCGGCCGGCGCAGGCTGGGTCGAGGCCGCGCACAAGGGCTTCATGGAAGCGATCAAGGGCAGCGCCGTGACGGTGCTCGACCCGAAGTACGGCGACACCGGCAAGGAGGCGCAGGCCAAGCTGGTCGAAGACGTGCTGCAGGGCAACCCCGATTTGGCCTATGTGGCCGGCACCGCCGTGACGGCCGAGGCCGCCACCGGCATCCTGCGCGCGCGCAACCTCGACAAGAAGGTGCAGGTGCTCTCGTTCTACATGACGCCGGGCGTCTACGAGGGCATCCAGAAGGGCCGCATCGTGGCCTCGCCGGCCGACTCGATGGTGATCCAGGGCCGGATCGCGGTCGACCAGGCCGTGCGCCTGCTGGAGAACAAGGACGTGGTGAAGCACGTCGGCCCGAAGATCTTCGTGGTCGACAGCAGCAACATCAAGAGCGTGAAGCAGGCCGACATCCTGCCGCCGACCGGCTTCAAGCCGGTGTTCGAGGTCAAGTAAGCCCGCCATGGCACCTGTGCTGATGCAGACCCTTGGCCTGGGCAAACGCTACCCCGGCGTGCTGGCGCTCGATGCCATGGACTTCGAGCTGCGCGCCGGCGAGGTGCACGTGCTGTTCGGCGAGAACGGCGCCGGCAAGTCGACGCTGATCTCGCTGCTGGCCGGTGCCAACGTGCCGACGGCGGGCGAGATCCGCATGCACGGCGCGCCGGTGAAGTTCGCCAACGTGCACGACGCGCGGCGCCACGGCATCAGCGCGGTGTTCCAGGAGTTCTCGCTGATTCCCACGCTGTCGGTGGCGCAGAACCTGAGCCTGGGCGAAGAGCCGTGCAAGGGCGGCCTGCTCGACCGTGCGGCGGTGCGCGAGCGCGCCCGCACGATGCTGGCCGACCTGGGCTTCGAGATCGACGTCGACGCGCCCGTGGCGGGCCTCACGCGCGCGCAGCAGCAGATGGTGGAAATCGCCAAGGGCCTGCGCGGCGAGGTGTCGGTGCTGATCCTCGACGAGCCCACGGCCTCGCTGACCGACACCGAGACGCAGCGCCTGTTCGAACTGGTGGCGCGGCTGAAGGCGCGCGGCGTGGGCATCGTCTACATCTCGCACCGCATGCAGGAGATCGCGCAGATCGCCGATCGCATCACCGTGCTGCGCGACGGGCGCAAGGTCACGACCGTCGAGGCCCATGCGACCAGCGCCGACCGGCTCATCGAGCTCATGAGCGGGCGGGCCATCGACAACATCTACCCGCGCATCACGGCGAACCCCGGCGAGGTGGTGCTGCAGGTCGAAGGACTGGCCTCGCCGAACGGCGTGCGCCACGCCAGCCTCACGGTGCGGCGCGGCGAAGTGGTCGGGCTCGCGGGCCTCGTGGGCTGCGGCAAGTCGGAGCTGTTCCGCGCGATCTACGGGCTCGACCCCGTGAGCGAAGGCCGCGTGCTGTTCAAGGGCCAGCCGCGCACCGGCGCGACGGTGCGCCAGCTGCTCGACGACGGCCTGTTCTACCTGCCGCCCGACCGCAAGGGCGAAGGGCTGGTGCTCGGCTTCACGTCGCGCGCCAACATCACCCTGCCGCTGGTGCACGGGCCGCTGCGCGGTCGCGGCGGCTGGCTGCGCAAGCGCCTCGGGCGGCGGCTTTCGACGACGGCCGCCGAGCGCGTCGAACTCGCGCCGCGCAACCTCGAACGGCCCGTGGGCCTGCTCTCGGGCGGCAACCAGCAGAAGGTGCTGTTCGGCAAGGGCATGACGCGCGACGCCGCGCTCTACGTGTTCGACGAGCCCACGGTCGGCGTGGACGTCGGCACCCGCAGCGCGCTGTACGAGGTGATCCGCAAGCTCTGCGAAGGCGGCGCCGCGGTGGTCGTGATCTCGTCCGACCTGCCCGAGGTGCTGCACCTGAGTCACCGCGTGTACGTGATGTGCCGCGGCGAAATCGCCGGCGAGCTGCACGGCGACGCCATCCAGGAAACCGCCGTGCTCAACCTGTTTTTCGGCCCCAGCGAG
The DNA here is from genome assembly GCF_009498455.1 of Variovorax paradoxus. Lineage (NCBI taxonomy): Bacteria > Pseudomonadati > Pseudomonadota > Betaproteobacteria > Burkholderiales > Comamonadaceae > Variovorax > Variovorax paradoxus. The sequence goes on along the minus strand of NZ_CP045644.1, from coordinate 3,576,233 downwards.
ACCCCCTCCCCATGACTTCGCCTTCCCTCATCGCCGCCCCGACGGCCCCCACGCCCAGCCTGGCCGGGCGTGCCCTCGGCCTGCTGCGCAGCCTCTTCCTGCGCCTGGGCGTGCTGCCCTTCATGCTGGTGATCGCCTGCGTGGTGTTCGCCACGCTGTCCGACCAGTTCCTCACGGCGCAGAACCTCGTGAACCTGCTGCGCCAGTCGGTCTACCTCATCCTCGTGTCGATGGGCCAGATGCTGGCGCTGGTCACGGGCGGCTTCGACCTCTCGGTGGGCACCGTGATGGCGATCACCTCGGTGGTCTCCGCGCTCGCCATGCAGGCGCTGGGCGTGGCCTTTCCCGATGCGGCCTGGATGGTGGTGCTCGTGGGCTGCGCCTGCGGCATGCTCGCCGGACTGGTGGTGGGCCTCGTCAACGGTTTCGGCGTGGCGGTGATCGGCGTGTCGCCCTTCATCGTGACGCTGGGCGTGCAGTCGATCGGCTTCGGCTTTGCGCTGTTCCTCACGGGCGGCGTGCCGGTGTCGGGCATGCCGGCGGAGTTCAGCGAGCTGTTCGGTTTCGGCACCGTGCTCGGCGTGCCGGTGCCGATCCTCGTCACGGCCGTGTGCGTGGTCGGCATGGGCGTGCTCATGGGCCGCCTGCCGACCGGTACGCACCTGCTCGCCGTGGGCGGCAATGCCAAGGCCGCGGCGCTGTCGGGCATCGACACCCGCCGTGTGCTGCTCATGGCCTACCTGCTGTGCGCGGGCCTCGCAGCGGTGAGCGGCCTGCTGCTGACCGCGCGCGTGGAAACCGGCGAGGCCAACCTCGGCGGCACCGTGGCGCTCGAATCGATTGCCGCCTGCGTGATCGCGGGCGTGAGCCTGCGCGGCGGCATCGGTCGCGTGCCCAACGTGGTGATGGGCGCGATCTTCATCGGCCTGGTGCAGAACGGCATGAACCTGGCCAGCGTCGGCTCGTACCTGCAGATGGTGGTGCTGGGCGCCCTGCTGATCGTGGCCGTGGTCGCCGACCAGATCCGCCATCGCATGGTGGCACCGGGCAGCCACTGAGCGCCCCTCAAACACAAGCAAACGAAGGAACCTCGCATGACATCCAAGACCAACGCCGCCATCGACGCGCGCCGCATCGCCGCCACGCCGCGTGGCATCGGCATCGGCTTTCCCATCTACGCGGAGCGCGCGCTCAACGCCGAGCTGTGGGACGTCGAAGGCCGGCGCTACATCGACTTCGGCTCGGGCATCGCGGTGCTCAACACCGGCCACCGGCATCCGCGCGTGGTCGAGGCCATTCGCGCGCAGCTCGATCGCTTCACCCACACGGCCTACCAGGTGGTGCCGTACGAAAGCGTGGTGTCGCTGGCCGAGCGCCTGAACCGCCTGACGCCCGGCACCCACGCCAAGAAGACCGCCTTCTTCACGACCGGCGCCGAAGCGGTCGAGAACGCCATCAAGATCGCGCGCGCCGCCACGCGCCGGCCCGGCGTGATCGCGCTGGGCGGCGGCTTTCACGGCCGCACCTTCATGGGCATGGCGCTCACGGGCAAGGTGGTGCCGTACAAGACCGGCTTCGGCCCCTTCCCCGGCAGCATCTTCCATGTGCCCGCGCCGATCGCACTGCACGGCGTGTCGGTGGACGATTCGCTGCGCGCCATCGAGCAGCTGTTCAAGGCCGACATCGAGCCCGAGCAGGTGGCCGCCATCATCCTGGAGCCCGTGCAGGGCGAAGGCGGCTTCTATGCCGCGCCGCCCGAGTTCATGCGCGCGCTGCGCGAGATCTGCGACCGCCACGGCATCCTGCTGATCGCCGACGAGATCCAGACCGGCTTCGCGCGCACCGGCAAGTGGTTCGCCATGGACCACTACGACGTGGTGCCCGACCTCATGACCATGGCCAAGAGCCTGGCCGGCGGCACGCCGCTGTCGGCTGTGTGCGGGCGCGCTGAGATCATGGACGCGCCCGCGCCCGGCGGGCTCGGCGGCACCTACGCCGCCAACGCACTGGCCATTGCGGCAGCGCATGCGGTGCTCGACGTGATCGAAGCCGAGCGGCTGTGCGAGCGCGCGCAACTGCTGGGCGACCGGCTCAAGGCGCGCCTCGAAGGGCTGCGCGCGAAGGTGCCGCAGATTTCGGATGTGCGCGGCCTGGGCGCGATGGTGGCGGTCGAGTTCGCGGGGGCCGACGGCTCGCCCGATGCCGCGTTCACGAAGCAGGTGCAAACCCGGGCGCGCGACGCGGGTTTGCTGCTGCTGACTTGCGGCGTGCACGCCAATGTGGTCCGCTTCCTGTTCCCCCTGACCATCGAAGACGCGGTGCTCGGCGAAGGCCTCGACATCCTCGCCGCCGTGCTGCAAGCCTGAGACACACCCGCCATGCCATTGAAGCTCCAAGACCCGACCCTGCTGCGCGAGCAGGCCTGCATTGCCGGCGCCTGGGTGAATGCCGACAACGGCACCACCGTCGCCGTCACCAACCCCGCCACCGGTGAACAGATCGGCACCGTGCCGATGTGCGGCACCGAAGAAACCGTGCGCGCCATCGCCGCCGCCGAAAAGGCGCAGAAGGCCTGGGCCAAGGTGCCCGCCAAGGAACGCTCGGCCATCCTGCGCAAGCTCAACGACCTGATGCTCGCGAACGTGGACGACCTCGCGCTGATCATGACCACCGAGCAGGGCAAGCCCCTGGCCGAGAGCCGCGGCGAGATCGCCTACGCCGCCTCGTTCATCGAGTGGTTCGCCGAAGAAGCGCGGCGCGTGTATGGCGACACCATTCCCGCGCCGCAGGCCGACCGCCGCATCCTCGCGCTCAAGCAGCCCGTGGGCGTCACCGCGGCCATCACGCCCTGGAACTTCCCCACCGCCATGCTCACCCGCAAGGCCGGGCCCGCGCTCGCGGCCGGCTGCGCGATGGTGGTGAAGCCGGCCACGCAGACGCCGTTCTCGGCGCTGGCCTTTGCCGTGCTCGCCGAGCGCGCGGGCGTGCCGAAGGGGCTGCTGTCGGTGCTCACCGGCTCGGCCAGCCAGATCGGCGGCGAGATGACGCGCAGCCCCATCGTGCGCAAGCTCACCTTCACCGGCTCGACCGAGGTGGGCCGCACGCTCATGAAGCAGTCGGCCGACACCATCAAGAAGCTGTCGCTCGAACTCGGCGGCAACGCGCCCTTCATCGTGTTCGACGATGCCGATGTCGATGCGGCCGTCGAAGGCGCGATGGTCTCCAAGTACCGCAACACCGGCCAGACCTGCGTGTGCGCGAACCGCTTGTACGTGCAGCGCGGCGTGCTCGAGGCCTTCACGCAGAAACTCGTGGCCAAGGTCAACGCACTGAAGGTCGGCAACGGCACCGAAGCCGGCGTGAACCAGGGCCCGCTGATCGACGCCAAGGCCGTCGAGAAGATCGAGGAGCACGTGGCCGACGCCGTCGCCAAGGGCGGCACGGTGCTCGCAGGCGGCAAGCGCCATGCGCTGGGCGGCCTGTTCTACGAGCCGACCGTGATCGGCGGCGCCACGCCCGACATGCTGTTCGCACGCGAAGAAACCTTCGGCCCGCTGGCGCCGATCTTCGCGTTCGACACCGAGGCCGAGGCCATCGCCGCGGCCAACGACACCGAGTTCGGCTTGGCCGCGTACTTCTACAGCCGCGACATCGGCCGCATCATGCGCGTCGCCGAAGCGCTCGAATCGGGCATCGTCGGCGTGAACACCGGGCTGGTGTCCACGGCCGAAGCGCCGTTCGGCGGCGTCAAGCAATCGGGGCTGGGGCGCGAAGGCTCGAAGTACGGGCTCGACGACTTCCTCGAAGTGAAGTACGTGTGCCTTGCGGGGCTGGATACGTAGCCGGTCAGCTCACCAGCCAGTGCACGCTGAACAGCCGCTCGGGGTCGGTCCACACCGCCCCGACGCGGAAGCCCGCGCGCACCGCGAGCCCCTGCAGGCCCTCGACGGTGAACTTGTGCGAGTACTCGGTGTGGATCGTCTCGCCTTCCTCGAACGAGAAGCGCTCGCCGCGCATCTGCACGCTCTGCGCGCGCCGGCTCACGAGGTGCATCTCGATGCGGCGCATCGGCGCGTTGTAGAAGGCCGCGTGCGAGAACCCGTCGAGGTCGAAGTCGGCCGACAGCTCCGCGTTCGCACGCCGCAGCAGGTTGAGGTTGAACGCCGCCGTCACGCCCTGCGCATCGTTGTAGGCCGCGTGCAGCCGGTCGGGGTCTTTCACCAGGTCGACACCGATCAGCAGGCCGCCGCCGCGCAGCATGCGCGCCGCGAGCTGCAGGAACGCGAGCGCCTCATCGGGCTCGAAGTTGCCGATGGTCGAGCCCGGAAAGAAGCCCACGCGCCGGCCCGCCCCGGCCATGGGCGCGGGCAACACGAGCGGCATGGTGTAGTCGGCCGCGATGGGCTGCACCGCGAGCGCCGGGTAGTCGGCTTTCAGGCGCGCCGCCGCGGCCTCGAGGTGTTCGCCCGAAATGTCGATCGGCAGATAGCGCTTCGGTGATTCGAGCGCGTCGAGCAGCAGCCGCACCTTGGTGAGCGAGCCCGCGCCGAACTCGACGATCTCGGCGTTCGGCCCGATCTGCGCGGCGATCTCGCCGGCGCAGGCGCCGAGGATGCCCAGCTCGGTGCGCGTGGGGTAGTACTCGGGCAGCTCGCAGATGCGGTCGAACAGCTGCGAACCGGCCACGTCATAGAAGAACTTGGGCGAGATGTGGCGCGGCGTGCGCGCCAGGCCCGCCTGCATGGCGCGGCCGAACTCGGACCACGGGGCGGTGTCGGGCGCGGGGGTTTCTTCCTCGCGTTGCAGGTGGCTGGCGAGGGCGAACGAAGAGGTCGTGGGATTGCGCATGGTGCTCGGCTCCATCGAGGTCGGTCAAAGGTCTTTCGCGAGCCGCAGCCCCGAGAACTGCCAGCGTGCCGCTGGCGGAAAGAAATTGCGGTAGCTCGGCCGCGCATGGCCGGCCGGCGTGGCCACGCTGCCGCCGCGCAGCACCAGCTGCCCCACCATGAACTTGCCGTTGTATTCGGCCGCGATGCCGGGCAGCGGACGAAAACCGGGGTACGGGTCGTACGACGAACGCGTCCACTGCCAGACGTGGCCGTTCATCTGCGTGATGCCGGGCGCGTCGAAGGCGGCCTCCCATTCGAATTCGGTGGGCAGCCGCGCGCCGGCCCATTCGGCGTACGCGGCGGCCTCGTAGAAGCTCAGTTGCGCCACGGGCGCATCGGCCTCCATCGGGCGCACACCGTGCAGGCCGAACACCTGCCAGCCACTGGGCGCGGCATGGCCGCTGCCCGCACCCAAGGTGGCGATGCGCGGGTCGTCGGCTTCGAGCCAGTAGGCCGGATGGCGCCAACCCTGCGCCTGCACCGTGGCCCAGCCGTCGGACAGCCACAGCTCGGGCCGCCGGTAGCCGCCGTCGGCAATGAACTGGGCGTAGTCGCCGCAGTTCACCAGCCGGTCGGCGATGGCGTAGGGGCGCAGCAAGGCGGCGTGGCGCGGCGTCTCGTTGTCGAAGCAGAAGCCATCGCCCGCATGGCCGACCTCGACCGTGCCACCCGGCTGCGCCAGCCAGCGCACCTCGGCCGGCACGGCGGCCAGCCGCAGCGCGGGGCCACTCGCGGGCTTGTAGGCCGGCAGCAGCGGGTTGCACGACAGCGCATGCAGGATGTCGGTGAGCAGCAGCTCCTGGTGCTGCTCCTCGTGGTTCAGGCCGAGCGCGACGATCGGCTCGATGGCCGCCCAGTCGAGCTTCCCGGGCGCCGCGAGCAGCGCGAGCACCGCCTCGTCGACGTGGCGGCGGTAGGCATGCACCTCGTCGAGCGACGGCCGCGTGAGCAGCCCGCGCTGCGGCCTCGGGTGGCGCGGCCCGAGCGCCTCGTAGTACGAATTGAAGAGGTAATGAAAGCGCGCATCGAAGGGCCGATAGTCCGGCGCATGCGGCTGCAGCAGCACGGTCTCGAAGAACCACGTCGTGTGCGCCAGATGCCACTTGGTCGGGCTGGCGTCGGGCATCGACTGGATGCACTGGTCCTCGGCGGACAGCGGTGCGGCGAGCGCCAGGCTGGCGGCACGCACCGTGCGGAATCGCTCGCGCAAGGCGTTCGCCACGGGGGCGATCGGCCGGGAAAACGTCATGAAGTCTCCAGTCGGGTCAACGGGAAGTTGTAGCCCATACCGGTGACAGGGCCACGTAGGACAAGACGCCGCCGCCTCGCCGCCGCAAGAGCCTGTCCTTCGGGCTGGCGCCCCGGACCGCTGCGTATGATTCGGACGATGCAAACCCCCTCTCCTTCGGCCAGGCCCCACGTTGTCATCATCGGCTGCGGTTTCGGCGGGCTCGAAGCCGCGCGCAAGCTGCAGCGGGCCGACGTCGATGTGACGGTGATCGACAAGACCAACCACCACCTGTTCCAGCCCCTGCTCTACCAGGTGGCAACCGCCGGGCTCGCGGCGCCGTCGATCGCGGCGCCGGTGCGCGCCCTGTTCCGCAAGCAGGCCAACGTGACCACGCTGCTGGCCGAGGTGACGGGCATCGACCCGGCCGCGCGCAGCATCCAGCTGGCCGACGGCAGCCACGTGGCCTACGACCACCTGATCGTTGCGGCCGGCGCCACGCACAGCTATTTCGGGCACGACGAGTGGGCGCCCGCCGCGCCGGGCCTGAAGACGCTGGCCGACGCCTTCGAGATCCGCCGCCGCGTGCTGATGTCCTTCGAGACGGCCGAGACCACCACCGACCCCGAGCGCCGCCGCGCCCTGCTCACCTTCGTGGTGATCGGCGCCGGCCCGACCGGCGTCGAGATGGCCGGCACGCTGGCCGAGATCGCCAAGCACACGCTTTCGGGCGAGTTCCGCCGCATCGACCCCGGCAGCGCGCAGGTGCTGCTGGTCGAGGGCGGCCCGCGCGTGCTGCAGGCCATGCCCGAAAGCCTGAGCCAGAAGGCGCTCGAACAACTGGAACGGCTCGGCGTCGAAGTGCGGCTGAACGCGCGCGTCACCGCCATCGACAACGCCGGCCTCGAAGTGCAGACCGGCGGCGGCCCCGACGGCGCGCCGCTGCAGAGCTACCGCATTCCCAGCAGCTGCGTGGTGTGGGCGGCCGGTGTCGCGGCCTCGCCGCTGGGCCGGCTGCTCGGCAACGCCACGGGCGTCGAGTGCGACCGCGCGGGGCGCATCAAGGTCGAGCCCGACCTGAGCTTGGCGGGCCATCCCGAGATCAGCGTGGTGGGCGACCTGGCTGCCGCCATGAGCCACGCGCCCGGCAAGCCGCCCAAGCCGGTGCCCGGCGTGTCGCCCGGCGCCAAGCAGGCGGGCCGCGCAGCGGCGGCAAACATCCTGCGCCGACTGGCGGGCCAGCCCACCGTGCCGTTCCGCTACGCCGACTACGGCAACCTGGCCACCATCGGGCGCAACTCGGCCGTGGTCGACCTGGGCACGCCCTTCGGGCCGCTGCGCTTCAGCGGCCGCTTCGCGTGGCTGTTCTGGCTGTTCGCGCACGCGTACTTCCTGATCGGCTTTCGCAACCGCGTCGTCGTGATGTGGGACTGGGCCAGCGCCTACTGGAGCTTCCAGCGCAACGCGCGCGTGGTGGCCGACGTGCAGGGCCGCAGCGAGTCCTGAGTCACAGCAACGCCGCGCGATGACGTTGCTCTGGTGGGTCGTGTTTCATGCGCTCGATGCGCTGTTCTGGCTCTGGATCCTGCGCTGGGGCGGCGCCGCCTGGCTCGAAGGCAGGTTTCTCTCGGGTTTTCTCGTCAACATCTTCGCGCCACGCTGGGGCGCCGAGGGCCTGCGCATGTTCGCGCTGCTGATGCTGGTCGTGTGCGCCATCAGCTTCGTCTGGGGCCTGCTCATGCCCGAAGTGCGCTGCTGGTACTCGGGCCACTGCTGACCTTTTGAATCGCGAGGTGCCGTCAGGCGCTCAGGACAAGGGTTCGAAGCGCACGTCGCCCCACGGCTGCGAACCGCCACCGTTGCGCGGCTGCTCCCGCCGTTCGCGCCGCCAGTCCCACGGCGGCGTCGGCGCCGTGTCGGCCCACAGGCCCAGGTGCTGCGCGCGCGCCGCGGCCTCGAGGCGAAACAGGTCGCCGCCGCGCTTCTTCGCGATGCCGTGGTAGTCGTACACCCAGGCCCAGCCCTCGGCCACCATGCGGCGGCCGGCGTCTTCGCCGTTGCAGCGCACATCGGCCACCGTACGGCCGTAACGGTCGGTGTCGCGCTCGGTGATGACGGCCTTCTCGGCGTAGCACAGGCGGCTCAGCGCCTGGCGGCTGCGCTGGCCGTAGGGTTGCGCTTTCTCGGGCGCGTCGATGGCGGCGATGCGCACCTTGACCTGCTCGTACGCGCCACTGCGGCCGCAGCGCGCGGTGAGCGTGTCGCCATCGCTCACGCCGACGACGAGGCAGGTGCGCGGCGACGCCGCGTGGGTCAGCAGCGGGAGGGAAAGACCGAGGGACAGAAGCAGGAAGACGGGGCGAAAGCGCATGCGGAAAGGGAACGGAACACGGGGCCGGGAATGGCCGACGATTCTCGGCGCGAAGTGCGCGCTCCGCCCTTCGGATGCATTTGTTTTCGTCTTCGCGTCAGCGCGTGGCGGGCGCGCCGGTCGACTTGCGCACCACCAGCTCCGGCCGCAGCACCACGGTGGAGGCTGACAGCGCCTGCCCGTCGATCTCGTCGAACAGCATCTCGGCCGCGCGCCAGCCGAGTTCTCGGTGCGGCAGGCGGATGGTGGTGAGCGGCGGATCGACCATGTCGACCAGCGGCATGTCGTTGTGGCCGGTGACGGAGATGTCTTTCGGCACGCGCAGGCCGGCCTCGCGCAGCGCGTCGTAGGCGCCCAGTGCCACGAGGTCGTTGCAACAGACCACGGCCTGCGGCGCGGCACCGGCCGCAAGCATCTGCTTCATCGCGACCGCCCCCGCCTCGCGGCTGTAGCTCGCGCACTCGACGATGCGGGCCGGCTTCATGCGATGGTCGCGCAAGGCCTGCTCCACGCCCAGCAGGCGACCCACGCCGGTCGGGATGGTCTGCGGCCCCGCAAGGTGCGCGATGCGCTTGTGGCCCAGGCCCACGAGGTGATCGACCGCGAGCTTCATGGCCAGCCGGTCGTCGCTCACCACGGCGGGCAGGCGGCCGGTTTCGTCGGCGCGGTTGACCAGCACGGACTTCATGCCGGCCTTGGCGACGAAGTCGACCAGCGGATCGTCGCGCGTGGCGGTGGCCAGGATCACGCCGTCCACGCGCTGCGCCAGCATGCGTTCGAGCACCGGCCGCGCGAGCGCCGGATCGACCACGTTGGTGACGAACACGAAGTAGCCGCGCGCGGCCGCGCTGGCCTCGATGCCTTGCAGGATCGGCGGGAACACCGCGTTGGTGATGTCGGGCACCAGCACGCCGATGGTGTGGGTGCGGCCCGTGCGCAGCGCCGAGGCCGCACGGTTGGGCCGGTAGCCCAGGCGCTGCGCGGCCTCTTCGACCACGCGCAGCACCTCGTCGCTGATCAGCGAGCGCTTCTCGGGGCTCAGCGCGCGCGACACGGTCGACACGTGCACGCCGGCGGCGCGGGCGACGTCGCGGATGGTGACAGGGCTGGAAGACGATGGGGCGCTCATTGATGCAAACGATTGTTAGACATCCGGAGGGCCATGGCGGGCAAATTCCCATTCTGGCATCTCGGATACCCACCATTTTACTTTTCCGGAATTTGACTTAGTATCGTGCAAACGATTGCAAAGACCCGCCATGAACATCGCCACCTCCCCCGATTCAGTGCTCGGCTTCGCGCTCGACGCCATGCAACACACACCCGACCCGCGGCTGCGCACCGTGATGGACGCGCTCACGCGCCACCTGCATGCCTTCGTCCAGGAGGTGAAGCTCACCGAGGAAGAGTTCGAGCAGGCGCTCGAATTCATCGTCGCCATTGGCCACGCCACCGGCGAGACCAAGAACGAGGTGGTGCTGGCGGCCGACATCCTCGGCGTGTCGACCGTGGTTGCGCTGCAGAACAACCAGGACCCGCACGGCGAATCGCCGGCCGCCCTGCTCGGCCCCTTCTGGCGCGCCAACTCGCCGGCCTGCGCGGCGGGCGAGAGCATCGCGCGCTCGGGCACGCCCGGCACGCCGCTCGAGGTGACCGGCACGGTGCGCAATGTGAGCGGGCAGCCGATGGCCGGCGTCACGGTCGACGTGTGGCAGGCCTCGCCGGTCGGGCTCTACGAGAACCAGGACCCGGAACAGGACGACATGAACCTGCGCGGACGTTTCACCACCGACGCGCAAGGCCGCTTTCATTTCCGCAGCGTGCGCCCCGCCGGCTACCCGGTGCCCACCGACGGACCCTGCGGCGTGCTGCTGCGCGCGCAGCAGCGCCACCCGAACCGTCCCGCGCACCTGCACTTCATGCTGAGCAAGCCGGGCCACAAGGTGCTGATCACGCAGGTGTTCGCCGACGACGACGAGAACCTGGAAAGCGACCCGACCTTCGGCGTGACGCGGCAACTGATCGGCCGCTTCGCGCTCGCGCCCGATGGCCAGAGCGCCACGCTGCAGTACGACTTTCAGCTCGAGCCCGGCGAGATGAAGTTCCCCCGTCCGCCCATCCCCTGACCTCCCCCATTCCACAACGCCTCTTCATCCCATGAGCTTCGACCCTCAATCCCAACTCCACGGCAAGGTCGCCGTCATCACCGGCGGCCTCGGCGCCATCGGCTACGCCACGGCCACGCGGCTGGCCGCGCTGGGCGCCACCTGCGTGCTGCTGCACCGCAGCGGCAACGACGGTGCCGCGCGCGCCGCCGCGCTGCCCTCGGACAGCGGCCAGCACCACGGCGCGACCCGCGCCGACATCGTCGACACACCGAGCCTGCAGGCCGCCGCCGCCGAGGTGAAGGCCATGCACGGGCGCTGCGACATCCTGGTCAACAGCGCGGGCCACACGCAGCCCATTGCGGCCGGCGACCTCGACGCGCTGACCGACGAACTCATCGACGACTTGCTGCGCGCCAACTTCCGCGGCGTGTTCGCCACCATCCGCGCCTTCGCGCCGATGCTCAAGGCGACCGGCGATGGGCTGGTGGTCAACATCTCGTCCATCGCCGGCTTCACGGGCGTGGGCAGCAACCTCGCGTATGTCGCGGCCAAGGCCGGGCTCGACGTGGTGGGCGACGCGCTGGCCAAGGCGCTGGCGCCCGCGGTGCGCGTGGTGTCGGTGTCGCCGGGCGCGGTCGAGTCGGGCTTCGTGCCCGGCCGCGGCGCCGAGTTCGCGAACAAGATGGCCAACACCACGCCGCTGGGGCGCATCGGCAAACCCGACGACGTGGCCGCCACCGTCGAAGCGCTCGCCACCACGCTGCGCTTCGTCACCGGCACGCGCATCGTGGTCGACGGAGGGCGCCACCTGTGAACAACCCAAAGACGCTCATCACCTGCGCGGTCACGGGCAACCTCGTGAAGCCCGAGCAGACGCCGCACCTGCCGATCACGCCGGTGCAGATTGCCGACGAATGCCTGGCCGCCGCCGAAGCCGGCGCGGGCCAGGTGCACATCCACGTGCGCCACCCCGAGACCGGCAAGCCTTCGATGGAGATCGAGCTGTACCGCGAGGTGGTCGACCGCATCCGCCGCGAGAACCGCGAGCTCATCGTGAACCTCACGACCGGGCCGGGCGGGCGCTTCATTCCGAGCGAGGACGATCCGAAGATCGCCGCACCCGGCACCACGCTGCTGCCGCCCGAGAAGCGCGTGGAACACATCGCCCTGATCAAGCCCGACGTGTGTTCGCTCGACCTCAACACCATGAACTCCGGCCCCGACGTGGTGATCAACACGCCGAAGAACGTGCGCCGCATGGCCAAGGTGATGCGCGAGGCCGGCGTGAAGCCCGAGTTGGAGATCTTCGACTCGGGCGACATCCACCTGGCGCTCGACCTCATCGCCGACGGCACGCTCGACGGCCCCGCCATGTGGACCTTCGTGCTCGGCGTGAAGTACGGCTTTGCGCCCACGCCCGAGACGCTGCTCTACGCACGCAACCTGCTGCCGCGCGGCGCCTTCTGGAGCGCCTTCGGCATCGGCCGCACGGAGTTCCCGATCGTCGCGCAGTCGTGGCTGCTGGGCGGCCACGTGCGCGTGGGCATGGAAGACAACATCTACCTCGAGAAAGGCGTGCTGGCCGAGAGCAACGCGCAGCTCGTGGCGAAGGCGCACGACATCCTGCGCAGCCTGGGCGGCGACGTCGCCAACCCGCGCGAGGCCCGCGCGATGCTGGGACTGGCCGACACCCGCACCGTTCAAGGAGCCGCACGATGAGCGCCATCCTTCACGAGCCCCGCGCACTGCGCGTGAACGGCAAGGCCGCCAACCTCGAGGCGCTGCACCTGGACGCCGCGCCGCAGCCCGAGCCCGCCGCGCCGCCCGGCCATGCCGTGGTGCGCGTGGCCGCCGCTGCCGTGAACCCGAGCGACGTGAAGGCCGCGCTGGGCCTCATGCCGCAGGCCGTCTGGCCGCGCACGCCGGGCCGCGACTTCGCAGGCACCGTCGTGAGCGGCCCCACGGAATGGATCGGCCGCGAGGTCTACGGCTCGGGCGGCGACGTCGGCATCACACGCGACGGCTCGCATGCACGCTACCTCGTGCTGCCCGAAGCGGCCCTGCGCGCCAAACCGAAGGGCATCTCGATGGACGAGGCCGGTGCGGTGGGCGTGCCCTTCGTCACCGCCTACGAGGGCTTTCGCCGCAGCGGCATGCCGCAGGCGGGCCAGACGGTGCTGGTGCTGGGTGCCAACGGCAAGGTCGGGCAGGCGGCGGTGCAGCTCGCCGCGCAGGCCGGTGCGCGCGTGATCGCGGTGCAGCGCGGCCCGGGGCCCTTCGCGGGGTTTGCAAGCGCGCCGGTCGATGTGGTCGATGCGCGCCAGCATGCCGACGTGGGCGCGCAGGTGCGCGAACTCACCGACGGGCGCGGCGCGCACATCGTCTACAACACCGTGGGCAGCGCCTACTTCGAGGCCGCCAACAAGGCGATGGCCAAGGGGGCCACGCAGATCTTCATCGCCACGCACGACCGCGCGGTGCCCTTCGACATCTTCGCGTTCTACCGCGGCATGCACACCTACGTGGGCATCGACTCGCTGGCGATGGACTGCGTCGCCTCCACCGCGCAGCTCGACGCGATGCGCGAGGGCTTCGAGCGCGGCACGCTGAAACCCTTTCCCGTCGCACGCCACTTCGCACTCGACGAAGCGATCGATGCCTACCGGCTGGTGCTGTCGGGCAGCACCGACCGCGTCGTGCTGCGCCCCTGAACCGAGAGAAGGAACGTCGCCATGCATGTGACCCGTTTCAGCGAGGCGCCGCACTACGAGGCGCCCAACCACTTCGACATGCGCTGCCTGCGCCTGCAGGGCAAGGAAGCCGGCCCCTCCACGCAGATGTGGATGGGCATGAGCCAGATCCTGCCCGGCGGGCGCACCGGCCTGGACGGCTCGCCGATGGAAAAGCTGTACCTCGTGCTCGAGGGTGAGCTGCACATCGTCGGCGAACTCGAGGGCGCGCACCAGGAAGACGTGCTCCTGCCCTACGACAGCTGCCGCTTCGCGCCCGGCGAGAAGCGCCAGCTGGAGAACCGAAGCAACCGCCCGGTGCTGGTGGCGCTGGTGATGCCGACCGCACCGCCCGCCTAGCGCTCTCCTTTCTCAGTCAGTCATTCATCGCTCGCACCAACAAATCAACGGAGACAAGACGCATGAAGCAGACATTCCCCTGGAGCCGCCGACAGGCACTCGCGATCGCGGCGGCACTCGCGGCCTGCACGCTCGGAGGCGCGCATGGACAAGGCACTTGGCCGGGCACGCAACCGATCAAGCTGGTCGTGCCCTTCACCGCAGGCAGCGGCACCGACATCGTCGCGCGCCTCGTGGCCGAGAAGCTGGGGCCCGCACTGGGCACCAGCGTGATCGTCGACAACCGCCCCGGCGCGGGCGGCACGCTGGGCGCGGCCATCGCCGCGAAGGCGCCGGCCGACGGCTACACGCTGCTGGTGCATTCGGCCGGCCACCTCGTGAACCCGTGGATCTACAAGGGCCTGTCGTACGACACGCTGAAAGACTTCACGGGCGTGACGCCGATGGCCAGCCTGCCCAATGTGCTGGTCACCGCGCCTTCGCACTTCACCGACGTGAAAGACCTCGTGGCCAAGGCAAAGGCCAAGCCCGGCGGGCTGAACTACGGCTCCGCGGGCAACGGCTCGGCCACGCACATGAATGCCGAGGTGTTCCGCCTCGCGGCGGGCGTCGATGCGCAGCATGTGCCGTTTCGCGGCACGCCCGAGGCCATGACCGAGGTGATGGCCGGACGCGTCGACTGGTTCTTCGCCCCGATGGTGTCGGCGCTGCCGCTGATCAAGAGCGGCAAGCTGAAGGCGCTGGCCGTGGGCACCGCCGGCCGCTCGTCCGCCCTGCCCGACGCACCCACCACCGTCGAGGCCGGCGTGCCGGGCTCGGCCTACCTGTTCTGGGTCGGCCTGTTCGCGCCCGCCAGGACGCCGCAGCCCGTGGTGGAGCGCCTGCAGTCCGAGGTCGCGAAGATCATGGTGTCGCCCGAGTTGAAGGACCGGCTGGAGAAGCTCGGCGCCGAACCCTTCACCATGCCCACGGCGCAGTTCAACAAGTTCATCGCCGACGAGACCGCGAAGGCCCAACAAGTGGTCAAGGCCGCAGGCATCAAGGTGGACTGACAGGGGGTGCCGCGCGACTCAGCGCAGCAGCCCCGCCAGCACCGGCACGAGCCCCGCACCACCAGCCACGGCAGCAGCACCGGCGCCCCACGCGACGGCGCGCGGGCGGTACGGCAACAGCAGCGCCACCGGCAACGCCCCCGCCGACAGGAAGCCCAGCCACGCGACCGACCCGACCGTGGCGCCCCACGCCATCACGCAAGGCACGACGGCCGCGGCCAGCAGCACCACGCCGATCACGCGCAAGCCCGTGCGCCGACGCGCAGGCACTTCACGCCCACGCGTCAGCTGCTCGTGGTGCCGGTCCATGGCAAAGCTCAGGCACGACATGCCCGCATACGCCAGCGCGAGGCCAAGCAACGAAGCCCACACCGTCGTCATCGCGCCCCCTTCCGCAGCAGATGACGCAGCGCGCCGAGCGCCGCAAGGCCGAAGGCCATGACGCCCAACTCGACACCGAGGCTTTCCCAATCGCTGCGCAACAACTGCGCCAGCAGGTGATCGCCCGTGGTGAGGAAATTGACCACCGGCAGCAGCAGGCACAACGCGGCCAGCGCACCGAGTTGCTCGCGCCACGCGCGCGCCGGTTGGCGCACGAAGGCATGCACGAGCGCGAGCGCCCACAACGCGAAGAAGACCTGCAGTTCGCGGTCGGCACGATGCCCGATGCCCACCGGCACCAGCCGGTTGGCCCACAGGTAGCCCACGCAGGCAATGGCCAGGCCGGCGATGGCCGCGACGTTCAGCGCTTCGACCAGTCGATAGACCCGCGCCGTCGCGCCGCCGAACTCGCCGAGGTGCTTCTGGCGGCGCTTGACGATGAACAGCACGGCGCCCGAACCCATCATCGCGGTGCCCGCGAGGCCGCACAGAAAGTAGAGCCACTTCATCGGCCAGCCGCCGAAGGTGACCATGTGCAGCCCGCCCATGGCCGACTGCGCGGTCATGGCCGCACCGCCGTCGGCGGCGCCCGGCAGGCGCACGCGCTGCACCTCGCCGGTGGCGGCCGAGAACTGCACCATACCGGAGGTGGCAGCGCTGAGCCGGCGCAGCGCGTCGTCGTCGCCGTTCCATCCGTACACGCCGATGCGCGCGCCCGCGTCGCCCGGGTGGTCGATGACGACTGCGCGCACCGGTTGGCCCATGCGCTCCTGGCCGCGCGCGGCGAACGGTTCGAGCACGGGCACGGGCATGGCGCGGCCGGTGGCGACGGGGTTTTCGCTGCCGCTCAGCTCGGACACGAAGCGCATCTGCGCCGCCGGGCCCGTGCCGTAGTGCAGCACCTTGGGGGCCGGCATGAAGCTGGTGCCCGAGATCACGAGGCCGGTGTAGGCGATCATGAACTGGAAGGGCAACGTCAGCACCGCCACGGCGTTGTGCGCGTCGAGCCAGCTGCGCTGGCCCTTCTTCGGCCGGAAGGTGAAGAAGTCCTTGAAGATGCGCTTGTGCGTGATGACGCCCGACACCAGCGCCACCAGCATCGCCATCGTGGCGATGCCGATGATCCACAGGCCGACTGTGCCGGCATGCAGCTCGTAGTGAAAGTCGACGAAGTGGTGGCCGCCCTGCGTGGCGCGCGCCGCGTGGCCGGCCCCGTCGTTCAGCGGCTTGCCGGTGACGGGGTCGAGCGTCACGCCCACGTACTCCCGGTTGGCATCGAACCAGAACACGCGCAGCTCGCCGCCGCCTTGCGCGTCCGAAGGCCACAGCTCCCACATCGGCGCGCCCGGGTGGTGCCTGGCCATGTAGGCCATGCCCCAGGCCAGGCGCTGCGCGCGATCGGCCGTGGGCTCGCCCTTCTCCTTCTTCGCGGCGGCTGCGGCTTCCTCGGCGTGGTGCTCCGGGGTCATCCAGTGGGTGATGGGCTCGTCGAACACAGCCAGCGTGCCGGTGAGGAACACCGCGAACAGCAGCCAGGAGAACCACAGACCGCACCAGGTGTGCAGCCAGGCCTGGGCCTGGCGGAAGCCGCCCTGCGACGGCGCCTTGGTTGCCGGCGTGCTCATGCCCCGCCTCCCGCGCCGCGCAGGGCCAGGCCGAGCCCGGCCAGCACCACGGCCGGCAACACCAGGCCGGCCCAGGCGCGCGGCAGCGACACGGGCGCGAACGCCCAGATCACGGCGACGGTGTAGACCGCGAAGCTGAACTGCATGCCCCCGAGCGCGGCCTCGGCACGGCCGGACGGCAGCACGGCGGCCAGGAAGACGGCGGCGGCCGAGGCCAGCGCGTAGCCGCCGAACACGGCCGCCGCGACGCGGGACAGCAGCCGCAGGGCGGGAGAAAAAGAGGAAGAGCGGGTGTACATCGGGGACGGGAAAACAGGGCGCGGAAATGCGCCCCTCCCCTACATGACCAACGAGAACGGAAAAAGGGTCACGCCCCGGCTGTTTCGGCCGTCAGAACGCGTAACTGAGCGTCGCCACCGCGTTGCGCGGCGTGCCGAAGTAGGCCTGCCCGTCGATGTTGCTGTAGTACTTCTTGTCGAAGAGGTTCTCGATGTTCAGCTGCAGCGCCAGCTTGGGCGTGAAGGCGTAGCGCGCCATCAGGCTCACGACCGCGCGCGAGCCCTGCTGGTAGCGCAGGTCGACGTCGCCCACGCTGTACGCGTAGTAGGTGCGGTTCTGCCAGTTGACGCCACCGCCCAGCGTGAGCCGGTGCCATTCGCCGGGCAGGCGGTAGGTGGTGAACAGCGTGGCCTGCGTGGTCGGCATGGTGGTGTTGATGCGGTCGCCGTTGCCCTGGCGGCCCAGCGTGCGCGCGATGCCCGCGCTCAGCTGCCAGCCCGGGGCCAGTTCGCCCGACACCTGCAGCTCGATGCCCTTGCTGGTCACGCCGCGCGCGCCGTAGTAGGCCCCTTCGGTCGAGTTGGGCACGAGCTTGGTGCCGTCGCGCTGCGCCACGTTTTCCTGCTCGGCGCGGAAGACGGCGATCGAGGTGTTGAGCTTGCCGTTCAGGTGCTCGCCCTTGAGGCCGATCTCGTAGCTCTTGCCGGTCACCGGGTCGAGGTACGAACCGCCGGCGTCGCGGTAGTTCTGCGGCTGGAAGATGTCGGTGTAGCTCGCGTACACCGAGTAGTTCGGGCTCAGGTCGTACACCAGGCCCGCGTAGGGCGTGAACACCTCGTGCTCACGCGTGGCCGGGGCGTCGGCGGTCAGGCGCGTGGAGCGCCAGCTGTTCTGGCGGCCGCCCACGATGAGCTTGAGCGAATCGGCCAGCGACAGGCGCGCGGCGCCGTAATAGCCGGTCTGGCGCGTCTTGGTGATGCCGGAGACCTTCAGCGGGTCCCAGGCCGGCTCGGGGTACGACGCAGCATTCCACTGGTAGAAGTTGCCGGTGTCGGGCAACGCGCTGGTGCGCGGATGGCTCGCCTCCACGTAGCGCGACTGGCTGTTGGTGACACCCACCACCAGCTCATGCGTGCGGCCCAGCAACGTGAACGGGCCGGTGGCCTGCACGTCGAGGCTGTTCTGGCGGAACTCGTGTTCGAAGTAGCCGGGCAGCGAGCCCAGGCCGCGGCCGGTGAAGCGGTCCAGCCCGCCGAAGAGGTACAGCAGCTTGGCGTTCTGCTGACTGTCGCGGTGCGAGGCATTGGCCTTGAGCTTCCAGCCGTTGTCGAACTGGTGCGTGAGGTTCGCGAACGCCGTGGTGGTGGTCGTGTCCCAGTGGGTCCACGGCGTGCCGATGGTCTTGGAGCGGTCCCAGCGCGTGGCCGTGCCGTCGCTGAAGGTCAGCGGCAGCCCGCCCCAGGTCGACGACGTGGGCCGCGTGGCCTGCGACTCGATGCCCACGCTCAGCGTGGTGCTCGGCGACAGGTCGGCATCGACCACGCCGTACAGCACGTGCTTGCGGCCGTGGTACATGTCGATGAAGGAGTCGCGGTCTTCCGTCATGCCGATGATGCGGGCGCGCACGCGGCCGTCTTTCGTGACCGGGGTCTGCAGGTCGACCGTGCCGCGGCGCAAATTCCACGAGCCCAGCGCGAGCGACGCGCTGCCGGCGAACACCTTGCTGTCGGCGTGCTTGCGCACCAAGTTGACCGAGGCCGACGGATTGCCCGCGCCGGTGAGCAGCCCGGTCGAGCCGCGCACGACCTCGATGCGGTCGTACAGCACCGGGTCGTTGGTGGAGGCGCCGAAGAAGTCGGTCGTGACCGTGGTCGGCACGCCGTCGTACTGGTAGTTGTCGATGTAGAAGCCGCGCGCGTACAGGTCGGTACGGTCGCTGTCGGAGCTCACGGCGAACACGCCGGGCACGTTCTGCATGGCCTGGCCGAGCGACAGCAGGTTCTGGTCGTCGATCTGCTGGCGCGTGATGACGGTGACCGACTGCGGCGTCTCGCGCGGCGACAACGACAGCCCCGTGGCCGCCGCCGTGGCGCGCGTGGTGTAGCTGCCGGTGCCTTCGGTCGTGCCGCTGCGGTCGGCGTCGGCCGTGACGGTGACGGGCGAGAGCGTGTCGATACCGCCCTGCCCTGCGTTCCCTGCGACGGGCGCGCCGGCCTCGCGGCGGTTCAGCGTGTAGCTGCCGTCGGTGCGCGCCACCACTTGAAGGCCGCTGCCCGCAAGCAGGCGCTCGATGGCTTCACGCGCGGTGTAGCGGCCTGAAATTGCGGGGCTGCTTCGCCCCTGCGTCAGCGCAGGATCGAACGACAGCGCGATGCCGTTGCCGGCCGCGAAGGTGGCGAGCGTACGGCCGAGCGGGCCGGCGGGAATGTCGTAGGCGCGGGACGCCGCCGCGTCGAGCGACGACGATGCCTGCGCGAAGGCCGGCCCTCCCGCGCCGGCCAGGCCGCCGAGGGCGAGCGCCATCAAGGCATGGCGAAGGACGGTGTTCAGGCGGCGCTCTGCGAACGGGCGCAAGGCGGACGGGCGGGATGCGGACATGGAGACGGGCCTTTCGGTTGGGCAACGACGGTGAGTTCTTCACCCTCCTTGCCAGCCGAAACGAAAAAAAGTCTCACCCCCGGATCGAAATATTTTTCGAGGCGCCCGCCGCTTCTGCATCTTCTTGCGCCGCGCGCGGCACGAGCGTGACCCAGTAGCCGCGCAGGCGCGTGGCCGCGTCCACCGGGTAGGTCGACACCAGCATGCGCAGCACGCCATCGGTGTCGGCCAGCGGAAATGCGCCCGAGATGCGCAGGTCGGCCACGGCCGCATCGCACTGCAGCAGGCCGGGGCGGTAGCGCGACAGCTCGGCGGCGAAGTCGGCCAGCCGCATGCCGTCGGCGAGCAGCATGCCCTGCGTCCAGGCCAGCACCGAGGCATCCGCCGGGCTGACGCTGTCGATGCCGTCGGCCGTGAAGCGGGCCTGCTGCCCGGCCGGCAACACGCGCGCGGCGGCGCGGTCGGGCGTGATGCGCACCGCGCCTTCGAGCACGGCGACGTGGGTGGCGCCGTCCGCTTCCTTGCGCACGCTGAAGCGCGTGCCCAAGGCTTCCAGCGTGCCGCCGGCGCTGGCCACGCGGAACGGGCGATGCACGCCGGCGGGGTCGGGCGCGGTGGCGATGAAGATCTCGCCCGCGTGCAGCACGATGAGGCGCTGCACGCCGTCGAAGTGCACATCGACCGCGCTGGCGGTGTTGAGCGTGAGGCGGCTGCCGTCGGCCAGCCGCAGTTCGCGGCGCTCGCCGGTGCCGGTGCGATGCCCGGCCATCCAGCCGCGCTCATCCGCCATCTCGACCGCCTGCCAGCCGAGCCAGCCGGCGGGCACGGCCGCAAGCAGCGCGGCGAGCCGGCCGAGCGTGGCGCGGCGGTTGTTGCCATTCCCGCGTGCGGGTCGCGCGAGCGAAGACATCGCCAGCGCCGGCGGCAGGCCGCCGAGCTTGTTCATCAGCAGCTCGGCGCGTGCCCAGGCGCGGGCGTGGTCAGGATGGCTCTGGCGCCAGCGCTCGCAGGCGCGGCGGTCTTCGTCGGTGACGGCGCTGTCGTGCAACCGCATCAGCCATTCGGCGGCCTCGTCGAGCACGCGCGGGGCAAGTGCCGATGTTTCGAAATTCATGGCGCTCATGCCATCACCGCCAGGCAGCCGCGGAAGCCCTGCTGCATGTAGCGCTTGACGGTGACGAGCGACACGCCCAACTCGCGCGCGATGTCTTCGTATTTCATGCCGTCGAGCTGCGACAGCAGGAAAGCGCGTCGTGCGAGCGGCTTGAGGGCGTCGAGCATGGCGTCGATCTCGTGCAGCGTCTGCAAAATCACCAGCCGCTGCTCCGGCGACGGCGCCTCGGGCTCGGGCATGACGGCCAGCGCCTCGAGGTAGGCGCGCTCCAGCGCCTGGCGCTGGTACCAGTTCACGAGGATGTTCTTGGCCACGCTCGTGAGGTAGGCGCGCGGCTGCGCAATGACCTCGGGGTTGCGCGCCGTCAGCAGCCGCGCGAAGGTGTCCTGCGCCAGGTCGGCCGCGTCACACGAGTTGCCGAGCTTCTTGCGCAGCCACGACTGGAGCCAGCCGTGGTGGTCGCTGTAGAGGGTGTGGACTTGCTGGAAGGCGGCTTCGGCAGCGGACATGGCGGGCGGCACGGGGGCGGGAGCTCCGTCTACAAATAAGAATTATTCTCATTTTAAGCAAAAAGACCGCAGGACCGCCCTCCCCGTGCTTCCAGGCACCCCGGCTCAGGCCGGCTGCGCAAGTGCGAGCGCGTCCGCACCGGCCGGATAGCGCAGCGTCGCCTCCGTGTCGTTCGCGGCGCGCCAGACGGCCTCGGCCACATCGGCCGCCGTGGTCAGGTCCGTCGGGTTGCCCAGTGCCGCGAAGACGGCCTGCGCGAGCGGTGCGTAGTCCGGCGGGATCAGGCCTTGCATGCGCTGCGCTCCGTTCTCGGTGAAGCGCGTGCCGGGCCCGTAGCCCGGCTCGACGAGCTTCACGCGCACATTGAACGCCGCCAGCTCGAACGCGAGCGAGGCGGTGAAGCCCTCGATGGCCGTCTTGCTCGCGGTGTACGCAGCCACGAGCGGCATCGGCGCGAGCGTGACGGTCGAGGTGACGTTGATCAGCAGTCCCGAGCGCCGCGTCCGGAACTGCGGCAGCACGGCCTGCGCCATGGCCATCATGCCGAAGGTGTTGGTCTCGAACACCTCGCGCACGGTGGCCATGGGCGTGGCCTCGAAGGCGCCGAAGAGCCCGACGCCGGCGTTGTTCACGAGCACGTCGATCGGGCCCGCGTTCGCGATGGCGGCGGCGATGCTGTCGGGTTGCGTCACGTCCAGCGGCAGCACGCGCAGGTTCGGCGCGTCGGGAAAGAGGTCGTCGCGCGGCGTGCGCATGGTGGCGATGACGCGCCAGCCCTGCGCGTAAAAGTGGCGTGCGGTGGCCAGGCCGTAGCCGGACGAGCAGCCGGTGATCAGTGCGGTTTTCAATGGCGTTCCTTGGAGGTGGGTGATGAAGAGCCCCAACGATAGGAGCCATCAGCCGGACTCGCTACCATCCAGCGTCGCCATTTCTTTTGCAGGAGTCCAGCCATGGCCGATCCACTCGCCGAGGTCATCGCGCTGCTTCGGCCGCGCGCCGTGTATTCCAAGGTGATCGCGGGCGCCGGTGCCTGGGCCGTGCGCTACACGGCCTTCGGCCAACCCAGCTTCTGCACGATGCTCGAGGGCGAGTGCGTCCTGGCGGTCGATGGGCAACCGCCGCTGGCGCTGGCCGCCGGTGACTTCCTGCTGATGCCGGCCACGCCCGGCTTCACGCTGTCGGGGCTCACGCCGGCGCCACCGGTGTTTCTCGACCCGCATGAACAAGCGGCGCGCGAGGACGCCCACGGCGAGGTCCGCCACGGCGATCGCGAAGGCCCGCCCGACGTGCGCATGCTCGGCGGCTACTTCGCCTTCGACTCCCCGGACGCTGCCTTGATGGTGTCGCTGCTGCCCTCGGTGCTGCACATGCGCGGCGTCGCGCGGCTGTCGCTGCTGGTGCAGCTCGTGCGCGAAGAGTCCATGGCGCAGCGACCGGGGCGCGACCTCGTGCTCGGGCGGCTGGTCGAGGTGCTGCTGATCGAGGCGCTGCGCTCGGCGCCCGGCGACGGCGCGCCGCCGGGGCTGCTGCGCGCGCTGGCCGACAGCCGGCTGGCCGCCGCCGTGCGGCACATGCACGCGGACCCCGCGCGTTCATGGACGGTGGAAGAGCTCGCCGGCAAGGCCGCGCTGTCGCGCTCGGCGTTCTTCGAGCGCTTCTCGCGCGCCGTGGGACTGCCGCCGATGGAATACCTGCTCGCGTGGCGCATGGCGATCGCCAAGGACCTGCTGCGCCGCGGCGGCTGCGCACCGGCAGACGTGGCCGCGCGCGTCGGCTATGCCTCGGCCAGCACCTTCAGCACGGCGTTCAGCCGCCATGTGGGCCAGGCGCCGGGGCGCTACGCGCGCCAGCCGTCGTAGCAGATGCAGAAGATGCGGCGGCGGCTCAGGCCGCCGGTTGCTCAGCTTCTTGCAGCAACCGCCACATCACCTTGCCGCTGCCGCTCTTCGGCAGCGCATCCACAAACGCCACCTTGCGCGGAATCTTGTAGACCGCCATGTTCTCGCGGCACCAGTCGATGATCTGCTGCTCGGTCGTGTCCTTGTGCGTGGCGCGCAGCACCACCACGGCCTTGACCGATTCGCCGCGGTAGTCGTCCTTGGTCGAGATGACGCAGGCTTCCTGGATCGCGGGGTGGCGGAACATCAGCAGCTCGACCTCGGCCGGCCACACCTTGAAGCCGCTCGCGTTGATCATGCGTTTGAGGCGGTCGGTGATGAAGAAGTAGCCCTCCTCGTCCATGCGGCCCATGTCGCCCGAGCGGAAGAAGCGCTTGCCCTCGAACTCGACAAAGGCGGCCCTCGTGGCGTCGGGGCGCTTCCAGTAGCCCTGGAACACCTCGGGGCCGTGGATGATGATCTCGCCCGATTCGCCGATGGGCATCTCCTGCAGCGTGTCGGGGTCGACCACGCGCGCGTCGGTGCTCATGAACGGAATGCCCAGGCACTGCTGCTTGGGGTGGTCCGAGGGGTTGGTGTGCGAGGGCGCGGCGGTCTCGGTGAGGCCGTAGCCTTCCTGGTACTTCAGGCCGTACTGCTCGAACAAGCGCTGCGCCACGGCCTGCGGCATGGCGGCGCCGCCACCGCCGATGTGGGTCATGCTCGTGAGGTCGTAGCTCGCGAAGTTGGGGCTGGCCATGAGGTCGATGACCATGGTCGGGATGTTGGTCCAGCTCGTGACCTTCCAGCGCGAGATGAGCCGGCCCGCCACGTCGCGGTCCCAGCGCGGCATGATGACCAGCGTGGCCGCCGCGAGGATCGAGGTGTGCATCATGCTCACCACGCCGGTGATGTGGAACATCGGCACCACGGCCAGCACCACCGCCTCCGACGTCGCCTGGCCCCAGAGCTGGCCGGCCATCGCGTTGTGCATGAGGCTCGAATGGTGGTGCACGCAGCCCTTGGGCAGGCCGGTGGTGCCGCTGGTGTAGGGCAGCAGCGCCATGTCGTTCGCACCCACGACATGCGCGGGCGCCGGGTGGCCGGCCGCGAGCGCGTCGGTCCAGGCCATCGCCTGGCCGCCCGCCAGCGCGGGCAGCGGATGGCGCGTGCCAAGCCAGTCGGCCCAGGCCGGCGCGGGGGCGTCGTCACCGGTCACGTTCGCATCGAAGGCGTCGGTGAACTGGGTCACGATGACATGCGACAGGCGCTGCTCGGCCGGCAACGCATCGCTGGCCTTGGCCAGTTCGGCCGCGAGGTCGCCGGTGGTGATCGCGACCTTGGCGTCGGGGTCGGTGATGTAGTGCTTGAGCTCTTCGGCCCGGTTCATCGGGTTGACCGGCACCACGACGGCATTGGCGCGCAAGATCGCGAAATGCGCGATCACCAGCTGCGGGCAGTTCTGCATGTTCAGCACCACGCGGTCGCCGCGCTGCACGCCCAGCGCATGCAGCGTGCCGGCCAGCCGCTCGACCTGGTCGGCCACCTCGCGGTAGCTCAGCACGCGGCCGAAGAAGACCAGCGCGGCCTTGTCGGGATAGCGCGCCGCCGAGGTCGCGAGGTTGTGCCACAGCGAGGTGGCGGGCACGGTGATCGAATGCGGGAGGCGCTTGGGCCAGAACTTGTAATGCGGGCGTGGTTGCATGGTCTGTGAACAGGCGGAAGGAAAGAGAAAAAGAAGCGGTGCGAAAAAGGCGCAGCGCGCCAGCCTAAGACGCAGCGGCCGCCGCTCCCATCGGGGAAGCCCTCGGGGCGTCACCTTGGCGACGCCCATTAGTCGTACGTTGGCCGTGTGAACGCATCGGCTATCGTGCGGGCTCCGCTTCACCTGCGCCTGTCTGCCATGCCTGATTCCGCCCGCCCCACCCTCCGCCGACGGATCGTCCTCTTCGGTGCCACGCTGGCCGCGACAGGCTGCGCGCTGCTCTCCAGGTTCGGACCGCAGGAGCCGGCGACATCCTCGCAGCCCAAGGAGCCGCCGACGTGGTTCATGGCCGACTGCTGGCTCGGCACCGAGGAGGTGGTTCCGCCCCTCCCCAGAAAAAGCAGCAAGGGCGGCGGCTCGATGTTCGGAACCCTGACGCTCGCCACCGGCAGCTTCCAGTGGCGCGTGAACTACGCGCGCCTGAGCGGGCCGGCGACGCTCGCGGGCTTCCATGGCCCTGCCGCCAAGGGCAGCAACGGCCCGCTGGTGATCCAGCTGCCGCCGCACAGCCGGGCCGAGCTGCGCGACCCGGACGGCGACGGCTACGAGCTGACCGGCACGAGCACGTTGACGCCGGCACAAATGGCCGACCTCATGGCCGGTCTCTGGTACGTCAGCGTGTCGACCCAGGCCTGGCCGGCGGGCGAAGTCCGGGGTCAGCTGAAGCGCAGCACGTCCGGCGTGCACGGCGTCTGAGATCGGCCCGGGCGCGATCATCGCCACGCGCGATGCGCCCTGCGACTACAGACAGCGGCGGCTTTCGGAGCGATACCTGCGGTTCTCACTCCGAGCAACCCACCACCACCCCGACTGAAGGAATCGCCATGGCAGCAGAAAAGCACGCAAGCGTTCACTGGGAAGGCGCCGGCAAGACCGGCAAGGGCCAGGTCAGCACCGAGACCGGCGCCCTGAAAGACTATCCCTACGGCTTCGCCAGCCGCTTCGAAGACGACCGGCGCGGCACCAACCCCGAAGAGATCGTGGGCGCCGCGCACGCGGCCTGCTTCACGATGGCCTTTGCCTTCGCGCTCGAAAAGGAAGGCCTGGCCGCCACGAAGATCGACACCCGCGCCGCCGTGCGGCTGGCCAAGGACGGCGAAGGCTTCAAGATCGACCGCATCGCGCTGGAACTCGACGCCAGCGTGCCGAACCTGGACGAGGCGAAGTTCCAGCAGATCGCCGCCGCCGCCAAGGCCGGCTGCCCGCTGTCGAAGGCGCTGGCGAGCGTGCCCGAGATCACGCTGAAGGCGACGCTGGCCGGCTGACCGCGCTGCTTATGATCGTCTCCACAACAAGGAGACGGATCATGAACAAGCCCACCCGGACCGCACTGGCGGTCCTTTCTTTCGCCCTCGGCACGCTCGGCACCACGGCAGTGATCGCCGCCTACCCCGACAAGCCGATCAAGGTCGTCATCGGCTTCCCGGCCGGCGGCCCGCTCGACCAGCATGCGCGCCTGCTCACCGACAAGCTGCAGGCCGTGCTCGGCCAGCCGCTGATCGTCGACTACAAGCCCGGCGCGGGCGGTTCGGTGGGCGCCGACGCGGTCGCCAAGAGCCCGGCCGATGGCTACACGCTGATGCTGGCCAACACCGGCGTGGCGGTGATCAACGGCGCGCTCTACAGCAAGCTGCCCTACAACACGCAGCGCGACTTCGTGCCGATCGCGCGCACGGCCATGCAGCCGCTGGCGCTGCTGGTCACGCCCAAGCTGCCGGTACAGAACCTGAAGCAGTTCATCGACTACGCCAAGGCGCGGCCCGGCCAGATCAACTACGGCTCGGCCGGCAACGGCGGCATCAGCCACCTCGTGCCCGAGATGTTCAAGACCGCGACCGGCATCTTCATGGTGCACATCCCCTACCGCGGCAGCGCCCCGGCCTTCACCGACCTGATGGGCGGGCAGGTGCAGTTCATGGCCGAATCGATTCCGCAGGCCGCCAACTATCACAAGCAGGGCAAGGTGCGCGCGCTGGCCGTGACCAGCCGCGAACGCAACCCCGCGCTGCCCGATGTGCCGACCGTCATCGAGTCGGGCGTGAAGGGCTTCGAGGTGGTGGGCTTCTACGGCTTCCTCGCGCCGAAGGACACGCCGAAAGACGTGGTCGCCAAACTCAGCGATGCGTTCAAACAGGTGCTGACCAGCCCCGAGGTGCGCGAGCGCATGGTGAGCCAGGGTGCGGACCCGGCCTACCTGGGCAGCGAAGACTTCGCGCGCTTCCTGGCAACAGAAACGCCGCGCTGGGACAAGGCGGTGAAGGCGTCGGGCGCGCGGATGGATTGAACCCCGCCAGCGTCCCTCACGTTCAGGGCGGCGTGGCCGCGTGCCGCTCCAGCTGTGCGCGGTCGAGCAGCTCGATGCTGCGGTAGCGCACGCGCAGCGTGCCATCTTCTTCCCACAGCTTCAGCAGCCGGTTCACGCTCTGGCGCGACACGCCGAGCATGAACGACAGGTCTTCCTGCGACACGCCCAGCAGCGTGCCGCCGCCGTCCTCCGCCGGCGTGGCCGCGCGCGCATCGAGCGTCAGCAACCGGTGCGCGAGCCGCACGGGCAGCGGCATCAGGATCACGTCGTCGATCCAGGCCAGCGCCTGGCGCAGCCGCAGGCACACGAGCCGCGTGAAGGCCATGTGCACATCGGGGTGGTCGGCGATCAGCCGATGGAAGTCGGCCGCCGCGACCACGGCCATCTCGGTGGTGTCGACTGCGCAGGTGTCGTAGACGCGCTCGCGCCCCACGAGCAGCGACACCTCGCCGAACCAGTGGCCCGGCTCCAGCATCGCGATCACCGCTTCGCGACCGCCCGGCGCGACCACGCTCACGCGCAATGAGCCGCTGACCACGCCGAACAGCGCGTCGGGCGACGAGCCCTTGTGGAACAGCGATTCGCCGCGCACCAGCGTGCGCCGGTGCGCCACCGCGAGCAGCCGCTGCTGCACGTCGTCGGCCAGCCGCATGTCGCTGTTGTGCACGGGCGAGTGCTGCGCATCCGGCTCGGCGGGGCTGGCGAAAAGGGAGGACCGTGGCATCGCGGGTTTGTCCGGGGCACCGATTGCCAACACCGGACAGTCTGGGTTCGAGGGGCTGTCGATAGTACGCAGGCCACCCGGGTCGACGCATTCGCGGCAACCCGATGTCCCCTGTCATCCCTGTCACATGGAGCACACCCCGATGAACACCCTGACCGACCTGCAAGCCCGCCGCGAGCGCCTCGTGCTCGACCATTTCGCCGACGAGACCCGGCAGGATTTCGACGCGGTGCTCGGCACCTTTCCGCATCCGCACTACGAGCTGATTCCCAGCGGCGAGGTGCACGACGGCATCCCCGACGTGCGCCAGTACTACATCGACACGCGCCGCGCCTTCCCTGATCAGCGCCACGAGATCATCCAGCTGCGCCACGCCCACGACTCGGTGATCGTCGAGTTCTGGCTGCTCGGCACGCACCGCGGCCCGCTCAAGGGCCTGCCGCCGACGGGCAACAGCTTTCGCTGCCGCATGAACGCCTTCTTCATCTTCGAGGGCGACCGGCTGGTCTGCGAGCGCGTGTACTTCGACACGCTGACGATGCTGCGCCAGCTGCTGGTGGGTGTGCCTGCGGAGATGGTGGGCGGCTTGGTTGCCGGACTGCTCGGCCAGACGGCCCCGCAACCTGAGGCCGCCACGGCGTGACCGGTGGTGCGCGCGTTGCGTTCAGGGCGAGTGCACAGGCCACCGGGTACTTCCCTCCGCGAATGTCCCCCGGGCTTCGCCCTCCTCCTTGATTTCGCTGCGGGAAGCACCCAGTGTCCTGCGCACGGGACGCGGCGGTGGTGTGCGACCGATCAACAGCTGCACTGCCCAACGCTCACGTCGATGGGGTGCCTTGCGCAGCGAAATCAAGGAGGAGCCGAAGGCGGGGGACATTCGCGGAGCAAGGCTCCCCGTCGGCGGGAGCGTCGCCCTGAACGACACCGCACGTCGAAAAACCAACACGGCCGAATACAGGAGACGACCATGACCCGAGACCCCGACCCCACCGGCTTCGCGCAGATCACCGAACTCGACGGCACGCGCCACGCCGCCCTGCCGCAAGACCGCCTGCGCGCCATCCGCCGCGGCGCGCAAGCCCTGCGCGAGCGCCTGCTCGACGCACCGCCCGTTCACTTCGCGCGCAGCTTCAACCTGTTGCGCATTCCGTACCCCGCGTGGTTCGCCTTCACCGGCGTGTACTCGCAGCAGCTGCTCAAGCCGCACATGGTGCATCTGCTGGCGCGCACCGTGCTCATCCAGTACGACGACTTCGAAGGCCGGCTGCGCACGCTGCTCTTCACGCCGGCCGACTTCGAGGCCGGCAACGAAACGCCCTACTTCAAGCGCCTGAGCGAGCAGACGCCGAAGTTCCTGCACAAGGCCATCGCGCCGGTCTACCAGACCGTGCTGCAGGCGCTCGCCAGCTGCGGCGTGGCGCCCGAACAGATCGACTACATCACCTACGACCACCTGCACACGCAGGACGTGCGCCGCTGGCTCGGCAGTGCGGACGCGCCGGGCCTGCTGCCGAACGCGAAGCTGCTGGTGCATCGCCAGGAACTCGCGAATGTGCAGGGCCTCTTGCCCGTGCAGGCGGAGTGGTACTGCCCGCACGGCCTGGACGCGGTGCCGGCCGAACGCATCGTCGCCTTCGACGGCAGCCTGCAGCTTGGCCGGGGCGTCGCGCTGGTCCACACGCCAGGGCACACCGAAGGCAACCATTCGCTGGTCTACCGCTGCGCCGACGGCCTGCGCGTGAGCAGCGAGAACGGCGTGGCGGCCGACAGTTGGGCGCCGCTGCAGTCGCGCCACAACGGCATCCGCCGCTATGCGCAGGCCACGGGCGCGGAGGTGATCCTCAACGGCAACACGCAAGAAAGCAGCAACGACCAGTACCTGTCGATGGTGCTCGAGAAGACGCTGGCGGGCACCTCGGCGCTGCACGGGTTCAGCAACGTGGTGCCATCGGCCGAGTGCTCGCCGCACTGGCTGTTTCCGGGTGCGCCGACCAGCCACCTGTGGGGCGAAACCAGCTTCGGTGCGCTCGTGCGGACCTGACCCGCTCGCACACGCGACGGCCAAACAAGAAGGAGACACACCGATGAACACCGCCACCCTCGCTGCCGCCGACGCGCGCACACCGGCCTCGGCCGATGCGCGCGAAGACGCCGCGCTCTTTCGCAAGATCACCTGGCGGCTGATGCCGCTGCTGTGCGCCTGCTACGTGCTGAACTACCTGGACCGCACCAACGTCGGCTACGCGCAGCTGCAGATGAAGGACCAGCTGGGCTTCAGCGACGCGGTGTTCGGCCTGGGCGCCGGCATCTTCTTTCTCGGCTATGCGGTGTTCGAGATTCCGAGCAACCTGATGCTCGCGAAGATCGGCGTGCGCGCCACGCTGCTGCGCATCATGGGCCTGTGGGGCCTGGCCTCGGCGGCCATGATGTTCGCCACCACGCCCACGCAGTTCTACGTGCTGCGCTTTCTCATCGGCGTGTTCGAGGCCGGCTTTGCGCCGGGCGTGCTGTTCTACCTGACGCTGTGGTTTCCCTCGCGCCGCCGCGCGCAGGCCACCGCGCTGTTCTTCATGGCCTTTGGCGCGGCGCCCATCGTCGCGGGGCCGATCGCCGGGCTCACGATGACCTACCTCGACGGCGTGCTGGCGCTGCGCGGCTGGCAGTGGCTGTTCCTGCTCGAAGGCCTGCCGAGCGTGCTGCTGGGCGTCATGGCCTTTCGCTTTCTGTCGAACAGCCCGGCGCAGGCGCCGTGGCTTTCGACGGCCGAGAAGCAACGCGTGGCGCGCCTGCTGGCCGAAGACCAGGCCGCGCACGGCGCCGCCGGTCGCCACACCTTCGGCGCAGCGATGCGCGACGGGCGCGTGTGGCTGATCGGCTTCATGTCGTTCCTCATCATCCTGGGCATCTATGCGCTGTCGTTCTGGCAGCCGACGATCCTCAAGTCGATGGGCCTCAGCGTGCTGCAGATCGGCTTCTATTCGGTGATTCCCGCCATCGCGGGCATTGCGGCCAACATCCTCGTGGGGCGGCACTCCGACCGGCACCAGGAGCGCCGCTGGCACTTCGCGCTGGGCGCGCTCGCGGGCGCGGCCGGGCTGGCGCTGACCACGCTCTTCATGCAAAGCCCCATCGCCGCCGTGCTGTGCCTGGCGCTCGCGTCGATGGGCATCTCGAGTGCCTTCACCGTGCTGTGGGCGATTCCGGGCAGCTTCATGTCGAAGAGCGCCGCGGCGGCGGGCATTGCGCTCATCAGCACCATCGGCGGCAGCGCGGGGCTGGTGGCGCCGATGATGGTGGGCGCGCTCAAGACGCTCACGGGCGGCTTCACGGCCAGCCTGTATGTGCTGAGCGGTGCGCTGGTGCTGTCGGCGCTGCTCATGCTGCTGGCCCTGCCCCGCCGCGCGCTCGGCAAGCGGTAGGCGCACTGCCGGCGCGACCCGGCCGGCCCATTTCGGTGCACACAGCTTGCATACCAGTTGGCACAGAAGCTGCTGATATGCAGGCATATGGCCATCTCCGCATCCGAAATCAGTGCACGCATCGTCGAAGCGGTGATGGCGCAGAAGCTCGCGCCCGGCGCGCGCCTGGGCGAGCAGCCGCTCGCGATGCTGTTCGACTGCAGCCGCACCATCGTGCGCGAGGCGCTCACGCGGCTGGCCGCGCGCGGCATCGTCACGGTGAGCGCGCGGCGCGGCTGGTTCGTCATCGAGCCCTCGCAGGACGAGGCGCGCGAGGCCTTCGAGGCGCGGCGCGTGATCGAGCTCGGCCTCATCCGCAGTACGGGCAGGATCGACAAGAGTGCCCTGCGCCAACTGAAGGCGCACCTTCAGCGTGAAAAGGCCGCACTGAAAGAGAGCGACGTCGGCCACCGCAGCTTCCTGCTGGGCGACTTCCATGTGTGCCTGGCCGAGTGCCTGGGCAACACGCTGCTGGCCGACACGCTGCGCGACTTCACCGCGCGCACCACGCTGATCGCCATGCTCTACCAGAGCACGCACGATGCGGTGCAGTCGTGCGAAGACCACGTGCAGATCGTCGCGGCGCTGGAGCGCGGCGACCACGCCGCCGCCGAGGCGCTGATGGCCGAACACATCGGCACGGTGCAGTCGGCGCTGCGCGTGCAGGCGCCCACCGACCCGCTCGCGCAGCTGCGCGATGCGCTGGCCCCCCTGAACACCACCACGCCGAAGCGCCGTCGCAAGACAGCGCCTGCCGACGACGCCACCGATTCATCGACCTACCTAGGAGCCCTGCTATGACCACGTTCACCACTTCCGCATCCCGTCGCCTCGCCCTCGCATTGGCCTCCGCCGCCCTGCTCGCCGCCACCGGCGCCGCCCAGGCGCAGAACGCACTCGACAACGTGCTCAAGGCCAAGACCATCAAGATCGCCGTGCCCACCGACTACCCGCCGTACGGCTCGGTCGACCGCAACATGCAGCCGCAGGGCCTCGACGTCGAGATGGCGCAGCTCATCGCCACCAAGCTCGGCGTGAAGGTCGAGCTGGTTCCGGTGACGAGCGCGAACCGCATTCCCTACCTGCAGACGCGCAAGGCCGACCTCGTGATCTCCACGCTCGGCAAGAACGTCGAGCGCGAGAAGGTGATCGACTTCAGCGCGGCCTACGCGCCCTTCTTCCAGGCCGTGTATGCGGGCAAGAGCATGAAGCTCACCAGCTTTGCCGACATGGCCGGCAAGACCGTCGCCGTGACGCGCGGCGCCATGGAAGACCAGGAGCTGAACAAGGTGGCGCCGTCGAACGTCGACTACCGCCGCTTCGAGGACAACAACGCGACCATCGCCGCCTTCGTGGCCGGCCAGACGCAAACCATCGCCACCAGCGCGGCGGTGGCCGGCGACATGCTCGCCAAGAACCCGAAGGTGAGCGCCGAGTTCAAGCTGCTGCTGAAGGACAGCCCCTGCTTCATCGGCATCGCGAAGGGCGAAACCGCATTGAAGACGCGGGTCAACGAGATCATTGCCGCCGCCAAGAAGGACGGCACGCTCGACGCGATGTCCAAGAAGTGGCTCGGCAAGGCGGCCGGCGACCTGCCGGTCTGAGCACAGCAGACGCACGAACCAAGGCACCGCCATGGAATTCGATTTCGGTGCAGTTCTCGTCGACTGGCGGCTGCTCGCCAAGGGCATCGCCTGGACGATCGGCCTGACGGCCATCGCCACGGTCATCGGCCTGGCCCTGGGCGTGGCCTGCGCCTGGGCGCGCGCCCACGGGCCGGTGTGGCTTCGCTGGATCGCCGGCACGTATGTGGAGCTGATCCGCAACACGCCCTTCATCGTGCAGCTGTTCTTCATCTTCTTCGGCCTGCCGGCCGCGGGCGTGAAGCTCTCGCCCGAGGTGGCGTCGATCATCGCGATGGTGATGAACCTCGGCGCGTACTCGACCGAGATCATCCGCGCCGGCATCGAGGCCACGCCCAAGGGGCAGATCGAGGCCGCCGTGAGCCTGGCGCTCAGCAAGGCGCAGGTGTTTTTGCGCGTGGTACTGCCGCCGGCGCTCAAGAAGGTGTGGCCCGCGATGGTGAGCCAGATCGTCATCGTGATGCTGGGCTCGGCGGTGTGCGGACAGATCTCGACCGAGGAGCTGAGCTACGCGGCCAACCTGATCCAGAGCCGCAACTTCCGCGCTTTTGAATCCTTCATCGTCGCCACGCTGCTGTACCTCGCGCTGGCCGTGGCGCTGCGCCGGTTGCTCAACTGGGCCGGGCCGCGTTTCTTCTTCGGCCGCTGACCGCGAGGCACTTTCACCATGGTCGATTTTTCCTTGTGGGACATCCTGCGCAACCTGCTGATGGCGCTGCGCTGGACCGTCGTGCTCTCGCTCATCGCCTTCGTCGGCGGCGGGCTCGTGGGCGGGCTGCTGCTGTTCGCGCGGCTGCGCGGCGGCAAGGCGGCCGCGCGGGCCGTGGGCCTGTACGTGCAGCTGTTCCAGGGCACGCCGCTGCTGATGCAGCTGTTTCTCGCCTACTTCGGCATCGCGCTGTTCGGCATCGACGTGTCGGCGTGGACGGCCGCGAGCGTGGCGCTCACGCTGTACACCAGCGCCTTTCTTACCGAGATCTGGCGCGGCTGCGTGGCCTCGATTCCGAAGGGCCAGTGGGAAGCCTCGGGCAGCCTGGCGCTGAGCTTCGCCGAACAGATGCGCCACGTGATCCTGCCGCAGGCCGTGAAGATCGCCATTGCGCCCACCGTCGGTTTCCTGGTGCAGGTGATCAAGGGCACGGCGCTGGCGTCGGTGATCGGCTTTGTCGAACTCACCAAGGCCGGCAGCATGATTTCAAACGCCACCTTCCAGCCCTTCGTGGTGTTCAGCTGCGTGGCCCTGCTTTACTTCGTGCTGTGCTTCCCCGTGAGCCTGTACGCCAAAACCCTCGAGAGGAAGACCCATGGCCGCCGTGCTTGAACCCCAACCGCAACCCGAAGCCGCATCTTTCGCCGCGCCCATCGTGCGCATCACGGCGCTGCGCAAGTCCTACGGCACGAACGAGGTGCTCAAGGGCATCGACCTCGACGTGAAGCGCGGCGAGGTGATCGCCATCATCGGCAAGAGCGGCTCGGGCAAGAGCACGCTGCTGCGTTGCATCAACGGGCTCGAGGTGTTCCAGGAAGGCGCGCTCACCGTCGACGGCAAGCCGCTGCTGCACGAGAGCGCGATGGCCATGCGCACGCTGCGCCAGCGCGTGGGCATGATCTTCCAGGGCTTCAACCTGTTCCCGCACCTCACGGTCGGCAAGAACGTGATGCTCGCGCCCACGCTGGTGAAAAAGCGATCGTCGATGGAAGCCGCTTCGCAGGCGCGCAAGCTGCTCGAACGCGTGGGCCTGGCCGAGAAGTTCGATGCGATGCCCGATCAGCTGTCGGGCGGCCAGCAGCAGCGCGTGGCGATCGCCCGTGCGCTGGCGATGGAGCCGGCCGTGCTGCTGTGCGACGAGATCACGTCGGCGCTCGACCCCGAACTGGTGGGCGAGGTGCTGCGCGTGGTGGAGTCGCTGGCCGACGAAGGCATGACGCTGTTGATGGTCACGCACGAGATGAGCTTCGCGCGCAAGGTCAGCGACCGCGTGATCTTCATGCACCAGGGCCGCGTGCACGAGATGGGGCCGCCGGCGGATCTGTTCGGTGCACCGCAGACGCCGGAGCTGAGGCAGTTTTTGTCGTCGCTGCACGACTGAGCGGGCCCTTGCGGGCGGGGCCGCTACAGGTGCTGCGGCTCGTCGACGCAGTCCCGCAACCCCGCAGTCAACGGCGGCAGAGGCCGCCCGCCGCGCCGCTCGAAATCTTCGCCTGCTTGCAGCAGGACCTGCACCCGCTGAAACAGCTCGCCGCCAGCGGCGGTGAGTTGCACGCCCTGCTGGCTGCGCGCGAACAGGGCGTGTCCGAGGATGCCCTCGAGCTCCCGCACGCGCGCCGTGATGGCCGGTTGGCTCACGAACAGATGACGGGCCGCCGCGTTGACGGAGCCCAGTGTCGCGGCCCAGTGAAAGGCTTCCAGTTGTCGGAAGGTGATGCGCAGCACCGCTACTGCCTCTCAGCCGAGAGGCGCGGTGGATGTGGCGGTGCACATCGGGGCCTGTTCGCGCTTGTGCTTCATGTCTGCCCTCTTTCAAAGCAATTCAATCGCATCGAATGGCGAAGGGCCATGCAACGGGGAATTTCAATTGCCTGAATTCCCAATAATTTCGAAAACCCGGTCAATTCAAGATTGAGATTTTTTCACATTCAATTCTCGAACCGGCGTTCATCCCCAAATACGAGGAGGCATTGCGCCTGAGTTTCAAATTTAGTGCATTCGCAATTGTAGTTAAAGTCAGAATTTTTGATATTCAACTTTTTCATTACATTTGACTCATTGGATGAACCACGGCAATCCGTGGCATCTGCGTCACAGCGCCGCCATGGCCTGCGCCCTCCAGGACCTCAAGCCCTCCGGCCCGAAGCGCTCGGCAATCCGGTGCAGCCAGATGGTGAAGTGCGTCGGCGCCCGCGCCAGCTCGCGGTGCAGCTCGGGCAACGCCAGCCAGCGCCACTCGCGCACCTCGCCCGGGTCGGGCCGCGGCAGGTCGCGCGCGATGCCGACGAACACATGGTCGTACTCGTGCTCGATCAGTTCGGCCGACACGGCCTCGCGGTAGAGAAAGGCCGCCACCGGCTTGAGCACGCAGCGCAGGCCCAGCTCTTCGTAGAGTCGGCGCTCAGCGGCGGCGCCGGTCTCTTCGTGGGGGCGTGGGTGCCCGCAACAGCTGTTGCTCCACAGACCGGGCGAGTGGTACTTGCCCAGCGCGCGCTGCTGCATCAGCACCTGGCCTTGCGTGTCGAAGATGAAGACCGAGAACGCCCGATGCAGCACGCCTTCGCGGTGGGCGCTCATCTTCTCGACCGCGTGCAGAGGGCGGTCTTCGGCGTCCACTGCGATCAGAAATTCGTCCATGAGGGCTCCAGAACTGAAGGTTTGCAAAGCGCCGCGGCCCCCACGTTTCAGTGTCCGGGCGGCCCGAAAAATCGAGCCGCTTCTTTAGCATGGATCGGCTTTCGAACATCCATAGGAAATTCAAATTAATCCAAAACCACTACATCGACAGGAATGCCTCCAAGTCGAATACATACAACCAATTACACAGATAACAAGAATATCGAATCGGCAAATCAGTGCGCCTGATTTCACTTGTAAAAAATCCCGGCGCATTTCGACCGCAGTTCCTGGTTCATCCATGCCGCCGCCCCCGAAAGCGCGACCTCGGTTACCCTCGACCTCATGGCCCGCGTTCGCACCGCATCGATCATTCGCCCGCTCTCGCGAGAGCGGGTGGGTTAGCGCACGGTTCGAAGCCACGCCATCCAACCCGCCCCAGGAGGCGGGTTTTTCTTGCCCGTCTCCCGGGGGTTCCTTCCCCACCTGCAGGAGACCGAATGACACCGACACCGCCCCCACTTCCCTCGCCCGTGCTGCACATGGTCTGCGGCAAGATCGGCGCCGGAAAGTCCACGCTGACCCGGCGCCTGGCGCAAGCGCCCGGCACCGTGTGCATCAGCGAAGACACCTGGCTCGCAGCGCTCTACCCCGATGAAATCCACACGCTGCCCGACTACGTGCGCGCATCGGGCCGGCTGAAGCAGGCGATGGGCGACCACGTCTGCGCGCTGCTCGGCGCCGGCGTGTCGGTGGTGCTCGACTTTCCGGCCAACACCGTGACCCACCGCGCCTGGGCGCGCAGCCTCTTCGAGCAAGCCGGCGCCGCACACCAGCTGCACTTTCTCGACGTGCCGGACGACATCTGCAAGGCGCGGCTGCGTGCGCGCAACGCGGCGGGCGAGCACCCGTTCGAGACCTCCGACGCCGAGTTCGACCTGATCACCCGCCACTTCGCGCCGCCGACGGCCGCGGAAGGGTTCCATGTGATCCGGCATGGCCAGGGTCTGTAAGCTGCCCGCCGATGCACATCGAACCCGCCCTCCCCACCGAAGCGCCCGCTGTCGCGGCCGTGTTGACCGAAGCCGCGCAATGGCTCGCCGAGGGCGGCCGTCCGCTCTGGAACGCCGCCGACACCGGCCTCGAACGCATCCAGCGCGACACCGATGACGGCCGCTACGTCGTTGCGAAAGACAACGGCGAGTGGGCCGGCGTGATGCGGCTCGACCTGGAAGACCCATCGTTCTGGCCCGAGATCGCGCCCGGCAGCGCGCTGTTCGTCCACAAGCTGGCCGTGCGCCGCACGTGGGCGGGCCGGGGCGTGTCGCGTGCGTTGCTGGGCCACGCGCGTGACCACGCCCGCGCGCTCGGACGGCCCTGGCTGCGGCTGGACTGCGTGGCCGACCGCACCGCGCTGCGCACGCTGTACGAAGGCTTCGGCTTCACGCTGCACAGCTGCATCGATCTGCGCAATGGGTCGTTTGCGCGCTACGAATTGCGCGTCGACGGCTGACCGTCCCACACGCTAGCGGGCCGCTTCGGCGCTGGCGGGAACCTCGTTGCCTGTGGCAAGCTCGCACGCTCCATGACCGACCGAATCCCGCCTTCCCATTTCCGCCGCCGAGTGCTGCGCGCGCTGCTGGGCGCCGCCGCCCTGCCCGCGCCGTTCGCGGCGCTGGCCGGCTTCAACTTCTTCACCAGCGAATACACCGCCACGCGCGAGGAGCTGCAGACGCAGATCGCCAAGCGCTTTCCGGTGGCCGAGCGCTATGCCGAGATCTTCATGGTCGGGCTGCGCGACCCGCAGCTGGGCCTGGACGCGCGCACCAACCGCGCCGCCATCACGGCCACGCTGACCATCGCCAGCCCGCTGCTGGCGGCCTCGCCGGTGCAGGGCCTGGTGTCGGTGAGCAGTGCGCTGCGCTACGACGTGGCGGCGCGCGCGCTGCGGCTCGACCAGCCGAAGGCCGAGCGGCTCGAACTGCAGGGCGTGGAAGGCCGCGACGCAGAGCGCCTGCAGAAGGTCGGCGCGGTGGTCGCGCAGGAACTGCTGCAGGGCCAGATCCTGCGCAGCTTCACGGCCGACGAACTCACGGTCGGTCGCAAGACCTACGAGGTGGGCGACATCACGGTGCAAGACAACGGCATCAAAGTGCAACTCAAATGAAACATCGCGCCGTCCTTCTCCTCTTGACCGCCGCTGCGCTCGTCGGCGCCGGCTGTGCCGCCATCGCCCCCAAGGTGAAGCAGCACTTCGACCTGCAGGCCCACCGCGGCGGACGCGGCCTGGCGCCCGAGAACACGCTGGCCGCGTTCTCGAATGCAATGGACCTGGGCGTGACCACGCTCGAACTCGACATCGGGCTCACGGCCGACGGCGTGGTGGTGGTGTCGCACGACACGGCGCTCAACGCCGACCACACGCGCGACGCGCGCGGCGCCTGGCTCACGGCCAAACCCGGCCCGTCGGTGCGCTCGCTCACGCTGGCCCAACTGCAGGCGTACGACGTGGGCCGCCTCAACCCCGCGAGCAACTACGGCAAGCAGTTCGCGCTGCAGCAGCCGCGCGACGGCGAGCGCATTCCCACGCTGGCCGCGCTGTTCGCGCAGGTGCAGGCGCGCGGCGCCGATGCCGCGCGGGTGCACTTCAACATCGAAACCAAGATCGACCCAACCAAGCCCGACGAGACCGCCGCGCCCGAGCCCATGGTGCGTGCGCTGCTGGCCGAGATCGACAAGGCGAAGATGGCCGACCGCGTGACCCTCCAGAGCTTCGACTGGCGCACCCTCGCGCTGGTCGGCCAGCTCGCGCCGCAGTTGCCGCGCGCCTACCTCACCACCGCCCGCACGCTGAAGGACAGCCGCTGGACCGCCGGCCTGGATGCCGCGAGCTTCGCCTCGGTGCCGCAGCTCGTGAAGGCCGCGGCGGGCACGTCCGCCGGACCGGTGATCTGGTCGCCGGCGCATGCCGACCTGGGCGCCCCCGCGATCCGCGAAGCGCAGAAGCTCGGCATGAAGGTCGTGCCCTGGACCGTGAACCAGCGCGCCGACATGGTCCGTCTCATGGACGCGGGCGTCGACGGACTGATCACCGACTACCCCGATGTGTTGCGCGACCTGATGCGCGAACGGGGCCTGGCACTGCCGGCACCGGCGAAGGCGGCGTCATGAGCGCAGCGACGCAACTCGACGCCATCGCCTCGGGCGTCGCCGCGCTGCAAGGCGGCAACGGCTCCATCACCACGCTCTCCACGGCCGCGCGCGACAGCGCCGAGCTGCTCGGCGCCCTGCCGCCGCGCTACGGCGAGGTGCTGCTGAACCTGCTGGACCGCCTTGAATCGAGCGCGCTGTTCAGCGAGGAAAGCTGCTCGTTCAGCCAGAAAGACCTGCTCGACAACCTGCAGGTGTGGGTCGACAAGGCCCGCGGCCAGCTGGTGTCTTGAGGCGCTGAGGCCCCGCCCCGGTTTATCATCGCGACCACCATGCGCACCCTGCTGCTCGCCCTCATGATCGCCCTGCTGCCCATCCGCGGCTGGCTCGGCGATGCCATGGCGGTCGAAATGGTGCGGCATTCGCTGCCTGCCGCCGAGGCGGTGGTGTCCGCAGCAGCTGGCATCGCCGAGTCGCATTGCCACGAAGCCACCATGGAGGCCGACACCGGCCACGACATGGCGGCCATGCATGACAACAGCGGCGACGCGCAGCAACCCCATGGCACCGACCACGCGGACTGCGGCACCTGTGTCGCCTGCCAGGTCTGCCACACGGTGGCGCTCGGCGGCATGCCGCTGGTCGACACCCCGCATGCGGCGCCCCAGGCGCCGCCGGCCGCACATGCGGCCCGCTTTGCGAGCGCCGAGCCCGTCCTGGGCTTCAAGCCGCCCATTTCCTGATCTTCCTGCCCGTAGTCCGTCCGCAGTGAGCCTTTGCCGGCTCGCAGCGTTCGCTGTATTGCCCATGGAGATCGCTCGTGAATTCCCTTGCTCGCCGGCCGTATGCCGGCACTTCTCGCTATCGAAACGGTAGCCCGCCCCTCGGGCGAAAAAGTCACCTTTCATTCCTCAGAACCGCCGCCGCGCTGGGCGTTGCGCTGGTGCTTGCCGGCTGCGCCAGCCTGTCGCCCGACGGCGGCACTGCCGACGTGCAGGCGCTGGTCGACGGCAACCCGCTGATGGCGGGCGCTGCGGCCCAGCGCAAGCCGGACGACGCCTCGCAGCAAAGCGTCGACGCGCTGCTGGCCCAACCGCTGGACGCCGAAGCCGCCGTGCGCATCGCGCTCGTCAACAGCCCGCGCGTGCAGGACGCCTTTGCCACGCTGCAACTGAGCGACGCCGACCGCGTGCAGGCCGCGAGCCTGCCGAACCCGGTGCTGTCTTTCAGCCGCCTGGCACAAGGCAGCGAGCGCGAGTTCGAGCGCATGCTGACGTTCAACGTGGTGGGCCTGCTCACGCTGCCGTGGCAGGCGCGCTGGGCCGGCCAGCGGCACGAGGCCGCCAAGCTGCAGGCCGCGCAAAGCGTGCTGCTGCTGGCCGCCGACACGCGCCGCGCCTGGGTGCGCGCGGTGGCGGCGCAACAGAGCGTGAGCTACCTGCGCGATGCGAAGGAAGCCACCGAGGCCGGTGCCGAACTGGCGCACCGCATGGCCAAGGTCGGCAACTGGAGTGCGCTGCAGCGCACGCGTGAACAGCTGCTGCTGGCCGACGCGTCCGCGCAGCTCGCACGCGCCGAGCAGGCAGCAGTCGCAAGCCGCGAACAGCTCACGCGCCTGCTGGGCCTGAGCGGCACGCGCACCGCCTACACCCTGCCCGATCGCCTGCCGCCGCTGCCGAAGGCTGCGCCCGAACTGGGTGACGTGCAGGCGCTGGCGCTGCGCGACCGGCTCGACGTGCGCTCGGCGCAAGCGCAGAACACGGCCGTGGCCGGCTCGCTCGGCCTGACGCACGCCACCCGCGTGATCAACGCCATGGAACTGGGCGTGGTGCGCAACACCACCTTCGAGAACGATGCCGATCGCTCGAAATCGACCACGCGCGGCTTCGAGCTCGAGCTGCCGATTCCGATCTTCGACTGGGGCCAGGCCCGCAGCGGCCGCGCCGAGGCGCAGTACCTGCAATCGGCGGCGCGCGTGCGCGACGTGGGCGTGCTCGCGGCCAGCGAAGCGCGCGAAGCCTGGCAGGGCTGGAACACCGCCTACGCCCTGGCGCGCCGCTACCGCGACGAGGTGCTGCCGCTGCGCAAGCAGGTGAACGAGGAGATGGTGCTGCGCTACAACGGCATGCTCGCCAGCGTGTGGGAGCTGCTCGGCGAAACGCGCGCGAGCATGCTCGCCGTGAACGCCGGCATGGAGGCCCAGCGCGACTTCTGGCTGGCGGACACCGATCTGCAGCTGGTGCTCACGGGCAGCTCGCCCGGTGGAATGACGGCCGCGCAGACCGCGTCGGCCGGTGATGCCCCCGCCACGGGAGGCCATTGAAATGAACCGTCGCAACTTCTTCGCAGGCGCAGCCACGGCCGTCGCCGCCACCACCGTCAGCCGCGTGAGCATGGCCGCGCTGCCCGAGCCAGTGACACAAGCCTCGACCGCCACCGCGCCACCACTGGTGCCGCCGAACGGCCGCCCCTACAACCCCGTCGTCACGCTCAACGGCTGGACGCTGCCCTGGCGCATGAACGCCGGCGTCAAGGAGTTCCACCTCGTCGCCGAACCCGTGGTGCGCGAGATGGCGCCGGGCTTCAAGGTCAACATGTGGGGCTACAACGGCCAGTCGCCCGGCCCGACCATCGAGGTGGTCGAGGGCGACCGCGTGCGCATCTTCGTGACCAACAAGCTGCCCGAGCACACGACCGTGCACTGGCACGGACAGCGCCTGCCCAACGGCATGGACGGCGTGGGCGGCATCACGCAGCCGCACATTCCGCCGGGCAAGACCTTCGTCTACGAGTTCACGGCGCGCCGCCCCGGCACCTTCATGTACCACCCACACGCCGACGAGATGGTGCAGATGGCGATGGGAATGATGGGCTTCTGGGTCACGCACCCGAAGGCGGAGCATCCGCTGATCGAGAAGGTCGACCGCGACTTCTGCTTCCTGCTCGGCAGCTTCGACGTGGAACCCGGCAGCGCCACGCCCAAGGTCAACACCATGACCGACTTCAACATCTGGAGCTTCAACAGCCGCGTGTTCCCGGCCATCGACACGCTCAACGTGCGCAAGGGCGACCGCGTGCGCATCCGCGTGGGCAACCTCACGATGACCAACCACCCGATCCACATCCACGGCCACGAGTTCGAGGTCACGGGCACCGATGGCGGACCCGTGCCGCGCACCGCGCGCTGGCCCGAGGTTTCGGTCGACGTGGCGGTGGGCCAGATGCGGCAGATGGAGTTCATTGCCGACGAGGAAGGCGACTGGTCGCTGCACTGCCACAAGGCGCACCACACGATGGGCCCGATGGGCCACGACGTGCCGACCATGATCGGCGTGGACCACAAGGGCGTGGCCGAAAAAATCAAGAAGCTCGTGCCCGACTACATGGTGATGGGCGACAAGGGCATGGCCGACATGGGCGAGATGGAAATGCCCATTCCCGACAACACCCTGCCCATGATGACCGGCACCGGCCCCTTCGGTTCGGCCGAGATGGGCGGCATGTTCACGCTGCTCAAGGTGCGGCGCGACCAGAAGCCGGGCGACTACCGCGACCCGGGATGGTTCAAGCACCCGGCCGGCACGGTCGCGCGCGAGGTGTCGGCCACCGGTGCGCCGGCAGCGCCGCGCAAGACAGGCACGACACCGGCCAGCCCCGACAGCGGCAGCGCCACCGTGCGCAAGCCCTCGGGCCATGGCGCCCACAACCACTGATCGCACTCATCCCCATTTTTCAGAGATTCAAACCATGAACACCCGTTTCCCCACCCTCGTCGCCGGCCTCGCACTGGCAGCCGTCACCACCTTCGCCACGGCCCATGAAAGCCACTCGCCCAAGGCCGGCACCGCTGCCGCATCCCCGCTCGCGCCCGAACAGAAAGCCTGGGGCATCGCCGGCAAGGCCAGCGCCGTGAAGCGCACCAT
Organism: Variovorax paradoxus; assembly: GCF_009498455.1. Lineage (NCBI taxonomy): Bacteria > Pseudomonadati > Pseudomonadota > Betaproteobacteria > Burkholderiales > Comamonadaceae > Variovorax > Variovorax paradoxus. The sequence goes on along the minus strand of NZ_CP045644.1, from coordinate 3,532,819 downwards.
CGACATCGCGATGGCCGACGACATGACCTTCACGCCCTCGGTCCTCGAAGTGCGTGAAGGCGACACCATCCGCCTGCGGCTGAAGAACCGCGGCAAGGACCTGCACGAGCTGGTGCTCGGCACCACCGCCGTCATCGAGGACCACGCCGCGATGATGAAGAAGCACCCCGGCATGGAGCACGACGAGCCCTGGATGGCGCACGTGCTGCCGGGCAAGACCGGCGAACTGATCTGGACCTTCAACCGCGCCGGCGACTTCGACTTCGCCTGCCTCGTGAAGGACCACTACGAACTCGGCATGGCCGGCCGCGTGCGCGTGCGGGCCGCCGCCGCCTCTTCCAAATGAATCCGATGACTCCGATGAATCGCATGAAAGGAACCTGACCATGCAACGACGCACCCTCCTCAAACTCGCCGCCGCCACCGCCTCCCTGCCGCTCGCCGCGCAGGCCGCCGCACCGATGGTCGAGATCTGGAAAGACCCGAACTGCGGCTGCTGCCAGGACTGGGTCAAGCACCTCAACAAGAACGGCTTTGCCACGCGCGTGCACGACGAGGGCAACGGCCCCGCGCGCGAACGGCTCGGCATTCCGGCCAAGCTGGGCTCGTGCCACACCGGCCGCGTCGGCGGCTACGCCATCGAGGGCCACGTGCCCGCGCGCGAGATGCAGCGCCTGCTGAAGGAAAAGCCCAAGGCCGTGGGCCTCGCCGTGCCCGGCATGCCCATCGGCTCGCCCGGCATGGACGGCCCCGCCTACGGCGACCAGCGCGACGCCTACGACGTGCTGCTGGTGCTGGCCGACGGCAGCACGCGCGTCTTCCAGAGCTACCGCTGAGCCTTGGCTCCCTCTGTACAACCCCTCGCAAATCCGGAAGGAACACCGACCATGATGAAGAAGATCATCACCGCCCTCTCCACCCTCGTGCTCGCCGCCGCGGCGTTCGCGCAGGCCACGCTGCCCCAAGTCGACGGCGAAGTCCGCAAGGTCGACACCGACGCCAAGAAGATCACCCTGCGCCACGGCGACATCCCGAACCTCGAGATGACCGGCATGACCATGGTGTTCCGCGTGAGCGACCCGGCGCTGCTCGCCAAGGTGAAGGCCGGCGACAAGGTGCGCTTCACGGCCGACAAGGTCGACGGTGCCATCACCGTGATGTCGCTCGAAACGGTGGCGAACTAACTGAGCCTCAGGAGCTGAAGCGCCCCGGATCGAAGGGCGCCAGCGGTATCTCCGCCGCAACGCCCGCGAGCAGCTGCGCCGCCAGCCGCCCCGTGCGCGCCGAGCCGCACAGCCCGACGTGGCCATGCCCGAAGGCCAGCACGATGTCGGCGCTGGCAGCCGCCGGGCCGATGCATGGCAGTCCGTCGGGCAGGCTCGGGCGGTGTCCGAGCCAGTGCTTCACCGAAGGCACACCGGGCGCGGACCGTGCAAGCGACGGAAACATCGAATGCAGATGCGCGTGCAGGATCTCGGCGCGGCGCCAGTCGGGTGCCGCTTCGAGGCCCGCGATCTCCACCTGCCCCGCCGCGCGCAGGCCGCCGTCCATCCAGTGCGCGATGAGCTTGCCGTCGGACACCATGGTCGGCGTGCGCGGGCCGGCCGTGGCGTCTTCGACGACCACGTGGTAGCCGCGCTCCGACTCCAGCGGCACCGCCGAGCCTGCCGCCGCGGCCAGTGGCCCCGAGCGCGCGCCGGCGCAGATGGCGGCGCCGTCGCAGGCGATCTCGCCGGCCTCCGTAAGCACGGCGCGCAGCCGGCCGTCCTCGATGCGAAAACCGGTGGCCCGGGCGGCGACGTGTTCGGCGCCCGCATCGCGCGCATGCCGCGCCAGGGCCGCCACGTAAGCGCCGGGATTGCGGCAGTGGCCGGCTTCGGGCACGAAGATGCCCAGCGTGTAGCGCGCGGCCAGATCGGGCTCCCGGCGGCGCAGTTCGTCCGCCGGCCATTCTTCCCAGTGGACACCGACGCGCCGGCGCACGCGCCAGCCCAGTGCATCGCTGTCGAACTCGGCGCGCGAACGGTAGGCATGCAGCAACCCGCGCTGCTCGATGAGTTGCGGCACACCGGCCTCGGCGGCCAGTTGCGCATGCAGCGCGGGCGCATCGGCCAGCAACGTGCGCAATGCGTCAGCGGTGCGTTGCACGCGCGCCTCGGTCCAGCCAGAGGCCAGGTAGCGCAGCAGCCACGGCAGGGCACGCGGCAGGTAGCACCAGCGCAACGCCAGCGGCCCGAGCGGGTCGGCCAGCCAGCCCGGCACCTTTCGCCAGGCGCCCGGCAGTGCCGGCGGCACCACGGAATGCGACGACAGCCAGCCGGCGTTGCCATAGCTCGTGGCCTGCGGGCCGCCCGGCTCGCCGGGTTCCACCACCGTCACGCGCAGGCCCGCGCGCAGGGCCTCGATGGCGGCGGCGCTGCCCACCGCGCCCGCGCCGATCACCACCACGTGGCGGCTGCGGCCCTCGAGGGAGAAACTTCTTGCAACTGTCATTGTGGAGATCGTAAAGGGCGCGGTCCCATAATCGGCCGCCATGTCCGCTGCGTCTTCTTCCCCCTCTTCTCGCGCCGGTGCCATCACCGACGTCGCCGGCATCGAAGTCGGCCATTTCTCCGACACGCGCCGCCCCACCGGCTGCACCGTGATCCTCGCGCGCGAGGGCGCCGTGGCCGGTGTCGATGTGCGCGGCGCCGCGCCCGGCACGCGCGAGACCGACCTGCTCTCGCCCGGCAACCTCGTGCAGGAAGTGCATGCCGTGATGCTCGCGGGCGGCAGCGCCTGGGGCCTGGCCGCCGCGGAAGGCGCGATGCGCTGGCTCGAGGAGCGCGGCGTCGGCATGGACGTGCGCTTCGGCACGCTGCCCATCGTGCCGGCCGCCGTGCTGTTCGACCTGCCGATGGGCGACGCGCGCATCCGCCCCGACGCCGCTGCGGGCTACGCCGCCTGCGAAGCCGCCTCGACCGACGCGCCCGCCGAAGGCAACGTGGGCGCGGGCACCGGTGCATTGGTGGGCAAGCTGTTCGGCGTGCACCGCGCGATGAAGGGCGGCGTCGGCACCGCCTCGGTCACCGTCGGCGGCGTGACCGTGGGCGCACTCATCGCGGTCAATTCGCTTGGCGACGTGATCGACCCCGACACCGCGCTGCCCGTGGCCGGCGCGCGCACCGAAGACGGCAGCGCCCTGCTCGACACGCGCCGCGCCCTGCTGCGCGGCGAGCTGCCCAAGCCGCTCTTGGCGGGCACCAACACCACCATCGGCGTGATCGCCACCGACGCGGTGCTGACCAAGGTGCAGGCCAACCGGCTCGCCATGGTCGCGCACGACGGCCTGGCGCGCGCCATCAACCCGGTGCACACCATGAGCGACGGCGACACGCTGTTCGCGCTGGCCACCGGCCGCGTGCCGCTCGAAGGCGATGCACCCGGCATGACCGTGCTGAGCACCATGGCCGCCGAAGCCACCGCCATCGCCACCGTGCGCGCGGTGCGCGCCGCACGCGCGGTGACCGTGGGCGAGCTGCACATTCCCTGCGCCGCCGACCTGGCCAACGTGGCCGCGCCGCGCGGCTGACGCGCGCACCGCACGACGAGGCATTCCATGGCGTTTCCCCGCACCCTGAAGCTGATCCTGCTGTCGATCCGCGACCTGATCGCCTCGGCCGGCCCGATCGTGTTCATCGTCATCGGCCTGCTGATTGCGGCCTACTGGTGGCTGCAGCCGCAGCCGCCCAAGCACGTGACGCTGGCCACCGGCCCCACGGGCAGCGCCTATGCGCAGTTCGGCAAGCGCTACGCCGATGCCTTGAAGCACAGCGGCATCACCGTCGAGCTCAAACCCACCTCGGGCTCGACCGAGAACCTGCAGCTGCTGCGCAGCGGCGGTGCCGACGTGGCCTTCGTGCGCGGCGGCAGCGCCGACCCGGTGGCCGACGAAGAGGCCGGCCTGCGCTCGCTGGGCGCGCTGTTCTACGAGCCGATCTGGCTCTTCTATCGCACCGACGTCGCGCAGAAGCTCGACCGCAAGACCGGCACGCTGACCTCGCTCACGCAGTTGCGCGGCCTGCGCGTGAACGTCGACCTGCCCGGCAGCGGCCTGCCCGAGATCATGGAGCGGCTGCTCAAGGCCAACCGGCTCGGGCCCGACGACCTGCTGCTGTCGAACCTCGAGCAGGCCGCCGCCGCCGAAGCGCTGCAGGCCGGGCTGCTCGACGCCATCGTGCTGTTCTCGGCGCCGCAGTCGCCGCAGGTGCAGCGCCTGCTGCGCGCCGGCGACATCCAGCTCATGGACTTCGGCCAGGCCGAGGCCTACACGCGGCGCTTTCCGTTCCTGTCGGCCGTGTCGCTGCCGCGCGGCGTGGTCGACCTGTCGAAAGACCTGCCGCTGCACGACGTGTCGCTGCTCGCCGCCACCACCTCGCTGCTGTCGCGCGACGAAACCCATCCGGCCCTGCGCCAGTTGTTCGCGCAGGCCGCGCAGACCGTGCACAGCGACGCCGGCTGGTTCAACCGCGCACGCGACTTCCCCAACACCCGCACCAGCGAACTGCCCGTGAGCCCCGAGGGCGACCGCGCGATCAACGGCACGCCGCCGTTCTGGCAGCGCTACCTGCCGTTCTGGGCCAGCAACCTGGTCGAGCGCATGTGGCTGGTGCTGGGCGGTGTGCTCGTGCTGATGCTGCCGCTGAGCCGCGTGATCCCGCCGCTTTACCAGTTCCGCGTGCGCCGCCGCGTGTTCCGCTGGTACGCGCGGCTGCGCGACATCGAAGCCAAGGTGGACGTGCGCCAGAGCCAGGCCGAACGCGACAAGCTGGTGGAAGAACTCGACGACCTCGACCGCGTGGTCAACAAGGTGGCGGTGCCGCTGTCGTATGCCGACGAGCTCTACGCGCTGCGCAACAACATCTATGCGGTGCGCAAGCGCGCGCTCGCGGGATCTGCGAGCCCGGTGAAGGCGCCGCCCGTCGCGCCACCGGCCCGTGCCGCCGAGTGACAGCGCGCGCTTGCTGTCCACGCTGATCGACTTCGCCGACCCGCGCACCGACGGCGCGAGCCGGCTGCGCGCGGCCTTCGGTGCGCCCGTGCGCGTGCTGGTGGCCCACGCGCCGCACGAAGTGAGGCCCGTGCTGGAAGCCGTCGAGGCGCTGGCCCGCGAAGGCCGCTGGTGCGTCGGCCACCTGCGCTACGAGGCCGCCGCGGCCTTCGATCCGGCGTTCGACGTGCATGCCCCCGACGGGCCGCTGGCCTGGTTCGGCGTGCACGACGAGATGTGGCCATGGCCCGATGTGCCGGTGCCCGCCGTGGCGCCCGTCGCATGGACGGCCGACCTGTCGCGCGAGGCCTTCGACCTCAACATGCAGGCGATCCACCGCGCCATCGCCGACGGCGTGCTGTACCAGCTCAACTACACGGCGCCGCTGCGCGCGGCCTTCGACGGCGACGCGCAGGCCTGGTTCCACGCGCTGCGCCAGGCGCAACCCAACGGCTACGGCGCCTTCATCGACACCGGCGACGAGCAGGTGCTCTCGGTGTCGCCCGAGCTGTTCTTCGACCGCGACGGCGACCGCATCCTCGTGCGCCCCATGAAGGGCACCGCGCCGCGCGGCGCCACGCCCGCCGAAGACGCCGCCCACGCGCTGCGGCTGCGCACCGTGCCCAAGGAGCGCGCCGAGAACGTGATGATCGTGGACCTGATCCGCAACGACCTCTCCCGCGTGGCCCAGCGCTTCTCGGTGCGCGTGCCGCGCCTCTTCCACACCGAGGCGCTGCCCACCGTGTGGCAGATGACCTCCGACGTGGAGGCCCGGCTGCGCGAGGGCACCACGCTGGCCGACCTGTTCGCGGCGCTGTTCCCCTGCGGCTCCATCACCGGCGCGCCGAAGGTGAGCGCCATGCGCATGATCCGCGCGCTGGAGCCCGAGGCACGCGGCGTGTACTGCGGCGCCGTGGGCGTGGTGCGGCCCGGCGGGCACGCGACCTTCAACGTGCCGATCCGCACCGTCACGCTGCACGGCAACGCCGCACGCTGCGGCATCGGCAGCGGCATCACGGCCGATGCGCAGGCGGATGCGGAGTGGGACGAGTGGCGGCACAAGCGCGCGTTTCTGAGCGCGGCTGTATCTTCGCAACCATGACCTCCTTCGAGCTGCTCGAAACCCTGGCGCTGGCCGATGGCACGCTGCGCGATGCGCCCGCGCACCTGGCCCGCATGCGCCACGCGGCGGCGCACTTCGGCTATCCGTGGCACGAAGCAAATGTGACGGCCTGCCTGGACCAACTGCGCGCCGCGCATGCCACAGGCACATGGCGCGTGCGTTTGCTGCTCGATGCGCAAGGCCAGCCGCGCGCCGAGGCCTTCGCCATGGACGCCCCACCGCCGCGCGTTCGCCTGCAGCTGGCCCCACGCGCCTTCGACGAAGCCTCCAGCGAGTTCTCGCGCTTCAAGACGACGCACCGCGCGCACTACGAAGCCTTCACGCCCACCGCGCCCGGCGTGTTCGACACGCTGCTGTGGAACCGCGAGGGCGAGATCACCGAATGCACGCGCGGCAACATCGCGCTGCAGCTCGATGGCCGCTGGGTCACGCCGCCGCTGCACTGCGGCCTGCTCGACGGCATCGGGCGTGCCCGCCGGCTGCGCGAAGGGCAATTGACCGAAGCGGTCGTGCGCGTGGACGACCTGCCGCGCGTCGAGGCGCTGGCCTTCGTCAACAGCCTGCGCGGCTGGCTCGACGCCGACCTCGTCGACAACGACGCCCCCTGAACGACAAAGCGCGCGGCCCCTTGCGGAACCGCGCGCTCTGGTCGAAGCGACTTGGGGCTTGATCGAAGGCCGTCGTGCCCCCACCCCAACCCTCCCCCGGAAGGGGAGGGAGAAAAACCGAAGCCTTACTTGAGGGCCTTGTAGCGCATGCGTTTCGGCTTGGCACCTTCTTCGCCGAGGCGCTTCTTCTTGTCGGCTTCGTACTCCTGGTAGTTGCCGTCGAAGAAGGTCCACTGGCTGTCGCCTTCGGCCGCGAGGATGTGCGTGGCGATGCGGTCGAGGAACCAGCGATCGTGGCTGATGACCATCACGGTGCCGGCGAACTCGAGCAGTGCGTCTTCCAGCGCGCGCAGGGTTTCCACGTCCAGGTCGTTCGACGGTTCGTCCAGCATCAGCACGTTGCCGCCCGCGATCAGCGTCTTGGCCAGGTGCAGGCGGCCGCGTTCACCGCCCGACAGCGTGCCGACCTTCTTCTGCTGGTCGGCGCCGTTGAAGTTGAAGCGGCCTGCATACGCGCGGCTGGCCATCTGGAACTTGCCGACGTTGATGATGTCCAGGCCGTTCGAGATGTCTTCCCACACGGTCTTCTGGTTGGCGAGTTCGTCACGGTGCTGGTCGACGAAGGCTGCACGCACGGTCGAACCGATGACGACTTCGCCGCTGTCCGGCAGTTCCTTGCCCGCGAGCAGCTTGAACAGCGTCGACTTGCCGGCGCCGTTCGGGCCGATGATGCCGACGATCGCGCCTGGCGGCACAGTGAAGCTCAGGTTGTCGATCAGCATGCGGTCGCCGAAGGACTTGCTGACGCCGTGGAACTCGAACACCTGCTGGCCCAGCCGCTCGGCCACAGGAATGAAGATTTCCTGCGTTTCGTTGCGCTTCTGGTATTCCATGTCGCTCAGCTCTTCGAAGCGGGCGAGGCGTGATTTGCTCTTGGCCTGGCGTGCCTTCGGGTTCTGGCGCGACCATTCCAGTTCCTTCTTCAGGGCCTTGGCGTGGGCTTCTTCGCTCTTCTGCTCCTGCGCCAGGCGTTCGCCCTTCTGCTCGAGCCAGGTGCTGTAGTTGCCCTTCCAGGGAATGCCGCGGCCGCGGTCCATTTCCAGGATCCACTCGGCGGCGTTGTCCAGGAAGTAGCGATCGTGGGTGATGGCCACCACGGTGCCCGTGAAGCGCTGCAGGAACACTTCGAGCCACTCGACCGATTCGGCGTCCAGGTGGTTGGTCGGTTCGTCGAGCAGCAGCATGTCGGGCTTGGACAGCAGCAGGCGGCACAGCGCCACGCGACGCTTTTCACCGCCCGACAGCACGCCGATCTTGGCGTCCCATGGCGGCAGGCGCAGCGCGTCGGCGGCGATTTCCAGCTGGTGCTCGGAGTCGGTGCCGGCGGTGGCGATGATGGCTTCGAGCTGGGCCTGCTCGGCCGCCAGCGCATCGAAGTCGGCGTCTTCGGCACCGTAGGCGATGTACACCTCTTCGAGGCGCGCCTTGGCCGCGAACACCGCACCCATCGATTCTTCAACCGATTCGCGTACCGTGTGCTCGTTGTTGAGCTTGGGTTCCTGCTCCAGATAACCGATCGTCATCCCCGGCATGGGCAGGGCCTCGCCCTCGAATTCCTTGTCCACACCCGCCATGATCTTGAGCAGCGTGGACTTGCCCGAGCCGTTCAGGCCGAGCACGCCAATCTTGGCGCCGGGGAAGAAAGAGAGCGAAATGTCCTTCAAGAGCTGCCGCTTGGGCGGCACGGTCTTGCTGACGCGGTTCATCGAATAGACGTATTGAGCCATCTGTGAATGATTACCTCGGGTAGCTTGGGATTTGCGTAAAAGCACGGTCGTCCGGACAGTGATCCGGGCGCGGCGAACCCATGATTATCGACTCATGCGACAATAGTCCTCGTTGCCGGGTCCAGTTGCCCGCAAACCGGCTCTCTGCCGGGGACGAAGAAACCCCTCATCACAGCGGGTTTTCCGGCTCCCACCCCTGACCTTCATCTGCCTTGACTGGCTCGGTGTCACCAAGACGCCAAGCGGGCCGATGCCACTGCGCCGTGTATGGCGCTTGTTGTTTCCACAATGAATTTTGACGAACTGAAGCTGGCTCCCGCCATCTTGAAGGCTGTGCACGAGCACGGCTACGACACCCCCACCCCCATCCAGGCGCAAGCCATCCCCGTGGTCCTCGACGGCCACGACCTGCTGGGCGGCGCCCAGACCGGCACCGGCAAGACCGCGGCCTTCACCCTGCCGATGCTGCACAAGCTCACCATGAGCCGCAGCGCCACCAACAAGTTCGGCGGCATCGGCATCCGTGCCCTCGTGCTGACCCCCACGCGTGAACTCGCGGCCCAGGTCGAAGAGTCGGTGCGCACCTACGGCAAGTACCTGCAGCTCGACTCGACCGTGATCTTCGGCGGCGTCGGCATGAACCCGCAGATCAGCAAGCTCAAGAAGGGTGTCGACATCCTCGTGGCCACCCCCGGCCGCCTGCTCGACCTGCAACAGCAGGGCATGCTCGACCTGAGCCAGGTCCAGATGCTGATCCTGGACGAAGCCGACCGCATGCTGGACATGGGCTTCATCCACGACGTGAAGAAGATCCTGGCCCTGGTGCCCAAGGAAAAGCAGAGCCTGCTGTTCTCGGCCACCTTCAGCGACGAAATTCGCGACCTCGCCGGCTCGCTGCTCAAGAACCCGCAGAGCATCCAGGTCACGCCGCGCAACACCACGGTGCAGCGCATCACGCAGGTGATCCACCCCGTGGGCCGCGGCAAGAAGAAGGCGCTGCTCGCGCACATCATCAACGAGCACAAGTGGAGCCAGGTGCTCGTCTTCACGCGCACCAAGTTCGGCGCCAACAGCGTGGCCGAGTTCCTCACCAAGAACGGCATCGAGGCGATGGCGCTGCACGGCAACAAGAGCCAGAGCGCCCGCACGCAGGCGCTGGCCGGCTTCAAGAGCGGCGACATCCGCGCGCTGGTGGCCACCGACATCGCGGCCCGCGGCATCGACATCGACGAGCTGCCGCACGTCGTGAACTACGAAATCCCGAACGTCAGCGAAGACTACGTGCACCGCATCGGCCGCACCGGCCGCGCCGGTTCGAGCGGCGAGGCCGTGAGCTTCGTGTGCCTGGACGAAGAAGGCTTCATGCAGGAAATCGAACGCTTCACGAAGCAGACGATTCCGGTGCAGAAGGTCGAGGGCTTCGGTCCTGAAGAAGGCGAACGCGCCGAACCGATCGCCATGGGTCGCCAGACGATCTGGGGCGGCGCCGGCCGTCCGCCGAGCCGCGAAGTCATGCAGGCAGCCGCCAAGGCCGCCCGCACCGAAATGATGTCGCGCATCCGCGAGAACAAGGCCGGCCAGGGTGGCGGCGAACGCGCTGGCGGCGGTGGTGGTGGCGGCAACGGCGGCGGTCAACGCCGCGGTGGCGGCCAGGGCGGCGGCGGTCAAGGCCGCAATGCCAACGGTGGCGGCCAAGGCCAAGGCCAGGGCCCGCGCGGCCCGGGCGCAGCCCGTCCCGCACAAGGTCGCGGCCCGCAACAAGGCCAGCCGCGCGCACCGCAGCAGCCGCATCACCACACGCCGCATGAAGAGCGCCAACCGCGCCATCACGGCAACAGCCACAGCCCGACGCAAGCCAACCAGGTCGCGCACCTGCGCGCTGAAGCCGTCGCAGGCGGCGGTGCAGCCGGCCAGCCGGATCCGTTGCGCACGAGCGTCGACCACATGGGTGGTCGCGGTCGCGGCGGTCGCCCGGGTGGCGGCGGCGGTGGTGGCGGCTACGGCGGCAACCGTTCGGGTGGCGGTGGCCGCTCGGGCGGTGGCTACGGCGGCAGCGGCGGTGGCGGCAACCGCTCCGGCGGTGGCGGCGGCGGTCGTTCGTTCGGTCGCTGAAGCCTCCTTCAAACTCTCCGAGTAGACCGTGCAAAAGGTCTACTTGGAATCTCGAATGAAATGCCTCGCTGATGCGGGGCTTTTTTTATTGCTGAAGCGAACCCGTGCAACTTCCAACTCTGGTTGCTGAGCGTCCGCACGCGCGAACAATCGCTTTGGAGTTCGGTGACTTCACAGACTCTTCGTTCGCCCAGAAGAAATAGAGAGGCTCCATACATTTGCCTCCCAGGAGAAAGTTATTCAGTGCGATCACATCCTGATTTCCGTGGCAATCAAGTGAATGGCTCAGGCCATAAGATCGGCGCCCTTCCATGCAACATTGACTGGCTCGACACGCTCCCTGTATCTTGAGTGAGGCTGCGAGAGATTTTTCTGGCGGCTATCAACATAGGGATTTTTCGTGCGCAAGGATTCAATCGTTAAGAGAACACTGCAACGCCCCTCGCTCAGATCTTCTGTCAAACCTGAGCCTTGGTGGTTAGTTGCAGCAAAAGCACATCCGTTCAAAACGCTCACGACGGCAGTTTTATTGACCGGGGGGTTCATGACGCTTCTATTTCTGGTTTCTATCAAGCATTTGCCAGAACTGGACTGGGCAAGCTCGAGTACGCTATTGGCGGCAGTAGCTGTGATCGGCATCGCTATCGTCCTCTTCATTGGTGGTGGAGGCGTCGCTCCAGCCATCATCTCGATGAGTATTGAGAACAAGGGCGCTGTATCGGGCATGGCGATTCGCAATATGCTGCTGTGCGGTATCCCTGCGGTGTTCTTATTGATTTTGTTTTTTGTCCACCCTCTTGTCCCGCTGTCATCCCAGCTTCCTACGATCGATCAGAGTTGGATTCTCAGTGCCACTCTTCTCTCAATGGCCTTGCTAGCTTTTGCGATCGGCTGCTCTGTCGAAGGGAAGAGCCGGAAGCCCGCCACTTCCAGAGCATCAGTATGGATGCGTCGAGCTGACCTCTCGTTCAGCTATTTCTTCGTTCAGGTGATTTGGGCAATGATGCTCATGACAATCGTGGTCACACTCGCCTTGATGCGGCAAGGCAGCGAGCCCGACAACGACACACGCTTCTTCCAAGCACTCGTCGTTTGGTTGGGAGTACTTGCACTCGTCAATGCCTTGGTACTCCGATCCAATACGCTGCACGCCGCGGTGCGAGGTGCCTTTGCGGGGATGCTCACCATGCTGATCGCCCTTGTGATGCAAGGCAACCTCACAGGACTTGCACTGACAGCTTTTAAAGCCCTTGGTCTTGCAAACATTCCGGCTCGCCTAGTACTGACAGCCCATGGATGCGAGCTACTCAATGCCGCGGTCCGGGGCGGTCCTGTGTGTACCTCGTTGCCCGATCAGAAGATCGCAGTCGTCTGCCCAGCAATACTTAAGTCTCGGCTCGGCTCACCCTATTTGATTGAGCTTGCTCCAATGGATGCGGAGGGCCACTGGCCCGCAGTCGATGGCCGCCAGACGATCCCAATTCCTAGGAAAGAGGTGCTTTCATGGCCGCGGATCGGAGCGGATCAGTCACAAAAGGTGCTTGCTGGCGGCGCATTGACGCGACCTTCAACCATTCTCACATCCCTGAATAAGAGCAACCAAATGGAGCAACTCTGGCTAGATGAGCACTGCAATGATCTGCCGTCTACGAAGAGTGGGCCCGAACACGAATAGAGGGTCCCAAGCAAAGCACTCTGGGGCGACTTAGCTATCGGCAGTTGCCGTGAGATGGCCAACACCTTCTCAGGACACAATGTGTTGGCCATGCCCTCCTACATCCTGCCCAACTACGCCACGCTCTTCGTCGCGACCTGCAACCTGCTCAACCTCGCGAACCCGAACCGCGTGTACTACGAGAACCAGGACGCCTACAACGAGCGCGAATACGAACGCAAGATCGACTGGATCGGCGAGCGCATCCATGCGCTCAACGCCGACGTGCTCGCGGTGCAGGAGGTGTGGGACGAAGCGGCGCTGAAAGCCGCCATCGGGCGCAGCGGACTGCGCTACGACTTCGTCTCGGTGCCGGGCGCCGAGAACACGCCGCCGCCCGCGAGCCCACCGGACACGCCCGGTCGGCCAGGCGCACAAGGCACGCCGCGCGTCGGCATCGTCACGCGGCTGCAGGTGGAAAGCACGCAGTCCTTCGTCGACTTTCCACCGGGCTTCGGCGTCGACGTGCCGGGCCTCGGCCCGCACACGCGCTTCGAGCGCCCGCCCCTGCTGGTCACCGTGCGCATGAAGCACGGCCAGCAGGTGCATGTGCTGACGGTGCACCTGAAGTCCAAGCGCCCCAAGTTCCTGCAGGACGCGCAAGGCAACTCCCTCGAAGATCGCGACGACCGCAAGATCGGCGCGATGGCCTCGCTGCGCTCCTTGCTGATGCGCGGCGCCGAGGCCGCAGCCCTGCGCTGCATCGTGATCGACCTGCTGCAGGGCACCAACGTGCCGCTGGTGGTGATGGGCGACTTCAACGACAACCCGCACAGCGTGACCACGCAGCTGGTGGCCGCGACCTCCGAGGTGGCCTACGACAAGGCCGCGCGCGACGTGGCGCTGTTCAACGCCTACGAGATGCAGGGCGAGTCGGCGCTCAAGAAGGACGTGGCCTATTCGCACATCCACCAGGGCTTCCCGGATGTGCTCGACCAGATCCTCGTGAGCGAGGAGTTCGTTGCCACCAGCCGTCACAGCCTGGGCGACGTGCGCCGCGTCGACTACTTCAACGACCACCTGCACGAAGGGCGCGACCGCTCGCGCTCGGACCACGGCTTCGTGCGCGCCCTGCTGCGGCTGCGCACCGACGACAACCGCTGACGAACGAAGTCGCTACGCCGCTTTCGACACCCGCACGATCGCGTCGGCGCGCTTGTGCAGGTCGGGCAGCAGCTCCAGACCGAGGCCGGGCTTGTCGTTGAGGCTGATCATCCCGTTCTCGACCTTCGGCAGCTCGGTAACGAGTTCCTTGTACCAGCCGGTGAAGAAGGCACGCACGCTCTCCTGGATGAGCGCATTGGGCGCATGCAGGCTCAGGTGCGTGGACGCGGCCCAGACCACCGGCCCGGTGCAGTCGTGCGGTGCCACGGGCAGTTGCCAGGCATCGGCCATGGCGGCGATCTTGCGCGCCTCGGTGAGGCCGCCGCACCAGCTCAGGTCGAGCATCGCGACCCCGGCCACGCCGGTCTGCAGGTAGTCCTTGAAGCCCCACTTGTAGCTCAGCGTTTCGCTGGCGCAGACGAGCGCCTGGCAGTCCTTGGCGTACTGCTTGAGCAGATCGAGGCTGTCCATGCGGATGGCGTCTTCGTGCCAGAAGGTGTCGAACTCCTGCAGCGCGCGCGCGATCTTCTGTGCCATCGGCAGCCGCCACAGGCTGTGGAACTCGACCATGATGTCCATCTTGCCGCCCACCGCCTTGCGGATCTTGCGAAAGGGCTCGAGCGCGGTGTCGAGGTCGGCGTTGCTGATGTACTGCCCGTGGCTTTTTTCCGCCGCCGGATCGAAGGGCCAGATCTTCATGGCCGTGATGCCTTCGGACAGCAGCGACTCGGCCAGTTCGTCGGCATGGTGCAGGAAGCCCTGCAGGTCTTCGTACGGACCGTTGTTGTTCGCCGCCAGGCCCCAGTTCGCGCTCGTCTGGTTGGTGGCGCTGCGGATGTACTGGTAGCCCGCGCAGGTGTTGTAGATCCGGATCGCATCGCGGCTCTTGCCGCCCAGCGCCGTGTGCACCGGCATGTTGGCCGCCTTGCCGAAGAGGTCCCACAGCGCGATGTCGACGGCCGAATTGCCGCGCGTTTCCACACCCGACCCGCGCCACCCGAGGTAGCCCGTGATGTCGCGGTTGCGCGCCTCGATCTGCAGTGGGTCGGTGCCGAGCAGCTTGAGCGCCGCCCACTCGTGCAGGTAGGCCTCGACCGCTTCGGCGCCCATAAAGGTTTCGCCGAGGCCGACCAGGCCCTCGTCGGTGTGCAGGCGCACCCACAGGATGTTGGGAAACTCGCCGAGGCGGATGGTTTCGAGCTGCGTGATTTTCATGAAAAGGGTTCCGCAAAAAGAAAAAGCCGCAGCGGCGGATGCCGCGCGGCTCTTGCACACATTCAGCGCATGGCTGAAAGCCTCGATCAGCCCCCGCGCGCCTTCTTCAGCGCGTCGGTCACCACGCCCACGGCTTCCGAGCCGATGGTTGGCACGTTCTTGTCGTACACGGGCTTCACCTTCTCCAGCATGCGCTTCTGCTCGGCCGCCGAAACCTCGTTCACCGTCATCGTCTTGCGCAGGCTGGCCAGCGACTTCTCGTTGAGCGCGCGGTTGGCCTCGCGCTGGACCTTCTGGCCTTCCTTCGCGGCCTCGCGCAGCACGGCTTGCTCCTGCGGGTTGAGTTGGTCCCACAGCTTCTTGCTGTAGAGGATGAGGAACGGCGTGTAGGCGTGGCGCGTCACGCTCAGGTACTTCTGGACCTCGCTGAACTTGGAGGTCTCGATGGTCACGAAGGGGTTCTCCTGGCCGTCGATG
Organism: Variovorax paradoxus; assembly: GCF_009498455.1. Taxonomy (NCBI): domain Bacteria; kingdom Pseudomonadati; phylum Pseudomonadota; class Betaproteobacteria; order Burkholderiales; family Comamonadaceae; genus Variovorax; species Variovorax paradoxus. The sequence continues at coordinate 3,517,650 of NZ_CP045644.1, read as the reverse complement.
GTGCGGGTCTCGAGCGCGGTGAACACCTCGCCGAACGCCATGGGCACGGCGTTGGCGCCCAGGGTCTTGAACGAGTCCAGGAAGATGTTGTTCTGCATCACGCGCAGCTTCACGCCTTCGAAGTCTTCGGCCTTGGTGACGGGCTTCTTGCTGTTGGTGAGGTTGCGGAAGCCGTTCTCCCAGTAGGCCAGGTTCACGAGGCCGGCGGCCTCGAGCTTCTTGTTGAAGTACTCGCCCGCGGGACCGTCGAGCACCGCGTCGGCCTCCTTCTCGTTGGCGAACAGGAACGGCAGGTCGAACGCGCCGAGCTCCTTCACGATGCCCACCAGCGGCGAGCTCGAGGTGCACACCATCTCCTGCGTGCCGGCGCGCAGCGCCTGCGTGGCCGGCAGGTCGCCGCCCGCGGCGCCGCCCCAGAAGGCCGTGATCTTCATCTTGCCGCCGGTCTTGGCAGCGAGCACTTCCTGCATCTTCTTCACGCCCACGCCCACGGGGTGGTCTTCGTTCACGCCGTTGGTGAACTTGATCGTGCGTTCGGCAAATTGCGCGAGGGCGCCGGTCGATGCCAGCAGGCCGCCGGCCACGAGGGCGGCGGTCATCAGGGTTCTGCGAAACAACATGCTTGTCTCCTTCGATTCGAGGGGTTGGTTGAACGAACTGACTGACAGGAAAAAACTAGCGCCCCATCCACCACTGGAGCGGAACGGTCACGAGCTGCGGGAAGAACACCAGCGCGAACAGCACGACGAGGTGGGCGATGAAGAAGGGCATCACGCCCTTGAAGGCATCGTCCATCGAGATGCGCGCCACGCCGCTCACCACGTTGAGCACCGTGCCCACGGGCGGCGTGATCAGGCCGATGGCGTTGTTCATGATGAACAGCACGCCGAAGTACACCGGGTCGATGCCGGCCTTGAGCACCACGGGCATCAGCACCGGCGTGAGGATGAGCACGGTGGGCGTGAAGTCGAGCGCGGTGCCCACGATGACGATCAGCACCATCATCATGAACATCAGCAGGATCTTGTTGTCCAGGAAGGGCTCGAGCAGCGCCACCACTTCGGTCGGGATATTGGCCACCGTGATCAGCCACGCACTCACCATCGCGGCCGCCACGAGGAACATCACCACCGCGGTGGTCTTGCCCGCCGCGAGCGTGAGGCGGTACAGATCTTTGACCTTGAGCTCGCCGTAGATGAAGAGGCCCACCACGAGCGAATAGACGGCCGCGACCACGGCGGCTTCGGTCGGCGTGAAGACGCCGAACTTCATGCCGCCGATGATGATGACCGGCAGCGCCAGCGCCAGGCTGCCCTGCGCCGTGACCTTCAGTCGCTCGCCCCAGGGCACGCGCGGCGAGGACTTCACTTTGTCCTTCCGGGCCACGATCCACCAGGCCACGCCCACCGCCAGCCCCATGAGGATGCCGGGCACGATGCCTGCGAGGAACAGCTTGGTGATCGACACGTTGCCCGCCACGCCGAACACGATGAGCCCGATCGACGGCGGGATCACCGGCGCGATGATGCCGCCCGCGGCGATGAGGCCGGCCGACCGGTTCATGCGGTAGCCGGCGGCCTTCATCATCGGGATGAGGAGCGCGGCCAGCGCAGCCGTATCGGCCACGGCCGAGCCCGACAGCGAAGCCATGATGATCGCGGCCAGCACCGCCACGTAGCCCATGCCGCCGCGGTAGTGGCCGACCCAGGCCATCGCCAGGTTCACGATGCGCCGGCTGAGCCCGCCCGCATTCATGAACTCGCCGGCCAGCAGGAAGAACGGCACCGCGAGCAGCGGGAAGTTGTCGGCGCCGTCGACAAAGCGCTGCGCAATGATCTGGCTGTCGAAGGCCGGCAGGCCACCGGTGTAGGCCAGCCAGCCCATCAGCGAGACGCCGCACACCAGCAGCGAGTACGAGATCGGAATGCCCAGTGCCATGGCGCCGAGCAGCGAGACGATGAAGATCGTGACGGTCATTGCGCCACCTTCCCGTGTGCGGCGGCGTCGAGCACCTGCTCTTCGGATTCCATGACCTGGATCAGTTCCTGGTCGGGCACCCTGCCCCGGAACAATCGCCAGAGCTTGTCGATGTTGAAGACGGCCATCACCACCGACACCACATAGCCGATGCCGTAGATCCAGATCATCGAGATGCCGACCACGGGCGAGATGTTGGTCACCTGCAGCTCGTGCATCTCGTAGGTGCCCATGAAGAAGAGCACGTTGCAGAACAGCATGAGCGACTGGCTCAGGAAGAAGCAGACCTTCTTGCCCATGAGCGGCAGGTGCTTGATGAGCGTGTCGACGCCCAGGTGCGCGCCGTCGCGCATCGCCACCATGGCGCCGATGTAGGTGAGCCAGATGAAGCAGTAGCGCGACATCTCGTCGGACACCGAAATGCCCGAATTGAAACCGTAGCGCAGCACCACGTTGCCGAACACCATGACGACCATCGCCACCATGCACACGACGACAAGGAACTCCAGCAGTCGAAAAAATCCGTCGATTGCCCTTTGCATCAGCATCTGCGTCTCCTGACTTTCCAGTGTTGTTATGGGATGTCTGCGCGACCGCGCCGCGCCTAGAGCGGGAAGGCCTTCAGCTGCGTCGCCGGCCGGCTGATGCGCGGCAGCTTCTTGCGCGAGGCCAGCACGGTCTCGATGTCGAGGCGCGCGCCGTCGATGAGCACCCGCACCGCCTTCTCGGCAGCCGGCGGATCGCGCGCGATCACGGCGTCGAGCACCGCGCGGTGCAACGGCAGCGAACTCGCGGGCCCGTTCTTGCGGGAGGTCGATATCTCGAAGCTGGTGCGCAGCAGCGCGCCCAGCGCACGGCTCATCTGCACCAGCATGCGGTTGTGGCTGGAGCGGATGAGGCCCTGGTGAAAGCGCAGGTCGGGCGTGATGTAGTCGCCGCCGAACTCGATGGCGCGCTTCATGCCCGCATAGGCGTCTTCCATGCCGGCGATGTCTTCGGTGGTAGCGCGCTGGGCGGCCAGCGCCACCGCCGCGGGCTCGACCACGCGGCGCAGGTCCTGCAGGTCGCGCAGGAACTCGGCCGACAGGCCCGCCTCCGTCTGCCACACGATGACGTCGGCATCGAACCAGTTCCACTGGTCGGGCGGCTGCACGCGCGTGCCCACCTTCGGGCCGCTGGTCACGAGACCCTTGGCGATCAGCGACTTGATCGATTCGCGCACCACGGTCCGGCTCACGCCGAGCTCTTCGCACAAGAGCGGCTCCGGCGGAATCGACGCGCCGGGCGCATAGCGGCCCGCGACGATGTCGCTGCCGATGCGATCGACCGTGTTGCCGTGGACGTTCTTGATCATGCGGGCCTGTGTGGGTGGTTTCTGGTGGTGTCCGGTGCTTCGTTTTCCTGCACGTGTCGAGGCCGGTTTCAGGTTGCCTTGCCTGTGCCGGCCACTCGAAAACCCTGAATGCGCGACAGCTCGTCACGCTTATCATATGATGATTGAAAGGGTCGTCCGGCAGGAAAAACCCTGAGGATTTCGGCTCCAGATCAACGACGAAGAGACACATCCCATGAGCAACGCCCCGAAGAAAAAGCCCGCCAGCGAACTGCGCAGCCAGCAGTGGTTCGGTCGCCATGACCGCGACGGTTTCATCTACCGCAGCTGGATGAAAGGCAAGGGCGTGCCGCACGACCAGTTCGACGGTCGCCCGGTCATCGGCATCTGCAACACCTTCAGCGAACTCACGCCCTGCAACTCGCACTTCCGCACGCTCGCCGAGCAGGTGAAGATCGGCGTGTACGAAGCGGGTGGCTTCCCGCTCGAGTTCCCCGTGATGTCGCTCGGCGAGACGCTCCTGCGCCCCACCGCCATGCTGTACCGCAACCTCGCGAGCATGGACGTCGAAGAGAGCATTCGCGGCAACCCGCTCGACGGCGTGGTGCTGCTCATGGGTTGCGACAAGACCACGCCCGCGCTGATGATGGGCGCGGCCAGCGTCGACCTGCCGACCATCGGCGTGTCGGGCGGCCCGATGCTTTCGGGCAAGTGGCGCGGACAAGAGCTGGGCTCGGGCACCGGCGTATGGCAGATGAGCGAGCAGGTGCGCGCCGGCACGCTCAAGCTGCAAGATTTTTTCGAGGCCGAGAGCTGCATGCACCGCAGCCACGGCCATTGCATGACGATGGGTACCGCCAGCACCATGGCCAGCATGGTCGAGTCGCTGGGCATCGGCCTGCCGGGCAATGCGGCCTACCCTGCCGTCGACGGCCGCCGCAACGTGCTGGCACGCCAGGCCGGCCGGCGCATCGTCGACATGGTGCATGAAGACATGAACATGTCGAAGATCCTCACGCGCCAGGCGATCGAGAACGCGATTAAGGTCAACGCGGCCATCGGCGGCTCGACCAACTTCGTGATCCACCTGCTGGCCATTGCGGGCCGCATGGGTGTCGAGCTCACGCTCGACGACTTCGACCGCCTCGCCGCCGACCTGCCCTGCCTCGTGAACCTGCAGCCCTCGGGCCAGTTCCTGATGGAAGACTTCTGCTACGCGGGCGGCCTGCCGGTGGTCATCAAGGAAATCGCCGACCACCTGCACAAGGACATCCTCACCGTCACCGGCCAGAGCGTGTGGGAGAACGTGAAGGACGCAGAGAACTACAACCCGCAGGTCATCCGCACCCAGGCCGAGCCCTTCAAGGACAAGGCCGGCATCTGCGTGCTGCGCGGCAACCTCGCGCCCAACGGCGCCATCATCAAGCCCAGTGCGGCCACGCCCGAGTTGCTCGTGCACAAGGGCCGCGCGGTGGTGTTCGAAAGCGCAGACGACCTGCACAAGCGCATCGACGACGAGAACCTGGACATCGACGAGCACTGCATCATGGTGCTCAAGAACTGCGGCCCCAAGGGCTACCCCGGCATGGCCGAGGCGGGCAACATGCCGCTGCCGCCGAAGGTGCTGCGCAAGGGCATCACCGACATGGTCCGCATCAGCGACGCACGCATGAGCGGCACAGCCTACGGCACCGTCGTTCTGCACACCGCGCCCGAAGCGGCTGCGGGCGGCCCGCTGGCGCTGGTGCAGGACGGCGACATCGTCGAGCTCGACGTGCCGAACCGCAAGCTGCACCTGCATGTGAGCGACGAAGAGCTGGCGAAGCGCCGCGCGAAGTGGGTGGCGCCCAAGGCACCGCTCGACTCGGGGTACTGGAAGCTCTATGTCGACACGGTGCTGCAGGCCGACCAGGGCGCGGACCTGGACTTTCTGCGCGGGCGTCGCGGGGCTTTTGTGCCGCGAGACAATCACTGATCTGGATGTTCGGGGCGACGCTCCCGCCGACGGGGAACCTTGCTCCGCGAATGTCCCCCGGGCTTCGCCCTCCTCCTTGATTTCGCTGCGCAAGGCACCCCATCGCCGTGAGCGTCATCAGCGCGGTCGTTGATCGGCCAGCACCACGACAGCGCTCGGTGTGCCCAGGACACTGGGTGCTTCCCGCAGCGAAATCAAGGAGGAGCGAAGCGGGGGACATTCGCGGAGGGAAGTACCCGGTGGCCTGGGCACGCGCCCCGAACCAACGCTCAAAGACGCAGACATGACAAGACTCATCGCCATCGACTGGGGCACAAGCTCGCTACGCGGTGCATTGCTCGACCCGAGTGGACACGTCATCGAAGAACGCAGCGATGCCCGCGGCATCCTCACCGTGCCCGAAGGCGGCTTCCCTGCCGTGTTCGCGTCGCTGTTCGGCGACTGGATGCGTCTGGAAGACACGCGCTGCCTCATCTCCGGCATGGCCGGCAGCAAGCAAGGCTGGGTCGAAGCGCCCTACTGCCCCTGCCCCGCAGGCCGCGTCGAAGTGGGCCGCAAGATCATCGACATCAATGCCATCCCCGGCGCACGCATCGCGATCGTTCCGGGCCTCAGCGACGAACACGCCGGCGTGCCCGACGTGATGCGCGGCGAAGAGGTGCAGATCCTCGGCGCCATGACGATCACCGGCCTGGACGACGGTGTCTTCGTGCTGCCCGGCACCCACAACAAGTGGGCGACGGTCAAGAAGGGCCGCGTCGCCGGCTTTCGCACCTACATGACCGGCGAGTTCTACGCGCTGCTGAGCCAGCACTCGATCCTCGCGCGCACGCTCGATGCGGCCGCACCGCTGGACGAAGCCGCGTTCCTCGAAGGCGTGACGCGCTCCGAGAACGGCCACGGCCTGCTGCACAACGCCTTCGGCGCACGCACGCTCGCGCTGTTCGAGCGCATGCCGAAAGAAGAGCTGTCGAGCTACCTGTCGGGCCTGCTCATCGGCGAAGAACTGCGCACGCAATCCGTTCAGGCCGTCGGCGAGGTCGTGCTGATCGGCTCCTCCGCCCTCACCCAGCGCTACACCCTGGCCCTGCGCGCCACCGGCGTTGCCACGCGCACGCTCGGCGCCGAAGCCACCTGGGCCGGACTGCACACGCTGTCCGGCTTTCTCGACACCGACCGGACACCCGCCGCATGACCACACCTCTCGACAAATTCAACGCCGCGATGCAGGCCCTGCCGCTCGTGGCCATCCTGCGCGGCCTCTCGCCCGCCGAAGCCGCCGATGTGGGCGATGCCATCGTCGAGCCCGGCTTCCGGCTGCTCGAAGTGCCGCTCAATTCGCCGCAGCCGCTGGAGAGCATCGCGCTGATGCGCCAGCGCTTTCCGACTGCACTGGTCGGCGCGGGCACGGTGCTCGACGCGAAGCAGGTGCGCGAGGTGCATGCGGCCGGCGGCGAGCTGATCGTTTCGCCCAACTTCAACGCTGACGTGATCCGCGAGGCCGCGCGCCTGGGCATGGTCTGCCTGCCCGGCGTGATGACGCCGACCGAGGCCTTCGGCGCGCTCGCGGCAGGTGCCACGGGCCTCAAGCTGTTCCCGGCCGAGCTGGCCTCGCCCGCTGTCGTGAAGGCCCTGCTCGCGGTGCTGCCGGCCGGCACGCCCGTGATGCCCGTGGGCGGCATTTCGCCGGACAACATGGACACGTGGCGCGCAGCCGGTGCGGCCGGCTTCGGCATCGGCTCGTCGCTCTACAAGCCCGGCAAGAGCGCCGCCGCCGTGCGCGAAGACGCGCAGCGCTTCGTGGCCGCCTGGGCCGGCCTCGTCCGCGCCTGATTCGACACGACTCATCGACCACAAGAAAGAAGGAGACCCCGCGATGTCCGCCGATTCCGAATACGCCAGCCCCGCTGTGCGCCAGTTGCGCGAAGACCTCGCGCTCGCCTTGCGTGCCGCGGCCCACCACGGCCTGTCCGAAGGTGTGTGCAACCATTTCAGCGTGTTGCTGCCGGGCGCGCAGGACCGCTACCTCATCAACCCACGCGGGCTGCACTGGAGCGAGATCGGCCCCGACGACATCGTGCTGATCGACGTGCACGGCGAAGTGCTCGCGGGCCGCCACCGCGTGGAGCCCACGGCCCTGTTCATCCACGGCGCGGTGCACCGGCTCACGGGCCACGCCGTGGTGCTGCACTGCCACATGCCCTACGCGACGGCGTTGACGCTCACGGTCGACCGCGCGCTCGACCCGACCGCCAGCCAGAACGCCATGCGCTACATGAACCGCATCGCCATCGACGCCGAATACAACGGCCTGGCGCTCGACGATGCCGAGGGCGAGCGCATCGCGCGTGCCATGGCGGGCAAGGACGTGGCCTTTCTCGCGAACCACGGCGTGATCGTGGCGGGCGGCACCATCGCGCACGCCTACGACGACCTGTACTACCTGGAGCGCGCCTGCCTGCACCAGGTGATCGCGCAATCGACCGGCCGCCCGCTGGTGCCCGTCAACGCCAAGCTGGCCGCGCACGTGGCGGCGCAGATCCAGGGTGAGCGGGAGCAGTCCGACCTGTTCTTCGAAGCGCTGCGGCGCATGCTGCCGGCACCGCAACGCTGAAAAAGCAGGGGCGCAGCGGCTTACAGCTCTTCATGCGATTTCGCTTCCGGCTTACAAGAACTTCACACAATGGCGCGACGATGAGGCATCGCAACCACTCCTCAGGAGTCGCCATGAAAAAGCTGACATTCGCCTTCGGTGCCGCCGCCCTGCTCTCGCTGGCCGCCCTCACCGCACCCGCCCATGCCCAGGCCGGCGGCCCGTTCATCCAGGCCCAGGTGTATGTGACGCCCGAGCCGCCGCCGCGCCACCGTTACTACGCACCGCCGCCGCCCCCGCGCCACTATTACCCGGGCCACTACGACGGCCCGCGTCGCCACGGTTACTACGACCACGGCCGTCGCGGCTGGGACGACCGCCGCCATGGCCGCCGGGACTACGACGGCGACGGCGTGCCCAACCGTTACGACCGCCGCCCGAACAACCCGTATCGCTACTGACGCACGTCAGACCGGCGGGCTCGCATACGCGGGCCGGTCGGTCGACAGGCTCTGCTTGAGCTGGCGCGTGACCTCGTCGGCCAGCACCTCGGGCAGGCCCGCTTCCACGCCCGCCAGCGCCTGGCGCGCTGCGTCGTCGGGGGAGGTCTTGGGGTCGGGCATGCGGGCCGCCATGTCGGTGTCCATGAGCGCCACATGCAGGCTCGTGACCTGCGTCCCCTGCCCCGCCAGTTCGTTGCGCAAGCCGTTGCTCAGCGACCAGGCCGCCGACTTGGTGGCGCTGTAGGTCGCCACGCCGGGGAACGTGGTCCAGGCCAGCGCCGACAGCACGTTGAGGACCGCGCCGCCACCATTCGACGCGAGCACCGGCGCAAAGGCCTGCGTGAGCGCCCAGGGGCCGAAGAAGTTGGTCTCGAACTCGGCGCGCGCCGCGGCCACCGCGTCGGGCGAACCCAGGAAGCTCGATCCGCGCGAGATGCCCGCGTTGTTGACCAGCAGCGTCACGTCGCCGCAGGCGCGCACGGCGGCCTCGATCTGCGCGGGCTGCGTGACGTCGAGCGCCACGGGCACGACGCCCGCGAGCGTGATGCTCTTGGGGTCGCGCGCGGCCCCGTAGACCTTGCGCGCACCGGCTGCGAGTGCCGCCTTGGCGAACGCCAGGCCGAGCCCCCGGTTGGCACCGGTGATGAAGACGACGGAATCCTTGATCTGCATGACGAGCCTTTCGTTGAAAAGAAAACCGGAGCGCTTCAGGCCTGCGCCACGCGGCGCAGCAAACCCTGCGTCGTGCGCGGCCATCCGACACGGCCGAACCACGCGCCGCCTGCGATGGCCGAGGCGATGACGATGCCGTACACCACCAGCGCCACGCCCTGTGCCGCGAACACGCCGGTGAGCCCGCCGCCCCAGCGCAGCGCCAGCCAGCCGCCGGTGCCCGCCACGGCGAGCCGCGCGATGTTGCCGATCACCGGCCACAGCAGCCGGCCCGCGCCCTGCGAGGCGAAGTACAGCACCAGCCCCACGCCGAAGAAACCATAGAGCGGCCCCACCACGCGCAGGTAGTGTGCGCCGGTCTCGAGCATCACGGGGTCATGGCCGAACAGCATCAGCCACGGGCGCGGGAACAGCGCGGCCGCCAGCCCGATGACCTCGGCCATGGCGAAGGCCAGCGCCGCGCCGGCCCAGGTGGCACGCAGCGCGCGCTCGCGCAGCCCCGCGCCCATGCAGGTGCCGACCATCGCCACCAGTGGCGCGCCCAGGCCGAACACCAGCGGCACCAGCAGATACTCGAGCCGCGACGCGGTGCCGTAGCCCGCCAGTGCGCCCGCGCCGAAGTGGCCGGTGAGCGCGGTGGCGATGCCGATCGACAGGTTGGTCGCCACCGTCGACACCGTGCCGATCAGGCCGATGCGCAGGATGTCGCGGAACAGCGGCCAGCGCATCTGAAACGCCGCCAGCGTGGGCCGCAGCAGGCTGCGCGGCGAGCGCAGGTAGGCGATGAGCGCGAGCGAGCCCAGCAGGTAGTACAGCAACAGCGCCAGCGCCCCGCCCGCGATGCCCATGCCGCCCCACGGCCCGATGCCGAAGATCAGCAGCGGCGACGCCGGAATGAGGAACACCACGCCCACCACCGTCACGTTGGCCGGCACCGCCATGTTGCCGGTGCCGCGGATGATCGCGGACAGCGAGTTGAAGAGCCACACCAGCACCGCGCCCGCGAACACCCAGTTCGAGTACGTGAGCGCGGCTTCCAGCGCGGCGCCCGAGCCGCCCATCACGCCATAGAGCCAGCGCCCGCCCAGCAGCAGCGCGAGCGTGAAGCACAGGCCGAAGCCGAGCGCGATGACCACCGCGTGCCACACCAGCGCATCGGCATCGCCGCGGCGGCGCGCGCCCAGCGCACGCGCGATCGACGAGGCGATGCCGCCGCCCATCGCGCCGCTGGAGGTCATCTGCATCAGCATGACGATCGGGAACACCAGCGCCATGCCGGCCAGCGCGTCGGTGCCGAGCTTGCCGACGAAGTAGGTCTCGATGAGGCCGACGGAGGCCTGCGCCAGCATCACGAGCACATTGGGCGCGGCGAGCCGCAGCAGGGTGGGAATGATGGGTGCTTCGAGCAGCCGGCGCGTGCGCGGGTCGAGGTCGCTGTTGTTTTGCGGGGTGGTCATGCGGGTCTCCGGCGTTCAGGCGCGCGCGGCGGCGCTGGTGGTGGCCGCACCCGGTGCGGCAGCGGTCTTGGCGGGGCGGCGGATGGCCATGACGATCACCGCCGCGAACAGGCAGGCCGCGCCCGCCGTGTACAGCGCGGGCGTGTAGGTCAGCAGCAGCGTGCGCGCGAAGCCCGCGCCCCAGGCCGCGGTGGCCGCGCCCAGCTGGTGGGCCGCGAAGATCCAGCCGAACACCAGCCCGACCTTCGCGGGGCCGAACGCGGCGCCCGCGAGCTTGACGGTCGGCGGCACGGTGGCGATCCAGTCGAGGCCGTAGAACATCGCGAACAGGCCCAGGCCGTAGATCGTGAACTCCGAATGCGGCAGCCAGAACAGCGACAGCCCGCGCAGGCCGTAGTACCAGAAGAGCAGCTTGCGGTTGTCATAGCGGTCGGAGAGCCAGCCCGACAGGATGGTGCCGACGAAGTCGAAGGCGCCCATCATCGCGAGCACCGAGGCGGCGGGCACGGCGCTCATGCCGTAGTCGCCGCACAGCGAGATGAAATGCGTCTGCACCAGGCCGTTGGTGCTCAGGCCGCAGATGAAGAAAGTGCCGGCCAGGATCAGGAAGGTGCGGTTGGTCGCCACTTCGCGCAGCACACGGAACGGCGTGGCGAAGTTCATCGTGAAGGCGGGTGCCGGCGCCGGCTGCGTGCCGGGCGCTTCACCGTAGGGCTGCAGGCCGATGTCCGACGGCCGGTTGCGCACCAGGCACAGCGCGAGCAGTGCAATCACCACGCTGCCGACCACGATCGGCACGATGGCCGAGCGCCAGCCCCAGTGCTCGATCATCCAGGCAGCCAGCGGCAAGAAGGCCAGCTGGCCGGTGGCCGCGCTGGCCGTGAGCATGCCCACGACCAGGCCGCGCCGCGCGACGAACCAGCGGTTGGCCACCACGGCGCCGAGCACCAGCGCCGTCATGCCGGTGCCCAGGCCGAGCATCAGGCTCCACAGCACGAAGAGCTGCCACAGCTGCGAGGCCGTGGTGACCAGCGCCATGCCCAGTCCGACCAGCGTGAGGCCGGCGCACATCACCGCGCGCAGGCCGTAGCGCTCCATCAGCACCGCGGCGAACGGGCCCATGAGGCCGAACAGCGCAAAGCGCAGCGCGAGCGCGGACGAGATCTGCTCGGTGCTCCAGCCGAACTCGTCGCCGAGCGGCTTCATCATCGCGCCCGGCAGGCCGAGCGCGGCCGACATGGTGAGCATGGTCAGGAAGGTGACGGCCGCGACGATCCAGCCGTAGTGGATGCCGCGGCGTTGCAGCCATGCGGAGACGTGGGTGGCGAACATGGAACCTCTGCTGTTGGAATTGAATGGAGGAGGAAAAACGGCAACGCAGGCAACGCACTCGCGCGCTCAGCCTCTGCGCGCGGTGAGAAAAATGTCGGGGGTCTCGGTATCGCTCGGGGTGGAAGGACGCTCAGTCTTCGAGGGCGGGCTCGTCGTCGGCCCCCAGCAGGTCCATCGCCTCGTCGATCAGCTGGTGCAACGCGAGCACGCGCTCCACGCCCAGCAGCGCATTGATCTTCTGCTGCGCCGCCTTCCAGTGCTGCTGCGCTTCGCGGCGCTTGGCCTCGCCCGTTTCGGTGAGCTGCACCAGCAGGCTGCGCGCGTCGGCGCCGGCACCCTGCGCGATGAAGCCCGCGGCGATCAGCGGCTGCAGGTTGCGGCTCAGGGTCGACGCGGTCATCTTGAGTTCGCCCGCCAGGTCGACCGGGCGCGAGGGACCGAGCCGCGCCAGGTGCGACAGCAGCGAGTACTGCGTGGTCTTCAGGCCGCTGTGCGATACCTCGGCGTCGTAGTGCTGCGACAGGCGGCGCGAAAGCTGTCGCACCTTGAAGCTGGTGCAGCCGCGGGGTTGGGTCGGTGTGTCCATGGGGTATTATTGTATGTGCAACTATTGCATATGCAATTGACCCCTCTCACCAAAGCCCCCAGCAGGAACACAGGCATGACGCAGCAAGCTTCCACCGACATCCCCCTCAACCTGCTCGACGCATGGATCGCCGAAGAACGGCAGATCGTCGAGCGCCTCGACAACGGCCCCGGCCCCGGGCTCGCGCGCTCCGAGCAGGTCGCGGGCAAGACCGGTCTGGAGGTCATGCACGCGATGCTCAACGGCGAGATTCCGTACGCCGCCATCGCCAAGACGCTGGACTTCACGATCGTCTCGGTCAGCCGGGGCATCGCCATCTTCCAGGGCACGCCGTTGCCGCAGCACCTGAACCCGCTGGGCACCATCCACGGCGGCTGGGTCGCCACGATGCTCGACTCCGCCCTGGGCTGCTCGGTCCACACCATGATGCCGCCCGGTCGCGGCTACACCACCGCCGAGCTCAGCGTGAACTACGTCAAGGGCCTCACGCCGAAGGTGCAGCGCGTGCGCGCCGAGGGCAAGGTGATCCACTGCGGCAAGCAGCTCGCCACCGCCGAGGCCCGGCTGGTCGGGGCGGACGGCACGCTGTATGCGCATGCGACGACAACGTGCCTGGTGTTCGAGGTGCCGGCGGGGCGGTGAGGCACAGACCCCGCGCTCGCTGAATCGCGAACGCCTCTCTTTCCTCTGAAGGCCGACATATGTCGGCCTTTTTCGTTGGCGCGTTCGGCGAGAAAGTCGTCATCGCCAACCAAGGAAAAGACTGCCATGGCCGCCATGGGCTGGCCGGCGACGGAACCCTCCGTCGCCGAATCCGAAGGCCCAGCCTGCGCCCGCGCGAGGCCGCCCGCAGAGGAATCAACCAGATGACAACGACACTCACCGAAAAGACCTTCGCCGAACTGTTCACCTACGCGGGCGGGACGAACGGCACCTGCGTGAACTCGCAGGGGTTCATTCAACCCAGTGCTACACCGCGCTTTGACTTTGATCCGGTCACGAAGGTGGCAAAGGGGCTGCTCATCGAAAACGCGCGAATCAACCAATTGGCGTTTTCGTCGCGGTTTGAAAACGCGGCCTGGACAAAGACGAGCGTCACCGCCGTGCCTGGCGCCGCCCAGGCGCCCAACGGACGTTGGGATGCCTGCAAGCTGACCTTGCTCAGCGGCGGGATCGCGTCCGTGGGCCGCGCTTCACAGACGACTGCCAAGGTGGCGGCCGCAATGACCTACACCTTTTCGTTCTATGCGAAGGCCGCAGGCTCCTCCAATGGATGGACCTTTGCTTCCGGTGCGACGACGGGCGAAAGAATCAGCTTCGCCTTCGACCTGTCGGCCTTGACCATCTCCCTCTTCACCATCTCGGCCTTCGTGGAGGTGACGAAACGGATCGTCGATATTGGCGGTGGATGGCGCAGGGTCGAGGTCGTCTTCACGACGGATGCATCCGCGACACTGACCGCGGCTGTCTACCCCGGTGCGGCGGTTGCCGGCACCGGCCCCGGCGACGGCGTCGCCGGCATCTACGTCTGGGGTGCCCAGCTTGAAGTTGGCGCGTTCGCCAGCTCCTACATCCCCAGTTGGGACGGCGTCACGGCGCGTGCGTCCATTGGCAGCTACTGCGACGCCAAGGGCCTCCTGCGCTATGCGGCGGCGGGCGTTGCGCGCAACAGCTACGAGCCGTCCAACCTAACGCTGCCGCCTGTGCTGATGGTGGAAGAGCAGCGCACGAACATCTTGGCCAAGAGCAGCGACGTGCACCTATGGTCGGGCGGAGGAATGGTGCGCAACACTGGCAAGACAGCACCGGACGGCACGCTCCGAGCTGTTGAATTCTCGGGGGCGGCCAATTCGCCCAACTTCCTGTCGGCTGCCGCTACGGCAACAGTGATGACGTACTCGATCTATCTCAAGAATGTTTCGAGGACAGCCGTTATCGACTTGATGCTGCGAAACAGCACAACGACGTTCAATGGGGCGCCTGGGAGCGTGAACCTCCACAGCCCCACACCTTCAATCTCAGGTACTGGTTGGGAAATGCGAGACGCCGGTGGGGGCTGGTTTCGCTGCACCTACACATCGAACATGCCAATCACGGTCGGCGATACGCTGACTTGCTACGCAGTGGCCTCGGGCGCTCGGCCAGACAATGGCACCTGCCTCGCCTGGGGCGCCCAGCTCGAAGCCGGCGCGTTCGCCACCAGCTACATCCCGAGCACCGAGACCTTCACTGGCCGCGCGTCCGTCGGAACCTATTTCGACTCCACGGGGGCGATGAAGACTGCGACGGCGGGCGTTGCGCGAATGACCTACAACCCGGCCGACCTGACCGTTGCACCATGGCTGATGCTGGAGGGGCAGAGCACGAATCTGCTCCTGGGCAGCCAAATCACGCTCGGCGTTGCAGGAGGGACTACTCCACCTGCAGTGGCCAGTACGACGATCGACGGAGAAGCCTGCGTCGCTGTCACGTTCACACCGGCTAGCGCCTCAGGCTACTCGGGCAGCCGTGTGCAAAGTGGTGCCGGCGTCGGCGCGGCCGTCACCACCGGGACCGCCTATTCGACGAGTGCCTATGTCAAGCTGAGCAGACCGTTGACCGGAAGCGAAGCAATCAACCTGTACTACACCGGCTCGTCGGGGATGGGGGGCTTCATCATCAGCACTGCGAACTCTGCCCAGTTCGTGGACCGGTTCTCTCGGACGGCTACTCAGAACATCACGCCGGCTGCATCCGGCGGAATTTACCCAGTCGTTCACAACAACGGGGTTCTCACCAGCAATCTCACGGTGTGGTTCTGCAAGGGCCAGGTCGAAGAGGGGCCTGTGGTGACCAGCTACATCCCGACAACGGCCGCGACGATGACGCGGGCAGCAGACGCATCGACATCAGCAGCCACCACCCGCCAAGCAGACACCGCAACCTCGGCCGCCACCACGCGTACCGGCGACCTCGTTCGCGTCGACACGACCAAGGGCTGGTGCAATGCCGCCGAAGGCACCCTCTACATGGAGTTCGGACGACCGAGAGAAGGAGACGCGGCAACCCGAAACCTGATCGAAATCGGCTCTGCCATTGCCAATCGCGTCGGCATCGGATTCAACACGACGGGGTCCGCCTATGCCTACTCCAACGCCAATGGCGTATCAGGCCCGAGCACGGTGGCGATCGGACTCCTCGGCACCCCCGTTGGAAACCCGGTCAAGACCACGGTCAGCTATGGCGCGGACGGCCTTCGCTACGGATGCAACGGCCAGTTGTTGAAAGCGGGCATGACGACGGTCCCGCCCATGAACTTCCTGGGCATCGGGAACCTGGCCACCGGCGGCAACCAGCCGTTCCTTCATGTCCGATCGGTGCAATACCGGCCGCAGAAGCTGACCGACGCGGAAGTCGTGGCCTTGACCGCCTAGCGACACCCAGGCCCGAAGCAACGCCAACGCGCCGCAGTAGGCCCTCAAGCTGTAAGCCAAAGGAAAACCCGCTCCTCCCTGTCAGTGATAATTGTTCGCATCAGCGACACGCTCCGTCGTCGCCGATGTCTTTCCCCATAGAACACCTCACCGCACCTGGAGGATCCTTCATGACCGACCGTTCCGGCTCCCAGGGCCGCGTGGCACACGCCCTCCTCGGCGTTTCCGCTGCCTGGCTCGCCCTTGCCGCCCTGCCCGCGCACGCCGCCACCGACGAGCTCACGCTCTACACGACGCGCGAGGCTGCGCTGATCCAGCCGCTCATCTCGGCGTTCAGCGCGCAGAGCAACATCAAGGTGAACACGGTGTTCGTGAAGGACGGCCTGCTGGAACGCGTGAAGGCCGAAGGCGCCCGCTCGCCGGCCGACGTGCTGATGACGGTGGACATCGGCAACCTCGTCGACCTCGTCGAAGGCGGCGTGACGCAGCCGGTGAAATCGGCCGCGCTCGAGTCGGCCATTCCGGCCAACCTGCGCGGCGCCGACGGCCAGTGGTTCGCGCTCTCGCTGCGCGCCCGCGTGCTGTACGCCGACAAGAACCAGCCGCTGACCAGCTTCCGCTACGAAGACCTGGCCAACCCGAAGTACAAGGGCAAGGTCTGCATCCGCGCCGGCCAGCATCCCTACAACACGGCCCTGGTGGCCGCGATGATCGCGCACGACGGCGAAGCCAAGACCGAGCAGTGGCTGCGCGGCGTCAAGGGCAACCTGGCGCGCAAGGCCACCGGCGGCGACCGCGACGTGGCGCGCGACATCCTCGGCGGCATCTGCGACATCGGCGTGGCCAACTCGTACTACGTCGGCCAGATGAAGAGCGCCAAGGAAGGCACCGACGCGCGCAAGTGGGGCGACGCCATCAAGGTGATCCGTCCGACCTTCGCCAACGCCAAGAGCGGCGGCACGCACGTGAACATCAGCGGCGCGGCCGTGGCCAAGAACGCGCCGCAGCGCGCCAACGCGGTCAAGCTGCTCGAGTTCCTGGTGTCGGAGCCGGCGCAGGCGCTCTACGCCCAGACCAACTACGAGTACCCGGTGCGCAAGGGCGTGGCCCTCGACCCGATCATCGGCCAGACCATCGGCGCGCTGAAGGTCGACCCGCTGCCGCTGACCGAGATTGCCAAGCACCGCAAGCAGGCCAGCGCCCTGGTGGACAAGGTCGGCTTCGACCAGTGACCTTGCATGGCCGGGCACGCCGTGCCGGCGACTGAATGCTGATGTCGCGGCGCCAGCCGCCGGGCCTGCGCGCCGCGGGCCCGGCGTGGCGCTGCGCGTCGTTGCTCATTGCGCTCGGCGTGCTCGCGCCGGTGCTCACGCTGGCCTGGCTCGCGTTCGGCTCGGGCGTCGGCCACTGGGGGCCGCTGTTCGCGCACGTGCTGCCGCAGGCAGCGCTCAACACGGCGCTGCTGCTCGCGGGCGTCGGCACCCTCGTCCTCGTGATCGGCACCGGCTGCGCCTGGCTGGTCACGGCGCATGATTTCCCCGGCCGCGGGGTGCTCAACTGGGCACTGCTGCTGCCGTTGGCGATGCCGACCTACATCGTCGCTTTTGCCTACCTCGACCTGCTGCATCCCATCGGCCCCGTGCAGGGCGCGATCCGCTGGATGCTGGGCTTCGACAGCCCGCGCCAGTTCCGCCTGCCCGACCTGCGCTCGATGCCGGGCGCGATCTTCGTGCTGGGCTTCGTGCTCTACCCGTACGTCTACATGACGGCGCGCGCGATGTTCATGACTCAGCCAGCGCACCTGATGGAAGCGGCGCGCACGCTGGGCGAGAACCGGCGCGGCGCGTTCTTTCGTGTGGCGCTGCCGCTCGCACGGCCCGCACTGGCCGTCGGCCTGAGCCTGGCGCTGCTCGAGACGCTCAACGACATCGGCGCCTCCGAATTCCTCGGCGTGAACACGCTCACGGTGGCGGTCTACACCACCTGGATCACGCGCTCCGACCTGGCCGGCGCCGCGCAGATCGCCTGCGCGATGCTGTTCGTGGTGGTGGCATTGGTCTGGCTCGAACGCAACGGACGCCAGCACCAGCGCTTCGGCTCCACGCAGCGCATGCGCGCGGTGCAGCCCCGGCGCCTGCACGGCGGCGCGGCGTGGGCGGCGACCGCCACAGCGGCGCTACCGGTGCTGATCGGTTTCGTCGCGCCCGCGCTGTACCTGGTCTGGGAAAGCGCCAAGCGGCTGCACCAGGGCGGCGGCATTTCGCAAGGCCTCGTGGCCAGCCTCGGCAACACGCTGGCGCTCGCCGCCGGCGTGACCGTGGTGGCCGTGGCGGCCGGGCTGGTCGTGGCCTGGGCCTCGCGCAGCCAGGGCACGAGCCCCAACCGCGCACGCTGGCAGGCGCGCGCGGCGACGTTGGGGTATGCGGTGCCGGGCACGGTGCTCGCCATCGGCCTGCTGACGCCGGCCCTGGCCTTCGACGCGGCGCTGGCCGGCGCGATGGGCTGGCAAGGCCTGCCGCTGATGGGCGCGGGCATCGTGCTGGTCGTGGCCTGTGCGATCCGTTTTCTTGCGATGCCCGTGGGCGGCATCGAGGCCGGGCTGGCGCGCATTCCGCCCGCCATCGAGCAGGCCTCGCGCCTGCTCGGCGAAACCACCGGCGGCACGCTGCGCCGCGTGCACCTTCCGCTGCTGCAGCCCGCCATCGCGGCGGGCGCGCTGCTGGTCTTCGTCGACGCCATGAAGGAACTGCCGGCCACGCTGCTGCTGCGCCCGGCCAATTTCGACACCCTCGCCACCTGGCTCTACGCCGAGGCCGCGCGCGGCACCTACGAGGAAGGCGCGATCGCCGCGCTGGCCATCGTGGTCGCCGGCCTGCTGCCGGTGGTGCTGCTGGCGCGCAACCAGCTCGGTGCGACACCGGCGGCGACACCACCCGACACGGACCCTTCATGAGTTCACCGCTTCATCTCGACTCGCTCCAACTCGCGTACGACACGCCGCGCGGCCCGCACACGGTGGTCGACGGCTTCTCGCTGGACCTGGCCGCGGGCGAGATCGCCTGCCTGTTCGGCCCCTCGGGCTGCGGCAAGACCACCGTGCTGCGCGCCATCGCCGGTTTCGAACCCGTGCGCGACGGCACCATCCGCCTGGGCGACACGCTGCTGTCGTCGCCGCAGAAGCACCTGCCGCCCGAGCAGCGGCGCGTGGGCATGATGTTCCAGGAGTACGCGCTGTTCCCGCACCTGTCGGCCTCGAAGAACGTGGCCTTCGGCCTGCGCCGGCTGGACCGCGCGGCGCAGCAGACACGCGTGGCCGAGATGCTCGCGCTGGTCGGCCTGGCCGAAGCCGGCGAGCGCTACCCACACGAGCTGTCGGGCGGCCAGCAGCAGCGCATCGCGCTGGCCCGCGCGCTGGCGCCCTCGCCCGCCGTGCTGCTGCTGGACGAACCGTTTTCCAACCTCGACGGCGGCACGCGCGAACGCCTGACCGCCGAGGTGCGCGGCATCCTGAAGAAGGCCGGCCAGACCGCGATCCTCG